>JBCCEZ010000123.1:0-1921 GCA_039030015.1 Gemmatimonadota bacterium | reverse complement strand
GTCGCAGCCGGCTGCGACGCCGGTACGGACCCCGACGTCGTGGAGGCATTCGATGCCGAGGCCGCGCTGGAGGACATGCAAGCGCTCGAAGCCTCGTTCGGCACCACCGAGCTCGCGGGCTTTGCCGCACTCGGCGGTCGCACGCCGTTCGGGCCGTCGCCGGCAGGCATCGACGTCATCGCCAACCTCGGTGCCCCCAGCGCCGCAGACGGTGGACAGGCATGGGCCAAGGATCTCGCATCCAGGCTCATCCGGGCACACGACGAGCTGAACGACGGCCCCATGGCCGGCCCGATCATCTCGGGATGGCATCGCGGTACGACCTTCGTCTACGACCCGCAGTCCGACGACTACCAGCCTGACCTGACCCGAACCGACGCACCCGAGACTGGGGTCCGGTTCGTGATCTACGAGGTCGACGCGTCCGGCGTACCGATCGTCGAAAGCGAGATCGGCTACGCAGACCTGATCGACGAGGGCGACAACAGCGCCGAAGACATCGTGCTCCGGCTGATCGTGGTCGAGCAGGACTCGACGCTACTGGACTATCGAGTGACACTCGATCACGACGCGACGAGCGGCGCTCTGACCGTTCTCGGGTTCTTCGCTGGCGACGAGGCTCAACTCGACTTCGACATCGCGGTGAACGCGAACGAGGTCGGTGACGTCACGACGTTGGACATCACCTTCGACTTCGGGGTCGAGGCCCACGGTCTCTCGGTCTTCGGTTCGCTGACCGGCATCGAAGACGGGAACGATGACGGTCCGGGTCGCATCGACATCACGATGCAAAACCGGCGAGACACCGTCCGCATTCAGCTCGAAGCGGACGGGCAGGGAATGGGCGACGGTTCGGTGAACGTGAACGGCGACGTCTTCGCGACGATGACCGTGGCCGCGGGCGAAGAGCCCGTGTTCCTGAACGCTGCCGGTGAGCCGCTCTCGGGTGTCGAGATCCTGGTTCTCGTTCGGATCTTCGACGTCGTGGAGGACGTATTCGACTTCCTCGAGGACATCGTCGACCCGGTCGATGAGCTCGTACTCCTCGGGTTCATACTCTGAAGCTGAGAACAAGAACGTTCCGCAACCCGGGGCGCATCAGTACCGTAGACCGGAGGTCCTGCAACGCGGGGCCTCCGGTTTCGGACTGCCCAGCGACCCTGGGAATTCGCACGTACACACGAGGTATCAGCATGAACGCATCGCGCTTTCGCACCGTGGCGCTCCTGGCTGCACTCGCCGCCGCGACGACGCTCGGCCTGTCCGAGGACGCCGCCGCGCAATCGTCGACCACGCGCGGCTTCCTCCTCGGGGCTCACGTGGGAGCTGGGGCCGTCAACATCGAGGGATCCGACTACGCCAGCGGAGGCGGAGGTGGTGTCACCTTCGGCCTCGGCCTCAACCGGAACTTCACGCTCTTCTTGAACCTCGACGGGTCCACGATCGACGTCGCCGGGGACGGGGGCCAGGTGGAGGGTGACTGGACGCTCGGTCACGCGGATTTCGGCGTTCGATTCCACTTCGCCAACTCACTCCGAAGCTGGGTTCCTTACCTCTCCGGTGCGTTCTCCGCACGCGCGGTAAGCATCGCGGACATCGGGGGAGTCGTCGGGACGGACGGCTCGATCTCGGGCGGTGGCTTCACCTTCGGCGGTGGCATCATGATCTACCCGAGCCAGGGCTTCGCCATCGACCTGTCCGCGCTCGTGACGGCCGGCCAGTACACCACGCTGACGGTCGGGGGGACCTCCCAGGCCGGCTTCGACATCGACTCGCAAACCAACCGTTTCCTCGTCGGGATCGTCTGGTGGCCCTAGACCGAGCAACGGGCTGATCAGCCACACAACACGGAAGAGGGGGGGCCGCGCAAGGCGGGGCCCCACAAAAGTTGATAACATTACAATAATAAACCCCCCCAACC
>JBCCEZ010000122.1:0-2513 GCA_039030015.1 Gemmatimonadota bacterium | reverse complement strand
GCAGATCACCCTGCCCGAGAGCGTCACCTGGTACGCGACGCACGTCGGCGCATCCGCCTCGGGTAGTATCGTGGGCGATGTCGAAGCGTCGCTCATGAGCGGGCTCGACGCCTTCGCGGCCGCGTGGACTGCTGCGCACGCCGACGAGGAAGGCAACGGGCGCTAGACCGACCCCCACAGGGCGGTTGTCCGGCGCGAGTCCGCGCCCGTCGCACCCCCTGCTCGCGTGGCACGCCCCGGTTCCGCACTTTCCCGGCCACCCGGCATCCCAGGAGATCGTCATGCGTCGTAGCCGTATCCGTCTTCCCCTCGGGCTCTTTGCGCTCGCGGCCCTCGCGTTGACTCCCTCACCCGCCGAGGCGACGTGGTCGGTGGTAGCGGTCGACGCCCGAACGGGTCGGATCGTGGTGGCGTCGGCGACGTGCGTCGCGCAGGCGCGGCTCTTGGACTTCCCGTCCAAGGGTTTGATGGACATTCAGGCGATCCTCGTCCCCGGTGTCGGGGCCGCCGCCGCGCAGGCCGGCGTTGATCGAACCCGGGAGAACCAAACGCTCATCTTCGAGCAGTTGAAGGCCGGTACCGACCCTCGGCTGATCTTGGACATGCTGCGCGCCGATCCGGACATCGAACGGCGCCAGTTCGGAATCGTCGACCTCCAGGGTCGGATGATCGGGTTCTCGGGCTCCGGGAACAGTGCCGCATCGTCCTCCGCTCAGGGACAGGTCCCCGGCACGGAGATCTACTACTCCGTGCAGGGCAACATCCTCGCTTCGGACGCCGTGGTTCAAAACGCTGCGCGGGCGCTGGAGCAAGCCGACGGGGACGTACTCGATAAAGTGATGGCGGCGATGGAGGCGGCCGACGATGCCGGCGGCGACCGGCGGTGCACGTGTGAGACAGAGCCGGTCCCGGACGCCCCCTGCGACGGTCGGAACGCCCACGTCGCGTACATCATCGCTGCGGACGAAGACGACGTCGAAGGCTCGTCATTCAACGACGGTGAGTACGCCATGTTCATCGACGTGCACGACCAGAACATCGAGTCGCACGAGAACGGGAATCCGGTGATCACCCTCCGGATGCGCTACGACGCGTGGAAGGCCCAGAACGGGGAGATATGACCCGCGCGGTCACGGTGTGCGCACTAGCCGGCCGCCGGCCGTGCCTCCTGGTGCCAGATCTTGTTTACGATCCGCCACGAACCGTCGACCCGGAGTAAGGACAGAACGTCGACGTAGCGGACCGTCGGCCACTCCAGCCTCACGGTGGCCGAGGCCGCATCGCCGTGGACCGCGATGGAGACGATCTCACTGCTACGCTGGTCGACGTCGTCGGGCACGGGTGCACGAGTGAACGCCAACCAGTCGGAGAACGGGCGCTCCCAGTAACCGGCGAGGCTCGCCTGGAGTTGTGCCTGAGGGTGGAAGGCCTGGCGTAAGAGGTCGGCGTCGTGGGTATCGACCCCCTCGACGTAGAGCCCCACGACCCGACGGACCTCGTCCTCGTCGCTCGGTGCGGGACGATCGCCCGCCGGTTCCCCCAGCCACATCTCCAACGCGGCGATCACCTCGTCGAGCTGCCGGATGCGCGCGTCGCGGAACGTCTCCCCTGAGTGGACTCCCTGGGCGTACCAGTACCACGCCGGCATCGCGTCGGTCAGGATCAGATCGTCACCCCACGCACCTGAGGCCCACCTCGCTTCGAGCTGCCGAAGGCCGACGAGTTTCTCGGAGAGAATTCGGCGAGCCTCGTCTTCCAATCCAGCCTGCTGGACGAGACTCTCCCATTGCACCGGGAACTGAAGCAGTGAGTACGGCGCGTCCATCGGCAACGCGTCGACCGCGTCGAGGAGTCGTCGGACGGCGGGGCGTGCCGCGTCCCCTTCGGCCCGCGATGCCCGAGAGAGCATGAACGACATCGCGTTTCGCCGTCCATGGATCTGGCGGATCGAAGGCGAGAAGCGACGCTCGAAGGCGTCGAGCTGGCTCCACCGATCGTCCGCGCTTGTTGCGAAAGCCATAGCCAGGAGCCGGTCCGCTGCGTGGCTGCCTACCAAGTCTCCACGTTCCGCCAACTCGAGGAAGCGCGGGCGGGCGAGGTCTCCGCGGAAGGTGAGGAAGTAGAACTCACCGAGCGACAGACTCTCCGCGGGGTCGAGAAGGTCCGAGGACGCATCAGCGGGTCCGATCAGCCGTGTGAACGGCTCCACGAAGGCCTGCTGACGCTGCGACGTCCAGCGATCCCCTTCGGCGGTCGCTCGCGCCCGCGCCTCCCCGATCCCCGTCGTCAGAGCCTCTACGATGCGCGACGGGCCGAGGAGCTCGAGGGCCAGCCCGTCCGCAAAGGCATCCTGCGCCTCTGTCGTGTGGGGCCCGGCCGCGGCGACGGCCAGGCACCACACGAACGCAACGCGCGGGGTCGGATGCCTTTGCGGACGGGCTGGCCCTCGAGCTCCTCGGCCCGTCGCGCATCGTAGAGGCTCTGACGACGGGGATCGGGGAGGCGCGGGCGCG
>JBCCEZ010000121.1:0-2527 GCA_039030015.1 Gemmatimonadota bacterium | reverse complement strand
CGATGCCCTCGAAATACCCCACCAGCAACATCCGGAAGTACACGCCCGGCGGAACCGAAGGACGGCCCGGACGACCCGCGTCCTCGTAGAAACGCGCGCACAGCGCCTCCGTCCGACCGTCGAAGTCCGCCCCCACCAGCACCTCTTCAAGACGCTCGTAGAACACATGACGAGGGCCCCGCTGCAGCTTGGAACCCGCGACCCACATCGATGTCTGCTTCGCCTTCTTTCGACCCAGCGCCATACCGACTCCGCTCGCGAACCAGCCTATCCGGACCGATCACACGGGTCGATCCCCGAAGCGCCGAATAAGGCGTAGATCAACGCGCTGCTAGAGACGTGACCGGAAACTCTCAAGCGGCGTTCGTCCAGAGGCGTCCAAGGACGTAGCAGTTGGCGACGACGGCGGTTCGGTCCAGATCGAACTGATTCTTGTCGAGACCCCGGAAGCGGGCGCGGCGTCCCTGGATGCTGCCGACCCTCGCGAGGGCGTGCTCGACGTAGACCCGCTGTCGTCGGAGGTGGCGCCCCTCGGCAGTGGACAGCTCTTCGGCCATCTCTCGGTACCACCGCTCCTGAGGGTGGACCGCGAGTTGACGTTGTCGGCTGCGGGTGCAGTTCGACTTCAGCTCGCAAGAGCGGCAGGCCCCGATGGGAAACGCAACGGTCTTGCCGAGGCGCAGGCGAGTGGTTGCCCCGGCTGGACAGGTGATCGTCTCCGACTCGAAGTCCATCGCGAAGGCCGACTTCGGGAAGTAGTCGCGCCGCGCCTCCGTGGGCGGCTTCGATACGACCTCGACGCCCTCGGAGCGCATCTCCGTTACCACCGACGCGGCCAGGTAGCCCCGATCGATGTGCGCTTCGCTCAGCACGAAGCCCTGCGCACGGAGTTTCTCGACGAGGGGCGCGGCCGCAGCGTGCTCTCGATGGTTCGCCGGCTGGACCACGGTCGCGCAGACCAACCCGCGGATGTCGGCGTCGACCGCGACGTGCCGTTTGTAGCCGGAGAACACCTTCTTCTTCGACTTGCGACCGTGGCGCATGTCCCGATCCGACAAGCTGATGAGACGGTCCTTCGCCCCGCCCACCCGCATTCGTCGGCCCCCGGGACCCGGAGCGTCGGGATCGGGCTCTGTGTCCTGCTCGATGATGCGGGCGACGGTCGCCAACCGGTCCGACAGCGGCGGTTGCTCCAGCGCCGCTGCATCGAAGGTCTCGAGCAGCCACTGCCGCACGCGCTCGAACTGCGCGAGCAGTTCGCGCAGCGCTGTCGAACGGGCTGCCGGCTTTCGCCAATCGACGTCCAGGACGGCCTTCACGCTGGGGCCCGATGCCACCGTGAGCCGCAGTTCTTCGACGACCGCTTCTCGGTCCACGCCTGCTTCCGACACGGCGACCTCGACGAGTTGAGAGATCGCGCGACCCAGCAGGTTGAAGGTGTCCTCGACGCGACCCGCGCCCAGCAGCGGACTCGAGTCGAACACCGCCCGCAAACGCTTGTGGCTGAAACCCTTGGTCTCCCGGGCCAGGTCGACCGTCTTCTCCAGCATCAGGGGCATCAGGCCGTGTGCCCGGGCCCGCTCTCGGAAGTCGAAGACCGAGGCCTGCGCCAACACCGGCTCGGTCGCTCCAAGGCAACCGAGCACCATCTGCCACCGGCGATCCACCGCCGTGAGGGTCGGGACTTCATGGTCGGGAACCTCGAATGCCACCTGAAGAAGAAGTGCCAGCGCGAGCCGTTCAGGCGCCTTCGGAGGTCGGCCAGGACCGCGCAGAGCCGGATACATCGACCGGATGGCCGAACGAACCTCCTCGTCGAGGATCCGGTGGCGGTACTTGCGGAGGAATCCCCACAGCTTCTGCTTCTTGCAGAGCTTCAGGAGCAGGAGTTCCTCGGCGGTCAGCTCAAGGTCAGCAGTCCAATCCATCTACGACGACCTCCGGTCGCCGTTAGATCACGCCTGGAGCTCCGCGTCGATCCCCTGGCGCATTTGCGATCAGCTCTCTAGCCTGGGCGGCATGAGACGCGCGACGTGGGTGTGGGTGATCGGGACGGCCTTCGGCATCGGCGGATGTGAACCCGCACCGCCGAGCAACGTGGAGTGCGACGTCGGCGGCGTGTGCACCGTCGCCTACCAACAGCGAGCGGCCGCGGCGGTCGATGTGCTGTTCGTCGTCGACGACTCGTGCTCGATGGAACACGAGCAAGACGAGCTGAGCGAACACTTCGCCACGTTCACGCGCTTCTTCGACGAGGCGGAGACGGACTACGCGGTCGCGGTAGTGACCACGGATACGGAGCGTGCCCCCGGGGTGTTGGTGAACGGACCCGCGGGCCGGCTGATCACGCCGGAATCTTCGGCCCCTGCCGCTGCGTTTCGCGAGATGGTTCGCGTGGGCCTCGCGGGCTGGGGCACCGAGCGGGGTCTGGAGGCGTCGTCCTTGGCGCTGACCTCGGGCAACAGCGGCGTGGACTTCCCTCGCGAGGATGCCGACCTGTCCGTGATCTTCGTCTCGGACGAAGAGG
>JBCCEZ010000120.1:0-2754 GCA_039030015.1 Gemmatimonadota bacterium | reverse complement strand
CCAGCGACGCCGGCCCCCTCGACGCCGGCCCCCTCGACGCCGGCCCCCTCGACGCCGGCCCAACGGACGCCGGCCCCAGCGACGCCGGCCCCATCGACGCAGGCCCCATCGACGCCGGCCCCATCGACGCGGGCTAGGCGCATCCCATCGAAGCCGGCGAACCCAGGCTGGCTAGACCACCTTCCGACGCCGGCCCCAGCGCATCTGAGGCTCGCAGAACCCTCGCAGTCGATCCCGCCTGATATGGAGTGACCTTTGTCCAGCGCGCCGATCGGTTGGGCGGAGGCCTGGCTCGGGTGTCGCGAGTTCGAAGAACGAAGGCGGCGGACGACTGGGGCTTCTTCGACGACGAATCAATCTGATATCCGTGGATTACCTCGGCGAGCCGAGGCAGAGCCGACATGACCGTGCTCCGTCGGGAAGTGCTCCTGTCTAGCGCCGCGAATCCGACGACGGCAGTCGTCTGTCGCAAGGGGGGGCCGGGCATCTTCTGGATCGTGCCTCTGTCGGTCCGCCGCCCTTGTTCTTCGAACGAGGGTTCTGATTGTTCGTGCTCGATTCGGCTCTGCTCCGCGGAGCGCACAGCCGACGGCCGGGACGTCACGAGCAGCGACCGAAGGTCGCCTTGTGTCCGGGGCGTCGGGGAGCACTTCGCGGAGCAGAGCTTCACGCCACCGGCTCCCGCAAAACCGCCCACAGGAAGCCTACGAGCTCGCGCGCAACAGCGACGACCGCCTTGTTCGGGGGCTTTCGGCTCCCGACGGTGAGCCGCTGGTAGCGGCCGTAGAGGCGCTTGTGAGCCTTGTCTGCGACGGCGATGACGCGCGGACTCTGGCCCTGCCGTCGTTTCGCCAGCGCCTTTCCGACTCTGGGCCGGTGACGGTAGTGCCAGGCCGCTTCGACCAGGAGACGTCGCACGCGACTGTTGCCTGCTTTGGTGATCGCTCCTTTCCTCGATTCGCCAGCACTTGAATGCTCCGACGGGGTGAGTCCGAGGTAGCTCATGAGTTGCCGCGGATGGTCGAAGCGACGGAAGTCGTGGATCTCGGCGAGCAAGGTGAGCGCACTCAGCGTGTCGATTCCGTGGAAGCAGCGAAGCCAGCCCACGCGCTCAGCGTAGGGTTCGAGCTGCGCCAGCTCTGCGATCGCCCCATCGAGCGAGCGGACCCGGGCCTCGATCTGATCGATGGCCAGCAGATGGTCGTTGAACACGACCGTGTCGACCGGGGCCTCGAAGCACAGCGCGTTGAGCCACACGCGATGCTTCTGAGTCCATGGCCGACCGTTGGTGTAGATGCGACCCCGACGGAGCAGGAGCTTCGAGAGCCGATGGCGAGCGCTGTTCAAGTCCTTCTTCGCTGCGCCTCGTGCACGGCACAGGTCCCGAACCGACTCGTCAGCCTCCGTCGGTGCATGGACCTCGGTGAGAAGACCGGCGCGAAACAGCTCGCAGAGTTGGCGCGCATCTTTTCGGTCGGTCTTGATCCGGTCGCCTGGCTTCTTCGGGATCAGTGAGGGGGCGATCACCGCACATCGCACGTCTGCGTCCTTCGCAGCGGCGTGAATGCGTCGCTGGAGCTCGAAACCCAGCGGGCCTGCCTCGTAACAAAGACGCACTGGTCCATCCGCGTTCTTCGTGCTCTTGCGGACGAGCCTCTTCACGTCCCTCGGCGTGTACGGCACACGCCACTCCTCGAGCGCATCGCCGGGTCGCTGAATCGCGACCTGTATGAACTTCTTATGGGCGTCCAGCCCGACCCAAGTGGTGCTAGCGTTCTCCATGACCGGCTCCGTTCGCATGCGGCTCTGACGCTCTCGAGCGCCAACCCGCGGAACATGGTTGTCGACAGACACCAGCGTCCCCCGACTCACGTCGGATCTGGACTTTGTCGAACCGGAGCCGGTCACTCCATATCGTCTCGCGCCCACATCGGCCGTCCCCGACAACGGGTCGTGCGCAATGCAGCGCATTGCGTCGGGGGTCTGCGGAGCGATTCTCGAGGAAGCCGGCCAAGGACATTCGAGGGCCGGATGCCGAGCCACTCCCGCCGAAACCGAGAATTGCGGAGCAGAAGGGGGCAGAGCCCCTCAGTAGGCTCAGCCCCCTCAGTAGGCTCAGCCCCCTCAGTTAGGTGAGATCGTTTTCGGCGAGCCAGCGTTCCGCTTCGATGGCCGCCATGCAGCCGGTGCCCGCCGCGGTCACGGCCTGCCGGAAGACGTGGTCTTGGACGTCGCCGCACGCAAAGACGCCCTCGAGGCTCGTCGCGGTGCTGTCCGGCTTCGTCACGAGGTAGCCGGTCTCGTTGGTCTCGAGCCAGTCGGTGAAGACCTTCGTGCTCGGGATGTGACCGATGGCGACGAACATGCCCGTGCAGTCGATCACCGAGGTCTCTTCGGTCTTCACGTTCTTGACGCGGACGCCGGTGACCTCGCCCTTTTCGACGTCGAGCACTTCTTCGACGACGGTGTCCCAGCGGATGCTGATCTTCGGGTGCTTGAAGGCGCGGTCCTGCATGATCTTGCTCGCGCGAAACTCGTCACGACGGTGGATGATCGTGACGCTCTTGCAGAGCCCGGCGAGATAGATCGCCTCTTCGAGGGCCGTGTCTCCGCCGCCGACGACGGTCACGTCTTGCTCGCGGAAGAAATAGCCGTCGCAGGTCGCGCAGGCGCTCACGCCCTTGTTCTGGAGCTTCTTTTCGCTGTCGAGCCCGAGCCAGCGGGCCGAGGCCCCGGTGGCGATGATGATCGAGT
>JBCCEZ010000119.1:0-2797 GCA_039030015.1 Gemmatimonadota bacterium | reverse complement strand
TACAGAGCAAAATCACCTCGGCTCAAATCTCAAGTGTTTGGTGCTTGGAGCCTCTCAGAAACATTGGCCCTGCTTTCAAGGTATGCGGCAGGTCTCATCGCGGGCACACCCCACGCGTCCACCACGTCCGGATCGAGCTCGACCCGGTACCGCACAGACCGGCGAGTCGGCGGGCGCATCGAAAGAAGGGCGTCATCGAGGCACGGTAGGGATCGGCACGATGCGATGCAAAGTGGGCCGGCTCCCTGGCTGGACCTCATTCGAAGTCTCGAATAGGTTTATTTTGCATATAGTCATGATGATTTGATTTCGAGGTCGAGATGTCGGTCGAGGACCACCTACCGCTGAAGCCCGTGTTGTTTTGGATCCTCCTCGTCCTGGTGGACGGTTCGAGTCATGGCTACCGCATACTCAAGGAAATCGAGTCGCGGACCGACGGACGGATCCGGCTTGAGCCAGGAAACCTCTATCGGTATCTCCGGAAGCTCCTGGACGCCGGGTTGATCGAGGAGGTCGTGGCGGCCGACCTCGGAGAGGGGACGGACCCGCGCCGACGTTCCTATGCGGTCTCTCCGCTCGGGCGGCGCGTCGTTGCCGCCGAGGCGCGTCGCATGCACGCCCTGGTTCAGGCCGCCGAGGCGCGCATGCCGTTGGAGCTGGAGGGCGAAGGGTGAGCCACGACCTGACTCAGGACGAGCGACGAGCCGTCGACCGCTACCGGCGTCTGTGGCGAGCCTATCCAGCCAACTTCAGGCAACGCTTCGAAGACGATGCCATGCACGTTTTCGTGTCGAGGTATCGAGAGGAAGGAGCCCGAGGATCGAGGGCGACGATGCTGTGGTTCTGGATTCGGTCGTCCGGGACGGTCCTGCTCCACGGCGCGGCCGAGCGGATCTCCGGCGCGCGCGTCGACGTCGGGTCGTGGCGATCGGACGTGACCGAGGTGCTCCGGGCGGGCCGGCGCTCCCTTCGTCGTCAGGTGGCGGCGGTGCTCTGCGTGGCCCTCGGCCTCGCGGCGACCAGCGCGGTCATGACCCTCGTGAGCAGCACGCTGCTCCAGCCTCTCCCGTTCCCCGATGCCGATCGACTCGTTCGTGTGTGGGGGATCGAGGAGAGCGTGGAGCTGGCCGGCCGTGGGCAGCTCTCGTATCCCGACCTCCGCGATCTCGAGGCGACGATGACGACGCTCCAGCCGCTCGTCGCCGCAGGTCGCTCTCGGCAGATGTTCTTGACGGATGGAGGGGCGCGGCGCGTCGAAGGAGAGGCGGTCACCGAGGGCTACTTCGAGCTCCTCGGCATCGAACCCCACCTGGGCCGCACATTCGGTCCTGACGATCATCGACCGGGGAGCAACCCGACCCTGCTCCTTTCCTTCGGGACGTGGCTCCGCGTCTACGGCGGCGATCCGGGGGTGCTCGGGACGACCCTGCGCACCGCCGGCCGAGATTTCACGATCGTCGGCGTCCTCCCGAGCGACTTCTTGGGCACGATCGAAGCAGACTTCCCCGACCTCGAGTTCTGGATTCCGCTCGAACACCAGCTCACGGCAGAGAGGCGAGAAAACCGGGGCGCGGAGTTCATTTGGACGATCGGTCGACTCCAGCAGGGTGGTGGACTGTCCGACGTCCGTCGAGAAGTGAGAGAACTCTCCGACCGACTCGAGGGGGAGGGCGTCGTAAACCCGGGAGAAGGCTATTGGGCCGAGCCGTTCGGCGAGAATTGGCGTGGCGAGCTCCGGTCACGGAACCTGCTGCTCCTGGGAGCGGCCCTACTCCTGCTCCTCGTCGCCGCGACCAACGTCGCGGGACTTCAGTTGGCCCGCGCGGTGGAGCGTCGGCGCGAGTCTGCGGTCCGGGCGGCCCTCGGGGCCAGCCCGACGCGCCTGCTCCGACTCTCCGTGCTCGAAACGGTGCTCACCACGGGGCTCGGGGGCGTCCTCGGCTTGGCCCTCGCGCCCATGGTGCTCCGGAGTTTCCTGCGCATCGCTCCGGAAGCGGTCCCCGGCTACATCGACGTCGTGCCCGATGCGGCTTCACTCTTGGTGTCCTTCCTCGTGCTCGCGGGCACCGCACTCATGAGCGCGGTGGCGCCCGGTCTTCTCCAGGCCAGAACTCCTCCGGGCCAGGCCCTCGTGTCCGGCGGTCGCTCTGCGACCCAGGGGCGAAGTGCTCGGAAGCTCAGCAGGGGGTTGGTCGTGGGCGAGATCGCGGTCACGACGGTCCTCCTGACCTCTGCGGTACTCTTAGTGCAGTCGTACCGGGCCATGGGGCAGGCGGATGTCGGGTTCCGCAGCGACGGCATCCTCAAAGCGGCGGTCTTCGTGGATTCCCAAGACATTCCCGAGTCTGCCGCACTTCCCGCCTTCTATCGATCGCTGAGAGAACGACTCGGTCGCGTCCCTGGCATCGAAGCCGTCGGGCTGGCGTCCCCGACCGTGCCCCCCGGCTTTTCTGGGGAAGGGCGAGTGCGCTTCGACGGCATGCCCGACGTGTCGCGTGAGACGGGGCTGCTCGCGTACACGCACCTCGTCGACGAGCACATGATGGCGGTCCTCGAGATTCCGATTCTCGCGGGACGCAGCGTGGAGGCGATGGATGGCGCCGAGGGAGGCAACGTCGTCGTCATCAGCGAATCGTTGGCGGGGGTGATGGGCGGGGTGGACACCGCCGTCGGACGCCAGATCGAACTCTTCGACGCCGTCTTCGACGTTGTGGGCGTTGCTGGAGATGTCATGTACTTAGGAGCGGCGGTGCCCAGGCCGCGGGACATCGACGTCTACCTTCCGATCGCCGCGGAT
>JBCCEZ010000118.1:0-3168 GCA_039030015.1 Gemmatimonadota bacterium | reverse complement strand
TCTGTCGTGTGGGGCCCGGCCGCGGCGACGGCCAGGCACCACACGAACGCAACGCGCGGGGTCGGATGCCAGGGAGAGATTCGGGTCGAGGTCATGGTCGCACTCCTGCTCGGTCGAAGACCGACGCTCTAGCTGGGGATCGCGGCGGCTGCACCGGTTCGACGCCGGGGCGCTGTCCTTTCTTCCGTGCGTCACGCGGGGAGAGGGAAGAACCCCACCCCAGAGCGCGTCTCACTCCGATCGAACAACCGTCCCGAGGAGCAACGACCCATGCGCGCCCTGATCCCTCCGCTCAACCGTGTTTGGGCGCGACGCCTGAGCCCGGTCGTTCTCGGCATCGTGATCGGTTGCGCCGAAGACGGCCCGATCGAATCGCAGCCGCCGACGGAAGACCCACCGCCGCCGTCGTTCGATATCCCCGGCACGTGGAGTCGGGGCCCTTCGCTCCCGGAGCCACTCCTAGCAGCAGGTGCGGCGCGACTCGGAGATGAGGCGTGGGTCATCGGCGGGATCGCAGACGATCAAACCACCTCCGATCGGACCTACCGCCTGGACCTCCGCTCGGGGTCGTGGTCGAAGGGACCCGACCTTCCCCGTCGATTGAACCACGTAGGTGTGGCCCGGCTGGGCGACTCGATCTTCGTTGCAGGGGGCGCACGCACGACAGTGCCCACTGTCGATGAAGGAGCGACGTACTCCCCCGCCGCCACCCTATGGCACATCGACGCCACCGCCTCGGAATGGTCCGCCCGCGAGCCGCTGCCTGAGCCGCGGGCAGCAGGCGGCCTCGCCGCGGTCGACGGCGCACTCTACCTGGTCGGGGGCTACTCGTCGGGCCTACTCAGCCCCGACGACTGGTTCCGCTGGGACGAGATCCTCGCGCCCGCCACCCTCCGCTGGACGCCGGACCAGCAATGGGAGGTGTTGCCCGACGTGCCGACCCTTCGCGACCACCTCGTCGTGGTCGAACGCGACGATCGACTCCACGCCATCGCCGGCCGTCGACTCATGATCTTCGAGACGACCGGGCGCCACGGAGTGTTCGATCCGGCCACCAACACGTGGCAGGAGGAGGCGGCCGGGCTACCCGCGGGACGCGGAGGCGCGGCGGCGGTGAATCTCGACGGAAGCCTACATGTGATGGGTGGAGAACCGATGTCGAGAGGCCGACGACACGACGTGTACGACGCCGCACAGAACCGCTGGCTCACCGCCCCACCTCTCCCAGAACCGGTCCACGGTGCGAGCGCGGTCGTGTACGACGGGAAGATCTACGTATTCGGCGGGGCCAACGTCGAGTCGTGGACGGAGATCAGCCGAACGACGTGGGTCTTCACTCCAGACGGTGCGGGAGGCGGCTAGGTCGCTAGCGCCGCCGTTCCTCGATAACCCCCGCGGTCCGGTCAATCCGCCACCGTAGCAACTCTTCGCCGATCGAGATCGTCCGGCCGAGAGGCTCGATCGACACACCGTTGATCGACGCCCGGCCGGCCTGCACGCGCTGCTCGTATCGGACCGTCTCCGGATCCACGGCGGCCTGCATCGTCGTCAGCCAGAACGAGTCGTGCCACCCGTCGTTCTCCTCGGTGATCCCGTACGTCTCTGCGAGGTGTCGCTGCACACCGGCGTTGTCGTAGAACTCCCCGATGAAGAGCGCCTTGTCGGTACCCCACTCGGCGTTCAGTCGGCTCGCGACCTGCTCCATCCCGGTCTGGTTCCCACCGCTGTCTCCGATGTAGACGATCCAGTCGAAGCCATGTTGGTGCAGGCTGCGGCCCACGTCCTCGAGCATCATCTCGAAGGTCTCCTGTCGGACCGAGAGCGTACCGTGGTATCGCATGTGACCGGACGGCGGACTGATGTTGCCCTCCGGAACCAGCTTGATGATCGGGGCACAGAGCGCGTCCCCCAGCTTGCGGGCGATCCCCTCGCAGGCGGCTTCGAGCACGTAGTTGTGCTTCCCGATCGCAACGTACGGGCCGTTCTGCTCGATCCCGCCGGTGGAGACGATGGCGGTTCGTTTCCCCTCCTCCATCGCGTCCCGGATCTCGATCCACGTCATCTCTTCGATCCAGATCGAGTTGAGTGCGGGGATCGGCCGCTCCATCACGATCTCGTCTTCGTAGGCGATCTGAGCCGCGGTCGGTTGCGCGGTCAGGACGAGCACGGCGGTCGCTACGAGCGTTGCGGTACGAAAGGCCGTGACACAGGGGAGATTCTTCTTCATTGTGTGCCTCCGATTCGGGATCGTTGGTCATCTTACCGAAGGGCACAGTTCATGGCGAACCGAGCCGCACGCATGCTGCCACGGGCCTCCGCGCTCGGCCTTTTCCTCCTTCTCGGCTGCTCGGGCGGCGAGGTCTCCGAGGAGCCGGCTGCCGAGGCGACGCCGGACATCCCGGGGGACCAGCAGGTCCGCACCGCGGACCCCTACGCGCGTGGATACACGGACGAGGACTTCCCCCGGGTTCAGGAGTTGGCTCCGGGAGTCTTTTCGTACGAGCAGCTTCGCTCGGCGGGTGACGAGCGCTTTACCACGGTCTCTCTCTTCGTGGTGACGGACGAAGGTGTCGTGGTCGCGGACGGCCAGGGCAGCGTCGAAGAAACACAACGAATGGTCGACCACATCGCCACGATCACGGATCTACCCATCACGGACGTCGTCGTCTGTTCGGACCACGGGGACCACACGGCAGGGAACGACGCCTTCCCCGAAGACGTGACGTACCACGCGCACCCGTTTTCCCTCGCGACCGTGAATCGGGCCGCTGCGATCCAGGGTCGCGACGCCCCGACCTGGGCCACCACGGCCGAAGAGGTCTCCACGGAGGCGACGCTCTCCCGCGGAGGTCGTGAAATTCAGATCCACTTCCTCGGCCGCGCCCATACGGGAGGAGACCTCGTCGTCTACATGCCGGAGGAGAAGATCCTCTTCATGAGCGAGGCCTATCTGCACCGCATCTTCCCAGCTATGCGGACGGCCTTCCCCTCGGAATGGGTCGACATGATCGAGGCGGCTCAGGCGATGGACGTCGACGTCTACGTTCCCGGCCACGGCTTCGTCGACCATCCCTCGATCCTGGACGACGAGCTCGAACTCTTTCAGGGGGCGATCCGAGCAGTGATCGCCGAGGCCCGTCTGATGCATGAAGAAGGGTTCGACCTCAT
>JBCCEZ010000117.1:0-3462 GCA_039030015.1 Gemmatimonadota bacterium | reverse complement strand
TCTCTTTATGTTGTACGGACCCAATACGAACAACATAAAGAGATTTGGGAAACCGGCCGTGGTCACGCCTAGATAGGCGACGGCACCGTCTGCCCAGGCGTCGTGGATGGACTCGACCGACCGCCTGAGCCTGGACTTCCCGTCGACGGCCTTCGCCGGGCCCGTCTCCGTCGCCGTGACGTTCGACGGAAGCCCGCTGCCCTGCGAACTCGCGACCTCACGCTGCGCCGACCTCGGCGCCGGCCTCATCGCCTGCACCGACGAGATCTACGCCGCGGACGACACGTGCGATACCGAGGCCGCGAACGCGCACCCGCAGTTCGCCGGTCTGACGGCGCTCCCGGCGCCGAACGACTTCCAGGACATCTGCACCGCGACCAACCCGTCGGTCACCTGCAACAACAGCGGCATCGACGTCCGGTTCACCACCGACGCCGAGGGCAATGCCGTGGTGCCCGTGGACTGGCGGGGCGTGCTCGTCCAGCCCCGGACGCTGCCGATTCCGCGCCTCGTGAGCGTGCAGAGCTCCATCGCAGCCTTCACGGGAACGCCGCCCGAGATGAACCAGACCGTGGGTGCACCGATCGAGGTGCCGGGGCCCCGCTTCCTGCAGTCGCTCTCGCAGAAGGGCCTCCGGGTCGACCCGCTCTTCAATCCGATCTCCGACCCGCAGAGCTCGGACACCACCCTGTTCGGCTCGACGGACGCCGAGATCGGCGTGATCCGAGTGCTGCGCCGGAGCCCCGACTTCAAGGAGTGCGCCGACGGCACGCGAGGCGGGCTCGCCTGCATCGCGGACTTCGAGTGTCCGGCCTCGACGTGCGTACGCGCGCGCTGTCGCGGCGGCAGCAACGACGGAGCGCTCTGCACGGGTGATGGCGCCTGTCCGGGCGGCGAGTGCGGGCCCTCGAACTTCGACTTCAGCGACCGCTACTCCGCGGCGGGGACGGGGCCGATCCTCCTGGCGAGCGTGGACTACACGGCCGAGGCGGCCAACCCGGCGGCGATCGACGGCCTGGTCGCCAACGACGACCTGTTCATGTTCGTCCGCTCGGAGCCGTTGGAGTCCCAGGATCTGAACCTCGACGGCGACGACGAAGACGCAACGATCATCTCGATGGTCGATGCGGACACCGGCGAGGTCGTCGAGATCGGCGCCCCGGGCGCGGCGGGACGCGCCAGCACGCGGGTTCGGTCCTTCCCGTTCCGCTTCCCCGCTTTCGACGTCGAGGACAACGTCCTTGCGCTCGTGGAGTCGGAGTATGGAGAAGGAGACTCAGACTCGAACGCGGATGGGGATACCGTCGACGGGGTGCTCCGGGCTTTCCGGCTCGAAGCCGGAACCGCCGTTCCCCTTGTCTCCGGTACGCCGCCGGCCCTGGACGCGCTCCCCGAAGTCTCTGGAGCACCCATAGGCCTCTCGGATGGCCTTCTCTTCTATCGCATCTCGGAGCTCGATTCGGCGGCCCGGAGTACGACGGTTCTGTCTCCGGAGCCGGCTCCCAACAGCGCGACCTACCCGAATGAGATCACGCCGGATGGACGCTTCCTGCTCTTCGAGAGCGATGCGCCGAATCTCGTGGTCGGGGATACCAACTTCGACCCGGACCATTTCGTGCTCGACCGCGACACCGACGAAGACGGGATTCTGGACGAGGTCGGAGCGACCGAGATCACGCGACAGAGTCTTTCCGCCACGGGAGCCCAGATCGGATGCATTGGGATCTGCGATCCGCTGGACGGCGTCACGCCGGCGGGTCTGGCCGACCTGAGTGACGATGGCCGTCACATTGCAATGGCGACTCGTTCGACGGGCTCCTTTGACCTGGGGCCCGGCTTCGACATCCTCGTGCGCGACCGCGACCCGGACGGCAACGGCGTGTTCGACGAGACCTCTGGACCTGGCCTCCCGACGGCGGTCGCCCTGGACTTCGGTGCTCCGAGCATCGACAAGGCCTTCCCTCAGATGTCGGCTGACGGTCGTCACATCGTGGCGGTCCGCGGGTCCGAGTTCCTTGGCTTCTCAGGGCTGTTGGTGGTCACGGACCGGGACCCGGACGGGGATGGCATCTTCGACGAGGCGAGCCCGCCCAACGCCGTGATCGACCTCTCGAGCGAGTCCGGTTTTTTCGACGGCACGGATCATCCTCCGCGAATGACCCCCGACGGCCGCTACATCGCGATTCTCGGTTCGCTCAGTCAAGGTGTAGTCGTCTTCGATCGGGACAGTGATGGAAACGGAATTCTCGACGAACCATCGACCATCACGTTTGCCATTCTCGCATCAGGCGTCTCCCCGTTTCCGGGAAGAGGACGCGTGCAGCAGCTCGGAGACATGTCGGACGACGGGCGTTTCGTCGCCGTTCTGGTTCAGGGCAACTGTCAGTTCACTTCCTGCGCCGCGGCGGTCGTGATCGATCGCGATGCGGACGAGGACGGGATCTTCGATGAGTCGGACGCGACGGACTTCACCGATCTGGGTGAAGTCGACGACCAGGGGATCGGGCTGGATCCCGCGGGGGCCCGGGCCGCATTCACGCGTTTCGGTCTCGAGCTAAGCCACTTCGAGACGGGCCTTCGAGGCAATGCGCTCATTCTGGGTTTGGCCGATGGGCCCTGGAACCTCCCGGTGTCTGCCGATGCGACGAGCGTCGTCGTGCGGGACACGATTGCGCCGTTCAACGACAACGACACGCTGATGATCTCGACCGTCGATCGTCTGGATCCTGCTGCCGATGTGAACGCAGACGGGGACGCCGAGGATGTCGTGCTGGCTGTCCTCGATGCGCGGTCGCCGACGCCGATGCCGGTCCTGCTCGGGGCCGGCGAGGGCGTTCGCCTCGACGCGGGTGCCGCGGCGTGGCTTCGGGCAGAGAGTCCTGGATCCGGATCGGGCTCGAAGGGTGGCTCTGGTGGGATCGACTTGAACGGAGACTCCGACGGCAACGACCGGGTGGTTCAGCTCTGGAAGAACCGGCAGGTGGGATCCCCAATCAACCTGGCCATCGCCGCATCCGAGGTGGACATCTCGAGTCGCTGGATTGCAGCGCTCGTTTCCGAGGACGGCGAAGGGTTGTTCTTGAACGGAGACTCCGACATGGACGACTTCGTCGTCCACCTGAACGACACGGCGACGGGGACCAGCGGGACCTGGCAGAACCTCTTCCTCGCGGCCGACGAGGTCCAGGCCGTCGGCGACTACGTCGCGTTCACGGTCCCCGAGGCGGATCAGGGAGCGGCCCTCAACGGCGACGGCGACCAGCTCGATCGGGTGCTGCACGTCTACGACGCGGCCGGCCAGCCCGTGGCCTTCCTCGACGAGACGGGCGCGCCCCGCTTCAACCCCGCGGTCGAGGACTTCGTTCTGGGCGAGCAGGTCCTGGCGTTCCGCGTCAGCGAGTTCGGAGAAGGCATCAACCTCAACGGCGTAGAGCCACCGATCGCCGGCGGGGTCGCCGACTC
>JBCCEZ010000116.1:0-3763 GCA_039030015.1 Gemmatimonadota bacterium | reverse complement strand
GTCTCTGGATGTCGGTGCTCGTGGACGTCGACACCGGGCGCTTCGCGCTTCCGCTCGTCGTGGGTACCTGCGTCGCGGCGGCGGTCGACGAAGTGGCGCCGAGCGTTCGCGGCTCGGTAAAATGGCCGAACGACGTGGTGGTGAGGACGCGGAAGCTCGCGGGGATCCTCGTCGAACGCCGAGCCGCGGGCACGGTGGTGGGGATCGGAGTCAACCTGGAGACGCCCGAGGTCGACGCGGGGGGCGCGCTCCCTCCGATAGGCCTCGTGGAGGCCGCAGGCCGACCCTTGTCGTCTACGGTCGCCTCGGAGCTGTGTGGCGCGATCCTGCGGTCCCTACGGGCCGCCTTGGACGCGGACGGGAGTGCCGAGGCGGCGAGGTCGGCATTTCAGGAGCGTGACGCGCTCCTCGACGCCCCGATAGAGTCGGAAATCCACGGGCGGGGCGTCGCCCGCGGGGTGGACGCCGAAGGTGCACTCTGGTTGGAGCGACCAGACGGCACCCGGGTACGAGTGGTGTCCGGCTCGGTACGCCTCGTGGCCCCGTAGCCCTCAGAGGAGGAGAAGTCGTGCAACTCGTCGTCGATGTCGGAAACACCGAAACCGTCGTCGGTTTGGCCACCTCGACCACCGAATTGGCCGCGGAGTGGCGGGTGTCGTCCAGCGTGCCGCGCACCGGGGACGAGATGACGGCCCTCATTCGCGCCTTCTTGGCCGGGGCGGGCTTTCCGGAGGACGAGATCGTCCGGGGCGTGGTCGGATCGGTCGTTCCGTCCGTAAACCACGTGTGGAGCAAGACGATTCGGGCCATTTCCGGTGCCGAAGTCGTCGCTGTGGGCCCGGCGAGTCCGCTCCCGATCCGGCTGGACGTCGAAGAGCCGCTCTCGGTTGGCGCGGATCGCATCGTCAACACGCTGGCCGCGATGAAGCTCTACGGTCGAGACACGATCGCCGTAGACCTGGGGACGGCCACGACCTTCGACTGCATCACGGCGGACGGCGTCTTCCTGGGGGGCGTGATTTCACCTGGGTTGAGGGCCGGTCTCGAGTGGCTGTCCGCTCGGACCGCGAAGCTGCCGAAGGTGGAACTTCAGCCGACGGAGGCAGTCATCGGCCGCCGCACGGAGACGTGCATCCAGAGTGGTGTGTTCTACCAGGCCGTCGAGGCCGTCGACGGGATCGTGCGCCGCATCAAAGACGAGTGGGAAGGGCCAGAGCCCCTCGTCGTTGCCACCGGAGGCTTCGCCAACGCGATCGGCCCGCACCTGCGCACCGTGGACAAGGTGGAGCCGTTTCTCACGCTGTACGGCTTGGCCATGGCGGGAGAGCTTCTCGGCTCCTGACCCTCGGTACCGCTTTTGGTACATTCCGTGGTACGCGCGGCTCCATTGGGCCGTTCCTCCGACCTGATCCCATGACCCTATCGCCGGTATTCCGCTCAGATCGAGCCGTTCGGCTGCTTGCCGAGCACGGCGTCTGGGAGCGACTGGGCACGGACATGGAAGCGCAGGGGCGGGCGGTCCGACAGGTCTTCGAGGACCTCGAGTCGATCATCGGGGAGCAGTTCCGCCGGCCCAATCCTCCCGTGCCGGGGCCGGAAGACCTCGGGAGTCCGGAGGGGCTCGGCTTCCTCCAGGAGTACTTCTTCCTGATCCTCTTCCGCTCGATCTTCGCGTCGCTCGGCGTCCCGGAAGCACGGCTGCAGTGCTACGCCGAGCTGAACTTCTGCATCAAGGGGACGATCACCGCGGCGGACAACATCTTCGACGACCAAGCGAAGAGCCTCCTCCCGCTCGCGGACCATGCGGGCGCCCGCTTCCTCTCGATTTTGCAGCTGATGTCCTTCGAGCGCCTCTTACGGGCTGCGCTCGACCGAGCCGAGGCGAACGGGGTGCTCTCCCGTTCGGATGGGGCCGAGATCCAGCGCTCGCTCATGGATCGGATGGCCGAGATCGGCGTCCTGGAGGGGTCGGAAGAGGGCGGGGTGGACGGTGTCCCTACGCCGGACGCGATGGTCGATGCCGTACATCGGGTGCGCGGTGGTGCGCTCTTCGCACTCGCCTTCGCCGCACCCACGGTACTGGAGGGCGACGACGTCTCTGCGCAGCTCGTCGAGGCGGAAGCGGCGATCTCCCGACTCGGGACGGCGTTCCAGATCGTCGACGACCTCACCGACTTCGAGTTCGACGTGAGGCGGCGCTCGCATAACCTTCTGGTGTCGCAAGTTGTGCACTCTGGTACCGTGTCGGAACGGGCCGCGCTCGAGCGCTTGGAGCAGGGGGGCGAAGCTCCACCCCACGTCGTCGAAGAGCACTTCGCGGACTCCGCTCGGGCCGTCCTCGGGCGCGCCTACGAAGAGGCCGATGCGGCATTTCGCGCCTTGGCTGACCTCGGGCACTGGTTCGATCCCGGGCTCTCCGATGACGTCGTCCACGCGATCGTCGGACTCGAAGGCGTGGCTCGCATGGAAGCGCTGACCTCCGAGTAGGCGCCGCGTTCGGAAGTTCTGGCGCCCTGCGGAGCCGAGGTCACACCCTGAAGAAGGACCCTGGAGTTGCCGACCATGGTTCTACAGAGGGGGAGGTGATCCTCGAACGCGGGAGTGACGACGATGATTGTGCCGAATATCCGCGCATCCATTGGGCGCAGCGAAGCCCTGCATCTCGTCGAATTGATGGGGCGCCACGACCCGGAGGCGCACGCGTCCGCGCGTGCGCAGCTGGAGGCCGACGGGCTCGACAGCCTTCTGGACGATCCCCGGGTCCTCAATGCCGTGCTCACCGAGCGACGCGTCAACGTTCGTCCCGAGCTCGTCTTCTACGTCCTGGTACGGCAGGCCCTTCTCGAGCGGGGTGTGGACGACTCGGGGACCGCAGACTACGTGGCGTCTCTGCTCGTGCAGTTCGGGGAGCGCAAGCGAGCGTACCGCATTTCGGCGGATGGCGAGGCGGAATACGGGTACTTGGTCGACCTCGTCGCGCGCCTCGGTGAGGCCCGCGGGAGTGAGGCATTCCTGATTCGCGCCCACATGGGGAACTTCTCCTTGTGGCTGACGGGGCTTTTTCCGGACTTCCTCGAGGCGCGCGTCCAGCGCCGGGGCGCCCCCCCGGCTTCGTACTACGAACAGATGGGGGCCAGCGGCTACCGAGCCGCCTCGGAGGCACCGGAAGCGGCTTCGCTCGGAGTGCGGAACGTACTGACCTCGATGGCCACCCACTTCGCAGGGGTTCGCTCGGCGCTGAACCGCCTCTCCGACCGGCACCTGTGGCGCGGAGGTGGACACCCCTTAGGGCGCTTACTCCGCGAGGTCGGCTACGCCTTCGACTAGGCCGAATTCCTCCGTGGGGCGGGGCTTTTCGAGGCATTGACAGGCCCGCCTGCTGCGCCATCTTTCCCGGGTATTAGCACTCGAAGGATCGGAGTGCTAAAAGTCGCTGAAGTTTGACTGAACCCATCAGGAGGGAAGCCCCATGGCAAAGGGGAAAGCCGCGGTAGGCGCAGGGGTGAAGCCGCTCGCCGACCGCGTCGTCGTCAAGCCGCTGGAGGAAGCCGAGCAGATGCGGGGTGGTCTCTACATCCCGGATACGGCCAAGGAAAAGCCGTCCCAGGGTGAGATCGTCGCTGTCGGCCCGGGGAAGCTCTCCGATGACGGCACCCGTCTCGAGCTGGACGTGTCGGTCGGGGACAAGGTCCTCTACGGCAAGTACAGCGGCACGGACGTCACGCTCGAGGGCGAGGAGTACCTCATCCTCCGCGAGTCGGAC
>JBCCEZ010000115.1:0-5399 GCA_039030015.1 Gemmatimonadota bacterium | reverse complement strand
GTGGCGCTAGAGTGCTGACGTACACAATGCATACTATACTACAGGCCGCTGGCGTCCGGCGCCCGGTTGGATCACTTCCTCGACGCGGAGCTGTATGGCCCTCTCGGTCTGGAGGACACGGGCTTCCGCCCGAGGTCCGAAGCCCTGGCGACCCCTCAGGCAGGTATCGTGGCCACGAGTCACGGCAACCCGTTCGAGCGCCGAATGGTGCACGATCCCGACTTCGGCTACACGATCGATCTCGACCCCGAGCGCTGGTCCGACTGGCGCGGCTACACACTCGTGGGAGAGGTGAACGACGGAAACGCGTGGCACGCCTTCGAGGGCGTAGCGGGTCATGCGGGGCTCTTCGCCAGCGCGCCCGACCTGGGCGTACTCCTCCGACTCCTCCTCGCTCGAGGGAGTATCGACGAGCACCGGATGATCTCCGCAGAAACCGTCGATCACTTCCTCTCACCCCAGCTCGAGGGACAAGCCCTGGGGTGGCAGCTTCCCGACTATGCGCCCGAGGGGTCCTTCGGCCACACCGGCTTCACCGGCACCTTCGTCCTTGGAGTCCCGAGTAGAGGCCTCGGCCTCGTCCTTCTCACCAACCGTCAGAACGGTGGGGTCGACGCCGAGACTCAGTACCCCGATGTTGGTCCGCTCCAGCGCGCGATCGTCTCCGCGCTGATGGACGAGCGATGACCAGGAGGCACGTAGCGTGACACCCCGAGCACTCATGTCCAGCGACGCCATCGAGGCGGCCCTGAAGACCTTGGACGGCTGGACTGTCGTCGAGGGCAAGCTTCACAAGGAGTATGTCTTCGAGGACTTCGTCGAAGCCTTCGCCTTCATGAGTGGTGCGGCCCTGTGCGCCGAACGAAAGAACCATCACCCCGAGTGGTTCAACGTGTACCGGACCGTACGCGTCGATCTGGCGACGCACGACGCCGGGGGCATTACGGAGTGGGACGTGGAGCTCGCTCGGGAGTTCGACGCGGTGGCCGGGACCGGCTGAGGACCGGCTACGTCACCTCACGGGTGGCGAGCCATGTTCCCAACCAACTGCCGAGCACACTCCCCCACAGCGACGCGTTGTAGGCGTCCACGACGAACGCGCTGGGGCCGAAGAGGCCCACTCCGATACACGCCGCGACCCCCGCCGTATACAGGGCCATCGCGTGTCGCGGCCACCCTCGCTCGCAGTTGAAGACGCTCGACATCGGGATGAGCATGAAGCCCGTGGTCAGGGCGGCCCAGCCCATGCGATCGCTTCCCGTCAGGAGATCGAGGATCGCGAGCATCACCGCGGCGAACGCCGTGCCGCCGACCCAGATCGCAGCCGTCCTCCGCTCCGCCGTGACGAGCTTTCGCCCGTCGACATCCATCATGAGCACGAAGTCGGACAGAGTCTGCCACGTCCAACTCAACAGGACGAACCCGACCCACCCGAGCATCAACGGGACGGCCACCAGTGCCGCGATCGGAACGGCGTCGATCACCCCTCCGAGGAGCTGGTAGCCCACGATGCCGCCAATGATGATGCTCCAGCGCCGACGCGAGTCCAACCGACCGAACCACAAGAACAGTCGGAGTACCGACCGGTAGACCGGGTTCTTGGCCTTCGTGGCCTCGATCAGCCCTTCGCGGGCCCAGGTCGCGGTCGGATCGAGGGTTAGCGCCTGCTCGAAGTGTTGGCGAGCCTGATCCACCTCGCCGCGGTCCAATGAACTCCAACCGAGGCCGGCTCGTCCGAATCCGGACAACGGATACGCATCCATGAGCGAACCGAAAGCAGACTCCGCCCCCCGGCCACCATCCGCATAGCGCGCAGCGAATGCTCGGAGGCCGAGACAGGGTTCGTGACCCGGATCCAGCTCGAGCCCGTGTTTCGCGATGGCGACTGCCTCCGAGAACTTCCCTCGCCCGATCGCGCACTGGGCCAGGAGGGCCAACGCGTCTGCGCTGTTCGGATCGAGTTCGAGCGATCGGCGAGCGGCCTGCTCGGCCTCGTCGCGACGGCCCGCCTTCTCCAGCTGGGCCCCGTAGACCCAATGCGTGAACGCGCTGCTACGGTCGAGCGTGACCGCACGGCCCGCCATCGCGACGGCGCCCTCCGAATCATCGAGCGAATTCCGAACGAGGGCCCGAAGCGCGAGCAGGTCTCCGTTTGTCGCATCCTCTTCGAGCGCCTGGGCCAAAAGGTCGTCCGCCTCCTCGAAGCGCCCGTCTGCGATGAGCTCGTCAAACAAGACCGCTGGATCGACCCACATGGATGTTCGCCTCCGATAACGGCGCGTCAGTGTCCTTCGAAAGCGCACAGGGCGTGGCAGGGGCACCCCAACTCCTGAAGTCGTCTTGCGCCACCGAGGTCGGGAAGATCGACCACGAAGCATGCTTCCGCGACCTCCGCGCCCAGCCGGCGCAGGAGCACGAGCGCAGCGGTGGCGGTGCCACCCGTGGCGATCAAGTCGTCGACCAGCAACACGCGGGCCCCCTCCTCGACCGCATCGACGTGGACCTCGAGGCGGTCGGTCCCGTACTCGAGCTCGTAGTCCTCACCGATAACCTCACCCGGGAGCTTTCCCGGTTTTCGCACCGGTACGAACCCGACCCCGAGTCGACTCGCGAGCGCGGCCCCGAAGATGAAGCCCCTGGCCTCGACCCCGACAACAACGTCGAGCGCACGCCCTTCGTAGCGAGCCGTCAGTTCATCGATCGCGAGGCCGAAGCCTGTGGGATCGGCAATCAACGTGGTCACGTCTCGAAAGAGAATGCCCGGCTTGGGATAGTCGGGAATCGTGCGGATGTAGGACGCGACGGACTCGCTCACGTGCCTACAGACGGATCCGGTACCGGTGCGCGACGAGCCCCTCGCTCGTGGCTTCGTCCACCTTCGTCGTCCCATCCGGCGCGAACCCGAACTCTTCGTAGAACGCCTGGGCCCGCCCGTTGAGCTCGAGTACCCAGAGGGTCAGCTCGTCGAAGCCCTGGGCACGAGCACGCTCGATCGCTTCGTCGCACAACCGTCGGCCGACACCTCGCGACCAGGAGTCCGGCCGTACGTACAGCGTCGGCATCTCGGCCGTAGTGCCCGACGTAGCGTCCGGGTCGCCCGAGCGTCGGATCGTACAGAAGCCGGCGATGTCCCCCTCCCCGTCCGCGACGAGACAGGTGATCTCCGGATCGGAGAGCCAACTCATCCAACGCGCGACGCGTCCAGAGCGGTCCAACCCCCGCGGAGGCCAATCGGACGTCCGATCCTTGTACACCGCCTCACGAGACGCGTAGTGCACGGCCTCGATCGCGAGCGCGTCGTCGACCGTACCATCGCGGATGACGAGCGGACCCACGGAGCTGGGGGCACCAGTGGACTGTGCGGACCGGGTGTTCATGATTCGAAACATGGCCCCGGAACGGAATCAGTATCAAGTAAACCGTTGAGGGGGATCAGCTTGGACCCTTCAAGCTTCCGACACGTCGCGACCCGCGGACTCCGTACCCGCCATGCAGTCGTGCACGGCGAGAAGAATCGACTCGAGTCGATGGAATCGTGGGGGGGCGACGAGGACACCGGGGTGTCTCCTGTATCTGATCGGGGGGGCGGACAACCTATTCGCGCCTCTCCGGACCTCGCTAGCCCCCGGAAGGGGACGTCCTTGCAGCCCACCTCGCGGATCGGTCCCTTGTGGTCATGACCAACAAGCTCAACACAGCCATCCTCGACGGAAGCCGGACGCCCTTCGCCCGCTCGGGCAGCGTCTTCGCCGATATGACCGCGATCGAGCTCGGGAAGGTCGCCGTCCGTGACGCGCTCGCTCGCAGCGGACTGCGCGGGGAGGACGTGGACCACCTCGTGTATGGGACGGTGGTACACGACACCCAGGCTCCGAACATCGCGAGAGAGGTCGGCCTGGGTGTGCTGCCGAAGAACGTCCCCGCGGTCTCGGTGTCACGTGCCTGCACCTCCGCCAATCAAGCCATCGCGGATGCGACCCAGATGATCGCGGTCGGCCAGGCGGACGTCGTCATCGCGGGAGGATCCGAGTCGTTGTCGCGCATCCCGATCACCGTGAGCGACAAACTGTCCAAGACGCTGGTGAAGGCAGCCAAGGGAAAGACGTTGGGCCAGAAAGCCGCGCCCTTCGCAGCGGTCCGTCCCCGGGACCTCATTCCCGTCCAGCCTGCCATCGCCGAACCCACCACGGGTGAGACGATGGGGGCCTCCGCCGAACGCATGGCCAAGGAGAACGGGATCTCCCGGGAGGACCAGGACGCGTGGGCGCTTCGGTCCCACGAGCTCGCGGCGGCGGGTACCGCGGATGGACGGCTGACGGCTGAGTTGGCGTCCGTCTACGTGCCGCCCGACTTCGAGACCGTCGTGACCGCAGACAACGGCATCCGCACGGACACGTCGCTAGAAAAGTTGGCGAAGCTGCGGCCGGTCTTCGATCGAAAGCACGGATCCGTAACAGCCGGGAACGCGTCGCCGCTCACCGACGGAGCCTCTGCCGTCGTGCTGATGAATGCCGAGCGGGCGAAGGCCGAGGGCCACAAAGCGATCGGCTACGTCCGGAGCTGGGCATGGACCGCCCTCGACCCTGCCGCTCAACTCCTGCAAGGTCCCGCCTACGCCGCGCCCCTCGCGCTCGATCGCGCGGGCCTGTCGATGAAGGACATCGGGCTCATGGAGATGCACGAAGCCTTCGCGGCCCAGGTGCTCTCCAACCTTCAGGCGTTGTCCTCGCGAGAGTTCGCAGAACAAGAGCTCGGACGATCGACGGCGGTGGGCCATCCGGACATCGACGTCATCAACGTGATGGGCGGCTCCCTGTCGATCGGCCATCCGTTCGGAGCGACGGGCGGACGCCTCACGGTCACAATCTTGAACGAGATGGCTCGTCGCGACGTGCAATTCGGTCTCATCACCGTGTGCGCTGCAGGCGGGATGGGATTCGCGATGGTCGTGGAGCGCCGCTGAGGTAGGAACAGGACGTCCTCAGACGAAACGAGCCCGGCTACCGAAAGGCGCCGGGCTCGAGTCGTTTGCGTCGGGTCGAACCGTTAGTCGATGGACGGTGCGAACCCTGCCCATCGAACCACGTTGCGCCACAAGAGGTCGACGCTGCCGGTAATCGACGGATCGGGCACGGGGAAGAGACTCACCCCTACGAGCCGCTGACCACCGGGAAGTGTCTTGACCCCGACGAGCGGTGACCCCTGCGCTCCCTGACCGCCGTCGTCCCACCACGCCAAGACCTCGGTCCCGGCGTTGGCCTGAACACCACTCGAGAACGACGTGGAGCTCAGCGAAGAGACGAACTCCATGATCGGGTGTGTATTGTCGAACGTCGGGTGGAGGCTCACCGGCTGATACGTCGCCCCGCCGTCACCCGTCGTCGGGTCCACGAGCGGGC
>JBCCEZ010000114.1:0-5427 GCA_039030015.1 Gemmatimonadota bacterium | reverse complement strand
CCGTGAAGCAGAAGTATGGCCGGGCCCTGTCTTGGGCCGACCTGATGATCTTGGCCGGGAATTGCGCGCTCGAATCGATGGGTTTCGCGACCTTCGGATTCGGTGGCGGCCGTGAGGACGTCTGGGAGCCCGAGATGGACATCAGCTGGGGAGTCGAAACCGAGTGGCTCGGAGATGAGCGGTACTCGGGAGACCGCGATCTGGCCGGCCCGCTCGCAGCGGTGCAGATGGGTCTCATCTACGTGAACCCGGAGGGCCCCAACGGTGAGCCCGACCCCCTCAAGGCGGCCCACGACATCCGTGAGACGTTCGCGCGGATGGCGATGGACGACGAGGAGACGGTCGCCTTGATCGCAGGCGGACACAGCTTCGGAAAAGCCCACGGAGCCGGTGATACGGCGCTCGTGGGCGTCGAGCCGGAGGGTGCGAGCATCGTCGAGCAAGGCTTCGGATGGACGAACGACTTCGGGACGGGCGTGGGGGCCGACACGACGACGAGCGGACTCGAGGGCGCGTGGACGCCGACACCGATCGAGTGGGACAGCAGCTTCTTCGACACCCTCTTCGAGTACGACTGGGAGCTCACGAAGAGCCCGGCCGGCGCGTGGCAGTGGACCCCGACCGACGCGTCCGCTTCGACGGCGGTCCCGGACGCCCACGATCCCACGCAGCGTCACGCCCCCATGATGCTGACGACAGATCTCGCGCTTCGGATGGACCCGATCTACGAGCCGATCTCCCGGCGCTTCCACGAGAACCCGAACCAGCTCGCCGACGCGTTCGCCCGCGCCTGGTTCAAGCTGACCCACCGGGACATGGGCCCGCGGGCACGCTACCTCGGACCGGAGGTGCCGGCCGAGGAGTTGATCTGGCAGGACCCCGTGCCGGCTGTAGACCACCCGCTGGTGGGAGAGGCCGAGGTCGCGGCACTCAAGGAGAAGATCTTGGACGCGGGGCTGAGCGTCCCTGATCTCGTCTCCGCCGCATGGGCCTCGGCCTCGACCTTCCGCGGCTCGGACAAGCGCGGAGGCGCGAACGGCGCCCGGGTGAGGCTATCGCCTCAGCGGGAGTGGGACGTCAACGATCCCTCCCGACTCGAGCGTGTTCTCGGGACCCTCGACGTCATCCGGACCGACTTCAACGCATCAGTAGGCGAGACCCGCATCTCCCTGGCAGACCTGATCGTCTTGGCCGGTTGCGCTGCGATCGAGCAGGCCGCGAGCGACGCGGGCCATTCCGTCGCCGTCCCCTTCCGACCAGGTCGGACCGACGCGACCCAAGAACAGACCGACGTCGAGTCCTTCGCCGTCCTGGAGCCGATCGCCGATGGCTTCCGGAATTACCTGCAGTCCGACTTCTCCGTATCGGCCGAAGAGCTTCTCGTGGACCGCGCCCAGCTGCTCACGTTGAACGCGCCGGAGATGACCGTGCTGGTGGGCGGACTCCGCGTGTTGGGCGCCAACGCCGGTGGATCGACTCACGGCGTGTTCACGGACCGTCCCGGAACATTGACCAACGACTTCTTCGTGAACCTGCTCGATATGGGCGTCGCGTGGTCTGCGAGGAGCGACGACGAGAAGGAGTTCGAGGGTCGTGACCGGGAGACCGGAGCGGTCCGGTGGACCGCGACGCGGGCGGACCTCGTCTTCGGATCGAACTCGCAGCTACGCGCACTCGCCGAAGTGTACGGGGCGGACGACGCGGGTCCGGCGTTCGTCGCCGCCTTCGTGGCCGCCTGGACCAAGGTGATGAACCTCGACCGGTTCGACGTGGCAAGCGCCTAGCGAAGTCGATCAGGGACCGCGCGTCGGCCGGCCGCTCGACGTCGACGCGCGGCCCTGCTCAACGCCCTACGCCGCCAACGACCGTCCGTAGGACACGGCGCGGTCCGCAACGGACTCCAGCGTCTCCGCGGGCGACCCGGCACGCAGCAAGACGAGCATCCCGAGCCACGTGCTCGCGAAGAACGCGGCCTCCGTTCGGGAATCCACGGAGGATCGGAGTTCTCCCGCCGCTCGGCCGTTCTCGAGCGCATTTTGGAACGCGGTACGTGCGCGCTCCAGAAAGCGGTGCGCCCCCTGCTTGGCCACGACGTCGACCGGAGCCAACTCGACGATCGAGTTGGCCATCATGCAGCCTTTCTGCGTGCCGGTTCGGCGGGCGACGCTCACATAGTGATGGAAGAGCCCCTCGATATCCTCGAGCCTGGCTTCGGCTCTCTCCAGCGGACCCAAGTTCCGGTCCAGCCACCGTCTCTCGTAGTGGCGAAGGGCGGCATCGTAGAGCCCACGCTTCGACCCGAACTCGGTGTATAGGCTGTTTCGATTCAAGCCGAGATGATCGACGAGTTCCCGGGTCGTCGTCGCCTCGAAGCCCTTGAGCCAAAAGAGCTCCATCGCGGCGTCGAGTACCGTGTCCCGCTCGTATCCTTTGGGCCTGCCCACGATCACCCCCTTGATAACTAACCGATCGGTTATTAACCTCGAATCCGACCGCGATCCGCGCAAGGTCGACGAACATCCCCACACCGAGGTAGCCATCGTGTTCGTCCAATTTTGGAACGATCGGTTAGTTATCATGCCCAGCTTTACTGGCCCTGCGACCCTTCTTGTGATCGCGATCGCGACTTCACTGATGATGCCAGCGATCGCTCACGCACAGGGAATCGCGCTGCTGCCGGCCGGTTCACTCGACACGACGGTCCTCGAGCGCATCGACGGGTCCGTGGTCACGATCGACGGGAGGGTGGACGAAGCCGCGTGGTCGACGCTGTCGATCATCCCGGTTCGTCAGAAGGTACCCGTCGAAGGTGCACCCCCGTCTCAACCCACCGAGATACGGATCGGATACGACGAAGAGTACCTCTACCTATCCGGCCGCCTCTACGACCGAGAACCGCACCGCATCGTCGCGAACACCAAGAAGCGGGACGACTTCACCGAGAACACCGAATGGGTCGGTCTCCTGATCGACACCTTCGACGATCGCGAGAACGCGCTCGGCTTCTTCGTCACGCCGACCGGGATGCGTCTCGACATGGCCATCGCCAACGATGCCCAGGGGCCGAACGGGATCAGAACCGATTGGAACGCCTTTTGGGACGCCGCCGCGACCCGGGACGAGGACGGCTGGTACGCCGAGATCCGTATCCCGTTCACCTCCCTTCCCTTCTCGGCCGAAGATGGCCGCACCGTGATGGGAATCACGACGTGGCGCTACATCGCGCGAACCGACGAAACGGCGGCCTTCCCGCCCCGCGGACTCTCCACCGGGAGCTCCTTTCGACCGTCGTTGACCCATCGCTTCGTACTCACGGACATCGAGCCTCGGACGTCGGTCACCGTCGCTCCGTACTCTCTGGTCGGCCGTTCGTCGGAGATCGACCCGAGTGATCCGGTCCGGGCACGCTCGGTCGGATACGATCGTGAGGTGGGGCTCGACGCACGGTTCGCCTTCTCCGGCAACGTTTCGATCGATGTCACCGCGAACACGGACTTCGCTCAGGTCGAGGTCGACGATCAACAGGTGAACCTCTCGAGGGCGGCCCTCTTTTTCCCCGAGAAACGGCTCTTCTTCCAAGAGCGTGCGTCTCTCTTCGACTTCGCGTTCGGGGCCATCGACCGGGCCTTCTACTCACGACGCGTCGGCATCGTCGAGGGGCAGCGCACGGGTATCTACGGAGGGGTTCGGGCGGTCGGCCGCGCGATGGGCTGGGAGGGCGGACTCCTCTCGATGCAAACCGAGCCCCTCGGCTCCACACCGTCCGAGAACGTCTCGGTGCTACGCATCAAGCGAGGTGTTCTCGACGCCTACTCTTCGGCCGGCCTCATTGCGACGCGTCGCGCATCGTCCGGTCGGGGCGCGTCCACACTCGTCGGCACCGATGCGGTGCTCCGTCTCTTCGGAGAGTCGTTTCTGACCGTGCGGGCGGCTGTCGCTCACGACTCCGAGAACGCGAGCTCGCCATCGCTGAGCGATCGTGCTCGAGTCTACGCAGAGTTCGCCAGTCGATCGCAACAAGGGCTCACCTACGCGGTCGCCGGCCATCACTCCGGTCCTGCCTACCAGCCGGCGTTGGGTTTCGCGAGTCGCGGCGACCTTCGGCAGCTCGATGTTAATACCGGCTACAACATCTTCCCGGGACCGGCGTCTCCGTGGGTCCAGTGGGGTCCGTTCGCCGCGCTCTCCCATACGTGGAGCGCGTCCGCGGGTCGCCTCGAATCGCGGAGCGGGCAGTTGGGTGCCCAGTTCTTCAGCAAGTCCGGGTGGTCCATTTCGGCGTCGGGCCTGTCCAATCTCGAAGATCTCACTCAACCGCTGGCCCTCGCGGGGGACGTCACGATCCCCGTCGGGCGTCACACCTTTCAGCAGGCCACTGTGGGGGTCACATCCCCTTCGTCCACTCGCCTGGCCGGCTTCGTCGGTCTCACGTCCGGCGGCTTCTTCGATCGATCGAGAACGTCGTGGACGGTGTCGCCCATCGTCACGGTGACGCCGGACTTGATCGTCACCGGAACGTACCAATTGGATCGAGTCAGCCCACCCACCGGGCCGACGACGACACTGCAACTGGTCAGCGCCAAGGTGGAGCTCTACGTGAGCACCCGCCTCTCGGCCTCGACGCTCGTTCAGTACAACAGCACGTCCCGCCTCTACGTGGGGAGCGCTCGGATCCGCTTCAACCCGAGCGAAGGTACCGATCTCTACGTGGTGTGGAACTCCGACCTGAACGCAGATCGCTTCCGTACGACGCCCGCCCTGCCGCTCAGCAATCGCAGCTCATTCCAGATCAAGTACACACACGCGTTTCGCCCCAGCCTGTAGAGGAACGATGACACACATCACCGATGTTCACGCGGCGGAGTACGACGACTACACGAGCTCATACATCGCTCGAATCGAAGACGGCACGCTCACGACCAACCTCGAGCACAGCCGCGACCGGGTGCTTGCCCTCTGGTCCTCCCTCCGACCCCACCATTGGTCGTGGCGACCCGAACCCGGCCGCTGGACTCCCTCGGATATCGCCCAGCACCAGATCGACGTGGAGCGGGTCTTCGCGTACCGAATCCTCCGCTTCTCGCGGGGGGACGAGACTGCGCTACCCGGATTCGACGTCGACGACTTCGCGGCCGCCGCCGGGGCCGAGAACCGGCCCCCGGCCGAGCTGATCGACGACTTTCGGATCGCGCGCGACAGCACGCTCGCGCTCGTCCGCAGCCTGCACGCGGATGCACTGACCCACGGCGGCACCGCAAGTGGGTCGTTCATCTCGGCACGGGCGGCGGCCTTCAAACTGTGTGGGCACGACCATCATCACTGTGACGTGATGGAGCAGCAGTACCTCAGCGGAGTCGGGTAGACGACCCCACCCATCACCCGTCCCTCAGTCGACGTTCGATCAGAGCCAGCGCGTCGGCCCTTCGG
>JBCCEZ010000113.1:0-5950 GCA_039030015.1 Gemmatimonadota bacterium | reverse complement strand
GTGGCGGGGGGGGCGGTGGAGCCCGGCCGGCGGGGCCGCGGGGGTGGACCGGGTTCGCGCGCTGATGGCCTAATCGAAGGTGGGGGGCTGGGCTGGCGGCCGCGCCCCCCACGACGTTCCATCATCTGCGCCTGTCTCGGCGACCCGTCGGTCGTCGGTTCAGCGCTCGCGACCTTCCTCTCGTTCCTGAGCCCGCGCCCCACGTAGCACGTTCTCCATCGCGTAGTTCGCTTCGTGACAGGCGTACTCGTACAACTCACCGTCGAGACGGTCGTACGGAAGCTCTCCCCGTATTGGGCTCGTGAGCATCACCGGGTCTTCGACCGTGAACTCGTAGTTCAGGACGTCGGCGCTGGGGCGGGTGATCCGCTCCGTCACCACGGCCTCTTCCGACGGTAGGAACTGGGCGGCGGAAAGCGCGAAGAAGGGCTGCTCCGGGTGGAGGTTCGTCGTGACGACGACGAGCGTGTCGCCCTCCCAGTGCCCCCACGAGTCCCCCATCCACGGCCGGACGTGCTCGGGCAGGGGCTTCCGATCCCCCATTCGAATCACGCGGACGTCGTGCACCATCTCCGTCATGATCATGATCTGATCCGGCGTCTGCACGATCGTGTAGTTGTTGTTGTAGAAGTAGTTCGGCAGCATCGGCGGGCCCGCGTTGGAACCGAACGAGATGATGCAGCGCTCGCCCAATGGGCGGTTCTCCGGGTTGTCGTACTGGCTGAACTGGGACCGGAACGCCCGTCGTTCGCCCATTCTCCGGCGGGCCTCGTCCGTGAGTGCGGGACGCCGTCCGTGGTCCGGGAAGGTGATCAACGAGGAGCGGGCTTCGCCGTTGAAGACCGCAATCCGGTCGCCCCGATCGATGAAGAAGTTGTTGTATCCGCCGACGCCTCCCGCGGCACCGGTCGAACCGTCGCCGCCCACGGGGGGCGCCTCACGATCGGGGTCGCTGGGCTGTGCTTCGGCTTCGTTGTAGGCGAGGCGGCCCGACTCGACCCGCGCGACGGCTTGCGCCGACATGACGAGCGGCTGCCCGTCCGGCCGAACGATCGGAGTGGCCGTGGCGTTCGACCAGTTGCCCTGGAGGTCGGGTCGCCCGTCCGGTGTACGTGTGACTTCTTGGCCCCCTGCCGTCATCGCAGTCAGGCCTGCGGCGACGGCCATCACGGCGAGACTACGGCCGGCCAAACGCCGTACCCGTCTCATCGACGCACGGCGGGTCCGCGAGCCGCACCTTCCCAATCCGGGTCCGCCGCGCCGATCCACGTCCCCGTTTCGGGATCGTACTGGATCCCGTGCACCCTCCCGAAGGCGCCGGAACGAGGCTGTGCCATGATCTCGATGCCGAGCGCACGCATCTCGTCCATCTCGGCTTCGGTCCACCCGATGCCGGGAGAGGTCTCGGCATTGAAGGGCCCACGCCCCGCCGCGACTCTGGGCTCCGCGAGCGCCTGGGGGAGTTCCATCCCGAAGTCGATTACCCGGGTGATCGCGTGCACGACGGCTGGTGGGATCATGCCGCCGCCGGCCGCTCCGAGGACGAGGATCACCTCGCCGTCCTTCGCCACCATGAAGGGGTTGATGTTCGACCGTGCGCGCATGCCCGGCTCCGTCATCGTGCCGAGGTACCCTCCGAGCGTGGACGCGTAGAGGAAGCCTAGACCAGGCGTCACGACCTTCGAGCCCATGTTCGGGCCCAGCGTCTGCGTCAGCGAGACGAACATCCCGTCTGCGTCGGCGGTCGAGAGGTGGGTGGTGTGACCTCCGTACAGATCTCCCCGCTCTTGGACCTCGACCGGCATCGGCGTCGGCTCGCGATCCGGTGTCTGTCCCGGGGCGAAGACCTCCTCGACCAGTTCGCGCGCGTACTCCTTGGAGGTGGCCCGCTCAGCCGCCTCGTCCGTGCCGAGAACCGCGAGCTCGCGCTGTGCCATGCTCAGCGCCTGACCGACGATCGCAAACCACTCGGCCTCGGACATCGAGTGTGGATCGAACTGTTCCATCACGTGGAGCGCCTGAATCGACAGCACCCCCGCCGCGGGCACATCGGTGCCGATCAGGTCATAACCACGGTAGCTGCCCCGCACGATTCGGCTGTCGACCGCTTCGTATTGAGCGAGGTCGTCCAGGTCGATCACCGCTCCATTGGCCTGGAGGTCGGCGGCCATCGCCTGGGCGATCTCGCCGGTATAGAAGACGTCGCGCCCGCCGCCCAAGATCTTGCGCAGGGTCGACGCGTAGTCGGGCTGTCGGAGGATATCTCCGGCCCGGTATGACGACCCGTCTCCGCGGTAGTACGCCGCGCGCGAACCCGGGAACTCGAGGGCCTGGTTCGCGCCCGCGGCGAGCCGGGCCGCGTCGCCGGGCAGGAGGCGGTAGCCCTCCTCGGCGTATCGGATCGCCGGCTCTAGGACCGTCGACAACGGAAGGGAGCCATGCTCCTCATGCAGACGCATGAGTCCGGCCAGGGCGCCCGGGATTCCGATGACCGCGTACCCGTACGACGCGCGCGGGGCGGTTTCGTGGTCGTAGTCCCAGGGGGCCTGCGTCGTCCCATCGATGCCGTGGAATGCCCCGTCGGCGGTGCGGACAAGGATCTGATTTCGGCCCCCGATCGAGTTCATCGTCGGCTCGACGATCGCGATCGCGAAGCCAGCCGCGACGGCCGCGTCCGCCGCGTTCCCCCCGAGCTCGAGCATGCGGACGCCCGCTTCGGTGGCGAGCGGTTGGGCCGCGCTGACCATGCCGGCGCCGGAGCGCCCGCTTTGGCGGACGCTCTGGGCGTCCAATGGGAGCGCGAAGAAGCCGAGGCTCAAGATGGCAACGAGGCCTGGTAAGCGGGTCGGATGCTTCATGACGAGGCACACCGTGGTGGAGGGTGGGGATGGGATGACGCAGTGTAATCGTCGTTCTCGATCGCGGCATCTCGGGATACAGTCGAGGTGCTTCGCTCTAGCCGGCTCGCGCCGCGGAGCGGTTCGGCCGTATCCTCCCGAGCCCGGATGCCCCCGACCCCTCGACCGTGATCGACGCTCGCCTGCGGGCCGCCCTCGCCTTGGGACTCCTGATCGGGATCGCCGCCTTCTTGTCGACCGATCGGAAGAGGATCGCGTGGCGTCTCGTGGCGTGGGGCGTCGGCTTGCAGGTCGTCTTCGCCCTCCTCGTGCTGCGAACGCCCCAGGGCGCGGCGATCTTCGACGTCCTCGATGGCGTCGTGCACTCGGTCCTCGGCTACGGCAACGAGGCCAGCGCCTTCGTCTTCGGGAACCTCGTCCAAAACGAGGTGCCGGTCGGTACGCTGGACGAATCCGGGGGATTCGTCGACTCGGGTGAGACCTTCGCCCGTCCGGGGGCATTCTTCGCGTTCAGGATCCTGCCGAACATCATCTTCGTCTCGGCGCTGATGACGGTGCTGTATCACGTCGGCTTCATGCAACGCGTGGTGTGGGGCGTCGCCTGGGTGATGCGCCGGACGATGAAGACGTCCGGTGCCGAGACCCTCTGCACGGCGTCGAACATCTTCGTCGGCATGATGGAATCGCCGCTGGTCGTGAAGCCGTACGTCGAACGCATGACCACGTCCGAGCTCATGGCGATCATGACCGCGGGTCTTGCGACGATCTCGGCCAACGTGCTCGCGGCGTACGCGGGGATGTTGTCCGATGTCGCGCCGGGTGCGACCACACACCTCATCGCCGCGTCCGTCATGTCCGCGCCGGCGGCGCTCGTCGTTGCCAAGATCCTCGTCCCCGAGACGGAAGTTCCCGAGACGACCGAACTCGTGGAGGACGCGGTCGAGCGACCCGACGTGAACATCATCGACGCGGCCGCCCGCGGTGCCTCCGAGGGGCTGCGTCTCGCGCTCCTCGTGGGTGCGATGATCATCGCCTTCCTCGCCCTGGTTGCGATGTTCAACGGCGCGATCGGATGGGTAGGTGGCTGGTTCGGCCAACCCGATGTCACCCTTCAGGGCCTTCTGGGCGCGGCGTTCAGACCGGTTGCATGGATGCTCGGTATCCCGTGGACGGATGCGGCTCTGATCGGTCAGATGATCGGGGTCGACCTCGTTCTCAACGAGTTCGTCGCGTACGTCCAACTCACCGACGCGCTCGTGGCCGGTGCCGCCATCGAGCCTCGGTCGGTCGTGATCGGGATCTACGCCCTCACGACCTTCGCGAACTTCGGATCGGTCGCGATGACGATCGCCGGTATCGGGGCGATTGCTCCGTCCCGACGCCCCGAGCTGGCAACGCTGGGGATGAAGGCGCTCTTGGCCGGATTGATGGCGTCGTTGATGACCGCGGCGATCGCAGGGGTGTTGGTCTAGCGGGCCCGTCTATATGGGGTGCCAGCGGCGAACTGGCGTCCTGCTTCGCCCTTGGCGAACTTCTCGGGCCCTCTGAGAACCGCCGCACCACCATGTCCAACTCCCGCAAACGCCTCATCGTCGTCGGTGACCGCGTGCTCATCCAGCCCGAAGAAGGCGAGGATCGCACGAAGGTCGGCCTTTACCTTCCGGCCACGGCAGTCGACTCCCAGGCTGTGCAGGGCGGGACCGTCCTCGCGACCGGCCCGGGCAACGCGGTGTCTGCGCCCACGGAACTCGACGAAGAGCCGTGGAAGATCGGCGGCGGGACCGGAGAGCCCCGGTATGTGCCGCTTCAGGCTCTCATCGGAGACTACGCGATCTTCTTCCGCCGCGCTGCGGTCGAGATCACCTTCGAAGGCGAGCGGTACCTCGTCGTGCCCCAGGCCGCGATCCTGACCCTCGTGCGGGAAGAGGACGAGATCGACGAGGACGCACCGCCGTTCTGATCGACACTTCAGCCGCGCCTCGCAGAGGCGCGCGGTGACCCCGCGCCGCAGGCGTCGCCGTCCGTCACGGGACCGGGTCGTCGACCTCTCCCGCTACGAGGACATCGTCGACGACTGGTCCGCATTCACGGCCGCTGCCGAGCGTCCCGAGCCCACGGTGTTCCGTGTCTCGCGGCACCGTATCGCGGAGTCGGTGCTTCTCGAGCGACTCCATGCGCAGGGCTTCACGACGCAGGCGTTGGCCGATCAACCGGGACTCCACCAAGTCGTCGAGGGGCCTCACGCCCTCTCGGCCACCTTCGAGCACTGGCTCGGCCTCCTCTACGTGCAACAAGCGTCGACAGCGGTCGCGGCCCCGCTTCTCGACGTCGGGCCGGCCTCTCGCGTCCTCGACCTCTGCTCGGCGCCGGGGGGCAAGACGACTCACCTCGCCGAGCGGATGGGCGGTCGGGGGTGTCTGGTGGCGAACGAGATCAGCGAGCCGAGGATACGCGGCCTCTTGGGCAACATCTACCGACTGGGCCACCCCAACGTCCTCGTCACGTCCGGGGATGGCCGGGACGCCCCGTCCGGGGCCTTGTTCGATCACGTCCTGCTCGATGCGCCCTGTTCCGGAGAGGGCACCCTCCGTCGCCGCGGCGGCCAGCCGCCGAATCAGTCCACCTCGTTCGTCCGCTACGTCACGACCGCCCAGCGACGTCTCCTCGAGCGGGCCGTCGAGCTGCTGCAGCCGGGCGGCACGGTGCTCTACGTCACCTGCACCTTCTCGCCGGAGGAGAACGAGGCGGTCGTCAGCGATGCCCTGTCGCGGCTCCCGGTCGACCTCGTGCCGCTCGACCTTCCCGTCCACCATGCCCCGGGGATCACCTCCTTCGGAGACGAGCGCTACGACGACCGCCTCACGGGGGCGGCGCGGATCTATCCGCACCACCGTCGGGTCTCCCGCGAAGACGCGCGGGACCGCGGCCCACCCAGCGTCATCGCGATCTCCGGCTTCCCCAGCCTTCCGTAGCTTCGCGATGAAGAGGCCGCCAGAGTCGAGGTGGTGCGGATAGATCCGCGCCGCCCCCGTGAGGCGGTCGTCGTAGCGCTCGTCTCCGAAGGAGGTGATCCCCGGGGCATGGTGGACGGG
>JBCCEZ010000112.1:0-5982 GCA_039030015.1 Gemmatimonadota bacterium | reverse complement strand
GACGAGCGTCCAAACCGACAGGCCCGTGTTGATGTCGTACAGCCCACCGTCGCCGCCGCCACCGGCTGCCCACACCGCTGCCGGGGCAGCCGCCGACGCCGCGATCAACGCAGCTGTGATTCGACTAGCTCTCATGATTTCTCCGTAGTTCTTCAACGAACCCAGCAGTGAGCACCCAGCGGACGCATCCGCTACAAGCCCACCACCCGAGCACCTCGCGCGAAGCGTCGAGGTGCGATGCCCGGTCCTTCAACCCGAATGGCCCGGTCACCGCGAAATTCTGGTGAGGCGCGGTGTTGCCAAGGCGGGATGACGCTGGAATAGCAACGCTATTTCAAGGAAATCCCAACGCCGGCAACGCCGATGCATCGCCGGAATTAGAAGAACTTGTAGAGGATGGTGATGACCAGTCCGAACAGAGCCGCACCCTCGATCAGAGCGGCGAGGATGATGCCGGCGCCCTGGATCTGAGCCGCGGCTTCAGGCTGGCGAGCGATGCCCTGCGCCACGCTGTTACCGATCTGGCCGATGCCGATCCCGGCACCCATGACGGCGAGGCCGATGCCGATTCCGGCACCGAGGAGGTCGAGTCCGCCCGTGGCGGCCGCATCCTGAAACATCGCGAGCATTCCGTAGAGCATTTCAGCTGTCCTTGGAAGTGTGTCGTCGTGACGACGTGTTGAAAATCAGAGTACGAGCAATCAGTGAGCGTGCTGGATCATGCCGATGAAGACGGATGACAGCAGCGCGAAGATGTAGGCCTGTAGGAAGGCCACGAAGACCTCGAGCACCATGATGGCGGACACCAGAGCGATCGAGGCGACGGTGACACCGCCGGTGACGATGGCGCTGCCCCCGGCGAACATGAAGATCAGGCCGAGAATCGAGAGGACGAGCGTGTGACCGGCCAGCATGTTCGCGAAGAGCCGAATCATCAGCGCGAACGGCTTCGTGAGCTTCCCGAGGAATTCGACCGGGGTGAGGATCACGAGCATCAACGCCGTCCCGACGGGACCCATGCCCGGCGGGGCGAAGAAGATCGTCCGCATGTATCCGGCGAAACCGAGCGTCCTCATCCCGGAGATCTCGGTCACGATGAAGGTGACGAGAGCCAGGGCGCCGGTGACCATGAAGTTGCCCGTCGCCGTCGCGCCGAACGGCACGAGCCCGAGCAGGTTCATGAAGAGGATGAAGAAGAAGAGCGTGAGGATGTACCCGGTGTAGGCATCCGCACCGTGGCTGATGTTCCTCCGAACGACGTCGTCTCGGAAGTACACCACCAACGCTTCCATCGCGTTGGCGAGCCCAGACGGAGCCTTGTCTGTGCCCTTGCTCCTCATCGCACGCCCGATCGGCACGAAGAGCGCCACACAGATGAAAGCCGCGAGGAGAAGGAAGAAGACGTGCTTCGTGATCGACAGATCGATCGTCAGCGGACCCAGGTGAATCGGGTCGAAGTGGGGCAGCGGGATGATCCACTCGATGCCGAGGATCACGAACTCGAGGTACGGACCGTCGAGAAGGTGATGCGTGAGCATGCCCTGGAGGTCGGGGCCCGATTGCTCCGCCCCATGGTCCTGCGCAGCCTGAGCTGCGCCTTGCAGCATCGCGAGGAGCTTCATCTACGCGTCCGCAGTCGGAGTCGGCTCGGGCCGGAAGTAGACCGGCTCGAGCAGAAGGAGTCCAAAAAAGAAACCGGCGAGCGCGAGGAGCGTCGCGACGCCCCCCTCGGTCCCGGACTGAATGATCACCGCGGCCACGGCCGCGAGAACGAGCATGCGGAGGAAGGTGCCCCCCACCCATGCAGCAAAGAAGCCGTTGCCGGCACCCCGATTGCGCACAAGCGACGCGAAGGCGAACGCCTGCACGGGTAGTGCGATGGCCGCGGCGCGCAGCAAGCCGAAGCGGTCCGCGTCACCGAGGAACGGCCAGGAGACGGCGATGATGGCGGCGACAAACCCGGCGCCGGCCAGGGCATAATTCCGGGCCGCGCTCACTTGGGGTCGTCCTCACCCAGACGTGGTTCGATCAGGATGTGATAGTACAAGCTGTAAAAACCCGCGCCGCCACCGACGAACGCACCGAGGATCATCAGGATCGGACCCGACCCGAGTTTCGAGTCGAGCCACCACCCCGCACCCATGAAGAACAACACGGCGAGGGCCCACGTAAGCCCGTGCCCCATGAACTGTCCGGACACCCGCATGATCTCGCGGGTCTGCTCGGCGTCCTTCTGGGCGTCGGGCACCACCGTACTCCCTCGGGCTTCGAGCCCGGATTCCACAACGATTCCGCGACTCAGCAGCCGCAAAAAAATAGCGCTTGTGAAAAAATGCGCAAGCGAAGGCAGGGGGCGAAAACGGCGAATCCGAAGAGCCTCGACCGAGCGGTGGCACGGGGGTTGAAGGGGGATGAAAACGCCCGCTCCCGTTGCGCTCCACGGTCGCTCACCCGCCGAGGACCACCCGCTTGACGGAATCGCGACGGTCGGGTCATCTTCGCCGCCTCACGCCACCGGGACCGGAATGACGACGACAGACGAAGCCACCATAGTCGACCGCGACGTCGAGCTGCTCGAACGAGCCGCCGACGTCGTGGCTCAAATGCGACGTCAGGTCGAAAAACGAATCGTCGGGCAGCGAGAGGTCGTCGACGAGATGCTCGTCGCTCTACTGGCCAACGGGCACGCTCTTCTCGTGGGGGTCCCGGGCCTGGCCAAGACGCTCCTGGTGCAGACCGTCGCAGAAGCGCTCGATCTGGACTTTTCACGAATCCAGTTCACACCCGACCTGATGCCGACCGACATCACCGGCACCGAAGTGATCGAGGAAGACCGCACGACGGGTCGGCGAGTGTTCCGGTTCGTGAAGGGCCCGATCTTCGCCAACATCGTCCTCGCCGACGAGATCAACCGCACGCCTCCGAAGACACAGGCCGCGCTCCTCGAAGCGATGCAGGAGCGCTCCGTCACCGCCGCGGGCGACAACTACAAGCTGCCCCCGCCCTTCTTCGTGCTGGCCACGCAAAACCCGATCGAGCAAGAGGGCACGTACCCTCTTCCGGAAGCACAGCTCGACCGCTTCATGCTCGAGCTCCCGATCCACTACCCGACCCGGGAGGAGGAGGAGGAAGTCGCGATGCGAACGACGGGCGACGAACAGGCCACCGTCGAGAGTGTCGTGACCGCAGAGGAGCTCATCGCACTTCAAGGTCTCGTCCGCAGGATCCCCGCACCGCCGTCGCTGGTCTCCTTCGCGGTCCGGATGGCTCGCGCCACCCGCCCGGGGGACGAAGCCGCCGCGGTCACGGGCAAATACGTGGCCTGGGGCGCGGGCCCGCGGGCGTCGCAGTACCTCGTACTGGGCGCCAAAGCGCTGGCCGCATCGCGCGGAGCCGCGATTCCGTCGTATGATGATGTACGGTCCGTCGCGCCCGCCGTCCTCGCTCACCGACTGGTGTTGAACTTCGAGGCGGAAGCGGACGGCCGCACGACACGTGATGTGATTGGCGAACTCCTGGAGGAGAGCGAGGGGTGGACGTAGGTCCGAGTACCCGGCAGGACGACCAACCTCCGAGTAGGACCCGACCGCCGAGGACGGCCCGATGATGGGTGTGGCTGCCGCCGTCGTCGCGGCGCTCCTGCTCGCGTCCGCCATCCTCACGGCGATCGCCGACGCGGCCTTCCAGATCTCGTCGTCGCACATCCGTACCCTCGAGGACGAGGGGTTCGACGGCGCGGAACGGTTGAGCGCAGTGCGCGAGCGAAAGCACTCCGTGCGGGCCAGCGTGCGCGTCGTCACCCAAGCTCTGAACCTGTCGGCGCTCGGCGTGATCGCCGTCACGAGCGTCTCGACCTGGGGCCGACTGGGGCCGATCCCGAGCATCGTGATCGGTGGATTCGTCGTGCTCGTGGTCGCGGACCTGATCCCTCACCTGATCGCCGCGCGGCGGCCGGTTCGCCTGGCGCTCTCGGCCGCTCCGATCCTCCTCGCGGTCGAGCGCATCGCGCGACCGCTCACGGCGCCCGTCGAGAAGCTCGAAGACCGCTTGGGCGGAGGCGACGAGACGACCGACGGGGGGCGAGAGCTCCGGGAAATCCAGGAGATCGGCGAAGAAGAAGGTGTACTGGGAGAGCGGGAGAACCTGCTTGTCGAGCGCGCCTTCCGGCTCGACGAGCTCGACGCATGGGACATCATGATCCCGCGCGTCGACATCTTCGCATGGAGCGAAGACCGCACCCTCGCGGACGTGATCGACGAACTCCCCGAAGTCCCGTTCAGCCGTGTGCCCGTCTATCGGGAAACCGTCGACGACATCACCGGCATCCTGTACGTGCGCGAGGCCTATGCACTGTTCGCCAAGGGTGAACGCGACATCACGCTCGCCGAAATGGCTCGCCCTCCGTTTTTCGTGCCCGGGTCGGCGTCCTGCGCGTACCTCCTACAGCAGTTCCGCGTTCAGCGAACGCACATGGGCATCATCGGTGACGAGTTCGGAGGGGTGGATGGGCTCGTGACGCTTGAAGACGTACTCGAAGAGCTCGTCGGCGAAATCCACGACGAGACCGACGTCGAGGAGATCGAGATGGCTCGGGTCGGAGAGGGCATTATCGAGTGCGACGCCGGCATCGATCTGAGGGACCTCGAACGGGAGCTGGGCGTGGAGTTCCCGGAGACCGAACACCGATCGCTGAACGGCTTCATTCTCGAGGAGCTCGGGCACGTCCCCCAGCAGGGTGAGAACCTCGAGGTCGACGGGATGAGCATCGACGTGCTCGAGGCGTCCGAGACTCAGGTCCTTCGGGCCCGGGTCTCGAAGACCGGAGCCGCTGACTCGGCCTGATGGCAACCATCCTACCCTTCGCGGGCAAAACGCCACAGATCGACCCGAGTGCGTTCGTCGCGCCCACCGCCGTGCTGATCGGTGACGTGATCGTCGGCCCGGAGTCCAGCATCTGGTTCGGCGCGGTGCTCCGCGGGGACGACCCCGACCACAGCATCATCGTAGGCGCGCGAACGAGCGTTCAAGACAACTGCGTTGTCCACGTCGGCCGCTGGGGACCGACGATCATCGGCGAAGACGTGACCGTCGGCCACGGCGCCAAGTTCGAGAGCTGCACGATCGGCGATCGGACCGTCGTCGGGATGAACGCCGTGATCCTCCAGAAGGCCGTGATCGGACCCGAATGCCTTCTTGCCGCCAACACGGTGGTGCTGGAGGGGGCGGTGATCCCGGAGCGGAGCGTCGTCGCAGGCGTACCGGGTAGGGTGAAGAAGACACTCGAAGGGTCGGCGGCCGAGTGGATCAAGGGGGGTGGCGCGCACTACGTCGAGCTGTCGCGCTCCTACCTGTCCGAGGGCATCGGCACGGACGCGTCGTGAGCGATCGGCCGAACGACCCCGCTCGGCCACCCGCCACCGGTGCGCGGCGCACAGACGCCGGGAAGACGACGGAGCCGGCCAAGAAGGTCTTCGTCTGTGACCTGTGTGGCCACGAGATGTTGGACCTGCACTGCAAGCTGATCTGCGAGCGATGTGGCTACAAACGGGACTGCTCGGACCCGTAGGAGTCCGTCAGCTCAAGCCGATCACCGACTCCAGGTACCAGCGCACGATCGCGTCACCCCACACGTAGGCGACCCCGCCACCCGCGGCGAGGAAGACACCGAACGGGATGAGGCGATCGAGTTCGTCGTCGTCCGACCCGGTGCGCAGCGTGATGATCACCGATCGAGCGAGCATCGTCACGAGCGCCAACACGGAGCCCAGGAAGATCGTGAGGGCCACACCCCATAAGCCAAGGAAGGCGCCGACCATCGCCATCATCTTGATGTCCCCACCGCCCATCGCCTGATCGACCCCGGCCTCTTCGAGCCGCCCGGGCTGCAGCTTTCGGATCATGGCCGTGCCGACCACCCCGACGAGCCACAGGACACCGTACCCGGCTGCGGCGCCCGCGAGAGCGGGCCCGAGGTCGCGCCCG
>JBCCEZ010000111.1:0-7215 GCA_039030015.1 Gemmatimonadota bacterium | reverse complement strand
CGTTACAGGTTAATCGCTCCTACGCTTAAACCCGACCCACAACGGTTAAAACTGTTTTTTGTTTTCGCAAGTAAAAAACACGCCCGCAGCTCGCCGGGGGTCGGGTCGTGCCTCATCTTGGCAAGGCGTCATGTACCGTCGCGACATCGAACCCGATCAGGTTTCGACCTGAAGCCGTCCCAAAGGAGCCCGCCGTGCGTCGACTCTTGTTTGCCTGTGCCCTGACCGCACTCATGGCCGCCCCCGCGAGCGGGTGGCAACTCGATCAAGTCGAGATTCGCGCGGAGCGGCTCGCCGACGGCGTGTACGTCCTCTTCGGACAGGGCGGGAACATCGGAGTTTCGATCGGTGCCGACGGGGTGTTTCTCGTGGACGACCAATTCGCCCCCCTGACCGAGCGTATTCTGGCTGCGATCGCAGGGCTTACGGACGAACCCGTGCGCTTCGTCTTCAACACCCACTGGCACGGGGACCACACCGGGGGGAACGAAAACCTCGGTGAGGTCGGCGCGCTCATCGTGGCGCACGAGAACGTGCGCGAGCGGATGAGTACGGATCAGGTGCTGGAGCGAATCGGCCGCCCCGTGTCGACGACCCCGGCGTCGCCGGACGGAGCCCTGCCGGTCGTCACCTTCACCCGCGACGTGTCCTTCCATCTGAACGGGGACCAACTGCACGCCTTCCACGTCTCGAATGCACACACCGACGGCGACGCCATCGTGCGGTTCGTGGGCGCGAACGTCGTGCACATGGGCGACACGTACTTCCGCGGGCGCTTTCCCTTCATCGACACCGCCACGGGCGGGTCGATCGATGGGCTGATCGCCGCAGCGGGCGCGGCGTTGGCACACATGGATGCCGATACGCAGGTCATCCCCGGCCACGGGCAGGTGTCGAATCGTCGCGAGCTGAGTGACTACCGCGATGCACTCCGCGCAATGCGGAACGCAGTGGCCGAGCTCATGGACGAAGGGTTGAGCCTCGAGGAGATCCAGGCGCGTCGGCCCATCCGGGAACAGGCCGAGGCGTGGGGCCAGAACGAAGCTCAGGAGCAGAGCTTCGTCGCGACCCTCCACCACAGCCTGGAAGGGCGTTGAACCCCTCGACGTAATCGGAGCGTCCCAGCGTCCGTACGGCTGGGCATGAACCGATCACGATCCACGGGGTGGGGCCGGGCGGCCGTCGGCACGGTCGCGGTCGTCGTCGCGTGCGGCGGGGCGCCGCTCGACCCCGCAGCGGATGACCCGGCGTGTCGGCTACCGGCGTCGTTGGGAACGGTGGCCGTATTCACCGATGTGTCGCTCGTATCGTATCGGGATGGTGCGATCGATTCGGGGCAAACAGTGCTCATTCGCGACGGACGGATCGAGGTGATCGGACCAGACGGGTCGGTGTCCGTGCCTCCCGAGGCGGTGCGCGTTCCCGGGTGCGGCCGATTCCTCGTGCCTGGGTTGGCGGACATGCACGTGCACGCCTCGAGGACCGACCTGGGCCAATACCTCGCCTCTGGGATCACGACGGTGCGGAATCTGTGGGGCTTCCCCGACCTGCTCGCCATGCGCGACGAGATCGCCGTCGGCACGCTCGATGGCCCGACGATCTACGCCATCTCCTCCGGCCTCGACGGGACGCCCGAGAAGTGGCCGCTGACGCAGCTCGTGATGGACCCCGAGGAAGCCGCCCCGACGATCGAGGCTCAGGAGGCGCAGGGATACGAGACCCTCAAGCTCTATTCGGATCTCCGGCGCGAGCCGTTCGATGCGATCGTCGCGGAAGCGGAGGCTCGGGGCCTACAGTACGGTGGACACGTCCCGCACAGGGTCGGACTCCGGCACGCCCTCGCCTCCGGATACCGCTTCATCGAACACCTCAGCGGCTACGAGGTCGAACTCGGTACCGGACAACTCGGAGCGTTCGGGTGGGCCGCGCTCGACGAGGACGCAATCGACGACTTCGTCGCATTGACCGTGGCGGCGGGCACCTGGAACTGCCCGACGCTCGAGATCTTCGCGCAGATCGCGCGCTTCGACGAGACCATCGTTCGAAACCGTCAGCGGGTCGTGCGAGCGTTGTACGACGCGGGAGCTCCGCTCCTGATTGGCACGGATGCCGGCATCGGGCGCACCGTGCCGGGCGTGTCCCTCCACGAGGAAATGGCCCAGTTCGCCGCGGCCGGCATCACGAATCGCGAGGTGCTGCGGATCGCGACCGAGGAGGCCGCGCTCTTCCTGGGCGAGTCCGACGAGTTCGGGCGGGTGGCGCCCGGGCTTCGAGCGGACCTACTCCTCGTCGGCCAGAATCCGCTGGAGGACCTGACCCGGGTGCGCGAGCCGACGATGGTCGTGGCGAGGGGAGTGCGCGTCCGCTAGCTCCCGTGCGCCGCCTGAGCTCGCTCGATCAGATCCCGCCACTGCTCGACCTCGTCGGGGTCCCATACCTCGTGCATCGTCGCCAACGCATCGGCGTCGGACTCCCCCAGCACGAGCGTTCGGTAGAGGTACACGAAGGCGGTCGCCCTCATGTTGGCGAAGCAGTGCACGAAGACTTTGCGCCCTTCGTTGGCTTGCATCACGTCGAAGAAGAGCTCGACGTGCTCCATGCTCGGCGCTTGCCAGTCGACCGGGATATGGATGTAGGTCAGCCCTTCCTGCGTCACGAGGAAGCCTTCGCGTCCGTTCCGTTCCTCGTCGGCGATCGCGAGGTTCACGACCACGTCGTACCCCTCTTCGGCAAGGAGCGGGATCTGGTCGTACCCGATCTGGCCGGCGGATGCCAGCTCGTCCGAGACCCACGTGTAGTTGCGGATGTCCTCGAGCGGCGCCTGAGCCTCGATGGCCGTCGGGATCAGGACGACGGCGATCAGGAGGCTCGCGACGGAAGCGGTCGTATGGGTCTTCATGATGGTCGGGTGCGGAAGTTCAGTGATGTCCGAATTGGGTTCGGTAGGCCGTTCGGCGCAACGACGACCCCGCTAGAAGCGGACGGCGATCGAGGCGACGGCGTAGTGGAGCCAGGCGAAGGTGTAGACGTCGTCGACGTCGGCACCGCCTTCGACGGTCCGGTATCCGAATCGCAGCGTCCACGCTTTGCTCGGGGCGAAGCCGACCCGGAAGGCCGCGTCCACAGCTCGACCCGGGCCTCCCGCGAGTCCGTCTGCGTCTACGCCGAAGCTCCAGAAGCGAGACGGTGTCCACGTTCCGGCGAGGTGGAGCAGGGGGACGAAGCCGAGGTCGTCCTTCCGGCTCGTCGTCCCGCCGTCGGCGACCGCGATCGTCGCGTCCCGGATCTTGGCGGTGAACCCCACCCAGCCCGTGAAGCCGGGGTTGTCGATGGTGCGCCAGCGATACGATGCCCGGTAGGAGTTGAAGGTGTAGGTGCCTTCCAAGGCGGCGCTGGCCCTGAACCGCTCGCCCGCAAAGCGAAGCGGACGACCCGCGACCCCGATGCCCGACACGGAGAGCGGCGCATAGAGGAGGCGCAGCTCCTGGCTCTCCGACACGTGCCACGTGAGGTAGAGCCGTCCGACCGGGAAGAAGGTGCCCCGGCCGGTCAGCTCGGTCAGCGAGAAGCGAGTTGCGGTCCCGTCGTTCGGCACCTCCGCGGAGTTGCGGCTCTGCCACGCGGGACCGGATTCGAGCTCGAGGGTCAGAGGTTGAGCCCGTACGGGGGGCGCCCCGAAGGCGCCATCTATCAGAACAATCGCGATCAGCGCGATGAGCGTACGCATCGGCGGTGTTGAACCGTGGGTGGTCGTCGGTCCTAGGTCGTGTAGTCCGACTACACGCAGGTTCGGCGCGATACCCAGGGGGCGTCCCGTGCTGCTCCTCGGCTTGACCCTTCTTTGATCCCCGGTAGCTTTTACGGCTCGCTCGCGACGTCTCGTCGCACGGCGACGCCTCGCTAGCTCAACTGGCAGAGCAACTGACTCTTAATCAGTAGGTTCGGGGTTCGAGTCCCTGGCGGGGCATAGGCCGGGAGTCCAGACACGATCTGGGCTCCCGGCTTTTCTGTTGTCGTGAGCTTCGGGCTGCGAGTGGGGCGAAACACCCCATGACATACCCCAAGACTCGCGAACACCAGCCGACACCTAGCCGCACTCAGCTATGCGGCCCTCCGGAGTTATGCAGCATCCGAAAGGCGAGGAGGTGTGCGGAGATTCGTTGAGGAGCGCTAGCTAACTCTGAGACTGAAGCAGAAGTTGCAGGAGAATTAGAGTTAGAGCGCCCATCTGGCTGGGGGCTACATTCTCAGCCAGATGACTCCCAAGGCCAGGGCCGCCAGAATGGCGTTCGGTGCGACACTTGGGTATTCGCCGCGACGGATGTGAGTCGCAGCGGCTCCGAGCATCGTCAGGACCAGGCCGGCCGCTGCGACAGGCGTCAGGACGGGCAGGATCCCGGTGAGTGTGGGGAGGACCACCCCGAGCGCCCCCAGCACTTCGGCCGCGCCGATGCCGCGCACGGCTGAGTCACTAAAGTCCTCGACCCACGCCATCTTGGCGCCCTGTGCGAGCAGTTCCTCACGTGTCTTGGCGAGTTTCAACGCTCCCGCAGCTAGGAAGGCCGCACCCAACAGTCCTTGGAGTACCCAAGCGATCATGATCCGGCACCCCCTTTCCCGCGGAAGTGTGCACCGAAGCTCAGAAGGATCGCGCTCGCCGAGAACACCGTCATCAACGTACCGGGGACGAACCTCACGTAACCGCCCAGGTCGAGGAAGACGAAGTAACCGATGTCAGCCAGGCCGCCGACCATGGCCGCGATGAAGATTGCGGTAGCCGAGCCGCGCCAGATGTATGGCGCAGCGGCCATCGTGACGATCCCTATCCAGAGCAAGTTGAAACCGTGTTGGTTGATCACAGCTCCGGCCGCGTCGGGGTACGCAATCGCCAGAGCGCCTGGCTCGACACCGTCGGCGATCGCCTGGAGCGCGGCTGCGGTGTCGCTGGAAATGATCATCACGCCGGCGAAAGCGTGGACGAGGCCCCAGACCACCCAGAGGATGGCGGCGGCCCTCAGCGCGTATGATATCATTGGCGGCGCTTCGTTGTTCATGTGAGAAGGTGTCCTTGTGGAAGAAGCAGGGGCTCTCGCGATCAGGCTCGAGCGACCGAAACCAGTCTCGACGCCTCGAGGGCGGCACAGATCTCTGGCCGGACTTCAGAGTCCATCTGCTCGATAGAGACGGTCGCTAGCCGCTCAAGGAGGGCCGCCTCAGCTTCCGCATAGATGCCGTTGATGTAGGCGGCCAAGACTTGAGCCGGCCCCGTGTTCTCTCCGGGATGCCGTGGTAACAGCTCCGGCTCGTCCGTGAGCGCAACATAGACGTCAAGCAGACTGATTTCGGATGACGGGCGACCCAGGACACTCCCGCCACCCACGCCACGACGCGTGGCTACCAGTCCAGCCTGTCTGAGCTTGCTGAGCACTCGACGGAGCACCACAGGACTCGTGCCGTAGGTCCTGGCCAGTACCTCCGAGGTCAACGGTTCCCCGCCTCGCGCGGTGAGGAAGCCGAGGACGTGCAGGCCGATGGTGAATTCGCTGGTCATGCCAATTAGTAACCAGGCAGGTTACAAATAGCAACGGCCAGCTGTGCGGCGAGGGCGCTCTAAGCTGCGACGCGACTCCTAATCAGTAGGTTCGGGGTTCGAGTCCCTGGCGGGGCACTCGTTGCAGCACGACAGAAGGCCGAGGCGGTCACCTGCTGAGCAGGTGACCGCTTCCTGTATGGCGCTACAGATCCAGCGGGCCTTCGCGGTACTCCTCGGGGATCTCCTCGGGCTTGTAGACCTGCATGAACTCGACGCCCGGCCCGGGCACGCCGTCGTCCTCGAGGAAGGCGACCCAGCCTTCGGGGTGCTCGTAGCGCCCGGTGATGCCGCAGTTGAGGCAGACCGTGTCGTCGCGCGTCTCCGCGTCCCAGCGGGCGACGTCCTCGGGATCGTTGGAGATGCGGCAGCTCTGCTCGCGCATGCGCGCGCCCTCGGCCACGGCCTGCTCGATGGTCGCCTTGAGGTTGTCGACGGTGTAGCAGATGTGGTGGATCCCCTCGCCGAACTCGGCGACGTGCTTCGCGTAGCGGCCGTCCGGGTCGAGCGACTGCACCAGCTGGTACTGGATGTCTCCGATGTCGAAGACGGCGGTGCGCTGGCGCGAGACCTCCGACTCCTTGACCACGGCGTCGGCACCGGCGCCCAGACGCCTGCGGTAGCGCTCGAGCGCCTCGTCCGCGTCTGCCACGGCCACCGCAATGTGCTTGATTCCCGTCACCATGATCTTCCTTCTCTCTTCATTGAGGAGCTGCGCCCTTCGGACGCCCCACTACATACCCCACACTCCCCGAACCTGTCGATACCTCGGCGTCACTCCCCGGCATAGCACGAGTCGCCGAGGCCGACGCCCCTCGTCAGCGGTTCCCCACGTCGAGGTGACTCAGAAGCTCGAGCTCCCCCGTCGTCGCGACGTCACTGTAGTCGTATTGGTCGAGGCCGTCGGGACCGATCACGATGGCCAGCGGCGGAATCAGAATGATGTCGTACGTCTCGTTGCTCGTCTCGAACGCGAGCAGGTCGATGTCCGCGGGGTCGGACGCGTCGTAGACCTTGAGCCCGGCGACGCCGTCGGCCACGAACAGGGTCGAGCCGTCGATCGCCAGTCCGTAGGGCCCCTGCATCGAGTAGGTCTCGACCATCACCGGGTCGGTGAGGTCCGTAATGTCGAGGATGTCGAGGCGATCCACGCCTCCCCCGCAGAAGCTCCCCGACCTCAGAGTCACGTAGGCATAGTCCCCTTGGGCCACCACGGGATCGCAGCTCGTCACGTGCGCAAAGCTGGACAGCATCGTCGGATTCTCGGGGTCGGTGTTGTCGAAGATGAACATCCCCGTGTTGGATCCGATGAACAGGTTGTCCCCGTACGGGAAGATCGTCTCGATACCCCAGCCGACGTCGACCCGGCTCCAGAGACTCGGATTGACCGGATCGTCGATCCGGACGAGCTGCATGTAGGATTCGTGAAGGGCGTACAAGAAGGAGTCGACGATCGTGAACCGGGCCATCGATCCGCCTGTGCCGGTCGCGTCTGAGCTACCCGGTGTTGCCGGAGCCGCGCTCTCGAGCGCGACATCGAAGAACACGTCACTGCGGGGTCGCTCGATGAGCGTCTCCTCCCATCCCACCACGACCCCGAGGCTGGGATCGGGCGTCTCGACCGG
>JBCCEZ010000110.1:0-7260 GCA_039030015.1 Gemmatimonadota bacterium | reverse complement strand
GGTCACGTCGACCCAACGCTCGCTGCAGGGGACGGAGCTGGAGCACCTGCATCGCTCCGCGTACGGCTTCGGAGCCGATGCCTTCCATCGGTTCCGGGGCGGCGAGTACATCGCGAACCTCTCGCTCCTCGGGAGCCATGTGCAGGGTAGCGAGACAGCGATCGAACGGACCCAGCGTGCTCCGGGCCACTACTTCCATCGCCCGGACGCGGACCACGTCGAGCTCGATCCGACGCGCACCAGCCTCTCGGGCTTCAGTCTCACCGGTCGTGTTCAGCGCGTGCAGGGTCGCCTCAAGTGGGGCGTGTTCGCCGAGGCGAACTCTCCGGGATACGAGATCTCCGACCTCGGCTTCAATCCTCGACTGGACTACGTGTCGACGCAGGGCTGGGCTCGAATCGAGGACTTTACGCCGGGGCGGCTCTTCCAGAACTGGTCCCTGGGGACCTCGGTAGGCCTCCAGCGGGGGTGGGGTGGGGAGCTGCTCGAGCTCACCGGAGACCTGGGCTTCTTCTTCCAGCTCAACAACAACTGGGGCGGTGGCGTGTGGGCCATGAGGCACCGGCCGTCGTGGTCGACCACGGCCCTCCGGGGCGGACCTGCGCTTCGACGCCCCGGACGATGGATGGGGTCGTTCAGCGTGAACAGTGACCGACGCCGGTCGCTCAGCGGAGACGGCTTCTTCTTCTGGATGGTGGAGGACGAGGGGGACGGGTACGAAGCGAACGGCTCCACCAATCTGCAGATCCAGCCTTCCGAGCGACTCGATCTCCGGTTCGGGCCGTCTTTCGGTCGAGCGCGAAGCTCGTGGCAGTACGTCGCCCGTCGGGGGCTGACGGACGGAGACGCCTACTTCGTGGGCGGGTTGGAGCGCACCACGGTCTCGATGAGTGTGCGCCTCAATTACACGTTCTCTCCGTCGCTATCGCTACAGCTGTACGCCCGCCCCTTCCTGGCCGCGGGCACCTACGACGAAGTGCGTGAGGTCGTCGCTCCGACGGCGGAGAGCTTCGCGGATCGGTTTCAGACCCACGCGGGGCAGGAAAACGAGGATGGGTCGCGACGCTTCGACGTCGACCGGGACGGGGACGGAACCGCGGATGTGTCGCTCGGAGATCCGTCCTTCAATCTCGCGAGCCTCCAGATGAATACGGTGCTTCGGTGGGAGTACCGGCCGGGCTCGACCCTGTTCGCCGTGTGGACTCACGACCGTGATCGCTTCGGCCGATCTGCGTGGGCGTTGGGAGACGGCCTCGACGGCCTCCGGGGAGTTCCGGGCCGGAACGTCTTTCAACTCAAGATCAGCTACTGGATGGGACTCTAAAGCCCGCACGCGCGGGAGAGGTGGGGATGATGTGGACGCCATTGACCAACGCCGGCCGTGAAGAGCGGCTGCTCGAGCTACTCCTCCGGATCGGAGTTGCGGGATGCTTCATCGGGCACGGCGCGTTCGGAGTGATCGGGAAGGAAGCGTGGCTCTCGTACTTCGCGGTTGCCGGGATCGGGCCGGACTGGGCGTGGCGACTGATGCCGGTGGTCGGCACGGTCGACATCGCGGTCGGTATCCTGGCCCTCCTCGCTCCGCGGCCGGTGTTTCTCGGGTATGCTGCGGTGTGGTCCGTCTGGACGGCGCTCCTGCGTCCGCTGGCGGGAGAGAGCTTCTTCGAGACGCTCGAGCGCGCCGGGAACTACGGGGTGCCGATCGCCTTCCTGATGTTGGCCGGCGTCGGTCTGAGGCCGACGTGGCGGTGGCTCCAATCGGTCGAGATCCGACGCATGGCGGCCGTGGAGCGCCGAGACATCATGTTTGCCCTCCGGGCGACGACGGCGACCCTACTTCTGGGTCACGGCGGACTGGCGCTCCAGGGCAAGCCGCTCTTGGTCACGCACGCAGCATCCGTAGGCGTGCCCCCGGACGCCCTTCCGTTGCTCGGAGGCTTCGAGGTCTTGCTCGCGATCGCGGTCGCGGTCCGTCCTGTGGCGCCGTTGCTCTTGTTCGTACTGGCGTGGAAGCTCGGCACGGAGGCGCTCTTCCCCTTCACTGGGGATCCGATCTGGGAGTTCATCGAGCGAGCGGGAAGCTACATCGCCCCTCTTGCTCTGTGGACCATGGTCCGGGCTCGCTCTCCGAAGGTGCAGCCTGTGAACGTCGTTGCGTCCGTCGGCGTCGCGGTGCTGATCTCGTCGGGCGCCTTGTTGGCGGCTGCGACCGGGTCCGGCCCGGAAGCCTCGGGGCTGGTCAGCCTACGCACCGTGAGTGTGGCGCCCGCTTCCCCAAGACCGGCCCGGGGGGTTCGAGCGGGGCGTGCCGCGGGGGAGGGCTCAGCGCACTCGGTCGTGCTCACCTCTACGCCGAGCGGCGTGCAAGAGATCGACCTGCTTGCACGGCTGCAGGTGGGCGGGCTGGTATTGGCATGCCGTCATGCGATCACAGACCGCAGTCGGGGCGATGCACGCAGTGTCGACTTCGACGACTGGACCACGCAGCGGATTCTGAGCGCGGAGGGTGAGGAGCAGGCCCGTCGTCTCGGGTCGATCATTCGCCGCAAGCAGATCCCCGTCGGCGAAGTGTACGCCAGCCCCTACCAACGAACGTCGGAGAGTGCTCGCCTCGCTTTCGGAACGGTCGAGTTGCGAAGTGAGCTATACGGGGGGAACGAATCGAAGCGCCAGGCCGTCAGAGACTGGCTCACCACCCCACCCAGTGATGGAGGTAACCGCGTGCTGATGACCCATCAAGGGACCCTGTATCGCTCCTTACCCGAGATGGAGCGGGGGTCGATCCGTGAGGGAGATTGCGTCGTGGTGCGCCCGCGAGGCGATACCTACTCGATCCTCGCGCGGTTGGGGCCGGATGAGTTGGAGGCACTGAGATGACCCGGCGACACCTTGCCCTGGGCGCCCTCCTGACGGTCGGGTCTTCGATGCTCGTTGGGGCGCCGGCAGCCGCCCAGACGACTGACGCTGCGCGGGCCGTTGCGGCCGCCCAAGCGGGCGAAGTCGTCCTCGTGTGCCGACACGCCGAGACCGATTCGTTCCGGGAGCGTGAGCCCGTGGACTACGACGACCCCACGACCCAGCGACGTCTGGACGAGGGTGGGGAGGCGCAGAGTCGACGCATCGGAGCGGCGTGGCGCGAGCTCGGACTCGAGGTGACGCGTCTCGTCGCAAGCCCGATGGACCGGGCGCGGCGCACCGCCGAGCTGATGCTCGACCGACCACCCCAGATCGACTCGATCTGGCATACGAACGGAAGCGACTACTCGGGAGCCGCTCGTGACGCCCGGTTGGCCTTTCTCCGAACGCCGGTCGAGCGGGGGGTGGTTGTGGTCGTCTCGCATATCGGCACGATGTCCTCGGTCTTGCCCGATATCCGAGGCGACGTGGGCGAGGGCGCTTGCGTTGTGGTACGGCCGCGCCCCGAGGAACCCGAGATCGTGGGTGTCGTCGCGAGTGAGGAGTGGAGGCCGGGGTAGCGAGTGTGTGATCGAGCAAAGGGTCGCTGCATCTGTCGAACCGCGCGGGAGTGGGACACCCGGAGCGCGGGGCTCCTGAGTTGTTGACCTTCGGATCCCTATACTTTACTTTATAAAGTAAAGCTCGAAGGGACCAACGATGAACGAACTCGCAGAGGTAGCCCGCGACCTCGCCTTTTTGCGCGACCGCGTGAGCGAGCGCAGTGTGCAGCCCTCCTCGACGATCTTCTACTTGTGGGCGGGGATCGTTGTCGTCGGGTGTGGACTCACGGATCTCCGTCCGGCTTCCGCGGCCGTGATCTGGCTTGCGATCACGCTACCGGGTGGGGCCGCCAGCTTCTGGCTGGGTTCTAGGGCCTCCCGCGAGGCAGGAACGTCGAACCCTCGGGCCTTGCGACGCTGCGCGCTCCATTGGGGTGGGCTGATCGGGGCATCGGTCCTCCTCGGATTGGTGCACGGCGTGGGGGGCGTGGCGGCCGAGGAAATCGGCGCCTCGATGTTGTTCGTTGCCTCGGTCAGCTACTACTACGCGGGCGTCCACATCCACCGCCTGTTTCTATGGGTCGCAGGGGTGCAGGGGCTGTGTTGGCTCGTGGTGATCCTCGCCCCGGGTACGCCGTGGACCGTGCTGGGTCTGGCGATCGCCGCTGGTCTCGTGGGTTCGGGCCTCTCGACCTCAGCCTCCCGCGAGCCGTCAGAGCCTCACCTGAAGATCGAACGATGAGCTCCTCGTCCGCACGACGACGGGAGGCGAGCATCGCCGGCTTGGACAAGCTCCTCGGGCATCGGAGCCGACTCGCGGTGCTCGTGCTGCTCGCCGACGGGACGCGCCTCACCTTCAAGCGGCTCGCCGAGCTTCTCGACGAGACCGATGGCAACATGGGTGCGCACCTTCGCAAGCTCGTTGCCGCTGAGTACATCAGCGTCGCCAGCGACCGTCCAGGGGGGCGGCAGCCCCGTTGGTATTCGATCACGGGTGAGGGAAGGGCTGCACTTCGATCGCACTTGGATGCGCTGCAGAGCTTCGTGGACCAGCTGGACGGAGTCACGGGCGATGAGTGAGACCGCGGCGATTCGCGTGGAGTCGCTCCGGAAGCGATACGGGGCGTTGTGGGCCGTCGACGGGGTCAGCTTTTCGGTTGAGCCCGGAGAGGTCTTCTGTCTGCTCGGGCCGAACGGGGCGGGAAAGACGACCACGATCGAATGTATGGAGGGGTATCGCCGACCGGACGAGGGGCAGATTCGCGTCTTGGGTCTCGATCCGACGACAGAGGAGGCTGCGCTTCGACACGTGGTCGGCGTGCAGCTGCAAGAGGCCAGCTTGCCGCCGCGCCTCAAGGTGTGGGAGATCTTGCAGCTCTTCTCCGTTCTCTACGAGCGGGCGGAGGTACCGTGGTCGCTGCTCGAGCGACTTGGGTTGGAACACAAACGAGACGCGTTCTTCGACAAGCTGTCGGGCGGGCAAAAGCAACGCTTGTTCGTGGCTCTCGCGCTCATCAACGAACCCCGCGTGGTCTTCCTAGATGAGATCACCACGGGGCTCGACCCGAGAGCGCGCCAAGACATCTGGGGGCTGATCCGCGACATCCGGTCAAACGGTGCCACCGTCGTGCTGAGCACGCACTTCATGGAGGAAGCGGAGGCCCTCGCCGATCGGGTGGGCATCATGAAGAACGGCCGTATGGTCGCGAACGACACACCGGGGGAGCTGCTCCGCTCGCTCGACGCCGCGGGCCAGATTTCGCTTCGTGTCGACGGAGCCGTGGACGTCGAGCTGCTTCGGTCCGTGCCAGGTGTGCGCCAGGTGGACGCGGAGCTGGAAGGCTACCGCGCGTACGGTGCGGGTCGGGGGTGGATTGCTCGTTTTATCGCCGCCGTCGACGCACAGGGTGCCGACGTCGTGGACGTGCACACCGAGCGCGCTTCGCTCGAGGACGTGTATCTGGCCGCGACGGAGGAGGAGCCGACGATGGTGGGCGTCCGATGAGGAAGCTGAGCGCTCTTTCCGTGGCTCAGGCGAAGATCTTCGTCCGTGAGCCCGCCGCCTTCTTCTTCACCCTCGTCTTCCCGCTGCTCCTCCTCACGATGTTCGGACTGGTGTTCGGGAACGAGCCCGGGGGGCCGTTCTCGGCGACGTTCGGCTACGTGGACTACTCGACGCCGGCGATCACGGTGCTGATCATCGTGTCGATCGGCCTCATGGGCATCCCGATCCAGACCGCGACGGCGCGAGAGAACAAGATCCTGCGGCGTTTCCGCGCCGCACCGATGCGCCCGAGCACGTACGTCGGGGCGACGGTCGTGGTGTACTACGTGATGGCGGTCGTGGCGATGGCCATGACCATTGTCGTCGCGCGTGCCCTCTTCGGACTGAGGTTCGGAGGCAGCTGGGTCAGCGTGTGGGCCGCGTTCACCCTCATCGCCGCCTCGTTCTTCTCCATCGGGTACATGATCGCGAGCGTCGCATCGACCGCCCGGATCGCACAGGTCGTCGGCCAGGCACTCTTCTTCCCGATGATGTTTCTCTCGGGTGCCGCGATGCCTTTGGAGATCATGCCACCGGGCGTGCGTGCCGCAGCGGAGCTGCTCCCGATGACCCACGCCGTGAAGCTGCTCCAGAACATCTGGTTCGGCGTCGGGTGGGGAGCGTCGGTGCTCCACGCGCTCGTTGTCCTGGGTACGCTGGTGCTGGGACTGGGCCTGTCGGCCCGGATGTTCCGCTGGGAATAGCGAATACCGAAGCGAGTACGTGGTCCGTGAACCGGTGGTCTATTGGGAGGAGGTGGTGAGATGGGTGTGCGCAGCGGTGGGTTGAGAGGGGTGGTCCTGGGTTCTCTGGTGCTCGTGGCCGGGTGTGGCGGGTCGACTGCGCTGGCGGTCGACGACGCGCATCACACGGAGACCGTCCCTCTTGCTGCCGAGCTCGAGTCGGTCGGGGGGATCGGCGGGGTGTCGGTCGATGCGGACGGGCGGGTCGTGATGGCGAACTTCAATCGATTCGTGTGGCGAATCGGTGCCGAAGGCGACGTCGAGGTGCTCTCCGACAGCTTTCAAGCTGCGTCGGGCAACACCGTTCTTCGGGACGGCGCCATCCTCCAAGCCGACTTCGAGCGCAACGAGATCTTCCAACTCTCGGACGACGGCACATCGCCGGTGCCGTATTCGAGCGACGGGCACGATGGCCCGGTCGGGATGGTCGAGGCCCCCTCCGGGGAGGTTTATGTCGCGAACTTCCTCGGCGGGTACATCGGGCGCGTCCCCGTCGGCGGCGGTCCGGCCGAAGTCTTCGCGCGGAGCGACGAGATGACGAGCCCGAACTCCGTGGTTCGACATCCGTCGGGTGACTTCTTCGTCGCCGACCTCCGATCGCCCACCCTCTTCCGTGTGTCGGCTGAGGGGACGGTCACCCCCTTCGTCACGCTTCCTGGTCAGGCCAACGGACACCTCACGCTGGCGGGCGACGTGCTGTATGTCACCCAGCTCTTGGACCACCGGGTCATGCGCGTCGGTCTGGACGGCTCATTCGCTGTGGCGGCCGGGACGGGCGAGCGGGGCTTCGCCGACGGACCGGCCGGGGCCGGGACCGTGTCCCATCCAAACGGGATTGCCTACGACCAGGGGAGCGGGGTCGTGTACTTCAACAACCATCGAGGTGTGATGAGCGCGGGCGAGCGCGGCGACATCGTGCTCCGACTGCTGCGCCTCGGGGAGGGTGGTGGGCAAGAAGGCCCGTCGAGTTCCTGACGAGGTCTCCCAGCGCGAGCGTGGCGCGCGCGCAGGGGTC
>JBCCEZ010000109.1:0-7372 GCA_039030015.1 Gemmatimonadota bacterium | reverse complement strand
CCGGTGACCATGCCAATCCACCCCGACGTCCTCGCCGGAGGGTTCGACGATCTCCTCGATCACGAAGCGCACCAGCGCCTTCGTACCGGCCGGAGTGGCGTGCCCTACGGTATCGGCGATGCAGAGTCGCCTGGCGCCCCACTCGATCGCCCGGCCGTACAGCTCCTTGAGCACGTCCGGCTGCGCGCGAGTCGTGTCTTCGGTGACCATCAAGACCGGCAACCCCTCGCGCACCGCGAAGGTGACGGCCTCCTCGGTCACGCGAAGCATCTTCGCGAGCGTCCAGTCCTCGGCGTACTGACGAATCGGCGAGCTTCCGATGAAGGTGCACGCCTCGATCGGGATGCCGGCCTGTTGGCTGATCTCCGCGATCGGGCGCACGTCTGCGATCAGCGTTCTCGCGGCACAGTTCGCCTGGATGGAAAGCCCGCTGTCGACGATCTCCTTGGCGAGCGCCGACACAGCCTCCACCGCACGAGGCCCCGCTCCAGGCAGTCCGATGTCCGCGGTATGGATGCCGAGCTGGTCCATGTAGTGGAGCAGTCGGATTTTGTCTTCGATCGTCGGGTCGACGACGGTCGGGTTCTGAAGGCCGTCGCGAAGCGTCTCGTCGTCCAGCTCGACGTTGGCCGTCGACCAGTCGAACCCGGCGTCCGCGACATTCCAGTCGTGAATGAGCGTCTGCTCTTCCATGCTCTCCGTCGGTGCCGGGCGAGAGGCCCAAGTGACGTGTACCCGCAACTTCAAAGGTACCGACGGTCCGGCGCCGGGTCATCTCTAGCCGCTGGACGTTCACGACACGGAGCCGGCCGTACGGTGAGGGCGGGGCTCCTCGTCGTAGTACCGGAAGACCTTCCGCCCCCCTCCACGCACAAGAACGTCCTTGAACGCTTGGATCTCCCAAAGTTCGGGCGTCCCCTTCGAGTACACGACCCAACAGTCGGTTTCGACGCGGAACGTCTCGAAGAGCTGCGGTACACCCCGGCACTCCGCACGGAGGAAAGAGACTTCGGGACCGGTCAGCACGTCGCCAAGACGGGCCACGGCGCGCTGATTTCGGTTTTGGATGTTCTCCCACGCGTAGTCGACCGGGAAGTTGACCTCCGGCGCCGACGCCGGGAGTTCCGGCCAGATGACCTCATTGTGTTCGGCTTCGCTCAGGCGGTAGCGGTCGAGCGCAAATTCGTCCTTCAGGGTGAGCGCGCGGAGAACCTCCGAACCGAGTTGGTCGAGCGACCCCGCTGAGCCTGCGAAGCGCAGGCTCAGGTCGACCGCCTCCGCGAGAACCGGAGCATCAGCCGAGGACGCTTCGGTGTTCCCGCAGGCTGCGGTCGCCACCACGAACAGAGCCGTGATGGCGACGCGCAGTCCACGAGTGAGAGAGAAACCGGTGTCCCCGCACAACTCCTCTGCGGACCGCTGAGCGGCGCAGGAAGCGCGGGTATGGGGAAGTACGGGGAACACCGGCGAATCTCCTCTTAGTTCTGAGCGAACGTGGTCCACCCTTCGAACCACTGGGTGGCGGCAGCCGGGTCGACCGCGCCGATGAAGTCGACGGTGATGTCGAAGAAGCCGTCGTCGGGCGGAGTCGCGAAGCCCGCCAGGGCCGGCGAACCCGCACCCGGACGGAGGTCCGGCGCCGTGCGGTTGAAGGCATCCGCGAGGAGCGGATCCGCGGCCGCGCCGACGAGGTTGTTCCACGCCGCGTTCATCTCGACGGAGTCCTGGAACGCCACGGTGTCACCGAGGTCGTCGTTGCCCTCGATGTCGTCGTTTTTCCGCGAGATGATCGAGTTCTGGACCGAATAGCGGCCGACTGTCTCGACGTTGTCGACATCCACCCCGTCTGAGCCGAAGCCGATGACGATGGCGTTGAAGATGTCGCCGGAGGTACCCCGTCGGAGGCGCATCCCGTCGTTGGACTCACCGTCCGTCCCACCCTGCCCGTCGAGGCCTTTCCCGACAAGCGTGACGTTGTAGATGGTCGGGTCGGTCAACGGCATCGCGTCGAAGTCCTCTTCGTTGCCGTCGACCTCGAAGCCGTTGTCGGCATCGTCGGGATCCTGCTGGGCGATCCAGAACTGACCTCGGCCGGACCACCCGGTCGAGTAGTCGAACGAGTCGTCGGAGATCCCCGTCGCGATGCCGTACATGAGATCGACGGTGCCTCCGAACCACTCGAAGCCATCATCCGAGCCCATGTGGGTCTGGATGTGGTGGAGGGTGGTGCCGGAGCCGACGCCGTTCAGCGTGAGGGCGTTGAGCTCGTTTCCGAAGGACACCTCGAAGCCCGCGAACTCGACGCGCGTGTATGTCATCGAGCCGGAGTTGTCGTCGAGGATGGAACCGCCGTACGGACCCGATGCTCCCTCGCCGACACAGTCGTCCGCCGGGAAGTTGCACTGCGAGTAACCGTTGATGACCACCCCACCCCAGTCTCCCCGAGCTCGCTGGCCCTCGGGGGCATTCGACGTGAAGACGACCGGGTTGGCGGCCGTGCCGTTCGAGAACAGCTGCCCACCCTGGCGCACCATGAGCGCGGAAGGCGTGACGGAGGTGCTGCCCTTGAGGACGGTGCCCTCGGGAATGTTGAGGACGGCTCCGCTGTCCACCGTCACGACACCCGTGATGATGTACACAGTGTCCGCGTTCAACGTCACATTGCCGGTGATGCTTCCGCTCAGATTGGTCTGAGCGACACCGACCTCGCCCGGCGCGGGGTCGGACGGCGTCGAACTACCCGCACTGTTCTTTGCGATCACCCGATAGTTGTACGTGGTGCCGGCTGCTGCGGTGTTGTCCGTGTAGCTGGTCCCGGTCTGGTCGGCCGCGATCGTGCTGAACGTCGCGCCACCGGTGGCCTCCTGGCGTTGCACGTCGTATGCATCCGCACCCGTCACGGCCACCCAGGTCACGACCAGGGCACCGCCCTGCTCCGCCACCGTCGGGGTGGCAGGCTGCACCGGCACGTCATCCGTCGCCGGCGGGATCACCTCGTCCTCACATGCCGTGAGTGCAACGACGGCTGCGATGGCTACTGCGAGAGGGGTCCAACGTCCTCTTCGGAACATTCTATTCTCCACTCGTGGTACCGTCGGACCGCCTTCTCGCGGCCCGCCTCGTGTACGCCGGCTCCCCAATGGAGCCGGCGCGGGCGGGCGCCGGACGAATCACCGTCCGGCACCCCAGCTGAGACCCAGCGAGACGGACCGGCCCAGGTCGTACGACCGGAGCAGACCACCACCCTGGGTGAAATTCACGACGTTCCCGAGGAGCCGGGACGCCGACACTTTGGCCTTCCAACCCCCGCGCATCGGGACCTCGAAGACAGCGTCGAGCTGGCTGCGTGCGGCCTCGAGGATCTCGGGTGTCGCCTGGCCGCCGACGGCGTCGATACGCTCGCCGAAGCGGTTGAAGAGCACCGTGGCCGTGGCTCCACCGAGCGGGGCCCAGGTGAGGCCCAGGTTGAGCACGTACGGCGACTGCCCCTGAAGTGCCCTCTCCTGACCGACGACCGCGAGCTGCGTCAGGCCGGTCCCGGGCAGATAGACGTCGATCTCCTCCCCGATCGTCACCTCGGACTGCACATACGTGACGTTTCCATTGAAGGAGAGGTCCGCCAGACCTTCGGACAGGCTCGCGAAGGACGACCGGAACTCGACCTCGACACCGTAGTTGGTGGCGCCTTCGGCGTTGACCCACGTCTTGAGGAGCTCGGAGCTCGGAAGCACCGACACCTCGATCGGGTCCTTGAAGTCCTTGTAGAAGACGCTGGTCGCAAACACGGTCTGCGGGCCGCCGAACCACTCGTACCGCAGGTCGTAGTTCTGAATCCGGGTCCGATCGAGGGCCGGGTTCCCAATGACCAGGAAGCCGCCGGCGTAGTCGGCGAAGGAGAACGGCGCGAGCTCGCGCAGTTGCGCCCGTGCCAGCGTCTGCGACGCGCTGGCACGCAGGTTCATCGTCTCACCCAGAGCGACCGTGGCGTTGAGCGCGGGAAGGACGTCGGTCGTTTGCAGTCGGGCGCCTTCGACCGGATCGAGACCGCCTACGTCCCACAGGTCGCGCGGGCTCACCTCCTGCAGGGACCGTTCGACGCGAGCACCACCGGAGATCCGAAAACCGTCGACGACTTGCAGATCGATCATCGCGAAGCCCGCGTCGATGTTCTGCGTCGCGTCGTAGTTGTCGGTCCGGAAGGTGGCCTCTTGGATCTCGAAGCCGTCTTGCGTGATGTACGTGTCCCCACCGAACAGGTCGTTGGGGTGCATCGTGCGCACGTCGCTGTCGATCATGCCGCCGGGCTGCGGGCGGAATCGGAAGCGGCGCGTGTACGCGTCGCGGTCCTTCCGATCCGTGCTCCCGCCGAAGGAGAAGGTGGCCGGCGCGTCACCGACGGTGAACGGGACCTTCATCGTAGCGCCGCCGTTCCACCCGTTGTCGCTCATGTCCTGATGGAAGACTGATCCACTCTGGATGAAGTCGTCCCAAATGAAGTCGCCCCCGAACTCCTGGTAGAGCGCTTCACGCGTGCTGGGCTCGTAGCGGGACGCCGAAGTCAGCGCACCGCGCCACTCGAAGGTCGTGTTTCCGAGCGCGCCGATCTGGTGCTCGCCTTCGAGCTGCGTGTTGAGGAGCGTCTGCTCCAAGAACTGCAGCCGGGTGTTCCACTGATTCGTGTTCGAATCGAGGTTGAAGCCGGTCAGCTCGCGGGAGACGTTGTTCGAGAGGTGGTTGTAGACCGTCGCCAGCTTGAACTGGTTCTGACCGTTCAACTGGTACGTGATGTTCGCGAGTCCACCGAGCGAGACGGCGTGGTCCGCCACGTTCCCGCGGTAGTCCACCTCGGGGTCGTCCACGCCGGAAGCCGCAAACACCCGCTCGATCATGTTCGTCCGGAGGCTTTGGTCGGACGAGTAGTTCACCGAGGCGATGAAGCCGAGGCGCTGATCCTCGAAGAGGTCGTAGTCGTCCCCGAAGGAGAAGCCGAAGCCTCCGTTGAGGGGGAGGTCCTTCGGGGTCGGGCCCCAATCGCCTTGGAAGGCGCGTCCAATGTTCCGGAGCGCTTCCCCCGAGAAGTTCGCCCGGGAGACCTGCATGTCGGTGGGAATGAGCGCCGGGAGGTTCCGGAGCCCGTTGTCGAAGCCGAGGAAGTCCGTGCCCCCCCCGGCGTATCCGATTCCGGTCTGGAACGACGCCTCGGAGTTCCAGCCGCTCGAGAACGAGACGTTCAGAATCCGGTTCGACGGGAAGTCCCGCGTCTGTAGCTGGACCAGGCCACCCGCGTAGTCCCCCGGCTGGTCCGGCGAATAGCTCTTCGACGTCACGATGCTCTGCAGGAGCGCGCTGGGAATCACGTCGAGCGGAATGACTTTCTTGTCGGGCTCGGGAGATGCCAACGGAGCCCCATTCAGTGTCGTGGCGCTGTAGCGCTCGCCCAGGCCGCGCACATACGCGTACTTGCCGTCGACGACGGAGAGCCCGGGAACGCGCTTGAGCGCGGCGGCCGCATCACCATCCGGCGAGCGCGAGATCTGCTCAGCGCCGATCGCGTCTTGGACCACGACGGCGAGTCGACGCTCCGTCATGAGCGCTGTGGTGGAGCCGCGCTCCGCAGCGGACGTAACCACGATCTCCTCGAGCTCGACCGCGGAGGACTCGACCGTGATGTCGAGGGTGGCGGTCTCGTTCGCCGCGATCTCGACGTCCGTGATCGTCTTCGTCGCGTATCCGATCAGCGCCACGGTGATGTCGGCCGTGCCGGCCGGTAGACCACGAAGCACGTAGCGGCCGTCGAGCGCCGTCAGCGCGCCGATCGAACCGTCCGCCACGAAGACCTGAGCACTACCCAGCGGCTGCCCGGTGCTGCCGTCGAGCACTCGGCCAACCAGGCGGCCAGTCTCCTGCGCACTCAGGCTGATCATGGGGGTCATCACAGCGGCTGCTGTGAGGACCGCGGCGCGAACGCGCCGCACAGTTTGACTTTTCATTGCTCCTTCTCGTCGTTAGACGTGGAACCGAAAAACACGAAGGAGCCCCGCGCTCCCTAGTTGTGTTGACGGGAAGGCTAGCCGGCGCGCGTAACGGCCCATGTCACGGTGTGTAACGGCGCCGTAAATGGTGGCGGGCGCGTTGGCCGGCCTCGTTCAAGGAGCAGAAGCGGTCGTGACACACCCGGATATCGAGGCGGCGGCGGCGTGGATACGCGCACACGACGAATCGACGCTCGAGTCGCAGATCGAACTCTCCGAGATCCCGGCTCCGCCCTTCCGCGAAACGAAACGCGGAGAGCGGATGCTCGAACTATTCCGGGTCGCGGGGCTCTCCGACCCCTTCGTCGACCCCGTCGGGAACGTGATCGCGGACCGACCGGGGACGAGTCACGAACCACCGCTGATCGTGTCGGCCCACCTCGACACCGTGTTTCCACCGGAGACCGACGTCTCGGTGACGAGAGTAGGCGACACGTTGCGGGGGCCAGGGATTTCGGACGACGCGCGCGGACTGGCCGCCCTCCTCGCCGTGGCGCGTGCCATGGTGGCGAGCAACGTTCAGACGAGAGCACCCGTGAGATTCGTCGCGACAGTCGGCGAGGAGGGCGCGGGAGACCTACGTGGGGTCAAGCACCTGTTCGGTGCCGACGGCGATGGACGGACGGCGGCCGGCTTCATCTCCCTCGACGGGGCCGGCCTGGACCGCGTGGTGACCCGAGCCCTCGGATCCCGGCGCTACCGGATCGAAGTGTCCGGCCCGGGCGGACACTCTTGGGTCGACTGGGGGACGCCCAACCCGATCCATGCGACGGCCCAGTTGGCCGCGGCCCTCACCGAACTACCGCTCAGCCGCGAGCCGAAGACGACGCTCACCATCGCCCGGATGGGCGGAGGGAAGAGCATCAACGCAATTCCGCAGAACGCGTGGATCGAGGTGGACAGCCGCAGCGCCGGGAACAGTCAGCTGATCGACCTCGAGGTACGGATGCGTGAAGCCGTGGACCGGTGCGCGGACAAGAACCGCGATTTGGCGTTCGCGGTGCATGTGATCGGAGAGCGGCCGGGAGGGGAGACGCCTGTAGGGGCCCCGTTGCTCCGCGCAGCCCTCGACGCAACGAGACGCCTCGGCCGAGAGCCGATCCTCGCGCTGTCGTCGACCGACGCCAACATCCCCATGTCCATGGGTATTCCCGCGCTGACCTTGGGCTGCGGAGGAGAGGCGGGTATGGCCCACACGACCGACGAGTGGTATCGGAACGTCGACGGCCCGGACGGAATCGTCCGGGCCCTCTATACGATTGCCGGGGCGGCCCGCGCCCCAGGAGCGGCGCCGGCACACCCCCCACAAACCCACGTAGCCCGCCACCCAGGAGGGGGGG
>JBCCEZ010000108.1:0-7564 GCA_039030015.1 Gemmatimonadota bacterium | reverse complement strand
CGGAGCGCGTGGACGGCGCGGCGGAGAAGGCCGGCTGGTGGGGACTGCTCGTCCTACGCTTCATACCCGTGGTCGCGTTCACGGCCCTGAATTGGGGCGCGGGGCTCTGCGGCGTTCCGCGGGGTCGGTTTCTGTGGACCACGGCGGTCGGGATCGCCCCGGGAGCGGTCCTATTCACCTCGTCCGGCGTGGGTTTGGGCGCGTTATGGCGGCGATCACCGCCTTTGGCGGGCGGGCTCGTCGCACTCGTCCTTCTGCTCTCGGCTCTCTGGCTGCTCAAGCGACGGAACGCGGCCACGGCCTGACGGCGGGAAGCCCGGATCAGTCGTCGAGGCGTTCCCGGGCAGCTTCAATCGCGTACGCACTGCCGGATCGGAGGGTGGCGCCTCGGAAGCCGCGCCGCTGCATGTAGCCGGTCAGACGGCGGTAGGCGCGTGTGTACTCGGGATCCGGGCGCCCACGCAGGAGGGCCTCGAGCATCGGTGCCCCTTGTCGATCGACCCAACCCTGGGCCACGGTTCGAGCTAGGTCTTCGTCGCTCGTGTCCTGGTCCGAGAAGACCTGATCGATCGTCTCTCCAACGAGGTCGGAGGCAACGCCCTTTTTCCGGAGTTCGGCGAAGAGTGCAGCACGACCGCGGGGGCGGTGCCGGAGACGGTCGCGAATGAATGCCGCGGCGACGCTCGCATCGTCGATCAACCCGACACCTTCGAGCTTGTCGAGGCAGATCGTGATACGGGCGGGTTGAAAGCCTTTCTGGCGCAGTCGAGTGCGGAGTTCGGAGCGCGTTCGGGCCCGATACGAGATCAGGTTCAGTGCGGCATCGCGCACGCGGACGTCTTGATCCGCGTTGAGGAGGTGGTGCCGAAGCTGCGGTGAGAGGCTGTCCCCCACGCCGAGCCGGAGGCGTTCGATCGCCTCCAACGTGAGCTCCAGCGGCTCGCCGTCGTCGAGATGAACGATGACGTGAGCCGCACGCCGCTTCGGCTGCACACGGGTGATGACGGGGTGTGGAGCCACGAGAGCGCTGCGTGGAGAGGGCGGGGACCCATGAAGATCACCGGGACAAGGGGCGGTGACCATGGTCGATCGGGCTTCAGGTCTTTTGGATGTACCACGATCCGTCGACGAGATCCCGGTACAGGGTCAGGACCGCGCCGTCGTCCAGTACGATCGTTCGGTACTCCCGTGAGATCGCCTGACGCCACCATTCGTCGTCGATACGCCACGCTTCTCGTACCGCGGCGACCCGACGAGCGGGCTTTCCGGGGAGTCGAACATGGACGGGCTGGCCGTCTTCGTCCGTACGGACGTGGACGGCACGAGGGCGCCCGAGAGGTTTAAGACGGGGACGATGTGGTGGCTTCATGGGTCGAAACTCAGGAGTGCATGGCGCCGTTCGGGGATCCGAGACCACGGATCGATCTCGACAACGCGGTAGAGAGGGGAGTGCCCTAGACGTAGCTTCAGCTCACGCACTGCATCTTTAAGCATAGTAGGCACTTCACCGTCTTCGAAGTTGTGCCCGCCTGCGTATCGACCTCCCTCGATCCGTCGGTCGAAGAGGCCGGTTTGAGCGCTGGCCACACCGAAATTCGTCAGCTCCAGCACGAGGGTTTCGACGGCCTTGGACGGTGGGCTGATGGCCATCTTCGCACGGAGTGGAGCCGCGATGCGCTCGCGTTCTGCGGTCGGTTCGCGAAGGACGGTCTCGACGAACCACGATCCCCCGCCTTCGAGGTGGGCGCCCATACGGACTCCTGTCACACTCCGGCCTCGTCGGGCCGGACGAGAGAGCGCACGCTCGACGAGACGGTCGAGGGCCCCATGAAGGGTTTCGGTCGTACCGACCGGTTGAGGAAACTCGAGGGAGACCCGTACCGGGCGTGGTCGGTGCCACGGGCGAACGGAGTCGATTCTGCGAGCCGTGGACCATGCCAGGGCATGTTTCCCGTCTTCGCCGAATTGCGCGATGAGGGCGGATTCTGGGAATCGGCGGAGCTCTCCCAGGGTGGAGACGCCGAGGCGCTCGAGTCGTTGGATGACGAGGGGGTCGACCGGCAACGCAGCGACAGGGCATCGAGCGAAAAAGGAGGCGAGCTCCGCTTCGGGGACGATGACCGGTTGGCCGGATCGCGCAGATGCGGCGGCGACCCAGGCGCCGAACTTCCCGGGTGCCATACCGGCCCGTGTCGCGGCGACGAGCGGTGAGGGGAAGACGCCGAAGAGGGAGTGGAGCGCGCGTTGGATAAGTCGAGGCGGAGAGCCGAACAGGCGACCGAGCCCGTCCATGCCCAGGAAGACACGACCACGCCCCGCGGGCTCCACGACGGGGGTCAGATCGGTGAGTACTTCGAGCATCGTGTCCACGGCCGCGTCGTAATGCGCTGGATCGGGCTCGAGGAGGGTCAGGGATGTGCAGAGGGAGACGGCTTGTGATACGAGCTGCCCGGGGCGAACTCCCGCCTCGTGGGCCCGTTCCGAGACCTGCCAAATCGTTCTCCGTGTGCTTTCGCCGGGAGAGAGCAGGGCGACGGAAGCGCGATCCAATTCGGGGGTGCGCACGAGTTCGAGCCGTAGTTCGAACGTCGGTAACCAAAGACAGAGTGCGGAACGACTACGCGTCGTAACGCGGTGTTGTGAGGACAGAACGAACGCCGAGCCGGCACCGGGACCCGTCGCCCAGCTGGCTTCAGGAGCCGCGGAGGCCAGCCATTCTTGGGTGGTGTCATGAGCCCACCCACGGCCTTGGTGGGTGGGAACACTCTGTGTTCGAGGAGGGGAAGGGGCCATGGCGGATTGCGTCGCTCGTGAAGTGTCCAGAGACGGCAATCCCCGGCTCCGAAGTGGCCGCGTCGCACCCGCACCACCCCACATCCACGTCGGAACCGGGGACTGAACCCGAATAAAAACCGAATTGTGACCCGAAGATAGACCGAACAAATAAGTCGTGCAAGTCGAGTTCCGTTGACAATCAGGGCTCGTTGACTTTGTTTTTCAAAGTTGCTCTGTTTTTCAAAGTCGAATCGCCGCGGCCTTTGAACCGCGCGAAGAATAGGGGGTTCGGGCGCCATGAATGACACGACGGCTCGAGAGGATCTCGCGTGGATCCGCTCCCTCATGGACCACAGTCATCGCTTCCTCGGGGGCACGTGGCGGCACCAGGCGGTTTGGGGGCTGGTGGGCTCGCTCGGCATGTTGTCGACCTATCTGGCCGTCCGAGCGACCCGCTACGAACTGATCCCCTGGCTATGGGTCGGGGCGGTCGGAGCGGGGTGGTTCTACTCCCTCGTGCTGGCGCGGGAGCACGATCGGGCTCCGATTGTCCGGAACGCGGCCAGTCAGGCCTTCGGGGGCATCTGGATCAGCCTGGGAGTGACGCTGACCCTGATCGGTGGGATCTCGATCTTCACCGGTGCACTGGCACCCCAAGCCCTCTCCGGGGTCGTTGCGGCCCTCTTCGGGGCAGGCTACTTCGCGAGCGGCTTCGTCGCGGGGCTCCGATGGCTCCAGGCCGTCGCGGTGGCGTGGTGGATCGGCGCCACCGTTCTGCTCGTCTGGGCCAGCCCGCACGGCCTCCTGCTGCTCGCCGTCATGACCGTGGTCTTGGCGATCGGGCCCGCACTGCGCTTGCGCCAGCTGGAGCAGGAAGCCCCGTACCCGCCGACAGCGGACTGAACCCGCGAATGACGGAGCGCGGCACCTTCGACTATCGCGCGCTGGACGACGTCATCCATTCGCGGATCCGTCTGGCCGTCATGGCGATCCTCGCCTCCGTCGACGATGCGGAATTTACCTACCTCAGGGACCGCGTCGGCGCGACGGACGGCAACCTGAGTACGCACATCTCGAAGCTCACCGACGCCGGCTACGTCGAGGCTTCGAAGCACATGACCAATGGCCGTGCCGCCAGCCGATATCGGCTCTCGATTCAGGGCAGGGCAGCGTTCCGCGGCTATCTCCAACGCATGGAACAACTTCTGGGAGGTGTGGGCGATGAGTGAGATGGGGATGATCCACCTGGTGTGCAGCTTCTTGGCGATCATCACGGGTGCGTGGGTGATGTGGATCCCCAAGGGCACCCGATGGCACCGAACGATCGGCCACGCGTACGGGTGGTTCATGGTCGGCCTGCTGGTGAGCGCCTTTTTGATCTACGACCTCACGGGCTCGTTCGGCCCTTTCCACTTTGCCGCGATCATGAGCTCGGTGACCCTCTTCGGAGGCATGTTCACGGTCTTGGCCCGGCGTCCGAGGGCGAAGTGGATTCGCGAGCACGCGATCTGGATGTCGTGGTCGTATATTGGCCTCATGGCAGCATTTGCGGCCGAAAGCCTCACCCGATTTGTGATGCCGATGATCGCGCCGCTGCTTCAGGACAACGGGCAGGGGTGGGCGGTCTTCTGGACGTCCGTCGCGGTCTCGTCGTTCGGGGTGATGGGGATCGGTTGGTACCTCCTGAAGACCCGATTGGACGCGGTGGTGGCGTCCACCCCCGAACAGATGCGCCGAGAGCGGGACGCGCTCCAGCAGATCGAGACGGCCTCGGCGGAGTCCGTCTAGCCCGCCTCTTCGGCGGGCGCTTCGATCACCCGATCAGGCGAGGCCGTCGGTAGCGATTCGCCGGAGGCGGCCTTGGCGATGTCCTGGCCCTCGCGCAGGACGGCGTCCAGGATCTTCTGCGCCTCTCGAGCGGCGGCCTTTGCGGATCTCTTCCAGACGGCGGCCACGATACCGACCGACACCGCAAAGGGTGCGAGCCCGAGGACGGGGATGAGCAGGTCGAGTCCCTCCTTCGCTCCCGCGATGACGGCCAACATCGAGAAGATTCCGCCGACAATCGCCAGGGCCCCCGAGGCGGACATCCCCGTCGTGCGGTCCATGGAGACGCGCACACGTGTCTCCCCTTCTCGCGGGGAGAGGGAGACGTGGGCCTGCACCATCTCGCCCCCGCGCTTCCACTCGAGGCCGCCGAGGACGTGCTGGGCTGTCCCCGGCGCGTCCGCGGCCGCCCGCACGGCGTCGATCAGCCGTGTGAGTCCACGCTCACCGAGTTCTGCAGGAATCGACCCATCCACTTGAATGACCCGCTGCGTGCTCAGGCCACCCAACCCTGTAGCCCCGACGGAGCCGAGTTGTCCGGCGGCCTGGCGCACGAGCGCCGCGTCGACGCCGACTTCGGCTGCGATCGCCTCGATGTCGGTCAGCGCCAGTCCCTCGCGCGTGTCCACATCGGTTCCAGACGACTTCTTCTCTTGCAGTGCCAGCGCGGTGCGGAGGATCTCTCTGAACTCGTCATCGGTGTAGCGTCGGGTCACGGTAGCGGCGGGGCTCGGTGGCGTGGCCGTAGCAAGGTACGCGATGCCGGGCCGCCGTCTTCACCCGAGGCGCCGGACTCGGTGTGTGGGCCGCTCCGGCGCACACAAATCGGTCGTCTACGGCCGACCCGGCTGTGACAAGGACGTCACGGAATTGTAACGTCGGCGTAACAAGACCCCGGTACGGCCCGCGGGGGGCTTGGCGTCAGTTGAAGCGAGCCTCGGCTCGGGTGACATTCGCGCCAGGAACGAGGTCGAGTGTGCTCTCGACCTTCCGATTCAGGAACCACGGACGATGACCTACTCCTTGGCCGAGCGGTAGACGGCCGCGCGATGAAGCCTGAAGCCGGTTCGAGCGATCCGGGGGCTCTCTTCCCCTCGCCGCCGTCCGATCCCCAACGGTCCGACGTGATTCACGCCGTGTCTCAGCGTCTGCGTATCCGACACCGGCTCTTCGGCGGATTCGCCGGAGTCGTCGCCGTGATGACGGTCCTCGCCGTGGTCTTGGTCACGTCCGGCCTGCGACGGGTGCTCACGGAGACGTTCGAGGAAGAGCTCGCACGCCAACTCGCGCTCGGCGAGTGGATCCTCGAAGGGGCGACCGACGCGAACCCGGACGCCCTCGCCCGCGAGATCACCGGACGGGTCGGCTACCGGGTTTCGCTGATCTCACCCCAGGGCGTGGTGTTGGGGGACTCGTACGTCGAACCGGAGCGCCTTCCGGAGGTCGAAGACCACTCCGATCGGCCCGAGGTCCGGGGCGCGCTCGCGGGGGATGTCTCGTTCGCCCAGCGCACCTCCGCGACGGTCGATGAGCCTCTCCTCTATGGCGCCCGCCTCGTGACGCTGGGTGGAGAGCCCATCGTGCTCCGGGTGGCCGCCCCGCTGACCGATGTCGAGCGAGCGGTGAGTCGGGCGAGAGACGCGCTGATGCTGGGTGGACTCCTCGCGATGTTGGCGGCCCTCGTGATCGCCTACTTCGTCAGCGGAGCGCTCAGTCGACCCCTCGTGCGCTTCGTTTCGCTCTCCCAGCGAATGGCGGCTGGTGAATTCGATGGACGCGCCCCGTCGGACTCCGGCGTCCCCGAGCTGGACGAGCTCGCGACCGCACTGAACCGCCTGACCGAGGAACTCGCGACCCGACTCTCGGAGCTTCGCCAAGAGCGCGACGGCATGCAGGCGCTCATCGACTGCATGGCCGAGGGCGTCGTAGCGCTCACGGATGACGCCCGGGTGTTCCGCACGAACCGGGCCGCCAACGAGCTGCTCGGGCTCCACTCGTTCACGGTGGGGACCCCCGTTCAGGAGCTGGTGCGCAACACCGAGCTGAGGCACGTGCTCGCCGAGTCGGCGATCCGACCGGTCAGTCAACGAGAGGTTCAGGTCGGTGCGTCTCACCTGATCGTGTCCTCGAGGACCCTCGATACGGGCGGGGCGGTGACGACCCTCCTCGACGTCTCCGAGATCCGTCGGCTCGAGCAGGTTCGGCGCGACTTCGTCGTGAACGCCTCCCACGAGCTCAAAACCCCGCTCACGTCGATCCGCGGGTACGCGGAAACGCTCATGGAGGATGAACCGCCCGAGCACATTCGTCAGGGCTTCATCGCCTCCATCAGGAACAACGCTCTGCGCCTGCAGCACCTCGTGGACGGTCTTCTCGACCTTTCGCGCCTCGAGTCCGGGGGGTGGATCGCCCGGCCCGAGATCCTCGGTGTCCACGAGGTCACGGAGGAGGCGTGGAGCCTCTGCGCCGACGCCGCGGTGCGACGCGACATCACGATCGAGATCGACGCCCCTCTCGACGTGTACGCCGACCGGCAAGGACTCAATCAGAGTCTCCGGAACCTGCTCGAAAACGCCGTACGCCACAGTGATGAGGGCGGCGTCGTCCGAGTGACGGCCCGTCGCGTTGAGGGTGACCTCGCACATGTGGAGGTCCGGGACGAGGGGGAGGGGATTCCTCCCAAGGCACTCCCGAGGATCTTCGAGCGTTTCTACCGCGCGGACTCTTCTCGCGCGCGAGACATCGGCGGTACCGGGCTTGGCCTTGCCATCGTTCGCCACCTGATCGAAGGCATGGGCGGCCGGGTGGAGGCCGAGAGTGAATTCGGCCGCGGGACCATCATTCGTTTGGTGCTTCCGCTGAACGCACACACGACACAATCCGTACATGTTTCCTAATTAGTGCTGAAGGTCAGCAATAGCTGACATACATAGGTCACCCGAGATTCTGAACTGAATCAGCT
>JBCCEZ010000107.1:0-7678 GCA_039030015.1 Gemmatimonadota bacterium | reverse complement strand
GCCGCTTTCGGTTCTGGGCCGTGCCCCCCACCCCCACGAGCCCCTGGACCCCGCCCCCGGCGGGGGCGCCCGGGTGCGGGGGCGCGACCTCGGGCCCGAAGGGGATACCCTCGAGCGTCGGGGTGAGCCACACGGGTCCGCCGGGAAACGCCGCGAGCACGAGGCCGAGCACGAGGCCACCGAGCGAAAACTGATCTGGGATGATGTAGTAGCGCGCGTCGGAGATCGCGATGCCGAAACAGATCGTGAGGAAGAGACTCCCTCGGAACGCCTCGACCGTCGGACCGTGTAGGGCGAAAGTCGCGGCCCACATGAGCCCAGTGGCCAACTCGGTGAGCGGGTACTGCATGGACACCGGCTCTCCACATCCACGGCACTTCCCGCGAAGGATCAGCCAGCTCACCACCGGGATGTTGTCGTGCCAGGCGATGAGGGTGCCGCAACGGGGGCATCGGGACCGCGGCCGAATCACCGACTCGTCCACAGGCCAACGGAGCGCGCACACGTTCAGGAAGGAGCCGAACATGAGCCCGTAAATGCCGGCTAGCGTCGGGATGACCCACGGACTCATGACGGGGCTCCACCGCCGAGGGCATGCATCAGAATGGAGCCCGCGATCGCGGCGTTGAGTGATTCGGTTGGTCCCGGCATCTCGACTCGGACGATCTTGTCCGCCGACTCGCGAACCTCAGCGCTCACGCCGCGGCCCTCGTTGCCCACGACGAGGCACACCGAAGCCCGATCGGCGTCTCCGGCGGACCGATCGATTCGCACCCCGTCCGCGGCCGCCGCCCACAACTCGAGCGACGATTGGCGGATCTGCTGTTGGACCTCGGAAAGGTGACATCGAACGACCGGCCGACGGAAGGCTGATCCTGCGGACGCTCGAACGGCTTTGGCACCCCATGGGTCCGCGGAGCCCGGCAGGAGCCAGACGCCGGCGAAGTCGAAGGCGACCGCGGAGCGGATCAGGGTGCCGACGTTCCCGGGGTCTTGAAGGGCATCCAGGACCAGGATGGGGCCGTGCTCGGTAGCGGCGAGGTCGTGCTCCGGCTCGGAACAGACGAGGAGCACGCCCTGGGGGTTCTCGGTCCCCGACAGGGCCGACAACTCGGCGTCGGGTACTTCGGTCGTTTCTGCGGGCGAGTTCACGAGCACAGAAGTCAGAGCGGGCCCATCCGCTGTCGTCTGGAGGGACGGCGCGAGGAGTGCAAAGCGGACCCGTGCGTCGGCGTCGAGCGCCTCACGAGCTGCACGGACGCCCTCCACCAGGACGAGCCCCTCTCGCTCTCGCGTCTTCCGGCGGTGTAGCCTTCGGACGAGCGCGCTCCTGCGCTGGCTCAGGGTCATTCGGGCCGCGACCTTGTGACATGGACGGACCGGTCGATATCCCCGTGGCTCTCACCATCGCAGGCAGCGACAGCGGCGGCGGTGCGGGCATCCAGGCAGACCTGAAGAGCTTCCACCAGTTCGGAGCCTTCGGCACCTCGGTCGTGACTGCGGTCACCGCGCAGAATACTCGCGGAGTGACGGCGATCCACCCGATTCCGCTCGACCTCGTCCGCGCCCAACTCCGGGCGCTTGCGGACGACCTTCCACCGGCGGCGGCCAAGACCGGGATGCTGGCCACCTCGGCCCTCGTCGAGGTCGTCGCGGACGAGATGGCGATGCTGGACTGCCCACTCGTCGTGGATCCGGTGATGGTGGCCACGAGCGGAGACCGCCTCCTCGACGACGGCGCAGAGCGAGCCCTCCTCGAACGATTGATCCCCCGGGCGACCCTCGTGACACCCAACCTGGGCGAGGCGGAGCGCCTCACGGGGGCACCAGTCCGAACCCCCGAAGAGATGGGGGTGGCGGCCCGACGGCTCGTGGAGCTCGGCGCCGACGCAGCCCTGGTTAAGGGAGGGCACCTCTCCGGTGACGTCGTCGACGTGCTCTTCGACGGACAGCGGGAGACGACGTGGGCTCGAGTCCGCATCGAATCCCGACACACGCACGGGACGGGATGCACGCTGTCCGCCGTGGTGACGGCTGGGCTGGCACACGGACAGTCGCTCTCCGACTCGGTGGACCGAGCACTCGCGTTCGTGGCCGAAGCGATCGCCACGGCGCCCGGACTCGGATCGGGGCACGGACCGCTGAACCACTTCGCCCGTCACGACGGGGCCTCCTGAGCCTCGAGGCGCCGCACCAACCCCTCCACGATATCGATCGCTCGCTCCGCGCTCCGGGCGCCCCGCTCCAAGACATCGTCGTGATCCAGGCGAGCCTCGCCGAGACCCGTACCGAAGTTCGTCACCACCGAGAGCGCGACGAGAGGAAGTCCGACGGCGGCGGCGACCACCGTCTCCGAGACCGTGGACATACCCACCACGTCGCCACCGAGTCGCGCCAAGAGTCGAACCTCGGCCCGCGTCTCGTAGGCGGGCCCGAGCACCGCAGCATACACGGCACGGCGTAACTCGACGCCGGATTCGGCCGAGACGGCGAGAGCCAAAGCTTGGAGCCGCGGGTCGAACGGCGCGCTCATGTCGGGAAAGGGTGACTCGGCGTCGACGACGTCGCCGGCTTGGAATCGCCCTTCCAGCGGGGCGCGGAACGAGACGTTGAGCACGTCGTCGAGCAGCACTAGGGCACCCGGCTCGAGCGTGGACCTCAGACTCCCGACGGCGCTCGTCATGATAAGCGCGCTCACCCCGAGCGCAGCCATCGCGCGGACGGGCGCGGCCACCACCGTAGGCGCGGCTCCCTCGTAGGGATGGATCCGTCCCGCCTGCACGACGACCGGGACGTCACGAAGGCGACCCACCACGTAGTGGCCGCCGTGACCGGCGACGCCGGCGGAGGGCAGCCCGACCTCTCCGAAGTCCAGACGGCGTCGATCTTCAAGGCGGTCTTCCAGAGCGGCCAGCCCGGACCCCAAGACGATCCCCACGCGAGGGGGCGTCGGCGAGAGATCGGTCAGCGCGGCCGCGATGCGATCCGAGAGATGCCCGGTCGCCGTCACAAGAGCATGCCCGCGACGGTGGCGGTCATGAATGCGGCGATCGTGCCGCCGATCATCGCACGGAGCCCGAGGCGCGAGAGGTCCTGGCGGCGCGACGGCGCGATCCCCCCGATCCCGGCGATCTGGACCGCGATCGAGCCGAAGTTCGCAAAGCCCGACAGTGCGTAGGTGGCGATGATGATCGATCGAGGCTCCATCGTCGTTCCCGCGCCGATCGAACCGGCGAGCTGCAGATAGGCGATGAACTCGTTGAGGACCGTCTTCACGCCCAGAAGTGATGCGACGGCGTGCGCATCGACCCATGGCACGCCCATCAGCCACGCGAGTGGCGCGAGGATCCACCCGAGGATCCACTCGAGGCTCAGCGCGTCGAAGCCCGCGAGTCCCCCGATCCAACCCAGAATGCCGTTGATCAAGAAGATGAGCGCGATGAAGGCGATCATCATCGCGCCGACGTTGAGGGCGAGATGAAGACCTTCGGAGGCCCCGCGAGCCGCCGCATCCACCACGTTGACGTCGGGTCGATCCACAGCGATCTCGACACCGCCATGAGTTTCCGGACGCTCCGTTTCGGGGTGCATGAGCTTCGACACCGCGAGCGCGGCCGGAGCGGACATCACCGACGCCGCAATCATATGTCCCGCGACGTCCGGGAAGTACGTGATCATCCAGCCGATGTAGACAGCGAGAACGCCACCGGCCACGGTTGCGAAGCCGCCGGTCATCACCGCCATGAGCTCGGAGTTGGTCATCCTCTCGATGAACGGCTTCACGAGCAGTGGGGCTTCCGTCTGGCCCACGAAGATGTTGCCCGCCGCTGAGAGGGTCTCGGCCCCGGACGTCCCCATCGTGCGCTGCATAACGAGGGCGAAGCCGCGTACGAGCCACTGCATGATGCCCAGGTGGTAGAGCACAGTCATGAGCGACGAAAAGAAGATGATCGTCGGCAGGACGAAGAAGGCGAACGCGGCACCCGTCTCCGCGACCTGCCCGGGCGCCGCCTCGAAGCCGTCTTGGCCGATGACGCCGACCGGGACGGTCTGATCGACAAGATTGCCGAAGACGAAGGTGGCCCCGTCTTTGGTGAAGCCGAGGAGCTCGGTCACGACGAGGCCCGCGGTGTCGAAGATCGCCTCCCCCGTGGCCGTCTTGAGGATGAAGAGCCCGAACAAGAACTGCAGGCCCACCCCCCAAAGGATGACGCGCCAGGGGATCTTCGAATGATCCGTGCTCAACGCCCAGGCCATGAGCAGGAGGCAGACGAGCCCGACCAAGGAACGGAGGCGCTCGAGGAGCGGCGTGTCGATCCCGCCCGGTGGCACGACGATCTGTTGCGCCGCCTCGACGGTCAGCTCGGTGAGGAGCATCGGCGCCGTCGCCGCGAGACCGATCACCACCACCCTCGGTGATCGAGTTCCTCACGGGGGAGAACGACCCCCGCCCTCTTCGCGGTCACCAGCTTTGGATTCCGGAAGAGTGGAATCAGGGCCACGCCGGCGACGAAGCCGCCGATATGCGCGCCGTACGCCACGCCCCCACCTGGCCCCTGTGGGGCGAGGATGCCACTGAGCTGAAGCAGCATCCAGTATCCGAGCATCATCCAGGCCGGCAGCGGGACGACCCAAACCGCCGCGAGGGTGTCGACACGCGCCTTCGGATAGAGGACGAGGTAGGCACCCATGACGCCCGAGATGGCGCCGGACGCACCGACCATCGGAACGGTCGACGACGGGTCCATCGCGATCTGCGCTCCGGCGGCGGCCAGTCCCGTCGCGACGTAAAAGGCCAAAAAGCGGAGGTGCCCCATCGAATCCTCGATGTTGTTCCCGAAGACCCACAGGAACCACATGTTGCCGATGAGGTGTCCCCAGCTTCCGTGAAGGAAGATCGACGTGAGGAGTCCGGGTGCGCCGACGTTAGCCACGGGGCACGAATCACGGCCGAGTGACGCGATGTCGACTCCCCCCGTAATCGCGGAGGGGAGGGCGCCCAACCCGCAGATCGAGGCGAAGTACGCATCGCCCCCACCCGCACCCTGAACGACGATCCACGCGAACACCGTCACCAGTCCGAGCGCAACCGTGAAGATCGGCGCGATCTCGGTCGGATTGTGGTCGCGAAGGGGGAACATCTGGCGCGCGAGACGGGGTGCGGGGCGCCGACAAGCTATCCGCGCGAGCGCCCCCACCGAAAGACTGCCACAATGGCAGCGCGCCCCTCAGATCGTACGCCAATTCGGCGGGTTTCCACGCCGCTTCCCGGGCATGGTCATTGCACTTCCCGTGCCGCGTGAACACCGATCAACTCGTTACACCGAACAGAGGAGCGCATGGGTAAAGTCATCGGCATCGACCTCGGTACCACCAACTCGGTGGTCGCGGTCATGGAGGGTGGTGAGCCCGTCGTGATCCCCAACGCGGAGGGCGGCCGGACGACTCCGTCGGTCGTCGCCTTCACGAAGGACGGAGAGCGACTCGTCGGGCAGGTCGCCCGACGCCAGGCGATCACCAACCCGGAGAACACCGTGTTCTCCATCAAGCGGTTCATGGGCCGCCGTCACGACGAGGTGCAGGACGAGGAGACGCTCGTCCCGTACGACGTCGTCCGCGGTGCGAAGGATCGCGTCTCCGTGAAGATCCCGAACGCGGACAAGACGTTCACGCCGCCCGAGATCTCGGCGATGATCCTCCAGAAGATGCGCCAGACCGCCGAGGATTACCTCGGCACCAAGGTCAATCAGGCGGTGATCACCGTCCCAGCGTACTTCAACGACGCCCAGCGGCAAGCGACCAAGGACGCCGGGAAGATCGCCGGCCTCGAGGTCCTTCGGATTATCAACGAGCCGACCGCCGCGGCACTGGCCTACGGGCTGGACAAGGACGCGGACGAGAAGATCGCGGTCTTCGACCTCGGTGGCGGGACGTACGACATCTCGATCCTCGAGCTCGGTGATGGCGTCTTCGAGGTGAAGTCGACGAACGGCGACACGCACCTGGGTGGCGACGACTACGATCAGCGCGTGATCAACTGGCTCGTCGAAGAGTTCAAGCGGGATCAGGGCATCGACCTATCGCAGGACTCGATGGCCCTCCAGCGCCTGAAGGAGGCTGCGGAGAAGGCGAAGATGGAGCTGTCGACGACGATGTCGTCCGACATCAACCTCCCCTTCATCACCGCGACTCAGGACGGCCCGAAGCACCTCAACTACACGCTGTCCCGGGCGAAATTCGAGCAGCTGGTCGACGATTTGAACCAGCGCACGATCCCGCCGATGGAAGCCGCGCTCAAGGATGCAGGACTGTCGAAGGAAGACATCGACGAGGTCATTCTCGTCGGTGGCTCCACGCGCATGCCGAAGCTCCAGGAGATCGTGAAGGACTTCTTCGGGAAAGAGCCCCACAAGGGCGTGAACCCGGACGAGGTCGTGGGCATCGGTGCAGCGATTCAGGGCGGGGTGTTGTCGGGTGACGTGACCGACGTCCTCCTGCTGGACGTCACGCCGCTCTCACTCGGCATCGAGACCCTCGGGGGTGTCATGACGCCGCTCATCGAGCGGAACACGACGATCCCGACCAAGAAGGCCGAGGTCTTCTCGACGGCCGAAGACAACCAGACGAGCGTCGAGATCCACGTGCTCCAGGGTGAGCGGAAGATGGCGATGGACAACAAGACCATCGGCAAGTTCACGCTCACGGGAATTCCGCCGGCAACGCGCGGAACGCCCCAGGTCGAGGTGACCTTCGACATCGACGCGAACGGCATCCTGCACGTCTCGGCGCTCGACAAGGCGACCGGGAAGGAGCAGAAGATCCGGATCGAGGCATCGAGCGGTCTGTCGGATGCCGAGATCGAGAACATGGTGAAGGACGCCGAAGCGCACGCTGCAGAGGACGAGGAGCGTCGCGGCAAGGTCGAGAGCCGCAACCAGCTCGACTCGCTGGTCTACCAAGTCGAGAAGGACAGCGCAGAGTGGGGCGACATGGTGTCGGCCGACTCCAAGGCTCGCCTCGAGGAAGCGACGAACGCGGCCAAGGAGGCTCTGAAGGGCGACGATGCGGACTCGATCAACGCGGCGCGCGACGAGCTCATGCAGGCCTTCAGCGCGGGATCCACTGCTCGATGGTGGCGAGCCCATCGATCGGCTCGTCGGTCCCGATCGGCATGAGCGCACCGTTTCCGGCCCCCTGCGTGCCGCGCATCTTGCGTACGAGCCAGCTCGCTTCGGGATCACCCGCGACCACGAGCGTCTCGCTCGGCTCGCGTCGGCTGGCGCCACCGACGAGCGCGGGCAGCCCTCGCCAGCTCAGGTCGGGGAAGCGCCCTCCCGGCACGTGGCAGGCGCCGGCGACCGCGCAGTTGTTCGCGAAGACCTCGGCCGCCGGTGCGACCTCCGCGCAGTCCGGCGAGAGGATCGCGCCGTCCGGGAGCTGCGCGTCGCGTCCGTCGCTGCCGCCGTCGCTCGGGTTGCCGGTGACCACGGTGCCGTCGCAGCCCGCCGAGGAGAGGACCGCGGCTCCGAGCAGCGAGATCAGCCTGAGGTGTCGGAGCGCCACGGCACATTCTGCCACGGGACGGCGCGCCGCATCAGGAGCGGCTGATCGAGGCTCAGACATCGGCGTCGAGCGTGCCGTAAGTCTGAATCGCCCATCGCCGCACGTAGATCAGGTT
>JBCCEZ010000106.1:0-7870 GCA_039030015.1 Gemmatimonadota bacterium | reverse complement strand
GGCCGTGGTCTGAGTTGGCCGCAGACCTCCGCTACGCCGCGCGGAGTCTGAGGCGCGCGCCCGTTCTGGCCGCGACGGCGTCGCTCGTCCTCGCGCTGGGGATCGCGGCGAACACGACCTTGTTCACCGTCGTGAACGCCCTCCTACTCCGCCCCCTGCCCGTCTCCGAGCCGAGCGGACTGGTCGACGTCTGGCCCGATATCCCTGGAGGAAACTCCTTCCTCAGCATCTCATGGGGCGACTATCTCCGGTACCGGGAGAGCGATCGGGTTGAGTCGCTCGCCGCCTTCACCGGCGTGCGCGCGACGCTGGGCGACGAGTCCGGTCCCGACATCGTCGTTCAGCTCGTATCACCCGAGTACTTCGGACTGTTGGGTCTGACCCCCACCCTCGGCCGGCTCGAGATGCCGAGTCCGGTCGTCTTCGGGGACGCACCCACAGCCGTGCTCACCCACGCACTCTGGCAGGAGTCGTTCGGGGCAGACCCGAGTGTCGTCGGACGCGAAGTGCGCATCTCGGACACGCAGGTCACGGTGGTCGGGGTCGGCCCGGAGGGCTTCGAAGGCCACTTCATCGGATTTCCATCCGACCTCTGGGTGTCCATCTCGGCGGCGGAAACCTTCCTTCCGGGGTTCGATCCGAGCGACCCCGCCTCGAAGCCGTTCGAGTTGATCGGACGGCTCGCACCAGGCGCGACCGTGGAGACCGCTCGAGCCGCGCTCCGTGGGATCGGCGAGGAGCTCGAGCGCGCGTCCCCCACGACGAATCGCGGCCATCGGGTCGGGGTGACGCAGACGACGGGACTCGACCACAGCTTGCACGCAGGGGTCGTCGTGTTCGCCAGTCTCCTCACGGGGGTCTCTCTCCTCGTGCTCCTGATCGCGTGTCTGAACGTTGGATCGATCCTCCTCGTGCGCGCGCTCTCACGAGAGCGAGAGATGTCGCTTCGCGTGGCCCTCGGAGCAGGGGTCGGTCGTATCGTCCGAACGATGGCGAGTGAGGCGCTCGTGCTGACTGCGATCGGGACCGCGATCGGCGTCACGCTCGCGCTCCGAATCAACACGACCCTCAGTCAGGCACTCCCCCGGGTGAGCAACGGTCTACGACTGGACCTCGGGATCGACTGGCGTGTGCTGGTTCTGTCGGCCGGGGCCGCCGTGATCGCCGCGGGCGCGGCGTCCATAACCCCGTCGCTCCATGTGCTCCGCCAGAGTCCGGCCCACGCCCTCCGCTCGCGCGGCGAAGCACGGCGCGGCGTCGAGCGGCTCCGCGCGGTTCTCGTCGTCGCTCAAGTCGCCGTATCGGTCACGCTCGTCGTAGCCACCGGGCTGTTCGCCCGGGCCCTGGCTGCAGGCGGCGAGCTCGATCCCGGCTTCGCAGCCGACGATACGTGGACCGTGGCGATCGATCTGACGGACCAAGAGTCTCCCGACCGGACGGCAACCGTTCGAGCCCTTCTCGACCAACTCGGCACGGTCGGGGCGACGGAGGCCGTCGCCGCGAACGCGCCGCCGATCGGTGTGGCCCGCACTCCCCTCGACATCGAGGTACCCGGCGTCCCGCTACCCCCCGATGCGGACACCCACATCGTGGACGCGCGCACCGTGTCGGCCGGCTACTTCGCAGCCCTCTCGATTCCCGTCCTCGCGGGACGAGACTTCGCTTCGGGCGACGAGGACGAGCCGCTGGTGATCGCATCACGCGCCATGGCCGACCGGTTCTGGCCCGCAGAGGCGGCCGTCGGACGTACCGTCCGCGTGGACGGGTCCGAGGCGCGCGTGGTCGGCGTCGTTCAGGATACACGCTACCTGGTTCAGGACGAGGTCCCCGACCCCATCCTCTACCGGGTCATGAGCACTCCCCCGGGCATCGTTCGCGTTACGGTGCGCACCAGCAACGCCAATCTCGAGGAGGTCGTCGAGCTCGTGAGACGCGTGGTCCCGGGACAGCGTCGGGTGGAACCCACCCTCAGCCGGGAAATCCTCGACGACGCACTCCTGCCGCAACGGGTCGGCACGGTGCTCATCGGCGCGATGGGGCTGGCCGCGCTGCTCCTGGCTGCTCTCGGTGTCTACGGTCTCGTGCAATACTCCGTCGCTCGGAGTCGCCACGAACTCGGGGTTCGTCTGGCCTTGGGCGGAGGCACCGCTGACGTCTTGCGCGTCGTGCTCGCGAAGGGTGCGCGCTGGGTGGGGTTGGGGCTCGTCGTGGGCGTGGTGGTAGCCCGTTCGACCGCGCCGGCACTGTCCCCCTTCCTCGGTGAAGTCGGACCCGGAGATCCGCTCACCTACCTAACGGTCGCGGTCACCTTCGCGCTCGTCGCCGTCCTGGCAAGCGGCGTACCGGCTCGGAGTGCCCTCAAGGTGCACCCGACGGAGGCGCTCCGCGGAGACTGATTTCCCCGACTGGCGGTCGATACTCCGTTGAAGAAAACTGTACCGCGTGCGGTATTGGTTCCGTCGACGGACGTCACGCATCGAGGGGGAGCAGGCTTGAGCGCATCGTGCCCGAACTGTGATGCTCCGCTCGAAGAGAACTACTGCGCCCAGTGCGGACAGTCCGCGGGCACGATCGACCTCCCGGTCGGGGAATTCGCGAGGGACTTCGCGAGCGAGGCTCTCGGACTCGACTCGCGGGTGCGACACACGCTCTGGCCTCTCGTCCGCTCTCCGGGTCGGGTCGCGAGAGAGTACGTAGAGGGGCGCCGCGCTCGATTCGTCCCTCCGATCCGCCTGTATCTACTGACGTCGTTTATGATGTTCGTGCTCCTCTCCTTCGGGGAGCTCGACGTGAATCGTGTCGACGTCGACGGGCGGCAGGTCAGCCAACCCGGACTCCTCACCACACCGGATTCGACGGCCGAGTCCACGGCACCGGTCGACTCGGTCCCACTCTCGGAAGACGAGGCAGAGCCGACCTCATCGACTCCGGATTCGGGGATGGCCGTGGACGCGGCGGTCGAGCTGGACACAGTGATCCTGTCAGACTCGGCGGCCGCTTCGGACTCCGTCCCCGCGTCGGACTCCACCGTGTCCTCCGACACGACGATCGTGATGACTGGCCCGGGCTGGTCGCTGAACCTCGGCACCGACGAGCTCAACGATCGCTTGGCCGCCGGCTTCCAACGATTAATGCAAGACCAGCGGGGCTTCACCCAGACGTTCGTCGACCTGCTCGCCCGAGCGATGATCGTCCTCCTCCCCTTCTTCGCACTCTTGCTGAAGATGATGTGGAGGAAGCGGTGGTACGTGCATCACATGGTGTTCGCGATGTACTTCCACTCCTTCGCATTCGGCGTGATCGCGCTCACCTCACTCCCCGACCTGATCGGCGCGACGGCCGTCGCCTCGGTCATGGACGTGCTCATCCTCGCGATTCCGATCCACCTCTTCCTGGCGACCCGACGATTCTACGGGCCCGGGTGGTCGGTCTACCCGAAGACCTTCCTCGTGCTCATGACGTACGCCCTCATCGGCACCCTCGTCGTCTTGGGCCTGCTGATCTACTCGGTTCTCGCGTTGTAGAAACGGCTCGGCCTACGACCGGGTCTGGACCTCGATCGATGCGATCGCATCCAAGCGGACGTAGGCGTCGAAGAATTCGCGTCCCGACAGCGCCTTGATGATGACCGAGTGATTGCCCGTTTCGCCGACGGTTCCGGTGACGGTATGGCCACCGGTCAGGTGGATCGTGACCCGACCGGCGCGGGGATCCGCAGCGATCTTGTCGAGAAAGCCCTTGGGGTGGTCATGCGCCTGTAGATCCATCGTCGATCCCGTCCTCGTCGTCGGGTAGTGAGCAGCCGGGTGCCCATATGACGCAACCGGGCGCCGGACGACAAGTCCACCTCAGGCGCGGCCGTACCGCCACCGTCGCGTTTGCTCGGCCAGGTCGCCTTCGACGTCGTCGAGCTCCTCCACCACCTCCCGCACGCCGACCTCCTCCTCCGTCCCGACCTCCGCCCGGGAGCGCTGTTCTACCCCGTCTCGCAGAGAGGTCGCCAGCGCCTCGAGCTCCTCCTCGCTCACCGAAGGCCTCAGCGGGCGAGGCCACGTCGGCTCTTCCGGGAGCCGCGCGCGCAATGCCGCCGCGATGCTCGCGAGCGCCTCGGGACTCTCGTCATCCAAAGCGTCGGCCCACCAACGGAGGAGTTTCGTCGCGGCGATCCCCGCCTCATGGTCGTCCTCCAGCGCGAGAAAGGTCTCGATCGCGAAGCGAGCCTCGTCGACTCGGTCTGCGCTGATCCCCGCCGGCACGTGCACGTACGACTCGAGGGCGACCGCGCGGGCCAGTGGGGTGAATAGGGTCCACAGGAAACGGACGTGATCGATGTAGTCGTCGAACCCCCGAGAGGTCGCATACGTGACTCCGTTCGCCACGAGCGCCGCCAACGACGGGCGCTCGAGGCCGAGGTCGTCGACGAGCCGGGCGACGAGTCGGGCGTCGACGGTCCAGAGCCAGGAGATCTGCGTGAGGAGCCACGCGGCAATCCGCTCGTCGACGTACGGGAGGCGATACAAGAGGACGGCGGTCCGATCGTGACGGGCATCCCACACGCCTTGCTGCAGGGCGTGTCCCAAGACATCGAGCGCGTCCTCGGCATAGTCGTCCCACCCTTCGCCGAGGGCGTAGTCGGCTACGTCCAAGAGCAGCTTCACCGCGGCGCCCCCGCCGTACACGTGGCGAAGTTCCTGGATCAAGCGCCCGGATGCACCCGGGCGGAACGCCACCCGCGCGATGGATCGCAGGACCAGATAGCGCCAGGGGTGCTCGTCCAATCCGATCGCGTCGTGCGGAGCTTCCACGAGGAGTCGGCGAACGACGACACACGACGCTCGATCGAGCAGAGAGGACCGAGGGGCGTCCTCGAGGAGGCGGATCAACCGCTCCTCTCGATCGGGTGTGAGCGCTTCCCACGGCGTGAACGCGAGCAGGCGTCCCACCGCCTCGGTATCCGACTCGGCGGTGAGAGCCCGATCCAAGACGGCATCGCGCTCTGCATCCCGAGCCTCTCTGCGAGCCCGGAGGAAGCCGAAGCGGTGCGTCGGTATCGGATAGGCACCGTCCACCACGTCATCCGCCGACAAAACCCGCTCGATCTTCGCCCACGAGCCACACGACGGGCAGTGCACCAGAGCCTGGCTGTCCTGCGTGGTGAGGGGTGACGCGCATCCGGGGCACGGGACGGACGTCGTCGCTCCGGCTCCCACATCTTCGTCGGGTCGCCCGACGACCACGGCGGGATCGAAGTCACCGGCGCCGATGGGTTCGATCATGCGCACGCGCCGAGCGACGTGGTTCAGAACGCCGCATGCCTCACACGGCCACACATCCAACGCCGAGCCAGCCGGACTCGGGTGGCCACACATCGGGCACGAGGCCCGGCCGGTCAGTTGGATGCTTCCGCGCATCCTCCGAAGGTAGGCCCGCGCGAGAGGGTCGCTACTTCTTCCACATGAAGAGGACGCTTATGTCGTCGGACACGCGGCGGATCTGGTGTCGGATCCCGCCGGGGATGTACGCCACGGTCCCGGAGCTCGCCTCCACCCCCCCGTTGGCCAAGTCGAAGCGGCCCCCGCCCGACATGACGAGCTTGATCTCCGGGAAGGCATGCGTCAGTCCCTCGTCCTGGCCCCCTTTGGGCAAGTGGTACACGCCCACCCCGGCGGTAGAGGTTTCGAAGAGGACCGCCCACGTGTTCTGGTCGGGCCTGCGGCCCGCCGTCAGGGAGTCGGTTCCGAGGTGCACCCACTCCGGGTCCTCAGGGATGGACAGGCCACGCGGGAGGATGACGACGAGGTCCAGCCCGGTCGAGACATCGTAGATCCGATGTTCGGTCCCGCCGCGGACGAAGAGGACCTCCCCTTCGGCCAATGCGACGGTGTCTTGCTCGAAGGCCAACGTCCCCTCTCCGCGTTGGACGTAGTAGAGGGCGTTGTCCAAGTGCGTCACGAGCCCGATCGCGACACCAGGAGGAGCAGACAGGACGCCCATGCGGAAGAAGGGATCGGAGAGCGCCTCCACATAATGGCCATCCACGGAGGTCCCTTCGGCCTTCAGGCCGTCCACCGTGTAGGTCTCCCACCCGGACGTGTCGACGAAGTCATCGTCTTCGATTCGCGGATTCACTGCGGAAGGATCACACGCTACGATCGCGAGTGTCGTTGCTGCGACGAAAGGAATCCAGCGCATCGGGTACCGCGTTCACCCCTCGGTGGAGATCGTGGACGACTCGATGTGACTTTCCCCACCCAATGCGGTCAGTGTGGGTGTTGGTTCCGTCCAAAGCGAGTTCGTCCATATGGCCAACGCCTCTTCCACGTCCCAGACTGTCCGACCCCGTACACGAGGAGGGCACGGATGAGATGGCGACAGTCCCGTCAGAGCACCAACGTCGATGACCGGAGGGGCCGCAGCCCAAGGCGTCGCTCCGCTACCGTCGGCGGCGGCGGGCTACTCCTCTTGTTGGCCTTCGTGCTTCTCGGCGGCGACCCGAGCACGGCACTCCAATTCCTAGCCGGCTCCGGCGGAGCGACCGCGGGCCCCGCGGCGACACCGAGTCCGTCCGGGGCAGCGATCGAAGACGAAGCGGGTCAGTTCCTGAGCGCCGTCCTCGGCATGACGGAGGACGTCTGGTCCGAGATCTTCGCCCAAAACGGCGCCCGCTATCAGCCCCCGACGATGGTGCTCTTCTCGCAAGCGGTCGAATCCGGCTGCGGCTACAACACAGCGGCCGTCGGTCCCTTCTACTGCCCGCCCGACCAAGCGCTCTACCTCGACACGAGCTTCTTCGACCAACTCGCTCGCATGGGTGGCCCCGGCGACTTCGCTCAAGCGTACGTCGTGGGTCACGAGGTCGGGCACCACATCCAGACACTCGCCGGCACGTCGAACTGGGTCCGGGGACTTCAGTCCGGAGCCAGCACCATGGAGTCCAATCGGCTTCAGGTGTTGATGGAGCTCCAGGCGGACTGTTACGCCGGTGTCTGGGCTCACCACGCGAACCGTCGAGAGCGGGTCCTGGAAGAGGGCGATGTCCAAGAGGGGATGGCGGCGGCCGCCGCCATCGGTGACGACCGCTTGCAAGCGCAGGCCGGCCGTCGCGTCCGCCCAGAATCGTTCACGCACGGCTCATCGGCCCAGCGCCAGGAATGGCTCGTGGCCGGACTCCGGACCGGCAACGTCGATGCGTGCGACACCTTCGGTCAGGCGGGATACGTCCGCCGCTGACCCCAACCTGTTTCCCTGTACAACCTCACCCCGTACGTTCCGCGCCCGACTCGGCCGGAGCTTCCTACGACTTTCCACGGAGCGTCTCATGTCTCTTGCGAACGCACTCCTCGATCAGCTCGGTGACTCCGGGCTCGCCTCCCTCGGTCAAGCGATCGGATCGAACCCCGACGCCACCAAGGCCGCCGCCACCGCCACCCTCCCACTGCTCTTCTCGGCGTTGGCCAAGAACGCAGGTACGGACGACGGCGCCGCGGCGCTCGACCGCGCACTCGAGCGCGACCACGACGGTTCGATCCTGGACAACCTCGCCGGAGGCTTCTCCTCCTCGATGGAGCAGGACGGAAACGGAATCCTGAAGCATGTCTTGGGCGGCCGTCGCGAGACCACCGAGCGTGGCCTCGCCCAGGCATCGGGCCTCGACTCGAAACAGAGTGCTCAGATGCTCGCGACGCTGGCGCCCCTCGTCATGGGCGCGCTCGGAAAGCAGAAGCGTTCCCAAGGTCTCGACGCCGGCGCGCTGGCGGGCATGCTCCAAGGCGAGCGCGGGCAGAACAAGAGTCAGCTCGGTGGCTTGGCGGCGCTGATCGATCAGGATGGCGACGGCGGCGTGGCCGACGACCTCCTCGGCGGCATCGGG
>JBCCEZ010000105.1:0-8331 GCA_039030015.1 Gemmatimonadota bacterium | reverse complement strand
CGCGACCCTGGAAGACGTCTCCCCTTCCCCCACCCTTCCCCGCCAGCAGTTCCGCCACCTCCGGCCCTACGCTCGAGAGATCGAGGGTACCATCCGAACCGATCGCGACGAGGAAGGAGCCGTCCTTCTCGCCCGCCGTGAAGAAACACGTCGTGGCCGGAGAAGCGCCGCACACGGACCGAGCCACCTGCTGCAGGAACCCCAGCTCTCGATCCGGCCAATGTTCGTGGATCAGGGGTGGGCGCTCGGCCGCGAGCGTGGTGCCGAGGACTTCGGCGTACGCGCCCTCGGTCTGCCGAAGCTTCCTGTGGGCGTCCTTGAGTTGACTCAACTTCGACGCGGTCGCGTCTACGATTTCCGCGTCAGACACGCCCAAGATGCCGCGCAATGCCGCAGTTCGTTCAAAGTGGTCCTGGAAGATCGTGCGGACCCGGCCCCCGGCGACGTAGAAGAGCCGGGTGCCTCCGCGGAGCGACTCGGTCCGAAGTAGCTTCATCGATTCGAGCTCAGCGGTCGATCCGACGTGAGTCCCGCCGCAGCTGTTCAGATCGATGTCCTCGATCTCGACGAGACGAACGTCCCCGGTGTGGTGACTCGGCAGGCCCCGTGACCGCACCTCCATCTCGCGGTACTGCTCGACCTCGACGTATGACACTCGGACGGGCCGAACCCGACGGATCTCGTCGGCGAGCGCCTCCTCGAGCTCGTGCAGCTGCTCCTGCTCGATGGCGGGAGTGTCGAGTTCGATATCACTCACCACGTCGCCGAGGTGGAACGCCTGGGTGGCCCACCCGAAACGCTCTTCGGCCAGGGCGGTCAACATATGCTGCCCCGTGTGTTGCTGCATGTGGTCGAAGCGCCGGGCCCAGTCGATCTCGATTCGCACGTCGTCCGGGTCGACCGACTCCGCGACGTAGTGCCGGAGCGCCCCCTCAACGCGCTGAACGTCCGTGACGGCGATGCCATGGATCGCGCCTCGGTCGGACGGCTGTCCTCCTCCCTCCGGATAGAAGACCGTGTCGGCGAGTACCACGAAGGAGCGGCCGTCATCGCCGCGTTCCTCCACCGTCGTGTTCAGCTGGGTGAGGTACGGGTCACGCTCGTAGGCCGGACGCTGCATCAGGTCGCGCCCTCTGCGATCAGTTCGGCGAGTCGAGCAGAGGCCGGAGCGTGGAGTCGGAAGAAGAGGTCCGGTTCGATGAGTTCGAGCTCCATGAGGAGAAAGCCGTCGTCGGTCTCTACGCCGTCGACACGCGCAAACGTCGGGGACTCGGGTGCAGCAGCCAGACACCGCTCCGCGATGTCCAGGGCGGCGGCCGGCGGTTCTCCGAGCTCGACCGAGCCGCCGAAGTCACTTTGGACGCGAAACTCGCCGGACACGGGTCGCTTGAGCACAGCGTGCGAAAAGACGCCGCCGAAGTAGACGAGCGACCACTCGCCACCCCCGATCTCGGGGACGAATGCCTGGACCATCGCTCGACTCGCACCGGCCGCCGCATCCACGGCCTCCAGCACCGCTCTCCTGTCGTCGAGCGATACGAGTCGGGTGTGCCACGACGTTGCCGAGACCGTTGGCTTGATCACCGCACGATCGGTTCCGAGTCGGGCGCTAAGCTCCGCGCCGTCGGGCACGACGTCCCTGGACTCGTAGAAGAGCGTAGTCGGCGTACGGACTCCTCGCTGGGCCAGGTCGACCAGATACCCCTTCTCCGCGTTCCAACGAATGAGCGGTACCGAATTGAAGACCCGGGTCCCGGCATCTTCGAGACGATCGAGCCACACCGTGAAGTCGGGGAGTCGTTTGTGGTAGTCCCACGTGTGGCGAATGACCACCGAAGTCCCGGGACGAGGATCATGCGTATCCCATCGGGACTCGGCGGCCTCGACCCCTCGGCCGCGGAGCGAGTCCATGAGGAGCTGAGCTTCTTCCGACCCGAAGGCGCGCTCCGACGCCGCGAGCAGAACCGTCTGTGTCTCACCCATGGCTCAGGCTCAACATCCGCGCGAGTAGTACCACACGGCCGGCTCTCCATCGGTCCGGTACGCCGGAATCCAACCCGAGACCGCCGCCGTGCCGTCCCCGCCCTCGCAGGGAGACGCCCGCAGCACGGTGACCCGTAGCCACGGCGATCCCCCGATCAGTTGGACCTCGTGCAGCTCGACCGGATCCTCGCGTCGCCCGGGGACGACGGGTGCGCGGACGGGGATCCCCGCCCCCGGAGAGGGCCAGACGAATCCGTGCCACGACCCCTCGATCATGTTCAGCCGGTTTACCGCCACCTCGGGATACGGGAAGTACGTACCGGACATGTCGGGTGGCAGCCAGCCGAAGCGCCCATCCTCGAGGCGAAGCTTGTACCACCCGTCCGAAACGGAGAACACGACGGCCGCGGGCTCCTCGTACCCGACCTCGCGGGACCTCACCGCTCCGTAGTCGTCGAACTCCGAGACGACGTTCGCCGAGGATTGTGGCGCCTCGTGAAGGCGGGCGAACCCGGCATGGCTGAGAGACGCGACGTCGAGCAGACCGACGAGCCGCTCATTGTCCGAGTCGGCTTCATCGGGCCAGTGCGCAACGATCTGTTCGAGCGCCTTCATCGACGCCAGCGCGTTGAGCTGCCCCGGTACGAACCGCGCGGGCACATCCTCGAAGGCACCCGGCTCACCTCCACCCATCGGCAAGAGCACCCGACTCCCGGAGCACGTGTCGATTCGCCACGGCTCATCATCGGTCGACTCGTCGGGTCGGGATGCGAAGAGGACGAACGTCGACAACATCTCGGCGGGCACGCCGCACGACGCCGAGCTGCTCGCCGTCCGATAGACGATGGTGTCCCCCGCGAACACGTCCGGGCGCGTGGTGAAGTGCGGAGCGGCCGAAAGCCGGAAGGTCAGGTCGACATCCCCGGTCTCGGGGACGGCCCGCCGGGTGACCAGCTGGCCGACCACGACCTCGTCCGCGTGCTCGAAGTAGTCGGATAGTGGCTGCGGAGCACATCGACAGACTTCGCTGGCTTCGCACAGCAACGTGCCACCCAGCGCAACGAGAAGCGTCAGCGACTTCAACCGGTGCCCTCCATTCGTACGCTCATGACAGGTTCGTGGACCGATGGAGAAGGTAGCCCGCGATCATACCCACCACGGCGCCGACCGGCGCGAAGAAGAGGGGGACGACCACGAATTCGATCCCGTGGGGCCAACTCGGAGCGACCTGGTCGGGCAGGAACGACGGCCAATAGGTGGCGTGTGCCCACACCAAGAGCGCTGCGATCACGACACCGCCGGCCACCGCCATCGACCGGCCTGGAGCGGGGTCAGCGAACCGTCGGTGGAGGGCCAGCAGAACGACGAGGGCGAGGAACGGAATCACGCCCACAGCCCCCAACACCCCGAGGTTGAGCCGGTCGGTCCGGTATTGATCCACCAACGCGCCCCACGCCTCTGCCCCCATGCCCGAGCCCAGCCCCACGGCGAGGAAGACGACAGGTGGGATGAGAACCGAGATGCAGACGCCGGCTCCGAGGACCCGGAGCACGCGCACGGAGTTGTCGGGCATGACTCGTGTTCGACCGAGGAGCGTGGCGCCCGGATCCTACCAAGCGCCGGGCGCCATCTCCAGTACGTCGAGCGAGCGGGCTCGATCGACCAGCTCCAAGAAGTCGCTCCGATACCCGTTCTCATCCGTGCCCTTCGCGGCCCGCGCCAGCCGCGCGACTCCGTTTTGGTCGAAGTCTCCGATGTGGCTAGACCCACGGAGCAACATCCCCCACGCCGCCACGGCCGCCGAGAAGCGGAAGTCGTCGGACGTCGCGTCGAGCGGTTCGACGTCGGACACGGGACGGGTCAGCAGCTGGCTCGGCGAACCTCCGGGATTCTGGTAGCGCAGCTGAGCGAAGAGCAGCTCCTCATTGTCCGGGGTGCGCGGCGCCGTATCCCGATACCGCAGCGGCGCCACCTCTCCGACGTCCGCCGACCCTTCGACACCGACGGGCAGGATCTCGTACAGCGCGGTCACGGTGTGCCCGGCACCGAGCTCTCCGGCGTCCTTGGTATCGTCCGCGAAGTCCTCCGCAGCGAGTAGGCGGTTTTCGTACCCGATGAGACGGTACGCAGCGACCCGCGCCGGGTTGAACTCGACCTGGATCTTCACGTCCTGCGCGATCGTGACGAGCGTCCCCCCCATCTCGTGCACCAACGTCTTGCGCGCCTCCAGCTCGCTGTCGATGTAGGCGTAATTACCGTTCCCGTGATTGGCGATCTGCTCCATCTTCGCGTCCTGCAGATTCCCGGTCCCGAAACCGAGGACGGTGAGGAACGTCCCCTGCTCTCGTTTCTCCTCGATGAGCCGGATCATCTCGCCGTCGCTCGAGGGACCGACGTTGAAGTCACCGTCGGTCGCCAGAATCACTCGGTTGTTGCCACCCGGGATGTGGTTCTCCGCAGCGACGGCGTACGCCAGCTGGATGCCCTCTCCCCCCGCCGTCGACCCTCCGGCCTCCAGGTCGGCGAGGGCCGCCTCGATGGTCTCACGCTGGTCACCCGGAGTGGACGGAAGCGCCAAACCCGCCGCCCCCGCGTAGACGACGATCGCCACACGGTCCTGCGGACGTAGGTGTTCGACCAGGAGCCCGAGTGACGTCTTCAGCAGGGTGAGCTTGTTGGCCCACGCCATCGACCCGGACACGTCGATCAGGAAGACCAGGTTGCTCGGGGGCACGTCACCGAGGTCGATGGAGCGCCCCTTCACACCGATCCGAGCGAGAAGGTGTCGTGATTCCCACGGGGCCGGCGCCACCTCCACGGCCATGCTCAGGGGGTGGTCCCCGATCGGCTCCGCGTCGGAATAGGGGAAGTAATTGATCAACTCCTCGATCCGAACCGCGTCGACCGGGGGGCGGCGCCCTTCGTCGATGAAGCGACGCACGTTGGCGTACGAAGCCCGATCGACGTCGATCGCGAAGGTAGAGAGGGGATTGGTCTCGACCCCCAGCCACCCGTTCTCTTCGATGTATGCGTACGCTTCTCGATCCGCTTCGGGACCCGCGTTACGACGCCGTTCCGCCTCGAGCTCGGCGCGACGCTGCGGAGCCATCGCGGCAGCGGTCGAGTCCGAGTACCGCGCGAGCGCGTCCTGATCCGGTCCAGGAGCGGGCGGAGGCGGCTGTGTGGCCGGGCCGCCGCCCGGGTACACACTACACGCGAGCAACGTCGTAACGGCACCCAAAGCGATCGCGAACCGACGCATCCTCCACCTCCCCGTTCGTTTGCGCACCGGGACGAGGCCCGGGGGCGGCGCCGCCGCCCAATTCACGAGGGGTGCACGGATCGTGCCGAACGGAAGAACGGCCGACCCACCTTGGCGGATCGACCGTTCCGACCGACGCTCCCCCAAGGAGCCTACGCTGTCGGCCGTATCCATCAGGACGGACACTCCCTCGAGGATTCCCGAACGACGCTCGAATCGATGATGCTGGCGTTTCCGACCCTTGTGGTGACACCGTTGTCATAGCCCCCCCATGGCGCGAATCCGAGTCAATCCAATGGGGGGAGATCAGGAGATGGAGCGCGCCGCGCCGACTCTGCTCGTCATCGAAGACGCACAGGATCAGGCGCTTCTCGTCGGTCATGCCGCACGCCGGAGCCACCCCGGCCTGCTCGTGCACGTCGCCCAAAACGGCTTCGACGGCACCGAGTATCTCGCCGGCATCGGGGAGTATTCGGATCGGATCGTCTTCCCGATCCCCAACCTGGTCATACTCGATCTCTTTATGCCCGAGGTCGACGGATTCACCGTGCTGGGTTGGAAGGCGAACCGCCCGGAGCTCCGGGACGTCCCCTTCGTCGTGCTCACCGGGTCACCTAAGGCCGAAGATCTGCAAAGGGCTCGCTTCTTGGGGGCGGACGACGTGTACCGAAAACCTGGGGCGCTCGACGAGCTCAGTGACATCGTGAAAACGATCGTCCAGACGTACATCCCGCGCGGCGACATGCTCGACGCCTGGATGAGCAGGCTCGGATAGGCCGCTCGAAACCCACCCGGCCGTAGTCCCACTCGTGCCGCCCGCGTTACCTCTCGAGGGGAGCCACCGTCTTGTCCACAGGTGCGCGGCGGTTGGACGAGCGCTGCGTTGAACACACTCCACCCACCTGGAGGGACACGATGAAGCGTTTCGCCCGCAACGCATGGCTCCTCGTACCGCTGGTCATGATGGCCGCATGCGAAGACGAAGTGATGGAGCCGGAGTTCGAGCCGACCCCGGAAGAGTTGGCGATCACGGACCCGGATGCCGCGGTCGTCGCCGCGATCGAGGAGATCACCAACCAGTTCGGCCTGTCGGAAAACGCGTCACTCACAGCCGTCGCAGAAACCGACGAAGCTCCAGCATTCGGCAGCTCGGTATTCGCCGACGCCTTCGCCGAACCGGACGCGCCCGTGTTGTCCACGGACATGGCCACGGACACTGCGATCGTCGACATCGCTCCGGACCGTCTTCGGATGTACAACGTGCTCGCGGTCTGGGGCCGTATCCGCCCCAACGACAGCGACTTCTCCCCGATCCAGTGGGACCCGGCGCTCCACGTCGCCGAAGGGGATCGAGTACGCGTCCGCCGTGAGCTCCTCTTCGAGGACAACGACGAGGTGCTCCCGCAGGAAGCGCGGAATCTCGTGGAGATGACCTCGTGGACGGGTCCGCACGTCGACGGTGTCGTGGCCCAGGTCGCGATCATCAAGCCCGACGTCGTTTCGGTCGACGATGTCGCCCCGCCCGAACACTTCCTCTCCTTCCGAAGCGACGCGTACTCGGTGCAGATCCCGTCGAGCGAGCTCGGTGGCCTGCGCGTCGCCGAGGTGATCGACGATACCGGAAACGGTGTGCTCCTCGCAGCGGTTCGGCAGCACAAGAACCCATGCGGGGCTGGCTTCATGAAGGGTCGGTGGGCGCGAACGAGTGACCGCGGAGGCGTCTTCGGTGGAGCGTGGATCCAGGTCAACGGTCGACGCGAGGGCTACCTCGCGGGCCGCTGGGGCGTGAACGCCGACGGCGATCAGGTCTTCCGAGCGAAGATCGTGAACGGGCAGGGCCAGTTCCTCGCCGTCATGGCCGGCACGTACGGGGACGGCGTCTACGAAGGCGAGATCTACGGCCGCGGCCGGGTCGTCCTTGGACACGTGAAGGGCCGATATACGGGTGAGGACGGCCAGGGCAGCTTCCTCGGAGCATGGAAGCAGGCGTGCGGCCCCGACGAGCAGCCCGATCGGATCTGCCACCTGACCGACTCGGGCGTCCGCATCTGCACGCTGCCTCCGCAGCCCGAACCGACAGGCTGAGGCCCAGATCGGACGGAGCTCCCCGAGTGGGGTACCGAGGCGGGGCGGCCGAATGGGCCGTCCCGCCTTCGTCGTCTACCCGACATTCGGGTGCGATCGAGGGAACGGTCTATCCGAAAACAGCGGCAATCGCAGCGCTGCGGGCTGAGCGCCGAGCACACCCAAGCGAATGCCTGTCAACGACTTGAGACGCGCCCGCACAGCCATGGCACGCCTCTCGCAACGTACGAGGTCGTCCTCCCTGCGCGGCCGCGTGCAGGTGGGCTAGCTGTCTCAGAGCAAAGCTCTTGAAAGAGAGCGGCGCAGAGCTACGGGGCTACCGTGCCTTCTCGGGCACCACGCCGGCCGAGCCGCCAGCGAACCGATCTTCTCTGCACGTTGATCGCGACCGGCGGCCCGGCTCGCTGACGGAGGTTCCCATGCTCGACCCACGTACGACCGCGAAGGGGTCCGTACTGCGCCGCATGCTGATGGGCGCCGTGCTCCTCGCCTCAACGACCCAAGTCGCCTGCGAGCAGGACTCGCTCGTCGCTTCGTTGGGCGCCGCGCCCACCGAGCTCGTCATCACGCTCGACCCGGCGGTCACCAGTCAGCTCACGACGCCGTCTCAGCTCGACATGGAAGTCGGGCAGAGCACCACCTTGCTCGCGACCGCCCTCGATGCGCTGGGCCGGCCCGTGAGCTCTGCGTCGATCAGCTGGGCGTCCACGAACGACGCCGTCGCTACGGTCGACGCGTCGGGTCAGGTCACGGCCGTCGGCGCAGGCTCTGCCGAGATCGTCGCGACGTCGAATCAGCTGTACAACACGATGCCGGCCGCGGTCACCGTACCGCCGGGTCCTCCGGCCACACCGTAGGCGGAACGCGCCCACACACGGGGGCGCGCTGCAGTTGCGGGACGTTCACCTTGGGGGGGTGGACGGCGAAGGGGAGCGGCCTCGGTGCCGCTCCCCGGCACTCTGTCGCGTGCCGCCGGGCCGGCCTGCTTGGCCCGGGCGGGG
>JBCCEZ010000104.1:0-8640 GCA_039030015.1 Gemmatimonadota bacterium | reverse complement strand
GTCCTCTGGAGCGCCGCGCATGACGACTTCGCCACGCTGGAGGAGGATCGCCGACGTACACATCTCCGCCACCTTGTCGAGCTGATGCGAAACCAGGAGCACGGGGATCCCCGACTGGGTCAGCTCCTGCATACGGCCGTACGCCTTCTTCTGGAAGGCTGCGTCTCCTACGGCGAGCACCTCATCGATGATCAGGACATCGGGCTCGAGGTGGGCGGCGATCGCGAAGCCGAGTCGAGCGTTCATGCCCGAGGAGTAGCGCTTCACTGGCATATCCAAGAACTCTTCGATGCCGGAGAAGTCGACGATCTCGTCGAGCCGTCGCCGGATCAACTCCCGCGGCATGCCCATGATGGCGCCCTGCAGGAAGATGTTCTCACGGCCGGTCAGATCGCCGTGGAAGCCCGCGGCCACCTCGATCAACGCTCCTGACCTCCCGCGCACCTCGCAGCTCCCGCGGTTCGGCGCGAGGATGCCCGTGAGCACCTTAAGCACGGTGGACTTGCCGGCCCCGTTCCGGCCGATGATCCCTACACACTCGCCCGGGGACACGGTGAACGAAACGTCCTTTAGTGCCCAGAACTCGCCGGCCCCGGCGTCCGTGTTTCGAAGCTCACCCCGGAGTAAGCGGCGGGTGAGCACAGGCACGAGGTCACGCAGACTGTCGTGAACCTCGCCCTTCTGGAACTTCTTCCAAACCGAGTCGAATACGATGCCTGGCTCCGCCACGTCAGGCATACTCCGCGAACGAGGTGACGCCACTACGGAACCACCGTGACGCGACGGCCAGGCCCCCTATAGCCCACACGGCGGAGTACGCGAGGTAGGCCGGCCGCCACATCACGATCGAATCACCTTGGAACTCCGTCGTCAGCGTCTGGGTCAGCGGTAGTCCCTCGATGACCGTCAGTCGGAAGCCTTCGAGGAGCGGAGCGACCGGGTTCAGCATGATCAGGTCCGCACCCAGCGCACCGAGCATGAACGGCTCGAAGAAGACCGGCGTGAAGAAGATCCCGAAGGTGAGAAGCACCTGGATGATGTAGCGCACGTCTCGGAAGAACACGTTGGCGCAGCTGAAGACCAGTCCAAGCGCCAGAACGAGGCAGAAGAGAAGGACGATCAGGACCGGAACCCAGAGTAGGTTCACGGACAGCGTGCCCCCGATGAGGGGCAACATGAAGATCACGCCGATGGTCGCAACGGTCGTGTCGAAGCCCTGGGCGAGCAGTGCCGACACGGGCAACACTTCACGCGGGAAGTAGACCTTGGTCACGAGCCCTCGATTCGCCACCAGACTCATCGTCGAGATACTGAGCCCACCCACGAAGAAGCCCCAGGGGACGGCCTTTACCGCCAGGCCCCCGATCACGGAGGTGTCGAGCTCTGCCCCACCAAATTGGGTCATGACGAGCCGGACGATTAGCCCCGACAAGACGACGACGACGGGCATGAAGAGGGCCCACAGAAAGCCCATGGCCGCCTGCTTGTAGCGGACGCGGACGTCTCGGCGCACCAGCTCGTACAGCAGCTCTCGCGAATCGACGAGATCTGCCCAGGTTGCCCTGAGAGCTGTGAAAATCGGGGACCTCCATCCAGAGGGGCGCACGATGCCCGGAAGGCGCGAAAGTCCGCGCCATACACACAATGTACGTCCTCCCGACCGCGCCGCGGAATGGGAAACGCAGCGGCGCCCTGTAGCTCGCTACATGGTTTCGCGCAGGGTCTCGAGCGGATCCAGTTGGGCTGCCCGCGCGGCCGGCCACCACGTCGCCACCAAGGCCACGGCCCCGAGCAATAGCCCCGCGAATCCGAGCGCCAGTGGATCGGCCGGCTCCGTCTCGAAGAGGATGCCCCCGAGAGCACGCCCCATCGCGACGGCCCCGATGGAGCCGAGCGCGAGACCAAGCAGTGAAAGCGCCGCCCAGCCACCCAGTAGGAGCTGAGGAAGTGACGACGGAGCGGCTCCCAGTGTGAGCCGGATGCCGAACTCGTGCCTCCGTTCGGTCGCCCGTTGCGCCGCCACGCCGAAGATCCCGGCGCCCGTCAGGAGCAGCGCCAACACCGCGACGAGGGTCAACGCCAAGCCGAGGCGCCGAGCGTCCTCGACCCCGTCCAAGACCGCCGTCCGCATGCGGACGACAGAGATCGACTGATCCGGATCGATCGTTGCCAGCGCGGTCTCGAGCACCCGCCCGCCCTGCTCCTCGGCTCCAGGCTGCATCGAGACCGACAACGCCATCCGCTCGTAGTCCGGCGAGTCGTCGAGGTACCAAACGGCTGGGTTACCCTCGGCGCGCAGCGAGCGCATACGTACGTCGGGGGCGACCCCGACCACGCGCCAACCGCGCTCCAGCTGTTGTCCGAGCGCCTCTTCACCCGGGAAGAGAATCTCGGCGAGCCGCTCGCCGATCACGACGCCCCGCGGATCCGCCGCGGACGGAGCGACGCCGGCGAGTAGCCGCACGCCCATCGTCTCGAACCACCCGTCCCCTACCCCCGTCATTTCCACCTGAGGCTCCACGTCCGGGCGCCCGAGGGGGGATACCGAGCTCATGCTCTGCCCTCCGGCGATGGGGAGCTGCGTGGACCACGCGGCGGTGCGGACATCGGGTCGGGCTCGGAGTTCTGCGATGACCCGATCCCCGAAGTCCGCGCGGTCGGAACCGTCGAAGGCATCTCGGTCGAGCCAGAGGAACCCACCCCAGAGTCCCTCGGCCTCGAAGCCCGGGTCGGCTGCCCACGCCTCCGCGACGCTACGACCCAGCAGTCCGGCTGCGGATAGGAAGGCGAGCGAGATGGAGAACTGCGCGAGGAGGAGTCCGGAGCGAATCTTCCCGGTCCCCTTCCCGCTCCTCCGGGCGATCCCCGGCGCGCGGCCCGCGGTCAGGACGGCGACCCGGCCGGGGATCCACGCGAAGAGGAGGGTGACGGCCGCGAGTACCGCGCCCAACGCGCCCAGGACGCGAGCGTCCGGCGCCAGCTCCCGCACGAGGGGAAGGTCGACGAAACGTGGCAACAGGCCCGTGCCGAAGACGATCAGCGGGATCGTCAGGGCCGCCGCCGCGCCCACGAGCACGATGCTCTCCGCGAGGTGATGCCGAACGATCCGGCCCTTGTCCGCGCCGAGAGCGAGGCGAACACGGGTGTCGGAGCGGCGCCCCAGCGCTCGAGAGAGGAGGAGGTTCGCGACGGTGACGCACGTCAGCAGCAGGAGGAGTGCAGCAATCGTAGCCGTGGCCCGGGCCACCTGAGCGATCGTCTCACTGCGGACGGGATCGACGCCGACCCCCTGGACCATCGTCACGGTGGTGGGCTCTTTGCTCGGGTCCGATTCGGTCAGGAGGGTACCCAGGCGCTCAGACTCCAGGCGGGCCGCAGCGAAGTCAGCGTCGGGCGCGAGGCGGGCCGTGAGGTTCACCCACGCCCACTGCCACGAATTGAAGGGGAGATTCCCAGCATACCCGGGGTTGAGCGTGGCCGGAATGAAGAGCTGCGGCACGATCCCCACGTTGTGGATCCCGGAGAAGCCCTCCGGCGCGACCCCGACCACATCGTACCGATCCCCCGAGAGAAGGACGGACTGCCCCACGATCCCCGGATCGGACCCGAACCGCGTCCGCCAGAGGTCGAAACCCAGAACGACGACCGGCGGTCCACCGATTTGCTCCGTGTCACCCCGGTCGATCAGCCGGCCCAACACAGGTTGGGTCCCGAGCATCTCGAACCACCCGCCCGTCACGTAGTGGGAGAAGAGCGCTTGGCTCGCCGCCCCGTTCTCTTCTCCAGCCAGCTCCACCTGGACGACCGAGTAGCCTTCCACGGCATCGAACGAACGCGAGGCATCCCGGAGCGCCAGCGTCGACTGCCAGGAGTAGGCGTTCCACCCCGGTTCATCCGGAGAAGATCGTCCCACCTGAACGAGACGGTTCGGAGCCTCGACTCCGACCGGAGGGCGCAAGATCACGCCATCCAGGAGGCTGAAGACGGATGCCGCGGCGCCAAGACCGAGCGCGAGAGTCGCGATCGCGGACAAGGCGAACGCCGGGCGTCGAGCGAGGGCTCGGAGAGCCACACGGAAATCCAGGGCGAGGCCCGTCGTGCGCACGTGATCGGCCCGCAGCCACACGGCATGCGGAAGTGCCCCCAACGCAAAGCGGAGGCGGGCGCCTGGCCCGAGTCCGCCGCGTCGCGCGGCCTCGAGCTCACCGTGCCACTCCTCGAGGAGCTCGTTCCGATCGGTGCCGGGCACGAGAAACGAGGCCAACCGAAGCACGACGCCGGCCAAACCACCCGCTCTCGTCTCCTGAGCATTTCGCTGGGTCATGCTCCTCCACTCCCCCGCATCCGGGGCCCGTATCGTCTATGGTGACCGTACACCTCTCACTCCAGTAGAAGTGTAAGGTACATTGCACTGTCACCAAGCGTTCGACAAGGGCTCCGACTCAATCCACGGAGAGAACCTGGGCCGGATGGGCGCGCGCTGCACGGCGAGCGGGTTGGAACGCAGCCAAGACGCCTGCACCCAGGAAGACGGCGACCGCGCCCAAGAGGGGTACAGGGGCCAACGCGCCGACGCCGAAGAGCGCGGCGCGGAAGACAACGGACGCCGCAGCGGCGAGGAGGAGTCCGACCCCGAGCCCAGGCAGCAGCAGCCGGACCGCGCGCCGGAGTACCAGCGCCACGACCTCGCGCTCCGTTGCCCCGACCGCTCTCCGAAGTCCCAACTCACGCCGACGACGGTTCGTGACGTTCGACATCACGCCATAGATCCCGAGGATCGAGAGCGCCATCGCCAGCAACGCGAACCCGGTCAGGAGCGCCGAGATCGTTCGCTCGGTCCACACGCTGAGATCGCGAGCCACCTCCATCGTCGTCGCCTCGTAAAAGGGGAGCGTCGGATCGACTTCGTGCACCCGCGCACGTACCTCGGGGGCGAGGCTGAGCGGATCGACCGAGGTGCGGACCAGAAGTGTGAACGTGCCTGGAGTGCCCTGCCCCATGGGCACGTAGAGCATCCCTCGAGCGGGTGCTCCCAAGCCGCTCTGGTGCACGTCCCCCACCACGGCCGACACCGTGAACCAGGGCTGGTCGTCGTCGATCGTTGGGCTGCGCGATCCTTCCACCCCATGTCGCACCCGTTTGCCGAGCGGTGACTCACCCGGCCATAACGACCGCGCCAACGACTCACTCACTACGGCCATCCGTTCCCCACTCCAGACCTCGGCCGCACTGAGGTGGCGCCCCTCGATGAGGGGAACACCCAACCCGTCGAAGTACCCGTCCGAGAAGCGACTCAGCACGCCGACGACGGGAGTATCGTCACGGCCGCTCGCGTTGAGCGCGACCTCGTCACCCGACGACAGAAGGGGCACGACGTCAACGGATGACACCGAGACCACCCCGGGAATGGCGCGCACCCGTGCCATGGCGTCCTGATAGAAGGCCGCCCGAGCCGCTCCATCTTGGTAGGACCACGGCGGGAGCGGCGCCCCCAAGACCAGCACCCGCTCGACATCGACGCCCGGATCGACCGCATAGAGGTTGTTCAGCGCGGTCAGGGTAAGGCCGGAGCACGCGACGAGCGTCGTGGCGAGCGCCACCTGGCCTCGGACGACCCACGTCGTCGCTCCGTTGGAGAGTACACGTCGCCCAGCCAGCGAGCGCTGCTCCCGAGCAGCCTGCAGCGCGGGAGGAAGCGCGATGAGGGTCGAGCAGAGCGCGCCCATCAACGCCCCCCACGCGAAGACTCGAACGTCGAGATCGAATCGGATCCAGAAGGGACGTTCGCCCGGGAGGAGCGCAGGGAGGAGTTCGACCGCCTTGTACCCCACCACCAGCGCTCCGCACACGCCGAGGAGGGTGAACAACCCGACCTCCACGAACACCTGCCGGATCAGCCGACCCCGTCCCGCACCGAGGGCGCGCCGGACAGCCATTTCCGACCGTCGCTCATCACCTCGAGCCAGCAACAAGCTGGAGATGTTCGCGCACGCAATGAGCATGACGAGGGTCGCGGCGGCGAGCAGCGTGACGACCAGCCCACCGACCGCCACCGGCACGTCGGCGGATCGGAGGGAGTAGACCGAGGTTCCGATCCTCGCCTTGGTGGCCGGTGATTCCGCGGCCAGGAGAGCCGCGATCCGATCGCCCTCGACCCGAGCCGTCGTCAGGTCCTCTCCTGGGCCCAGCCTCGCGATGACGTCGAAGCCGTAGTCCTCCGGGTCGGCCCGGAGCGGATCGAACGCCAGCGGCACCCAGACGTGCGCGACCTCCGGAAAGTGGAAGTTCGGCGGGGCGACGCCCACGATGCGGCGCGAGGACCCATTCAGAATCAGTGTGCTCTCGAGAGCATCCGGCGACCGGGAGAACCGCCGCTCCCACAGTGCGTCGCTGATGATCACGACCGAGGCGCGTCCCGGTTCCTCTTCCTCGAGCGAGAAGCCGCGGCCCAGGGCCGGCTGAAGTCCGAGCACCTCGAGGAAGCCCGGGGAGACCACCGCCCCCTCCACGACCTCCGGGCGATCCGCGTTGGTGAGGAGGAACGAGGCATCGTCGAAGGCGAACATGCCCGTGAAGGCGGTCGTTTCCCCCCGCCACACATCGAAGTCCGGGAGCGACACGTCCATCGACTCGATGTCGGGGGCGGTCTGACTCAGCTGGACGAGTTCGGAGGCGTCCGGATACGGGAGCGGTCGAAGGAGGAGACCGTTCACGAGACTGAACACGGCCGTGTTCAACCCGATGCCGAGGACGAGAGAGAGGACGATCGCGATCGCAGAGAGTGGGCGACGAATCGCGCTCCGAAGCGCCATGCGAAGATCCATCCACACGTCCGACCCGAGCCGTCCCTGCCCGCCCCGGAGCGAGCGGATGCGGAACCAGACGATCGAGACGGCGAGATCGAGGAGGATTCGAGCGAACAAGAAGGGTCGCCGAGCCCCGCGGGTATCGACCCACTCATCCTCGAGCACGCTGAGCATCTCGCGGCCGTACCGTTCGCGATCAATCGGAGGCAGCGCCTTCAACCCCGCTTCGAAAAAACGGACGATCAGGGGCCGGCGGTGGTTCATGCGGACCCGCCTTCGTTCGCCAGTTCGACGACGTCGTCCCACGCCGTCATCTCGGAGAGCCGGCGCGCCTCCCTCCGCAGGATCGCCAGCCCGAGGTCGGTGAGGGCGTAGTAGCGGCGGCGCGGGTCATCCTCGGAGTCCGGCGCCTCGACCGACGCGATACACCCGTCCTGCTCGAGGCGAGCGACCAGCCGATACAGTCCGCCGGGGTCGAGATCGATCGTGCCCCCGGTCCGGTCTCGGATGGCCTTCTTCAGGCCGTATCCGTGCTGTTCGTCTTGCCGCATCGCGAGAAGTACGTGAAAGACCTTCGAGGTCAGAGGAAGGTGCCGGTCGAGGTCGTCCATGATCCGCTCGATAAGTGCAGGCCACATATATGTGATTCACATCTATGTGATAGATCTACATCAGACGCTTCTCCAGGACAACCCACCCCGGCGACGCGCCGGGGCGGTTCAGATCGTCCAGCCGGCCATCGCTCGGTCCGCCTGTTCTGCCCATCCACGGTTCGCGGCCGGGCTCGCGGGACTCGGGTGGAGGAGCCGCTCGGTCCGGATCGAGCCGTCTGTCGCCAGCTGTGCTCGTTTCTCCGCGAAGGCGCCCACGCCGATCACGACCTCGACTCCCAGCTGCTGGATCACCTGCCTGAGCGCCTCGTCGCATCTTTCGAAGAGCGCGTCGCGTTCCTGCGCGGGGAGCTTGTCGGGGGTCCGGTTGCGTCCGGTCTCTTCCATGAAGACGAGGGGGCAGTAGTTGTGCACGAAGAATCGAGCGAAGAAGTCGTCTGCTGCACCGAAGCGATCCGCGACCCAGCCCCACAGCCGTCGTCCGCTGACCTCGGAGCGCGGGCAGTCGAAGCCCTGAATCGGCCGCTTCGGATGCTCCGGATCCGGTCGTTTGACCGGCTCCACGATTCCCATCCAATCCCGCACCGAAGCGATCTCCCCGAACGGCACGCCCGTCTGCGCCATGCCGTACGGCCCCGGGTTCATTCCGAGGAAGAGGGCGTCCTTCGTGCCACGGCCGAAGCGCTCGAGGTAGGCCTCATGCGGCCGCCGAGCGTAGTCGAGCGGGTTGTAGACGAATGCGACGGGAGGAGCGAAGGCCATCCCCGATACGTCGTCGGAGAGCGCGCGTGAGATTTCGACGAGGGACACGGGGCGAGGCGTTCTAGGGATTCGGGTCGGGGTATCGTAGCCGGTCGGAGAGGCGGGGCGCATCCAACCGCCTCCCCTACCGCTCACAATGACAGAAAGCCCAGCCACACCTGGTGTGACCGGGCTTCCTTCAGTGGAGGCGGCGGGAGTGAGCTGCGGTCGGCGCACGGCGCCGATCCTCGCTCGGCTCCTCGGTACACCGCCTGACCAACGGCAAGGCTGCTCGGCTCGTCGGCTCAAACCCGCTCGGCGTCCCGAGCTCTGCTCGGTCCACGCGGGTTCGACTCCCGCCGCCTCAACTCGGTAAAAGCGAAACGGCCCTACCGGTTTCCCCGGTAGGGCGATGATTGCCCCGACAGCAAGCATACGCAGCATCAGGTAGGCTTCACTCGTAAAGTCGCGGCCAAAACTCC
>JBCCEZ010000103.1:0-8675 GCA_039030015.1 Gemmatimonadota bacterium | reverse complement strand
GGACGGTACACTGTGTAGTGTGCATACATTCAACAATCAAATTTGCAGCAAAAAGTTGCTGCACTTGCAAAGGAGTGCCGGAGAGGGCACGGCAGTCGGCAGCCCAAGCAATCTAGAAAGTGAAATGCCATCTTAAAAAACATGGAATCCGGCATCCGCGGCTGTCTACTGCCAAATGTAAATTATGAAGTATCAACACTCGATGATCAACCAATTGTCACAATGTATGCACTACGCCGTCCGGCCTAGAGCCTAGAACCTGATGAACCCAGCACTGGTCGCTGAAATACGAGTCAGGCATGGTTGGCGCAAAAAATGGTGACTACATTGCGCTATAAAGTGGTGGAAGATACTCGCCAGCGGCGTATGCAACAGCTCAAAAATAAGTTTTGGCTACCAAAACATCAGCACACTGCATCACTGTTGACGAAGCTCAAGGCAATAGCTATGTTTCCCAACAACTATCAAACCTATGTACGGCAGCAATGATCAGCACTAAACTTGCTTTGTGGTACAGACTACAGTGCTCGCTCTTTGCTTTTTAAGGGCTTCATACACTCTGATTCCACGTTCCAGCTTGGTTGGGCTACCTTGACCACTCCCACACGCGACGTCTTGGGCCGCGGCCGCAGGCACCGCGAGAATGACGAGTTCGACGTCGAGTTCACGAATCGCGTCCTCGAAGTCGTCCGTCGAGCCGATCGTGAGATTCCCCCACTGGCGCCCGACTTTCCCCGGGTAGTTGTCGAAGATCGCAACGCACTCGTATCCGCGAGACCGAAACGCCGGGTATTCGAAGAGAGCGAGCCCGATTCGGCCCGCCCCGACGAGTGCCACGCGCCAACCTCGATCAATGCCGAGGATCTGGCGGAGGCGGGCGCGGAGCTCGTCGACCTGATACCCGAGCCCGCGCTTCCCGAACGACCCGAAGTGAGACAGGTCCTTTCGGACCTGCGCGGCCGTGGTCTGCCCTCGAGCGGCGAGTTCCTCGCTCGACACCGTGCCTCCCTCCTCCGAAAAGCCTTCCAGCGAACGGAGATAGTGGGACAGGCGGCGAACCGTGCTCGCAGGGATCTTCTTGCTCACGGTCACGGCGACAACGGGGGGAGGGCGGACGGATCGCTTGTGAAATTCGTCACAAATCTAGATCCGGCCCCCAGCCGCTGCAACGCGATGACCGAGTCGTGAGAAGTCCTCCGGTGAGAGGCGCTCGGGCCGAATGGTACGCGGCAGGCCGACCTCACCCAGCACTTCTGCAGCCCCGTCCCCCAAGCCCAGATCCGGGTGTGATCGGAGAATCGTCCCCAGCTGCTTCCGGCGCCATTGGAAGGCAGCCCGTACGACGACCCGCGTGACTCGCTCGAGCTCCGGATCGAGCGGCGCAGGGCGACGCGGTACGATCCGGATCACGGCCGAGTCGACGCCGGGGACCGGACGGAAGGATCCTCGCCGGACCCGGAAGAGCTTCTGCACGTCGGCGACGAGGCGAACACCGACAGAGAGCGCGCCGTAGCTCTTCGTTCCGACGTCGGCCACGATCCGGTCGGCCACTTCCTCCTGCACCATGAGCACGATCCCCCGTGGCCGAGGCGTGGCCAGGAGTCGAAAGATGATCGGGGTCGTGATGTTGTACGGGATGTTGCCGATGACGAGCGTGTCCTCGAAGCGCTCCACCCGATCGGGCAGGTCGACGCGGAGCACGTCTCCGTGCACCACCTCGACCGACTCCGCACCCGAGAACTCGTCCTGGAGAGCCGCGGCGAGGTGGTCGTCCAGTTCGACGAGAACCAACCGACGGCAGCGGTCGACCAGATGTCGAGTCAGGGCTCCCTGACCCGGCCCGATCTCGACGACGTCGTCGTGAGGCTCAGCGCCCAGCGCGTCGACGATCTTGAGCTGAAGATTGCGGTCGACCAGGAAGTTCTGCCCGAGCGACTTCTTCGCGCGTCGGGGAGCGTCCCCGCGAGGCACGCCGCTCAGCCTCGAACGGCCAGTGCGGTCCGGTCGTCTCCGAGTGCGGAAAGCGCGGCGTCCGAGGAGAGCTCGAAAAGCGCGTCGATGATCTCGGTGGGCGAGCGGAAGCGCGCCTGGACCGCGGCATCGAGGACCTGCATCTCCCCGTTCCGAAGCCCGCGCGTCGGCAGGGCGTCGGAGAGGCCGTCCGTGAAGAGGAGCAGGAGATCCTCCGCACTGCTCCACTGAACCTCCTCCTCCGAGTACGAATCCGGGCCCGCGAAGCCGACCGGAGGATCGGTGGCGGCGAGCCGGTCGTGCGTTCCGTCCTTTCGGAGGACGAACGCGTGCGGGTGACCCGCATTCGCATACGTCAACGTGCGCGAGTCGCGGTCGATGACGCCGTAGAAGACGGTGAGGAACATCTCCGTCGTTTCGAGCTCGTCGGCGAGAGCGTTGTCGAGCTGCCGGAGCACCTGAGCCGGCGACGGGAGTTCCCGAGCGTAGATGGCGGCGGCACTCATCGTCAGGGTCATGATGAGCGCCGATGGGAAGCCGTGCAGCGACACATCGCCGAGCATGACGCCGACCCGTCCCTCGGGGAGCTCGAACAGCTGGTAGAAATCCCCGCCCACCTGCTCGGTCGGCTGCACCCGTCCCGCCGCGTCGGCACCCCGGAACTTGTCGGCGGCGGGGATGAGCTTCATCTGCAGGTCGTGCGCGAGCTCCATCTCCTTGGCCATCCGCTCTTTGGAGAGCGAGTCCTGCACCAACCGATGGTTCTCGATCGCCGCCCCGATCTGCGAGGCGATGGCGGCGAGAAGCTTCTGGTTCGCGGCGCTGAAGCGGCTCCCGTCCTGGCGCCCGATGAGGTTGATCACGCCGACGGTGCGCGATTCCCCGGTCCCTGGCGAATAGCGGATCGGCACCGAGAGGAACGAGTCTCCTTCGGAGCCCGCTTCCCGCTCTTCCGCGCTCGGCTGGCGCGAAGCGATGATGGAGCGTCCCTCGCGGAAGACCATCGACGTGATCGTGTCGGGATCGTCCGTGGCGAGAGGGCCGGAGCGTCCGTCCTCTCCAACCTCGGCGGCGAGGTGCAGCGACCCGTCCAGATGGTCGTGAACCCAGATCGACCCTCGGCGAGCTCCCATGACGTCTCGGACCTCGGCCAGGATCGTCGCCGCGCCGCTGTCCATATCGAGCGTCGAACCGAGGGTCTCGCTGATCGAATAGAGGAGGTTGATCTCCTCGAAGCGCTCGGAGAGCTCGTACGTGAAGAACTGGATCTCGCGGGTCGCCTCGAACCCCTGTTGAATGGCCGGAGTCAGAGCCGCCGACACGGCCTCGAGCGTCGCCTGGCCCGTGCAGTGAACCTGCAACTCGAGAGACGGCCCGAGATGGGGAACGACGCTGGAGCGGAAAGGTTCGTCCTCACCCCAATTCCCTTCGGAGGTGTGGTACAGCTCCTCTTCGGCCCCACCCGGTTCGGCCGGCACGACGAGTCGAACGGATGCGCCGAACGCGGTCTCGAAGTGCCGGAGCGTCTGAAGGACCGGCTCCGGGAGCGCCCCCGGGGTGAGCCGGTCGGCACTCAAGCCTGCACGCCCCCTTCGAGCGCGCTTCCCGAATCGACCCGAAGGACGAGCGTGACCTCGTTCCCTCGTTCGTTGTAGAGGACCTCGTCGAGCAGCTGTCTCATCAGGAAGAGACCTCGACCACTCGCACGAGCGAGATTTTCGGGGTTCGTCGGATCAGGGATCGCCGCCGGGTCGAAGCCGGGCCCCTGATCGCGAACCGTCGCCTTCAGCCGCCCGCCTTCGAGCTTGACCTCGACGCGCACGCTCTTCGACGGATCGTGCGCGTTGCCGTACAGCATCGCATTCGACAATGCCTCGGTGAGTCCCACTCGGAAGTTCAGATTCAGACGTCGCGCCTCGGCGGCGCAGTCCGAATACCGATCCATGACGTGGTCCACAGCATCGGCGATCGACGAGATGTCGGTCGGCAGATCGAGAACGAGATCCTGCATAGGAGTGGCGATGTGCGAACGGCCTAGAAGCCGTCGAGCGCCTCTTCCTTGTTGTTCGTGATCTTGAAGAGCGTGTCGAGCTTGGTGAGCTCGAAGAGCGTCCTCAAATCATCGTTCAGGCTGGAGAGACGCAGCTCCCCACCCTGCTCCCGGATCTTCTTCGAGAGAGATACGAGCACACCGAGTCCGGACGAATCGATGTATCCGGTGTTCGCGAAGTCGATCACGAACTTCTGGTCCCCACCTTCCAACTGCTCGAGCACTTGCTGCTTGAGCTCCTGACGGTTCCCGACGATCAACTGTCCCTCGACTTCGATCAGCGTGACGTCGTCGTTCCTGGACACCTGAAAGCTCATGGGCTTGGATGCTCCTGGCGTTGGGTGCGGGGCGCTCTACGACCGTAGAGCCGCTAGATCCCCCTCATCGAGGACAAAGGTAAAAACGACTCGTTTGAAGGGGCAAGGAAGTCGCGATTCCCGCGTTATCCCGCCATCAACGCCGTGATGCACGCGACGGCCCGGATGTCCCCGGTGCTGGCGCCGCGCGAGAGATCGTTCATGGGCTGTCGGAGGCCCTGGAGGATCGGCCCCAACGCGATCGCTCCGCCCACGTATTGGACCAGCTTGTAGGCGATGTTGGCGGCGTCCAAATCGGGGAAGACGAGGACGTTCGCGCGGCCCTCGAGGGGAGAGCCCGGCGCCTTCCGATCCGCAACATCCGGAGAGAGGGCCGCATCGCCTTGGATCTCGCCATCGGCCCGGACGTGCGGCATCGCTTCCCGGAAGAGCCGTAACCCCTCCCGGACGACCGAAACGCTCTGCCCCTCGGCCGATCCCTTCGTCGAGTAGGACAAGAAGGCGACCCGGGGCTCGTCGCCAACGATCTTTGCGCGCGCCCGGGCCGCGGCGATGGCGATTCCGGCCAACGCTTCCGCGTCCGGGGCGGGCACGACTCCCGCATCGGTGAACGTCAGAACCCGAGAGAGCTCGTCTCCACCGTCCGTCCGGACCATGTAGAAGGCCGAACTGAGCGTCGAGACGCCTTCGGCCATTCCGATCCCGACCAACCCGGCTCGGACGACGTCCGCCGTCGTCCGCACGCACCCGGCCACGACCCCGTCGGCACGACCTTCCGCGACGAGTGCGGCCGCCTGATGGAGGGGGTCACGGGACCACGCCTCGATCTTCTCGGGTGCGTCCTTCCGGCCCGCGCGTCGCGCCTCTAGGTGGCGATGCGTCGCCGCCCGCAACGCCTCGCTCTCGGCTTCTTCCGTCACCACCTCGAGATCGGGAGCCAGCTCTGCTCTCCAGGCGCCGATCGTCTCCGCCGGCCCGATGAGGACGGGCGTGATCGTTCCCTCCTCGGCGAGCGCACGGGCCGCGCGCTGGACCCTGGGATCGTCGCCCTCAGGGAAGACAATCCGTTTGCGGTCTTCACCCGCGCGCCGAACCAGACCCGCGATGAAGTCGTCGTCCGACTCCGTCATCCCCGAAGTTTTGCGGTCAGGCGCTCGAGGACCGAAGGCGACACGAAGCTGGACACGTCGCCCCCCAGAGCCGCCACTTCCCGAACCAGCGACGAGGAGATGAACGAGTTCCGAACCTCGGGGACGAGGAAGAGCGTCTCCAGTTCCGGCATCAACTCTTGGTTCATCTGAGCCATCTGGAGTTCGTACTCGAAGTCCGAGACCGCTCGGAGGCCGCGAATCACCACGTGGGCCCCCTGCGTGCGGGCGAAGTCCACGAGGAGTCCGGTGAAGCCCATCGCTTGGATCCGCTCCTCGCCGGCAAACACCTCGGAGATGAGCTCCACTCGTTCCTCGACCGAGAACACACCTCGCTTCGATTGAGTGCTGGTGTGGGCGACGGCAACGATGATCGAGTCCGCGACCCGGAGACCGCGACGCACGATGTCCTCGTGACCACGCGTGATCGGGTCGAAGGAACCAGGGTAGAGCGCAATGATCGGGTTGGGTCTGCTCATGAGTCCGCGACGATCGTCGTGATGGCGGTGTCCCCATACCGCCGGGTCCGAGCTTCATCGGGGACGGGAAGCGCTTCTCGCACAGGATGCTCCAGCCAGAGTTCGCGCGCAAACGGGCGCTTTAGGAAGTCCTCGACCAAACGCACCGCGTCCCCGGTTCCATACGGTGGGTCGGCGAGGGCGAGGTCGACAGGCTCCTCCAGGCGCTGGAGGAAGCGGAAGACGTCCCCACGCACCGTCCGGTGCCGATCGCCCGCATCGAGCGCTCGAACGTTCGCTTCGATCACCCGAACCGCCGACGAGGCTTGTTCGACCGCCGTCACGGAGGCGGCACCTCGACTCAAGGTCTCGAGCCCGAGCGCACCCGATCCCGCGAAGAGGTCCAGCACGATCGCTCCTTGGACCGAGGGTCCCATCGCCGACATCCACGCTTCGCGGACTCGGTCGGTCGTGGGGCGAACGTGTCGCCCCTTGAGCGGCTGCAGCCGACGACCTCCCCACACGCCCGCAATGATCCTCACGACGCCCTCTGCAGATCCACCAGCTTCGCTTGGGCCGAGACACGACCCCTCCATTCGTTGCGCTCCAAGCGAAAGAGGACGTCCCACCTGCCCTCTTCGAGAGACGCATCCACGAAGCGATCCCAGAGCCCGAAGCCGATGCCCTCGAGCCGCGTACTCCCGGCCCGGAGCGACACCTTGAGGTGGTTGGTCCCCACCTCGCGAGCTCCGTCGAGCATGACTCCGCGTGCGTGGAAGAGGGGACCGCGATTCCCGATCCCGTGGGGGCCGAGGTACCCCAACCAATGCACGAGTGAGGTGTCGATGTCGTCGAGCTGGATGGCGGCGTCGGGTCGTCGACTCGGTCGAGGCGGAGTGCCGTCGAAGCGCCGTTCGGACTCGGCGTTGAAGTGATCTCGAAACGCCGGAATGGCATCGCGGTGGATGTCCATTCCCGCCGCCTGCTCGTGCCCGCCGAAGCGCTCGAGGTGCTCGGCGCACGCCGAGAGCGCCTCGTAGAGGTGGAAGCCCGGAACGGAACGCGCGCTCCCGCGCCCTCCGTCCGGGCCGAGTGCCAGCATGACGACGGGTCGGTGCACGCGGTCGACGACACGAGAGGCGACGATGCCGATCACGCCCGGATGCCACCCCTCACCCGCGATGACCACGCCGAAGTCTCGGGTCGGGTCGAACGAGTCCGCCAGCTGCTCGAGGGCCTCCTCGAGGGTGCGTTGGTCTTCGTCCCGACGCTCGGTGTTCAGAACGTCGAGGCGCCCCGCGAGCTCGGCCGCTCTCGCGTCGTCGTCGGTCAACAGAAGCTCGAGGCCTTCCTTCGCGTCGCCGATGCGACCGACGGCGTTGATCCGCGGCGCAAGCTGGAATCCGAGATGCCCTGCATTGATCTCCGACGGATCGACACCGGCCACCTCGAGCAGCGCCCGCACCCCCGGCACACGACTATCGACGAAGCGACGCAGTCCGAAGTGGACCAGCACCCGGTTCTCTCCTCGCAACGGCACGAGATCAGCCACGGTCGCCAGCGCGACCAGATCCAGGAGTTCGATCAGGCCGTCGGTCGGGACGTTCCGCTCGCGCGCGACGAGCTCGGCGAGCGCGAAGGCGATCCCCGTGCCGCACAAGTCGTCGAACGGATACGTGCAGTCGACACGGTGTGGATTCACCACGGCGACCGCCGGCGGGAGCGTCGCGCCCGGTTGATGGTGGTCCGTCACGATGACGTCGATGCCAGCCGCGCCGGCTCGCGCCACCGCGTCGTGCGCGACCGTCCCACAGTCCACCGTGACGACCAGCGTGGCCTCGTTCGTCTGCGCCGCCGCCACCCCGGCGTCGGAGAAGTCGTACCCGTCCTTCAGGCGATGGGGGACGAAGGGTACGACGCGGGCACCGAGGCGAGTGAGCCAACGCGCCAGCAGCGCGGTCGCGCAGATCCCGTCCACGTCGTAGTCACCGTGAAGCAGGATCGTCTCTCCTGCGTCGATCGCCGCGGAGATGCGCGCGGCCGCCTCGGGCCCGTCCGCGAGAAGCGCCGGGTCCGCGCGGTGCTCGAGGCGCGGGCGGAGGAAGTCCTTGGCCCGCTCGGGATCCACATGTCCCCGTACCGCGAGTAGGGTGCAGAGTGGTCGCGGGAGCCGCAGCTCTTCTACGAGGACGTCGACGACGTCGACGTCTACGGAAGGTGGTTCGTGCCAGACCGCATCAGGGGGCCGAAGGGTCTCCGGCCCGCGTCCCGTCACTCAGTCGCGTCCTCGTCTCCGGACTCGGATGCCTCGTCGCCATCCTCTTCCGGCGACTCGTCGGCCGCCTCATCGGGCTCGGCCTCGGCGACCGCATCCGCCTCGGCGTCCGCCGCTTCGCCTTCCTCCCCGCCTTCGGGCTCGGGCTCGGGAGCAGCCAGAATCACCCCGCACGCTTCGCAACGAATCAGCTGCTCACCGTGCCGGATCTCGTTCTGCTCCTGGAGCGGCACCATGCTGAAGCAGTGGCCACACGCACCGTCGACGGTCAGCTCGGCAACCGCAGCGCGCGTCCCGTCACCCCGGATGGCGTTGTAGATTCGGATCTCGTTGGGGTCGATGCCGGCGGCGAAGGTCTCGCGTTCGTTCCGGAGGTCCGACAGCTCTCCCTTCGCGGCCTCGCGCTCCGCGAGGAGCGCTTGCTTCTGCGGTTCGACGACCTCCGCGGCTTCGGCG
>JBCCEZ010000102.1:0-8768 GCA_039030015.1 Gemmatimonadota bacterium | reverse complement strand
CCGCAAGGGCGTGCGGGTTCGAATCCCGCCCCCGGCATGCACTTCTTTCTCCACCATGGTGGTGGGCGGGACTCGGGCCGAAGCGCGGGTTCGTCGCATGTGTGCCGACGAACGAAGCTGTCAGGATTCGCGCCGCTCACCGGGAGGCGAGCGTTCGGCGCATGGCTTCGCACGGTCACTCCCGTCTGCCGATCGCCGAGCTGCTCGCGCGGGCTTCTCAGGGGAACCGAGAGGCGTTCGACAAGTTGCTGCCCGTCGTCTACGAAGAGCTCCAGGTGTTGGCTCGCTCCAAGCTCCAGGCCGAGCGCGAGGGACTCACGCTGGATACGACCGGTTTGGTGCACGAAGCCTACCTGAAGCTGGTGCAGCAGACCGACGTGACGTGGCAGAGCCGTACCCACTTCTTTGCGATCGCGTCGCAGGCGATGCGCCGGATCTTGATCGACTACGCGCGGCGAAAGGCGGCGAAGAAGAGGGGTGAACGTCCGGTCGTGGTCGATCTTCGCGCGTTGGATCGTGGTGAGATCGCTCTGGGAGGCCACGAGGCCGAGGCCGACGCGTTGGCCGTCGTCGCGCTGGACGATGCACTGACTCGGTTGGCGGAGTTCAACCCACGGGGGGCTCAGATCATCGAACGATGGTTTTTCGGCGGATTGACGCAGGCCGAGATCGCCGATGTGATGGGCCTGTCCGAGAAGACGGTTCGCCGTAGCTGGCGGGTTGCTCGAGCGTGGCTGAGGCGGGAACTCAGCGCCGAGGAACCGACGTGACGTCCGAGGGAGGGATGGACCCTCGCCGATGGGACCGCATCGAACAGCTCTCGCTCGAGGCGCTGGGGTTGGAGCCGGACGACCGACGACGCTTTCTCGATGAGGCGTGCCGAGGGGATCGCGAACTCCTCTACGAGGTACAGACGCTCCTCGTCGAGTTGGAGCGGGACTCCCCGTTTCTGACTACCCCACTGATCGAAGTGGGGCGCTTGCTGCCCGATGATGCTGCATTCGAACCCATGGGTAGGGCCGGCGAGTACCGTCTGATCCGACCGATCGGTCGCGGTGGCATGGGTGAGGTGTTTTTGGCGAAGTCCGTGGCCGAGGATGCCGAGCAGACCGTCGCGGTAAAGATCATTCGGAAGGGCATGGATTCGGACGATGTCGTTGCCCGCTTCGGCACCGAACGACGAATTCTCGCCCAGCTCCAACATCCCAACATCGGTCGACTCTACACCAGTGGAGTCATGGCGGACGGTCGTCCGTACTACGTCATGGAATACGTCCAGGGCGAACCGATCGACGAGTACTGTGACGCGCGTCGCCTCTCCGTGTCGGACCGCCTGAGGTTGTTCCTCGAGGTGTGCGACGCTGTTCAACACGCGCACCAGAACCTCGTGGTGCACCGCGATATCAAGCCGAAGAATGTGCTTGTCGACCAACACGGGGCGCCCAAGCTACTCGACTTCGGGATCGCCAAGGTTCTCGAGCCCGACCCCGACGAATCGGCCGTGCACACCGCTACGGGGATCCGCGTTCTCACCCCCGAGTTCGCGGCCCCGGAGCAACTTCTCGGCGGCACGGTCACGGCCGCCACGGACTGTTTCGGCCTCGGTGTGCTCCTCCACCTTCTCCTGACCGGTGGTCTCCCGGAACGGCCGGCGCAGGCCGAAGGGGAAGCGGCCCACCTCTCGGTCGGTGAGCCCGTCCGACCGAGTCGCCTCGTTGACCGGGACGCTCCCGAGGGGAGTGCGACGTCCGAGGAGGCGAGCACGCGTTCGTCCCTCCGCGACACGGACCCGAGGAGCCTCCGCCGGACCCTCGCGGGTGACCTCGACACCATCGTGTTGAAGGCCCTCCAGTCGGATACGGAGCGGCGATATCCGTCCGTGCACGCGCTCGCAGACGACATCGACCGCTACCTTCGGGGCCGACCGATTCTCGCGCGGCCCGACAGTGTCTCGTATCGCGCGAGGAAGTTCGTTCGACGAAACGCGTGGGCCGCGGTGGCCGGGGCCGTCGCGTTCGGGGGGATGGCCTCCTTCGCCGTGCAGGACGTCCGCCGTGATCGGGCCGTGGCGGCGGAGCGAGACCGCGCGGTCGAAGTGCGCGACTTCTTGCTCGAGGCCTTCGGGGCGACGGGCGCCGATCAGGCGTCCGCGGACTCGGTGTCCGTCCGTCAGCTCTTGGATCGCCAAGCGGAGTCGCTCGACGACGTATACGGAGATCGCCCCCGTCTGCGAGCCGAGATGCTTGGAGTCCTTGCCGAGGGATACCAGCGCATCGGCCTGTACGACGAGGCGGCCGATCTTGCGCGGCGGTCTCTCGACCTCAGGGTCGAGGAATACGGCGGCGAACACGCCGAGGTCGCCTCGGCACGAGGGCTCCTCGGGTGGATCCGCTTCGAGCAGGGCGCTTTCGAAGTCGCAGACTCGATTCTCGCCGAGGCCACACGGACGTGGAGGCGCCTGGGTCGGGGAGAGGAGCAAGGGCTGGCTCGTGCCTTGAACGATTGGGGCGTAGTGCTCGACCGCCTCGGGTACGGCGGTCGGGCTGAGGATGCTCTGTCCGAGGCCCTCGCGATCCGGATCGACCTCAGTGGGCCCGACGACCGGTCGGTGGCCGTGACCGCGAGCAATCTGGCTGCCGCGGCGTACCGCCGCGGGGACTACCCGGCTGCGGCGGAGATGGGAGAGCGTGCACTGACGGCGCTCCAAAACACCGTGGGCCCCGACCACCAGCGCTCGTTCGTGGCCCAGAGCAACCTGGCCGTGTTCCGCTGGGTGCAGGGCGACCAGGAAGGGGCCGAGGCAGCGTACCAAGACCTGCTCGAGCGGCAACACCGGGTTCTGGGCCCGGCCCATCCGGTCTCTCTCACGACACAGCAGGCACTGGCCACCTTCTACGAGGGCACCGGCCGACGAGACGACGCGATCGAGCAGCTCGAGGGGATCTTGGAGGTTCGGCGAGCAGCGCTCGGTCCGGATCACCCGGACGTCGCCGAAACCCTCGAGACGCTCGGGGGCACATATGCGCGCGCCGAGGATCACGTGGCCGCACTGGACGTGCTGATGCGCGCGCTCGAGATCAAACAGGCCACATTCGGTACCGTGCACGAGGAGGTGGCTGAAGCGTTGGGCAACGTGGGAAGTGCTCTGCGTCGTGCGGGTCGATCGGAGGAGGCCGTCGGGTGGCTTCAGCGGTCCGTCGACGTCGGTGGGGACGCGCTGGGTGAAGAGCACCGCCGGGTTGCCGACATACGCCTCCGGCTCGCCAGCACTCTCTTCGAGCTCGAGCGCCTCGACGAGGCGTTCGTGCAGTACTCGCGCACGTACGCGGCTTCAAGGGATCGTCCCCCGACCAGCATTCTTCTGAACACGTCCCGGCTCCAGATGGCCAGCATCCATCTCACCAGGGGGCAAGTGGTCGCCGCGGACTCGCTCATCCGCGCCACTGAAGTGGCGTTGGGGGACGAGGCGGACGGTCACGAGGTCGAAGACCTACTCGCCCGGACGAGAGCTCGTCTGGACTCCATCCCGGGGGGCGGGGCGGACGGCTAGATGTCCGGTGGCGTGCAGATCGCACGCGTTGTGGAGGAGCGAAGACCGGCCCACGCCCCGACCCGGAGACTCACGATGTACCGAGCCGCCCCTACACCCATCCGTCGCTGGACCCGACCGCCCCTCCTCCTTCTGCTCGGGTTGCTGGTGAGCTGCGGTGAGGAGACGCCCCCGACCGGGCCGCCCCCGCCGTCCGCGAATCAGCCTCCTGTGGCCCAGGCAGGTGCCGACCAGACGGTGAGCGCGACGATCGGCGTCACACTCGACGGGTCGGCATCGACCGACCCCGACGGCGGCACGATCAGCTACACCTGGAGCCTGACCGCCCAGCCGGCCGGGGCCACAGCGTCACTGGATGACGCGACTGCCGCGGGCCCGACCTTCGTGCCGGACCTCGCGGGCACGTACGTCGCACAGCTCGTCGTGAATGACGGCACGGACGACAGCTCGCCGGACGTTGTGACGATCGTCGCGGAAGACAACTCGAGCGCTGCGATGGTGGGGACGGGCGGTGGGTCGGTCGCCTCGGTCGACGGGTCGTTGTCTCTGACCGTGCCGGCGGGAGCCCTCTCCGAGGACGTCGAAATTCGGGTGACCACGGTCCCGGCCACCCAGTTCCGAGAGGAATTCCAGCCGCTCGCCGCCGAGGACGTGGTGGTGTACGACCTCCAGCCGAGCGGACTGCAGTTTACGACGCCGGTGGCGATCGAGATGACCGTCCCGGGCGTCGTCATCGAGGGCGGCGACTCCTTCGGACTCACGCCGGGCATCGCGTTCCTCGTGTCGGAAGGGGCGGACGGGGTCGAGGCCGAGCCCGTCGATGTCGAGTTGAGCATGTCGCGCGCCGACACCGAGGGCACATTCGTCGGTCAAATCGAGCACTTTTCGCAGCTCGTGAAGATCCAGAAGTACGTGCAGGTCACGTCGAATGCTCCCGCGAGCGCCCGTGTCGACGAGCCCTTCGACGTGGAGGTGCGCGTGTCCTCGCTGGAGAAGGGGCGTGTCGAGGGCCTCCCGTCCCAGACGGACGGCTCCTCGGCGCCGTTGGAGGCGTCGGCCGGCTTCTCCGGTGTCTTTGCCGACTTCCGATCTGAGAACCAGTACCGGTGCGACGCGGTCGGCACGGGTACCTACGCGACCCAGGTCGACTTGTCTTACTCGACGGCCATCGCGGACAAGTACGAGCTTCTGGCGAGGATGTTCGTCCCCAACATCGTCTTCCACTCGAGCGTCGCACTCGAATCCGAGGTGGAGTGCGAGCCGCCGCCCGCGGACCCGCCCGGTCAATTCGTCAGCTTTGAGTCGATCTTGTCGGAGGCGATTTCGGCCGCGTCCGTGACCGACGATGCGACGGTCTATGCGGTCGCCCGTCAGGGAGGGGTGACCCTCTTCGATGACGACGGGCTCGTCCTGCGAGAGGTCTTGCAGCCCGGGGGCGCGATCGCGGCCCTGGTGGGCCTGCTCGCGTCGACCGATCCCCTAGGCGACGGGCCCGTCTTTGCCTTCGGTCCGGGCGGTATCTACGGCACGGACCCCCAGAACTCCGGCTTCCTGCAGCACCTCGACCTTGCCGTGCCCGGGGTGACCGACAACACGACGTCCGTCACAGACGGGGTCCGGATCAACCTTCCTCTCCAGTTCGAGGTCGATGGGCCGGCCCCGAACTCGGCCGTGGACGGCCGGGTCGCTTTCGCTCAATTCGAGGACCGGAACATCCTCTTCCTCGACCCCGACGGGGCGGGGGGCTACGACGTTGTGCCCGAGCTTGCGGACGCCTTCGTGCAGAACGGGGTCAGCATCTTCGGTGACGACCGGCCCCTCTCGATTTGGATCGGGCCCGACGGCTTCGATGAGGACCACCCGATGCTCGTTCTCACGATCGCGGACGACACCTTCGGAGACCTGAACATCGTGACGCTCGAGAACGGCGTCGCGGTCCGAACGATCGTTCCCGACTACACCACGATCATCGAACCGCGGCGAATACGGTGCGACCACGAGACGGGTGTGTGCGGAATGAGCAGCTTCCGGACGACGTCGTTCGGTGGGATGTACGCCTTCCGCTGGGACGGCCAAGAGCAGGTCACGCCGTTGTCCCCGAGACTCAGCTTCGCACCCGTCGGGATCGACGTGGTCAACACCGGCACGTCGGTCTTGATGGCGGGCACGGACACCAAGCGCTTCGTGAACGGCGCCTTCGAGTACGAATTCCGCGTGGTGGAGTACGATCTGAACGGAGCGTTGCAGAGGAGTGCCGCGTTCCCGGTCCCCGATGGGTGCGTGGATCCGTTCCACGCGTTCTTCCGCCGACGGGTGGCCGCCTTCAATGAGGTCCTGCTCAGCTGCAACGGGGACCAGAGCAACGACGGGACGGTCGTGTCCGCCACCTTCGAGTGGCCGAGCGACTGAGTCCGCTCCAGGGCTGCCTGTCCACCCGGTGCTCCAAATCTGGGGCGCCGGGTGTGACATGCGGTCCGGACGACGTCGCCCCTTCGAGGCCCTCGCGAAACCCCTCGACCAGCCCAGGGTAGCCCCCATTTCCACGTCTTCGCGGGCGCCGCCCGCGTCGATATAATTAAGGGCTGATCAGCAAAGGCATGCCATCTGCGCCCGCTACGCAGCTGGCCCAATGGAGATACAATGGCCGAGAACGGGAGCGAGGGGTCGAAGACCCTCTCCATCCGCGACAACCGCACGGGCCGCGAGTACGAGGTCGACATCCTCGATGGTGACGTGATCCGCGCCATGGATCTGCGTCAGATCAAGGTGAACGAAGACGACTTCGGGATGATGGCGTACGACCCTGGGTTCACGAACACGGCGTCGACGAAGAGCACCGTCACGTACATCGACGGCGGGAAGGGCATCCTGCGCTACCGCGGGTATCCGATCGAGCAGCTCGCGGAGCACAGCTCGCATCTCGAGGTCTCGTATCTCCTCCTCAAGGGCGAGCTCCCGACGCAGGCCGAACTCGACGCCTTCGTTCACGAGGTCACCTTCCACACCTACGTGCACGAGAACATCACGGAGCTGCTCGGCGGCTTCCGGTACGATTCTCATGCGATGGGCATGGTGATGAGCGGCGTTGCGGCGCTCTCCTCCTTCTATCCGGAAGCGAAGCAGATCGACAGCCCGGATGCCCGTTGGCAGCAGGTCATCCGGCTCATCGCGAAGATGCCGACGCTGGCCGCCTATGCGTACCGACACCACCGCGGTCTGCCGTACGTGTACCCCGAAAACGAACTGGGCTACACGGCCAACTTCCTGAACATGCTCTTCCGGATCGGTACGCGGGAATACAAGCCGAACCCGGTGCTGGAGCGGGCGCTCGACGTCTTGTTCATTCTTCACGCCGATCACGAGCAGAACTGCTCGGCGACGACGATGCGCGTGATCGGCTCCGCGAACGCGGATCCGTACTCGGCGCTCGCGGGGGCGATGGGCGCTCTCTACGGTCCGCTGCACGGCGGTGCCAACGAGGCGGTGCTCCGGATGCTCACCCGGATCGGAAGCGTCGACAACATCCCGGCCTTCATGGATGGCGTACGGCGCCGCGAGGAGCGCCTCATGGGATTCGGGCACCGGGTCTACAAGGCGTACGACCCGCGAGCTGCCATCATCAAGCGCACGGCGGACGAGGTCTTCGAGGTGACGGGACGGAACCCGCTCCTCGACATCGCGCTCGAGTTGGAGAAGATCGCGCTCAACGAGGAGTTCTTCGTCGAGCGGAACCTCTACCCGAACGTCGACTTCTACTCCGGCCTGATCTACCAGGCGATGGGCTTCCCGGTGGAGATGTTCCCGGTCCTCTTCGCGATTCCGCGGACGGTCGGCTGGCTGGCTCAATGGCAGGAGCTCGTCGAGGATCCAGAGCAGCGCATCGCTCGGCCTCGGCAGATCTACACCGGCTCCGACGCCCGCGACTTCATCCCGATGGGAGACCGCGGCTGAACGGCCTGACGCAGCATGCCGCACCACGTCGTACAGGGGCGCCCTTCGTGGGCGCCCCTTTTTCGTTCACTCGGACGCTGCGGATCGAGATCTCGCCGCATGCGTCTTCCGTCCAAGTCACCCCATGAATGACCACGTCTGCGTGGACCTCGTCCACCTCGACCTCCCCGGTGCCATCTGCTGCTACGTCGTCGACGGTCCCGAGCCCACGATCGTCGACCCCGGTCCGACGACGACGTTGGACCACCTGTGCAGCGAACTCGAGAGCCTCGGGATCGGTCCGAACGATCTTAGGCACATCCTGCTCACCCACATCCATCTGGACCACGCGGGCGCGACCGGCTTCATGCTCGATCGATTCCCCCGGGCTCGTGTGCACGTCCACGAGGATGGCGCGTCACATCTGGTGGATCCCGAACGACTCGTCGACAGCACGAGACGGACGTTCGGAGCGTTGCACGACCGACTGTGGGGTGATGTGAAGCCTGTAGCTCAAGACCGTATTTCCGCCTGGCGCCCTGGAGGGGCCGGACCGTGGTCACAGCTGAGGCCCATCTCGACCCCAGGGCATATCGCGCACCATCTCGCATTCCTCGACGAGTCGGATGGGACGCTGTTTTCGGGAGACTCGATGGGCATCGTGTTGGGGGGAGGGCCGCAGCACCCGCCGACGCCTCCGCCCGCCGTGAAACTCCCCGCGTGGCGAGAGACGCTGAAGGAGATTGGTGAGATCGGGCCGGAACGCTTCGGCGCGACCCACTTCGGATTCCACGAGGACGTGGAGCCGCGTCGGGTGCAACTGCTGGAACGCCTCGATGCATTGGAGGCGCGGGTACGCAGTGCGATCGCCGAGGGGATCGAGGCGGAGGAGGCCGACTCCGTACGCTTCGAAGAAGAAGTCCGCGCCGAGCTGGCACCCTTCATGGGCGAAGACGAAGTGAACCGATATTTCGATATGTTCCCGGCCGCGACCGATTGGGCCGGGGTAGCATTCTACGTGAAGAGAAACCCCTGAGCGGAAGCCGGGAGGGGATGATCGTGAGGTACAGAATAGAAACGTTGGCTCTCGCCCTGGTCGCGTCGATGTGGGCGGCCCCGCAGGTGAGTGCTCAAGAGCAAGCGCGCCCCGTTCCGGCGGCGGTCGTGCCTCCGGCGGAGTACCAGCGGGCGTTGGACCGCGGTTGGCGATCCGAAGACGGCAGTCCGGGCCACTCGTATTGGCAGCAGTGGGCCGGATACCAGATCGACGCCGAACTCGATCCGGAGT
>JBCCEZ010000101.1:0-9304 GCA_039030015.1 Gemmatimonadota bacterium | reverse complement strand
CGCCCGCCCCCCGCGCCCCCCCCGCCCCGGGGGGGGGGTGCGACCGTGGCGCGCATCGGCGCGCGGCGCTTCTGGGCACCGCCCGGGGGGGGGCCGCCCCCCGCCCCCCCACGGTCGGACTAGCGGATGGACCTCCGGGCCCGCTTGATCTCGACGCCCCCGTTCGTGGTCATCACACGCACGCGCGGGCCGCCGTCACCCAGGGTCACGTTGAGCCGACGGCCCAAGCGGCCTTGCACGGTCACCGGGAAGTCGAGGTCGAGGCCCCCGTTCACGGTGCCGGTCTCGAGGTCGGCCGAGTACCCCTCGGGCACGAGAAGCTCGATGCCCCCATTCGTCGTCTCGACGTCGAGGCCGCGCCCTTCCCAGCGGTCGCCCTCGAGCTCGACGCGAAGTCCGCCGTTCGTCGTGCGCCCTCGCACGTCTCCGGAGACCCGGGTGAGACCGACGCCACCGTTCAACGCCTCGAAGTCGATGCGACCATCCACCTCGGACACATCGATGCCACCGTTCATCGTCTCGACCTCGATGTCGATCGACCGAGGCACCATGATCTCCCAGCTCACACCCCAACTCGCGCGACCATCCGTCGACGGACCGCGGGAGTCGAGCGCACCGTTCCGCATGGTGAGCTCGACCTCGTCCAGGAGCGACTCGGCACGATCTTCGTCGCGATCCTGCGCCCAGACCTTCGCGGTCACCATGACGTAGTCGCGGTCCCAGCCCTCGATGTGGACGCCACCATTCTGGCCGCCGTCGACGTCGAGCGTACCCGGAGCCTCGAACTCGGCCTCGAAGGTCGCGCAGGCCCTCGCCCGATCCCGACCCCACCCATCCCAATCCCGATCACAGCCGCGCTCGACCTCGGCCCACTGAGCACTCGCGGAACCGGCGAGGATCCCCATCCCTGCCGCCACGATCCCTGCCACCCGACGTGCACCACTCATCCCTGATCCCCTCCGGTCCGTGAGCGTTCGTACTGGGTGGGACAGGCGGATGGGTCGCGAGGTTGCAACCGCTAGTTCCGGAAGGAACGCCGGGGCGGACGGCAACGGGGCCACTCACCGATCGACATCGAGGCCATCGTGCGCCGCGTCGCCACCGCCGGCGGTGCCGGGCGCTGCGTCGGCATGACACGCGTGTCACGCGGCACCCGCTCGGGATCCTCGGACGCCATGTAGGCGACCATGGCGGCGAGCGTCGCGTTATTGCGCAGGTCGTCGAAGACGATCTTGTCGAAGGTGTCCAGGTTCGTGTGCCACGTGTACTGGCGGTAATCCGGGTAGTTCGACTGGAAGCGGAACGCCGGCGCCTGGTGGCAGATGAACGACATGTGGTCACTTCCGCCGGACTCGGGCACACCCGGCACCTCGAGATCGATGTGGTCGGTGATCTCGTTCGGGATCGCGGAGAACCAACGGCCGAAATGCGCGCCCGCACCGGTGAAGCCCATCATCCGGATGTAGTCGACGCGCCACGTCCCGTTGTCCTGGTTGAAGCCGGCCTGCATGCCGTCCACCACGTGCGGGTTGTCCGCGGCGTACGCGGTGGAGCCGATGAGCCCCTGCTCTTCGCCACCCCAATGCCCTGCGATGATCGTGCGACGAGGGTTCGGATACGTCTCCTTCAGGATCCGCATCGCCTCCATCATCATGATCGTCCCGGTCCCGTTGTCGGTGGCGCCCGAGGCACCGTCCCACGAATCGAGGTGGGCGCTGAGCAGGACGTACTCGTCCGGCAGCTCGGTACCCGGGATCATGCCCACGACGTTGAAGGCTGGAACGTCGCCGAGGAATTCGGCTCGGGCATCGATACGCACTCGCGGCGCCTGGCCGTTCTCCGCCAGCCGGTAGACGAGTCCGTAGTCCTCACAGCTCAGGTGGATCGACGGGATCTCGATCGTGTTCGCCGCGAAGATCTTGTCCGTGCCCCATCCGTTCGACCAACGCGAGGTGAACACCCCCACCGCACCGGCCTCCTCGAGCCGTCCTTCGAGACCCTGACGCATGTAGCGCATCGACGCGGACCATCTCGTCTGCTCTTCGGAGACCTGTTGTTGCATGCGCTCCCACGACTCCGGCGTCGCGTGCTGCTCCCACGACTCCGGCGCGCGACACGTCGGTTGAGCGAAGGAGACGGCGACCATCTTCCCGCGGACACTCGGAAGCCACGCTTCGAACTCCTCGACGTTGGATACGGTCGGGAGTGTGAGGACTTCGGCTTCGACGGGGCCGTCCGTGCCCGGGCTCCACGCCATCATCATGCCGGAGAGGCTCCGCACGCGCGGCTCGATGAGGTCGATGTGCGAGATGCCGCGCTCCCAACCCCGCCACGTGCCGTAGTTCTGGCGCTCGCTCTCGATGCCCCACTCGGCGTACTTGGCCATGAGCCAGTCGGCCGAGGCGTCGTAGCCGGGTGTCCCCATGAGTCGCGGACCGATCGAGTCCATGAGCACCTGCGAGAGCTCGTACGCCTGGCTTCCCGCACCCATGCCCTGATCCCACATCTGGCGAATGACCGGATCGTCGGTCGGGAAGGTCTGGGCGTGAAGCTGCGAGCCCATCAGAGAGAAAACCGCGAGAGCGGACACCGCGAGTCTCGTCTTCATCCGTACTTCGTCCTTCGTGGGGGTTTCGAGAGCCTCGCACCGAGCGTCCGACTCACGAGCTGAGAAGTAATGAGAATGTAGCGGATCGCCGGATCGTGACAGCCGACGTGGTCCGAGGCGCGGAGAACGGGGACCGCTAGCGGGTGAAGAGGGCGTCCCGCCCGACGTCCGAGGCGTACATGGACGAGCTCGAGTGGCCCACACCCGGCACGAGCATCTCGATGTGGCGATGGCCGGGGAAGGAGTCATCCATGAAGCGCACCAAAACCTGTCCACGGTCGAGGCGATGACGCCCCTGAAGGTTGGCGCCGCACGATACGTCGAGCTGGCTGTCCAACGTGTCGGCCGTACCGAGTAGGATCCGGACGTCCCGGTCGACGAGCCGAGCGCGAAGCGTCGCATCGGGCACGGCACTCGCGTAGCTGTTCCGGTCCTCCAGCCCATAGTGCCATTCGTCGTAGTCCGGACACGACCCGTCGGGCAGATCGAAGGTCGAGCCCCGCCAGCGCTCGGGTCCGACGTACAAATAGGTCGACGGATTCGCGACGACGTAGCGGAAGGTGACTCCGGGCTTCGTCCCCTCCACGCCACTCGCGGCGGCGTATCGGTGGGCCACCTGCCCGCCTGCCGAGTGCCCAGTCACGACGACCCGGTCGACGTTCGGGAACACGCTCGGGTCGGTGAGTCGGTCTACCAGCACGTCGAGTGCGGCGTACGAGCTGATCCTGGGGTCAGGTCCGTCCGTGCTGGACAAGTGTCCGCGCTTCCACCCTCCACTCGACCAGAACGGTTCGTCCGCCGCCGGATCGTCGTCCGACGTCTGGAAGGTCGGAGCCACCACGACGACCTCTCGCTCGAGTCCCTCGAGCTCGACCGCGCGTACGGCACGCTCGAAGTAGTCGTCGCCATTGCGGTTCGTGCCGTGCACGACGACAAACGCCGTCGTGATCGACTCGTGCGCTCCGTCGAGTCCGTGGGTGGTGTGTACGGGGAGAAAGCGTCCCGGCCACACCTCGACCCGTTCGGCGCACCGAGCCGTGCCCTCGGTGCACGGTCCCTCGGGCACGACCTCTACGATCTCGGTGCCTTCCCCGCAGGCTGCGGAGAAGAAGACGGCCACGGCGAGCCACGGGCGCCGGCGATCACGCCGGCGTCCACGGAGCCAATGAGCCGGATGCGGTCGCCTTCCTGTCATCCAAGCAACGTAGTCGTGCAGGTATAGATCGGGGGATGAAATCATGAAGAATCGAGCGCTCGAGTTGGCGCGTCAGGTCCGAGAGCCGGTCCTGCTGGCCCTGTCCGGATTTCTGCTCATGATGTCGATGGCGGCGATCGGCGCGGGGAACGAAGCCGCCCGTGCGGCGCTCGAGGCGGAAGCGCGGGCCGGGTCGACCGAGGTCGTCATCGCGGCGACGGAGGCTACCGCGCTACGAGATGGCGTGCGGGTGGTCGCCGACGGATCGATGCCCTAGCCGCGGGGGCGGCGTCGGATCAGTCCGATGCCGCCCGCGCCCTCAACGCCCGCAGTCGATCGACGTAGGGGTGCGGAGTCCCCAGCCGCTCGATCACCAGCGGCTCCACTTCGTCGATCACATCCAGAGCCTCTCCACCTCGGCCCGACTCGACGAGCATCGTCGCGTATTCGGTCTTCGTCGACGTCAGGTACCGGTGGGTGGGACGGGTGAGGAACTCCTCGCCCATTCCGATCGCCTCGATGAAGTGCTCCTCGGCCTCGGCGTACTCCCCGTTCATCGTCGCCATGATGCCGAGCGCGCGCCGCGTCGCCATCGCGGTGGAGCCCCGCGTGGAGCCGAGTCGCTCGTTCATCGCGATCGCCTGGTTCAGGTAGTCGGTCGCCTCACGATGCCGCCCCGCGAGTGTGAGCGCGCGCCCGACCGAGATGAGGGAGCCGACCACGCCGGGGTGATCGCGGTTCTCGTGACGGAGCACCTTCTCCTGCAGCGAGAGCTCCTGGAGCACGATGGCCTCGTCATACTCCCCGAGCTCTTCGAGCACACCCGCCAGACCTTCTTGTAGACGGGCCGTAACCTCGTGGCCGGGGCCCAAGGTCGCGATCGAGCGTTCGACGGCATCGCGATACCCCGTCTCCGCCTCGTCCCACTGACCCAACGCGGCCTGATTGAGGAGCAAGTCTCGCTCCGCATTCAACGTCGTCCCGTGGCTCGGGCCGTACAGCCGGCCCGCGAACGCGACGGCTTGCTCGAGTAGCGGGCTCGCATCTCGGTACTGCTCCCGGAGTCTCCGTACCATGCCGACGCGCTGCAGCGCGGATACGGCGTCCGGCGTGGGCCGAGCGTTCGGATCCAGGCTGGACAGCACGTCGTTGAAGACCGAGTCGGCGGCATCGAGCATACCGTCGTCGTGGAGGGACGACGCCTGACCGAACATGAGGTTGGCGACTCGCTCGGCACGCGGATCAATGGCGCGCTGCTCGTCCAGGGCCTCGGCGAAGAGGCGAGCGGCTCGGTCGTGTTCTCCCTGTTTCCGCACCGCCCAGCCGAGCGTCGACTTCGCCTCGACGATCAAGGAGTCCGGCCCTTCGACGAGCGGCCGCCGAATATCGATGGCCCGACTGAGGAGGTCGATCGCCTCGTTGGGATCGCTCTGGTTCGCCTTGAGCACCCCGAGATTGATCAGCGACTCGGACGCCTCGAGGGACAGCGGCCCGAACTCCGCTTCGCGAAGCGCCAGCGCCCGTTCGACGAGCGGCTCCGCGTCACCGTACACACCCAGGTTGTTGTAGATGCCCGCGACTTCGGTCAGCAGGTCGGCCTGCACCACCGGCTGGTCGCCGAACTCGGAGAGGATCCGCTGCGTCCCCGCATCGAGCAGGTCCCGCGCGGTGACTTCGTCTCCCAAGCTTTGGGTGGGGTCGGAGAGTCGAAGGAGGTCGGCCATCAACTCGGCGACGCGCTGAGCCTTCTCGGCTTCCAGCGCAGCACGTTCCGCGGCGATCCTCGCTCGCGACGCCTGCCAGAGCGTGCTGCCGACACCCACCGAGACGGCGAGAAAGGCGACGGTCGCGGCGCCCACCGCAGCCCGGTGTCTCCTCACGAATTTCCGCGCGCGGTACACCGGCGTCGCCGGGACGGATCGCACCAACTTGTGGTCGAGGTGTCGACGGATGTCGGCGGCCAGCTGCTCCGCGGTGTGGTACCGATCCTCGGTGTCTTTCGCGAGCGCCTTCATCACGATCGCGTCGAGATCTCCCCGCAGCTCCTTCTTCAGCTCTCCGGGCGACAGGCCCCTTCGGGATGCGATCTCGGCGGCGGCGACCTCTTTCCGTACGCCGTCGACCGACGCCGATCCCGGCTGGGTGACGATGCTGCTCGGGGAGGGCGGCGTGACCTCGCCGACCGTCTTTGCGATATCGCCCTGCAGGTACGATCCGAAGCGGTACGGCCGGTGCCCGGTGAGCAACTCGTAGAGCAGGACCCCCAACGAGTACACGTCCGAGGCCGTGCCCGGCGGCTCGCGTCGCACCTGCTCGGGGCTCGCGTACGCCGGGGTGAACCACAGCCCTGTCGTGCCCGAACCGGCGGACTCCGGGTCGATGAGCCGCGCAACACCGAAGTCGAGCAACTTCACGTGCCCGTCGGCCGTGACGTAGATGTTGCTCGGCTTGAGGTCGCAGTGGATGACCAGCCGCTCGTGCGCGAACTGGACCGGCACGCAGACCTCGAGGAAGAGGCTGAGGCGCTCCCGGGTCGAGAGTCGTTGGTCGTCGCAGTACGTGAGGACGTCCGAGCCCTCGACGTACTCCATCGCGTAGTACGGGAAGCCCTCGGGCGTCATCCCACCATCGATCAGGCGGGCGATACTCCGGTGCTCGAGCCGCGCGAGGATTCGGCGCTCCTCGTTCGATCTCCGTTGGATGAGTGGGTCGGAAACCCGCTGATTCACGAGCTTGAGCGCGACCCGTTGGGTGAACCCCTCTCCCTCCCGCTCGGCGAGGAAGACCGCGGCCATCCCACCTTGGCCCAGCCACTCCAAGACGGTGTATTGGCCGATCCGCCTTCCGATCAACTTCTTGGAGTCGCGACTCGGCCCGGCCGCACGTGCGCCGGTCGCGTCTCGCGTATCCGTCGACAGCGTCATCCCCGCTCGATCGGCCAGATCCCCGAAGTAGGCGTCCGACTCTCCGGCCGCGCCGAGAAGGGACTCGACCTCTTCCCTCAGCTCGGCGTCATCTCCACACGCCGTCTCGAGGTATGCGGCACGCTCGTCGCCGTCGAGCTCGAGGGCCTCGACGAAGAGGTCCTGGACACGCTCCCAGCGACCCGGGTCGGTCGGCTCGTCAGTCGGACTCATCCCGCATCTCGCGGTAGAGCCATGCTCGGGCGGTGGCCCAGTCTCGTTTCACGGTGGCGGGGGAGATGTCGAGCGCCTCCGCCGTCTCGGGAATCGTCAGCCCAGCAAAGAAGAGACACTCGACGACCTTGGCCTGCCGATCGCTCATCGCCTCGAGCTTCTTCAACGCGTCGTTCAGGGCGATGAGCTCATCCATCGCGCCGTCGGTGACGGCGTCGTCGTCGTAGAGGGTGACCTCGGCCGATCCGCCGCCGCGCTTCTTGGCCGACTGCCGCTCGGCGTAGTTGATCAGCACCTGGCGCATCGCGCGGGCCGTCGTGGCGAAGAAGTGACCCCGGTTCTCGAAGCTGCTCGACCCGCTGGCCACCTTGAGGTACGCCTCGTGGATAAGCCCCGTCGTGTTCATCGTATGGGCACCCTGCCAGCCCCGGCGACGGGCCCGGGCGATCTCCTTCAGGCGTGGATACACGACCTGAAAAACCTCGTCCATCGCTTCGTCACTTCCGTCGCTCGCGGCGGAGAGCAACCGGGTGATGTCGTCGGCGTCCATCGTGCACCAAGGGAGGGGGTCGGGGTGGCCCGAGCGTTGAGCCTGCGAGGCAAGATCCCCGGTATCCCATGCACGCGCCAGTCAACGGAGTCCGGCATGGTCACCACCTTCGCACAACGCACCGCACCCCCGCTCGATCGAGGTCGTCTCCGGACCGCGATCGAAGATGCATTCACGGATCTCGCCCTCCACCCGGAGCGGAACTTCCACTTCATCTCGGGAGCCCCACTCGCCGAAACGTTGCAGTACGAGCAGCGACTTCTGGATGGGGTGCCCCGCGCCGCGCTCGCGTCCTTTTCCGGCGTCGGGAATCCCTGGCGCCTCGGGCCACTCGATCCGGGAGCACACGTGTTGGACGTCGGGTGTGGCGCAGGCACCGACGTCGTCATCGCCAGCCGTATGGTCGGCCCGTCCGGGTGTGTCACGGGCATCGACATGACCTTCGCCATGGTCGAGCGAACCCGACAGGCCATTTCGATCGCGGGCGTCTCCCGGACGTGGGCGCGATGGGGCCACGCCGAAGCCCTCCCCCTCCCCGATGCCTCGATCGACGTCGTCCTCTGCAACGGGGTGATCAGCCTGACCCCGAACAAGATCGACACCCTACGCGAGATCGAGCGCGTGATGAAGCCCGGAGCCGAGCTGAGGATCAGCGACGTCGTCGTCGAGTGGCGGCTGCCCCCGCACGTCGCCGAATCCATTCCACTATGGACGGACTGCATCGGAGGTGCGACGTGGCTAGACGACTACCCGGTCCTTCTCCGCGAGGTGGGCCTCGATGACGCTGAGGTGTGTGAGACCTTCGACGTCTTCTCGGGCACCCGCATCGAGCCCCGATCGAGCCTCTTCGGCGCCCGCGGCGCGAACATCCGCGCCTGGAAGAGGAGGGTCAGATGACGCCGATATCCGAGCGGCGCAGGGCGTCCGTCACTTCCTTCGAGAACCACTGACCTTCGAGTTCCGAGAGTAGTGTGAGCCCTTCGTCCCGGGTCATTCCGTTGCGGTAGGCCCGGCTCTCGAGAATCGCGATCCACGTCTCCGCGATCCCGACGATCTGCCCGCCGAGCGAGATCTCGTCGCCTTTCTTCCCGGCCGGGTATCCGCTGCCGTTGAGACGCTCGTGGTGCTCGTGGATGTATCGGATCGAGGGGCCCAGGTGCTGCATGGGCTCCAGGATCTCGACCCCGCGATCGCAATGGGAGCGGATCACCTGGAATTCATCGTCCGTCAGCGTGTCCGCCTTTTCGACGAGGGCGTCGGGGACGGCCATCATCCCGACGTCGTGAAGGAGCCCGGCGGTACGCACGGCTTCCACGTCCCCGGCATCGAGCCCCATCGCCTCGGCGATGGCCGCAGCCTGCATCGAGACCGCTCGGCTATGTCCGTGGAAGTGAGGGCTCCTCAAATCCAGCGCGTTGGCCAAGGCGGCCAACGTGCTCATCGTGACCTCACGAATGGCGTCCGCTCTTCGGTCCAACTCGAGCCGCATCCAACGCACCATCTCGCGGTGATGTTGCTCGGCGGCGGTTTGGTGAAAGGCGCGTTGAACGGCTCGCGCCAGCGAGACCGGCTCCGGGGGCTTCTTGATATAGTCCGACACCCCCATACGGAGCGCCGCGCAGGAGATCGAGCCCGACGTGAAGGTGATTCTGCTCACCGGAACCGGGGATGAAACCACAGCCCAGGCGGCGCTCCGTATGGGGGTGTCGGACTATATCAAGAAGCCCCCGGAGCCGGTCTCGCTGGCGCGAGCCGTTCAACGCGCCTTTCACCAAACCGCCGCCGAGCAACATCACCGCGAGATGGTGCGTTGG
>JBCCEZ010000100.1:0-9955 GCA_039030015.1 Gemmatimonadota bacterium | reverse complement strand
GTCGACGTGACCATGACGCCTACCCCGGAGGCCCCGTCCCTCATCTCGCGCGCGACACGTCCCACCGAGTAGACCGTGCGCGGCTCGACCAGCGACTGGCCAAGCACGCCCCGCTCGTCGATCCACCGACTCCACTCCGAGCCCGTCAGCGCATTGAGCGCCCCGATGGACCACCCGTCGTCCGTCTTCCCGGAGAGTTTGACCGCTCCGAGGATCGTCGTGGCGGACGGCCGGTCTTGGAACGCGGCATCGGGGCTCCCGAACCCCTGAGGAGATCGGCCGATCCGGCGGGAGTAGAAGAACGGGGGCCAGAACGGGAAGGAGAGCGTGAAGATGTCCGACCCCTCGACGAAGAAGGGTCGACGCTCCTGCTGGAAGGTCTCGAACGCGGTCAGATTCACCGTCGCCGGATCGGCCTCGACTTGGCCGAAGTCCGGGTTGATCGCGGCCGAAAGGGTCAGAGAAGAGCCCAAGCCCACCAGGACGTTCGCGCCGACCGACCGGTGCGTGGCGTTCGCGCTGTAGAAGGGATTGGCCGCATCTCCCGGGGCTCGGGTCAGCCGCGCGACCGTGTGGGGAAGCACCTCGATCCGCCGACTCGGCCGGAGCTCGCCTACGCCGTCGAGTTCGCTGAACCGCGAGACGAACTGGTCGGTCCCCTGCTCGATCGGGGCCCAGAACGACGTCTCGTTTCGCCGCGCGATGTCCCGCTGGAAGTTCACCCCCCACCGAGCGTCGCCCGAATCGTTGAATCGGAGTTGGGAGAGCGGAATCCGCAGCTCCACGGACCACCCCTCGGCGTCCCGAGACACGGACGACTCCCATACGGCATCCCATCCGACGTCCCGGCGATCGTCGTCCGAGATCCGGAGGTCCCTTTGTGCGCCTGCTGCGCTGACCCCGAATCCGAACGCCGTTCGTCGGTCGTGATACGAGTCCAGATAGACGTAGAACCAGTCGGCCACCACGCTCTCGTCCCGGCGCGCGAGTCGCATGACGATGTCTTCGGGAGTGCGGTCCCTGAGCCGCGCGCCGACGTAGACCGCTCGATCGTCGAGCAGGACCCGTACATCGGTCTCCTCGGTCGAGGGCTCGCCGGAGTTCGGGCGCTGCTGTACGAAGCCCGTGGCACGCTCGGCTCGACCCCACACTTCTTCATCCAGAACCCCGTCGATCCGGGGCGCCTCATCGACCCGAGACGCCCGGACTCCCTGTTCGCTCCCGCGCTCCATTGCGCCGGCCACAGAGCGGACCGCCGTCACCGACGCCACCGCGCTTTGATCCTGTGCACCCGCTGGCCGTGCGGCGGCGAGGAGTATCACCCCGAGCCACACCACCCCCACTCCACGCCACTGTACGACCATCCTCACACCCTCCACCCTGAGCGTTCATCGACCACGCCTCCAAGCTGCCGAAGTGGAGGACGGAGAAGGTGGAGGGTCGGTACGTCAGTCGTACGGGAGTGGCCCCGAGAGTGTCATGGAAGTGTGGAGAGGACCGGGGAGCGAGGATTAGCGCTCGAAGCGGTAACCGACCTTCCAGACCGTGTGAATGTGCTGCGGATTTCCCGGGTCGGTCTCGAGCTTTTGGCGCAGCTCGGACACGTGGGAGTCCACGGTCCGGGTCACGATCGCGGCTTGATGCCCCCACACCTCCCGGAGGAGGTCGTGCCGAGAGACGACCTGCCCCTCATGAGACGCGAGTGCCATGAGCAGGTCGAAGGCCTTGGGCGTGAGCGACACGGCCTCCCCGCCTCGCGACACCTTTCGGGCCGCCGCGTCGACCTCGACGTCGCCGAAGGTGAGCATCCCGATCCCCGCACTCTCGTCTCCGGAGCTCGAGCGGTGGAGTAGAGACCGGACTCTCTCGAGGAGTTCGAGCAGCCCGAACGGCTTCGTCACGTATTGATCCGCGTTGAGCCGGAAGCCGCGCACCTTATCAGCCTCGTCGCCCCGAGCAGTCAGAATGAGAACGGGAGATACGAAGCCCTCTTCGCGAAGTGTCCTCAGGATCTGGAACCCGTCCATGCCAGGGAGCATGACGTCGAGGATCACGAGATCGGGAGCGTCGCTCCGCGCGGCAGCCAACCCACTCGGCCCGTCGGGGTACCAGTCGACCTCGTAGCCCTCGAGCTCGAGGTTGTGCCGGATCCCGGCCGCGAGCTCCTCATTGTCCTCGACCAGAAGGACCCGAGCGCTCACGCCACCCCCGACGTGCCTACGTCGCGGGCGGGCGCCCCAGGGAAGTGACGAGGAAGCGCGGTGTGGACAGCCGGGAGTTCGAACGAGAAGCGAGCTCCACCTCCGGGAGCGTCCTCCACCCAGATTCGCCCTTCGTGTGCCGTGATGAGCTGATCGACCACGGCCAGACCGATCCCGCTGCCGACGACCACCGTGCCCACCGAACCCTCACCTCGACGGAACGGCTCGAAGATGCGCTGCCGCTCCCCGTCGGGGACCCCGGCACCTTCATCGTCGACGTGGATACGGATGACGGATCCCACCGCCTCGCCCGAGACCCGGATCGTCTGTCCGTCCCGACCATAGCGAACCGCATTGTCGAGGAGGTTCAACAGCACCTGACGGATCGAGTCCGCGTGAACGTCCGCCACGAGTCCGTCCGGGATCGACGACTCCAGCGTCCCCTTCCGCGCCGGTAGGAGGGGAGCGAAGGACGCGATGGCTTCGCGGGTCTCGGCACCCACGTCGGCGGGCACACGATCCAGGTGCTGGACGCCTCGCTCGCCGCGGGAGAAGTGAAGGATGTTCTCGACGAGGTTCGACAGCCGACGCGTCTCTCGGTCGATGTTCTCCAGTGCCCACGACCGCTGATCTTCCGTCTTCGTGCGCCCGAGTCGAAGCGTCTCGGTGAAGAGGCGCACTTGAGCCAGAGGAGTCCGCAGTTCGTGGGACACGCTGGCGACGAAGTCCTGACGCAAGAGCGCGAGTTGATCCTCGCGACGGAGCTGGAGGAGCGCGAGTACGGCCAGCGCCGCAGCCAGCCCAAAGATCAGGCTCAGGACCCCCGTGCGGTCGCGGGGGAGTCCCCCGATGATGAGCTCACCCGCGACGTCCGGGAGTACCGAAGCGCGGATTTCTCCGCCGCCGAACATCGCACGTCGGTCTACGGGCGCGGCGAAGAGCATCTCTGAGCCCGGCGAAGAGGTGTACAGCACCGCCCCCTCAGGCGACACGACCTCGACGCCGATGACCTCGTCGTTCCGGCGTTCCGCCGTAAAGGTCGACGGAAGAAGTACCTCGTCCGAGAGCGCCTTGTCGTACAGGGCAGCGAGGCGTTGCGGGTCGATCTCGAAGCCATAGAGGACCGTGTCCCGCACCTGCTGCAGATCCGTATCGATGATCGTCGGCGACTCGAGCAACGTATACGCCACGATCTTCGACGCATGCACCTCGGGCACATGGGCGACCGCGAATTGCCAGTCGTCCCGATACGTATCCCGGGCGTGCTGCTGGACCGTCTCGACGATGATCGTCTGCTCCATCGACTCCGGAAGCGTCCCGACCCACATCGACTCCGATACCGGCTCCCCGAGGCGGGTGAAGAAGGAGTACTCACCCGCCAGGTGCACTCCGCAGTTGCACTCCTGATCACGTCGTACCGGCTCGAGGATCTGGTAGAGGCATTGCTGGGTCGCGTGCCCCTGCGCGAACTGGGCGTTCGAATACGCGATCGACAGATGCGCGTCGATCGATGAGCGAAGCAGCTCGAACGAGCTTCGCTCGTAGCTCCAAGCCGCGAACTCGCTGTAGTCGGTCAGTAGCGCTTGGGCTGTCTGATGGTGCGACTGCTGCGCGCGATACGCCTCGAGCGCACCGAACCCCGCCACGGCGAGGCTCAGGAGCAGGAAGGCAACCGGGAGGCTACGCCCCCAACGCCTCGTCCCCTCGCCACCAGGCCCGGGACGCGCGCTCCGCCCGACACCTCGGTTCCCTGATCCCATGTCTACCTCCACGTCCGCCACGGCTCGACGCCGCACTCCACCTTCGCTTCAAAGATCCGGCGTCGGGCAAGCCGGTGAAAGGCGAAAGTGTTCGAGAAGTGTGGAGGATCGGATCGAGAATTAGGAGGGAAGCGCGCCGCGGTCCGGCCCTCCGAATTCGACTCGCGAACTCAACCCGAAGGGGCCGACAACCTCCGCGTAGCCGCCTCCACCGCCTCGTCGAGCTGCGGCTCCTGCGCCGCGGCCGGGGCCGGAGCCAGATCGATCCGAAGTGCTCGCAGGCCGAAGACGCCCTGGAGATCCTCGAGCTCGAGCTCTTCGATCTCGCCCTGTACGAAGCCCGCGGAACGGAGGTACTCGAGGTACCCTCGGTACTCGACCGCTTCGTGGTCCTGGGAGTGCGCGATCGCGAGCTTGCCCGGCTGGGTGAGCCGCTCGTTCGTCCCACGGATCAGCGCCTTGTCGATCCGCTTCTTTACAATTTCGTAGCGGACGTTGTACGCCCCATCGACGTCGAAGCGCTTCTCGTCTCTGCGGAAACGCACGGAGAGCGGCACGCTCTGGACGAGGACGAGATGTGTGGCGTAGAGCGGCATCGGCAGCTGGTCGACCTGCTCTTCGAGCGCCCACCCGATGCGACACATCGCCATGAGCTGCCAGAGACGGAGGTTCGCCAGATCGAGCGCCTCGTGCTCTCGCCCTTCGTGGAGACCAGCACCGACGTAGATGTTGTAGTCGACGCCGTCCGTCTTGAAGAGCTCGAAGTAGTGCGGAACCAGGCTCTGCGCGTAGCGGTCCTGGTCGTGCAGAGACTGGGCGACGATCTCGTTCACCAGCCCGACGCTCTCCTCGAACTTCTGCCGCTGGTCGTAGAGCATCCCAAGCTCGGGATCGATCGCCTCGCGGTACCGGCCGACGGCCTCGGCGACCTCGGGGCCGAGCTCGGCCAGCTCGTCGAAGAGGGGTTCGATCTGCCGCTGGATGTACGCGAGGATGCTGGATTCGTCCTCGGTCGCCATCTCCGGGTGAAGCGACTGGGCGTACTCCTCGAGCCGATACCCCAACTGCCCCAGCGCCGGCTGGGGGCGTTCCGATTGGGCCGCCTCCACGACACGGGAAGCCAGACGTAGCTGGGCCAAGAGGTCCGCCACGATGACTCGGTTCCGGATGGCCGACGAACTCCGGATATCGGTGAGCCCGTACAGCGGGATGAGGCCGGGAAGAACGATCTCCTCGGCCTGTCGGGTCTCGCCTCGCAGCTCGTGCCTCATCCGATTGCGAGCGGCCTTTCGGAACCGCCACTCGACGACCGGGTGGATCGCCGTGTAGTCGCGCTTGATGATGGCCTGGATGCGATCCTCGAGCTCCTCGAGGCTCCGCTTCATGCCCAGCGCGAAGAGTCCCTGGATCTTCTCCAGCTTGTAGACGTTGAGCCGGTTCAGAGCCTTGGGCGTCGGCGAAGCCAGCTCGAGCACGCCGACCGTCTCGCCCTCGCGGACGAGCGGAAGCACCATCAGGCTGCGCAGCCCCTGGGTCGTGAGGTGCCACTCGAAGCCGGTCTTCTGATCGAGCTGGTCCAGATCGTCGACCACGATCGGTCGACGGCTCTCGAGTGCGTTCGCGTATTTGGATTGAGCCTTCGTCGAGCACTCGGGAGCCGCTCCTTCCGACATGAGAAGGCTCCGACCGATGACCTGGCCCTCGACGAGCGCATCGACGGACTCTCCGCCTCCGAAACCGATCAGGCCCAGCTCGAGATCCGCGCGGCCGAGGAAGGCGCGAACGTGCTCCTGGATGTGAATGAGCCCATCCTCGGAGGTGAGCGCATCCTTGAGCAGGAGGTCGTCTCGAATCGCGGTGAGCGCGGCCTCCTCGGTCACGTCTTCCGCGACGAGCATCGAGACTCCGCGGAAGCGGAAGCGCTCCGGCGGGAGGAGCTCCATGAGGCGGTCGACTTGGCTCGGATCCGCCGCGAGCTCAGAGACCTCGTCGAGGTCGACCTCGGGACGCTCGCCGATCACCTCGGCCCGCACGAATCGCGCATCGAAGTCGACGGAGAAGCGACGCGTGACGTGTGTCACGGGGCACGGGATCGGAATGGTGCCCTCGACATCGCGGAAGCTGACCCAGGAGAAGGGCAGCTCGTAGCGCGACCCCACCCCGTACACATCCTCGAGGATGACGCCGTACGCCTTCATGATCATGGCGTCGGACATCTCGTCGATGTCGTACGTCGCCTCGAAGTGCTCCGCAGTCCGACGCAGAAGGTCCGCCTCGCGTGCCATCCCGGACTGGTAGACCGGGATCATCTGCCACGGCTCGATCGCGACCATCAGATGTCGTCGGCTGAGCGGCGCAGAGAAGGCCCGCATCAACACCTCGATCGCGGCCTCGTGCTGGGCGACCGCCTCGACGTCGTCTTGGGGGCCGTTCAGCTCGGGGATGCCTGCCGTTTTCTCGAGCACGTCGGCGGCCAAGCCCTGCCACGGGCTCTCGGGATCGGCGCTGTGCTCCCGCCACATGTCGATGAGCGGGGAGAAGTCCAACGCGGTCGGAAACGGAAATCGCAACTGCTTCATTCGTTCGCTCCTCGTCCCGGAGTCTGGTCGACGGAGTTGCTGCCGATGGTCCGACCCGCCAAGCAGCGGGTCGTCCGGTTGTTCCGGGGGAAAGAACAATACACGAAGGGGCCCTTCGAGTGCCCGCCTCGTGTGCTCGGGACTGCTAGTACGGCAGCCTCAACGTCGCGGAAAAGGTCGTGGCTTCGGAACCGACGCCGAGGCCGACTTGCACCATGTACGGCTGGCCGAGCGGCTGGAGGTACAGGCCACCCCCCGCTCCGACGTGCCAGCTGCCGGGTGACGCGCCGTCGACGTAGACGCGTCCGACGTCCGAGAAGCCATACACACCGAGCCGAGACGGGACCACCACCACGGGACGTCCCAGCTGGGCACGCAGCTCGGCCGAACCCCACAGGGCGGTATCGCCGGCGAAGCGATTCGCTCGCCAACCACGAAGGGTCTCCTGCCCCCCCAGGAAGGCGGCTTCGTACCAGGGGAAGTCGCCGAACACCCGCTTCGCCCCGGCGCGGGTCGCGAGAGATAACGCCCCCGTCGACGATGACAGCAGACCCGAGACGTGGCCCGATACGGAGGCCATGGTCGATGTCAGCCCGCCGAGCTCCGGATGGAAGTGCCCGTCCAACTCGACCCGAATCCGATGGGGCGTCGCCGCGTCCGCGAGCGGGTCGAGGGACGCGCGACCATCGACGCCCCACTGCCACACGGTGCCGCCGCCGTACACGTCACCCAAGGTGCCGAAGAATCGGTCCGCGTTCTCGCGCGTCGTGGACCGCCTCCCGTTCACCCCCAAGGAGAGATCCATCCCGGACGTCGTGACGACCCCCACTCCGAGTCGAGCCTCGGCCGAGGTGAGGTCGACTCGATGGAAGGCGGTCCCGCCCGAGACGCTCTCGTTTCCGAGCCCGTAGTATTGGGCCACGTCCAGCCGTGAGATCCGACTCTCCACCGACACGTACGCGCCCGAGTTTTCTCGATGGAACCGTCCGAGGACCTGGGCCCGCCACTTTCCGCGCACCGGAGCCACACCGCCTCTCAGGTCCCACTCGGACGCGTACGGCGTCCGGCGGAAGCCGTAGTCTCGAAGACGTATGCCACCGCCGAGGAAGAGTCCGAGTTCCGGTGTGACGGACGACCAAAAGACCGGGAACGTCCAGTCGCCACGGTCTCGTGGAGGGACCCGGTGATCCTCGCTCCACACCCATTCGTCGAACGACTTCGAGCGTACCGACACGTTCGGGACGTCCACCAACTCCATCCCGTCCGCGTCATACACGCGAGGCGATCCGGATCCGGACACTCGCTCGACGACGTCATCGCCGGCCCCACCCACGACGCGCACCTCGATCGACGAGCGACCCTCTCCAGCCAGGACGACGTGGTCGTTCCCGTCCCTCAGGAGAATCCGGACTTCGGCGGTCTCATCCGGCGAGAAGGTCCGGCCCCAGTACGGCGACGACTCACCGATCTCCACGAGCTCCACCCGAAGGCGCTCCTCCGGCAGCCACGTCACGGAGGCGCGATCGGCGGCGTCGGTCGCGCGCACGTCCACCGTCCGCGCGAGCAGCTCGTAGAACTCCGTCGCGATCGCTTCGAGGCCATCTCTTCGAGCTTCGAGGAGGCGCGCCACACGCGCGCCGTCGCGTTCAAACGCCCCGGAAGGAAGACGACGAACGGCGTCCTCGATCACGGCATCGCTCAGCGCGGACTGGATGTCGCGGGCCACATCCTCGAAGTCTTCCCGCTCGAGGTCCGCGAGGAACCAGCGGTCGATGTCACGGGACTGCCACGCGAGGCGATCGACGGCGGGATAGTCGTCGTCGAATCGCACGAAGCGCGCGCGATACAAACTCAGGAGACGAAGCACGACCCCGTCGTACCGGTAGAAGACCTGGTCGCGATCCCTCGCAATCGGTGCCCACGACCGGGTCTGTCCGTCGTCGTACGTCGCCCACCGCCACTGATCCCGGTGGCGATCCCAGTCACCGAGCAGCATGTCCATGAGCCGCGCGCGGAGGAACGCCGTCGAAGAGACCCGATCGGCGGCGCCCTCGTCGAGGCGCTCCACGAGCCGCTCACTCGAGACGACCAGCTCGGCATCCGCGAAGAGCGTCCCGTCGGCACCCTCGTTGGGGTGCACCTCGAAGAGGCCGAGCATGCCGGCGAACTCCTCGCGAAACGGTCCCAACCGGGGATCGTCGGGCAGCACCACGAGCTTGGGGACCGGATGAAGCACACCGGCGGCCATCATGAGGGGCGACGCGACGAGCGCGCCGAAGGGATACGACGCGCTGATCTCGTCTTGGACGAGGTCGGCGATGAAGGTGTCGTCGAGGAGGGAGTCGAGGACCGGGGTCTTGTCGATGGAGCGGAAGCGATACTCCTCCCCATCGGCCCCGTCGAAGCGGAGCGACCGTGTCTGTAGACCACCGCCGGTGCGGGTGGGCGTCAGCCCACCGGCCTCCGTCGTCAGATCGAGGACGTCGACATCTACGCTGTCGGCCCAGACGTCGCGGTAGTGGCGTCCGAACAGGACCCTCCAGAGACCGCCGGCCTCGTAACGGGTCCCGCCCGGACTGGTGAGCACGGTGGCCGGTTCCGTGCTCTGGGCCGCGACGTCGGCCGAGCCGACGAAGATCGACCCCAAGAGGATGGCTGCGCTGAGCGCTCTCATGGACTCACCCTGAAGCTGGCCACCCGTGCGAGGGCATGATCCATCGCGGTCCGCAGTGGAGCACCGTCTCTACGCACTCTCGCCAGCAAGATCCCACCCTGGATCGAGGCGATCACGAACTCGGCGAGCCCCGCGACATCGGCGTCCGACTGCAGCACTTCAGTCCGCTGAAGCTCGGCGAGGCCGCGGGCCAGATGATCGCGCTTCACCGCGAAGGCGGCATCGAGCTGGCTCCGTAGACCGTCGTCTCGGTCGGCGACTTCCGACGCCATCGAACCGAGGGGGCACCCGCCCTCGAAGTTCGTCATCTCGTACAAACGGTACGCCGAGTCGAACCAGGCCTCGACGTCCTGCCAGCTGCGGAGGATCTGGCCCGGCGCGACGGCTTCGGGCTGCTGATCGACGTGAAAGCTCAGAACGGCGGCCTCGAGGTCGCTGCGGTCGGCGAAGTAGTGGTAGAACTGACCCTTCCCCGCGCCCGCGACCTCGAGAATGTCCTCGAGACTCGTCTCACTCAGCCCCTGGACGTGCATCAGACGGGCGGCAACCTCGACGATCCGGTCGCGTGTCTGCTGCCCCTTGGCGGTGAGTGTTCGAGTCATCCCAGATGATACAGCGAGGGCGGGGGGCCACACAGACGCCCCCCCCCCCCCCCAGTAACCCCCCCACCGTCGGCGCCCCCCCCCCCCCGCGCGGCGGTGGGGGGCCCCCCGCCGGGGGCCCACCCCTCGGCCACCCCCG
>JBCCEZ010000099.1:0-10412 GCA_039030015.1 Gemmatimonadota bacterium | reverse complement strand
CGTGGTGTTGCAGACCACGGTGCGCGGTCCTTCCCTGGGAGTCCAAAGTCCATGATTCGGTCGGTGTCGAGCGCCGTGCTCGCCTTCGCGCTCTTTGCGAACCCGCAAGTCAGCCACGCGCAGCAATCCTCGAGTGCCACGCCCGGTGGCCTCGCGACTCCGGTCGATCTGATCGCGCAGCGCGTCGACGAGCTGAACATCAATCTCGATGGTCGCGTCGATGAAGCCATCTGGGGCACCGCCACCCCGATCACCGACTTCACTCAGCAAGAACCGGTGGAGGGCGGTCAGCCGTCGGAGCGTACCGAGATTCGGGTGCTCTTCGACGAGAACAATCTATACATGGGCGTCATCATCTACGACGACCCCGACGAGGTCCTGGCCTTCCAGCGGGAGCGCGACGCCGCCCTGAGCACCGACGACCGCTTCATGTGGATCTTCGACACGTTCCGGGACGGGCGAACGGGCTACTTCTTCGAGATCAATGCCGCGGGCTTGATGGGCGATGGGGTGCTGACCGGTGGCGGAGGCGGCCGCGGGGGCTTCGGCGGCGGCGGAGCCAACAAGGCGTGGGACGGCATTTGGGAAGCGCGGACCGCCATGAGGCCGGACGGTTGGTCGGCCGAGATTCAGATCCCGTTCCGCACGCTCAACTTCGACCCAGCCGAGACCGAGTGGAGCATCAACTTCCAGCGGACGATTCGCCGCCGGAACGAAGAGATCCTCTGGAGAGGATGGCGCCGTACCGAAGGGCTGAGGAACCCCGTCTTCGCCGGCACCCTCTCGGGATTGTCCGGGATGTCGCAAGGACTGGGGCTCGAGGCGATCCCCTCCGCCATCGCCAATTATCGAAACGTTCCTTCTAATACCGACCCGACGACGTACCCTCGGGACGTCAGCCTGGACGTGAACTACAGCATCACGTCTTCGTTGCGCGCCTCCGCGAGCGTGAACACGGACTTTGCCGAGGTCGAGTCCGACAACCGACGGGTGAATCTGACGCGGTTTCCGGTCCGGTTCCCGGAACAGCGTGACTTCTTCTTGGAGGGCTCCGGCGTCTTCAGCTTCGCACCGCGGAGCGGGCCGACCCCCTTCTTCTCGCGAAACATCGGCCTCAGGAGTGGCCAACAGGTCCCGATCACGTACGGGACGAGGCTCACGGGGCAAGCAGGCGCCTTCAACCTGGGCTTCTATCAGATCGGCACCGGCGACCATACGTACTTCGACGAGGACGACCTCGTCGACGTCACCATTCCCAAGGAGAACTTCACGGTCGGCCGGGTCCAACGTCAGCTGGGTGAGCAGTCCGCGATCGGGGCGATCTACACCCGCCGGGCTACCTCTTTGGACCTCAGCGGCGAGGCACCGATCGATCGCCACACCGCCGGCGTCGACCTCGACTTCAAGACTCGAAACTTCCTGGGGAACAAGAACCTCGAGCTCGAGGCCTTCTTCGTTTGGAACTCGAACCCGCTCGCCTCGGACGACACCGACTACGTCGCCTTGAGCACGGAGGATCTCTCGGCGCACGGGTTTCGTCTGAACTATCCGAACGACATCTGGACCAGCCACGTCTCGTACCGACAGTTCGGGGACGACTACCGACCGGCCGCGGGATTCGTGACGCGGAACAACTTCCGTCGGATCGAGCCCCGGATCGGATGGGCTCCACGGACTCCGGGAATCTCCTGGCTGCGCCGCGTGGACTTCTCCGTTCAGCTCCGAGAGTTGGTGTCACTCGATTCGTCTGCACCAGGCAACGACCCATACCTGCTCGGCGGTAGGGGAGGCGTCCAAGAGCGGCAATGGCAGTTCAACGTCCTTGGTATGGACTTCGAGTCGGGTGACGGCTTCGACATCCAAGTGACGAACACATACGAGTACCTCGACCAGGAGTTCTCTCCGAGCGAGGGAATCACGGTCGTGCCGGGCAACTACACGATCAACGAGTACCGGATCAGCGGCCGTACCGCCGGCCGGCGTCGAGTCTCTCTCTTTGGCGGAGTCACGAAGGGTGGCTTCTGGGACGGTGATCGACTCCAGTACGGGGGACGCGTCGGCATTCGACCCAAACCAGGCGTCTCCGTCTCGACCAATTTCCAGCGGAACGAGGTCTCGATGCCGGGCGGCGACTTCACCGCCTCGCTCTACGAGCTCGAGACGGACTGGACGCCCTCGCCGTGGGTGGCGGTCACCGGCCAGCTCCAGTACGACGACCAATCCGACATCGTCGGGTTCTTCGCTCGCCTACGCTGGATCGTGAAACCGGGCAACGACGTCTTCCTGGTGCTCACGCAGAACTGGCGCCGAGACCCCCTCGACCAGCTGGACCCGAATAGCCGCTACGAATTCAACACGCTCTCCCGGGGTGCGGCGATCAAGGCCAACTACACGTACCGCTTCTAGCCGGCCTCGAAGGTCGGCGCGGTGCGCTCACTACCCGGAAGCGCCGGCCCCTCGGACCCCGCGTCCGCCGAACGCGCCGGTGTGCTCCCCGATGGACAGGGTGTGCACTCCGTTGACCACGACGTGGTCGATGCCCACTGGATACTGGTGGGGGTCATCGAAGGACGCCGTATCAGCGATCGTGTCCGGGTCGAAGACGACCAGGTCCGCGAAGGCGCCTTCTCGGATCACACCGCGATCCTTCAGCTTGAGCTTCCGGGCCGGCATCTCGGTCACTTTGTGGATCGCCGCTTCGAGCGTGAGCGCTCCGACGTCGCGGACGTAGTGCCCCAGCAGCCTCGGGAAGGAGCCGTACCCCCGCGGGTGCGGTGAACCCGTCGAGAGCGGCCCGTACGGCGCATACGCACCGCCGTCGGAACAGAGCATCCCACGAGGATGCGCCAAGATCATGGCCGTGTTTTCCTCCCCCATCCCATGGCCGATCATGCCCACGCCACCGCCGTTGGCCTCGAGCAACTCCAACGTCAGCGCGTAAGGGTCGACGCCCCGCTCCTGTGCCAACTCGCCCATACGGCGGCCACGCGCCCATGCCGTCGCGTCGTTGGTGCTCGAGATCTGGACGGAGTTCCAGTCCCCGAGCAGGGCGACTTTGTCGCGACATGCCTTCTCGAGAATCTCCGCCGTCTCCTCCGCGCGGAGCCGGGCTAGAAAGGCCGAAGAACCTCCGGATCGATAGCTGCTCGGAAAGAGGTTCGAGAGCCCGGTCGCGTACGCCGTGTACGGGTAGCGGTCGAAGTGGACGTCCAGGCCGCGTGCCGCAGCTTGATCGATCATGCGCAGCGCAGCGTCCGCCTTCCAGTAGTTGCGCTGCCCCTGTGCCTTGAGGTGCGAGATCTGAACCGGGACCCCCGCGACTCGGCCGATATGCAGCGCCTCCTCCACCGCACCCAGCAGCCGGTCGTCCTCGTTCCGCATGTGGGAAGCGTACGGATACCCGGTGCCCCGAAGGACCGACGCCAACTCCACAAGCTCGGACGCCAGGGCGAAGCCACTCGGCGTGTATTCGAGTCCGGAGGAGAGGCCGACACAGCCACGGTCGATCTGATCGGCCAGAATCTCCTTCATGCGGGTGAGCTCCGCTGGTGTCGCGGGGCGGTTGTCATTCCCTACCACATAGCCGCGCAACGCCCCATTTCCGACCATCGATGCGACAGAAACAGCGGGCCGTTCGCGCGTGATTCGCTCGACGAACGAGGCCGGGTCGCGATAGTCGACCTCGACGCCACGACCCCGGAACTGGTCGCGGATGAATGCGAAGGTGGCGTCCGACCACGGACCGATCGACCCACCGTCCTGGCCGACCACTTCGAGGGTGACACCCTGACGGATTCGACTCTCCGCACGATTCTCGACCAGGAGGTTCGTATCGGCGTGGGAGTGGATATCGATGAAGCCGGGTGAAAGGACTCGATCGGTCGCATCGATCTCCGTCGAGCCGATGGGCAGGTTCGCACCGATCGCCGTGATTCGATCCCCGGTGATCGCGACGTCGACCGCACGTCCGGGTCCACCCCGCCCGTCGAGAACAAGGGCGCCTCGAACGACGAGGTCCGCTCTCTCGCCCAGGCCGATCGGAATCCCAAACCCAGGGGTGGGCGCCGCAGCGCCTCCCAAGACGACGACTCCCGCCGTCCGAACGAACTCGCGTCGCTTCATGTTCGCCTCATCCGTCTATCTAGCCGCGGCGCGTACGGCCCGGCTCGAGTCCACCGGCGTGCAAGATCTTCTCCTGCAGCCTCCGTCCTTCTTCGTCGCAGAAGTCGCTCACGGACGCGAGCGCATCGGCCACCCGGTCGTACTCCTCGGATGGAAAGTCATCGCCCTCGGCGTGCTTGAGCGCTCCGGAGAGCTCGCCGAGTTCGCGCTCCGCTTTCTCGACGGCGCGCCGCAATCGGTTGAGGGCCTTCCGCGCCTCGGACTCTGCTGAGATCATCCACCGAAGCTGACGGTCGTCCCCGACCCTGGGAAGAGTGGGCACCAACCGAAGATGACGGACCGTATCGAACTGCTCGTCGTGGGCGCCGGACCGTGTGGGATCGCGGTCGGCGCAGCCGCCAAGGAATCGGGCCTCTCGTGCATCCTGTTCGACAAGGGATGCATCACCAGCTCGCTCGTGAACTACCCGTACTACATGACGTTCTTCTCGACGGCGATCATGTTGGAGGTTGGAGGAGTCGCCTTCACGATTCCGGAGTCCAAGCCGACGCGTCGTGAGGCTCTCGCCTACTACCGACGCGTCGTCGAACACCATGCCTTGGACGTGCGCCAGTACGAAGAGGTCATGGAGATCGAAGGGTCCGCAGGCGATTTCACCGTGAAGACCCAGCGCAGCGACGGCTCCGAGCCGATCTACGCGGCCAGCGCCGTGGTCATCGCTACCGGCGGATTCCAGGCGCCCAACATGCTGGGCGTCTCGGGCGAAGATCTCGGGAAGGTGCGCCACTATTACCACGAACCGTACCCGTACTACGATCAGGATGTGCTCGTCGTCGGAGCCGGCAATTCGGCCGTGGAGGCGGCACTCGAGATGTATCGGAACGGAGTGCGCGTCAGCCTCGTGCACTTCTTGGATACGATCGATCGCGGCGTGAAGCCTTGGGTCGTTCCGGACATCAACAATCGTCTGGAGCGCGGGGAGATCCCTGTGTACTGGAACCACCGAGTCGCCGAGGTCCGCCCGGGAAGCGTTCGACTACGGTCCGAGCTCGACGGATCCGAGCGTGAAGTGGAGAACGACTTCGTCGTCGCGATGACGGGTTGGCGATCCGATCACAGCCAGCTGGCAGAGCTCGGCGTGCGGATCGACTCGGAGTCCGGGATTCCGGATCACGATCCGGAGACGATGGAAACCAATGTGCCGGGCTTGTACATCGCAGGGGTCATCGCGGCCGGACACAACGCGAACAAGATCTTCATCGAGAACGGTCGGGAGCACGGCGGCCTCATCGTCCGACACCGCTCGCAGGGCTAGCAGAGACCCTCGGGGAAAAGAACGCGGGTCGCGCCATACGACACGACCCGCGCCCCGCGCTTCCCGCCGCAGTACGGCAGGGTCCTGCTATCGAATGCGGTCCGTGAGCCTGAAGCTCAAACGGGTCGCGTCGGCCCGATCGATCCGAGAACGTGTCCGGTACTCCTGGCCACCACCCAGAAGACCGCCGAAGTCGGAGACGGCGTGCGCCTCGATCGATCCCGAATCACAGCGGACGCCGAAGGAGATCGACCGTCCGGAGGGAATACGACCGAGCTTAGACGCTACCCCATCAAGCCGATACACGGCGTCCACGTTGTGACCGGTCTCGTTCGACACGACAACGGGGCACACATCCTGATCGTCGATGACCACTTCGACGGCTCGCCGATTGCTCTCGTGGCTGTGGTGCTCGAAGACGTTTGGGCCCGCCGTTGCGCACGCGGACGTCGCGATCATCACGACCGATGCGCTCAAGATCCCTCGAAACGTCCCCTTCATCCGACCTCCTCGGCCAGCCAGCACCCGTATGCTCTCCACGATACTGCATGTATCGATTCCGTCGCCATCCTGTAACAGCCAGATCACGGAAATTGTTACGGTTGTGTAACAACGCTGCCTCTTCGAAGAGCCGCGATGGATGGCGTCTGTTCCGCCGGGGGGAACCCACCTACCGTTGCCAGCGTTGACGATGTGGCTGGTCAATTACGTGAGAGGTCATGGGATCATGCACACGCACATGAACAGGCTGCGTGCGGTACTCATGGTGGGGTTGGTAGGGCTGGTGGGATGTACCGCGCCGGAGAGCGCGAACGAAGAAGTGGTGATGGAGGAGCCGGAAGAGATCGTCCTCGGTCCGGCAGACGGTCACGACCTGATCGCGACCGATCTCGAACGGGTCGCGGTCGGCGCGGCGGCCCCGGACTTCACCTTGGCGTCCCTCGCTGGGGCGCCGGTGACACTTTCCGATTACCGTGGTGAGAAAGACGTCGTCTTGGTCTTCTACCGCGGACACTGGTGACCCTACTGCGCGCAGCAGCTCGGTGAGCTGCATGGCCTCCTACCGGAGGAGCTACAGGGTTCGACGGAGATCGTAGCCGTCGCGTCCGACGACGCATCCCAGCTACAGATGATGGTCGACCGTGTCGCGGAAGAGAACGACGGTCTGATGCTGGACTACACCTTCCTGTCCGATCCCGAAGCCCTGGTGATCAACAGATACGGACTGTTCAACCAGGACGACGCCCGCGGGCGGGCGATTCCCCATCCGACGACGTACGTCATCGACCAGGCAGGCATCGTGCGCTGGAAGATGACGGAGGTGAACTACCGCGTCCGTCCTGAGAACCCGGACATCCTCGCCGCGTTGATGGAGATCGAGCGCTAGCGAAACCTCTCGGGGATTTCGCTACCCAGGACATCGGCGGCGCGCCTATCTTTGAGGTTCGACGAGCTGCGAGCTCGCCGCGGCCTCGAGATCGGCCGCCGCCGCAGTCCTATCCCCCGAATGATCCGGTAGCCTTCGTGAAGAACCAGTGGCGCTTCGCGGCCTGCTTGGCCCTCGCGGCTCTCTTCTCCGTGTCGGGCGATGCCACGGCACAGACCGCCTCGGCCGCCCGGCTCTCGGGATCGGTCTCGGACGCACAACAAATTCCGGTCGGCGGCGCGCTCATCACCCTGTCGGCGCCGGGCAGCTCTGCGGTCGCCTACCAGGCCACGGCGTCGAGCTCCGGCACCTTCGCGTTACGGTCCGTCCAGCCCGGGGCCTACGAGATCCGCGTCGAGGCTCTCGGCTACCGACCCTTGGTCGTGCAGGGGCTCGTGCTGAGCGGCGGCGAGGATCGATCTCTGTCGCTGACGCTCACCGTCGATCCGCCGCCCGTCGAGCTGGTGGACACGATCACGGTCGCGGCGTCCACGGCGTCGCGTTTCCGTGTCACCGGACTCCAGCTGGGGCCCTCGGACATCGCTCCTCTTCCCCACCGGTTCGACGACCTCGCCGGCGTCGTCTCTTCGGCCTCGGCCTTCGACCACGCGTTGGGGTCCCAAGGGCTACCGGGTGAGATGACCGCACTCATCGCGGACGGCGTGCCCTTCTATCGCGCCGAGCATCCGACCTCGCGCGTTGAGAAGCTGCCGGACGCTCTGTTCAACCGTCGATTCTTGGACGGCGTCGCGCTCTCCGGGAGTGCCGCCGATGCCGCTCTCTCCGGTACAGCCGGCGGGGTCGTATCACTCACGACGCGAAGGGGAGTGGGCAGAGACGTGTCGGTCGGTGGCTCGTACTCCGGGGACCCGCTCTGGTCGTCGAGTGAGCAGACCTTCACCGCGCCCACCCTCCTCTCGTGGCAGGGCTTCGGCACCGCATCCACAGAAGCCGGACCGGGCGCGAACTTCCTGGTCGCCGGGGACGCGCTCCAACACGAGTCGCCCCTCACGCCGAGGATTGGTGAGACGGCCGCGGCGTCCCTCGCGGGGCTGGCCCCCGACGAACTGAGCCGCCTGACCGAACCCGGCATCGAGTCGGTCCGCCGCTACTCGGGCCTCGCCCGGTACGATCGCCAGATCTCGTCCACGGATCGTTTCTTCATCCGTGGGCTCGTAGGCGCGTCGGAGCGAATGTTCGTCGGAGCGGGGCCCCAAGACGCTTCGGCGACTCCCGACGAGTCCGTCGACTTCTCGACCGCGTTCGGGTACACGTCCCAGACGTCGAGGACCACGACGATCGACCTGCGCGGAGGCGTGTCGGGGAGCTACAGAGACTTCGGATTCGGAGGAAACGCTCCGAGCACGCTGGCCTCACCTTACTCCATCCTCGGAAGCCAACACGCCGTGAGCGGCGCCTCCTCGCGGACCGATGTCGTGCTGCTGCCGAGCGCTCGCTTCGAGACGGAGGCTGGGCTCGTTACGGCCGGGATCAACCTGCGCTCCACCTCCCACTCGATGGAGCGGAGACTCCACGGCTTCGCCTTCTCGAATGGGGCAGATCTGCTCGCGAACGTCGGGTTCGGCCGCGAAGCCGCGGCGCCGTCGGTGGACTTCTCGACCCGGGAAGTCGGATTTCACCTTCAGCTCGACCGTCCCGTCAGCCCACAGCTCGCCCTCAAAGTCGGCGTGCGTTACGACCGTGAGATCATCGGAGGCGACGGCGGCCCGCTGAACGAGGCGTGGGTCGCGGCGTCCGGATTGATCAACAACGAGTTCGTCTCGGGCTTCAACCAGTTCGGCGCACGCGGCGCTCTGGTGTGGACGCCCACCCCGAGCGGCGCCACCCGCGTCCTGATTACCGGCTCGTTGGATCACGGTGACGTCAGCCCACGCTGGATCTACCAGCTCAACGCCGAATCGACGGACGCGACGGACGGACGGGAGATCGGGTCGGGTGTCGAGTGGCCGACTGGCTCGTTGCCGGCCGCCTCCTCCGCGACCTCCATGACGATGTTCGGGCCAGAGGCCCGGGCGCCGGTCTCCGTCGAAGCCGGTCTGACCCTCGTTCAGAGTCTCGGCACAGCGACCGTGGCCTCGGTTGCAGCATCGTCCCGTCGGACGGACTTCTTCATGCGCCGACGGAACTTCAACCTTCCCGTCGTGCCGGTGGGTCAGGATGCCGGGGGGCGCGCCGTGTACGGTCCGCTCACGCAGGCGGGAGCGCTCGTCGGTGTTGCGGCGGGCCAGGGCGGACGCTTCACCGACTTCGGAACGGTGAACGCTCTCGACCCGGACGGCTGGTCCGAGTACCGCGGCGTCACCGCATCGCTGGAGCACCAGACGGCAGCGCTGACCCTCTTCGGCTCGTACACGTGGTCCGAGACGACCGACAACTGGATCGGTGCGGGTCAGGGTGTCGAGGACGCCGCGATGCCCCGCGGAATTCCGACGGCGGACACAGACCCATCGTGGGACGAGGGCGTCTCCGACTTCGACATCACGCATCGAGCGTCTGTTGGGGCAGAAGCTCGAATCGGAGCGGCCTCATTAGGTGTCCTCTATCGATTCGCCTCCGGCACTCCGTTTACGCCGGGGTACCAGTTCGGCGTCGACGCGAACGGTGACGGCTCGGCGATGAACGACCCCGCCCTGACGATCGATGCCGCGGCGCTGAGCGCACTGGACGCGCTCGGAACGTGCTCGACGAGTTCGGCGAGCTACGCGGTCCGGAACAGCTGTCGGACACCCTCGAGCCAAGAGCTGAACGTCCGCCTGTCGTTCGACCTCACGAACGTCGGAGCCCGGCGGACCCACCTCATGGTCGACGTGCTGAACGTCCTGGAGTCGAAGGGCGGCGTCGTGGACACCGCGCTACATCTCGTCGATCCGGCCGGCTCGATCACGACCGACCCGGATGGAACCGTGAACATCCCGACGACAGTCAATCCGAACTTCGGAGACGTCGTCTACCCGGCGAGCCGGGGACGGGCCATCAGAATCGGGCTTCGGATCGGCGGCTGACGGAGCAGCCCACCACGCGGTCGGCCTGACCTACAGCCGTCCGGCGGGAGTCACCTCCATATCGGCCAAACGCACGCGGTCGCCATGGAGGAGGAACTCATCCACGCCCCGTCGGACATACGCCAGGGCCAGCGCGCCCCTGAAGTGCGGCGACTGAACCGACGAACGCACCTCCCCGACCACCTTTCCCTTGCCGTCCGGGCTCAGTAGCTCGTCACCCCTTCCCACGCCGGGTCGGTCTCCCAAGCTGAGGAGCCGTAGCGTTCGGTTCACGTGTCCGCGATCGCGGATCCGCACGATCACCTCTTGGCCGGTATAACATCCCTTCGTCTGATCGATGGCACGATCGACGATGCCCGCCTCGGGAGGGAGTGTGGCTTCGTCCATGTCCGTTCCGAAGACGGGGCGACCTGCCTCGACGCGCAGCGTCGACCACACGCCGAGTCCGGCGGGGGAAGCCCCTTCGGAGACCGCCCTCTGCCATAGAGCCCGGACGGCGTCGGCCGGTCCGTACACGGTCCACGCG
>JBCCEZ010000098.1:0-10817 GCA_039030015.1 Gemmatimonadota bacterium | reverse complement strand
GGCGGTCTCACGCTGGGCGCGGACGTGCTCCAACTCGCGCTCGCGGAGCTCGACGGTGCGCTCGAGGAGGCGCTTCATCGCCTCCTCGTAGTCCTTCTCGCGCTCGAGGGCACGCTTCTCTGCGTCGCGATCCTGATCATCGGCGAGGTCCTTTCGCGTTGCGATGATCTCGATCTCGCTCTTCTTCACCTCCACCGCGGCTTTGGACTCGGCGATCTCCAACTCGAGGCGCTCGACCTCTCCCTCCATACGGAAGGACAGCTCGTGCGCGACGGAGAGCTGGTTGCGGACGAAATCTTCGTCGAGCACCGCAATGAGCGAGGCGAGGTGCGGAGCCTCCGCGAGGGCCTCGTCCGCACTGCCCACGAGGGTGAGTTCTTGGGCGGAGGCGAGCGGGGCGTTCAACGCGAACAGCGTCGCGACGAGCATTCCTGAGCGGTGCATGATGGACTCCTTGAGGGTCGTGCCGGTGAGCCTGGGGGGGCGTTTCTGCACCCTTAGACCGAACCCGCCGAGGAAAGTCACATGCTCGACACATCACTCGCACCGATCTTCACAAGCAGTTGCACTGCAACGATTTGTGCCAGTGCGGCGCAACACAATGTTGCACCTGGCACACAATGAGCCACCGGAAAGGGAACGACGTCGCGAGGTGGCGAGCGTAGGTAAACGCTTGAAGCTGAAGGGAATGCCGCCCCCCCGGGGCCCGATGGCACGTGCCGTGCACCTCCCTTCGTCCCCCACGGTCCCCCGAACCTCGCCGAGGAGGCCCCATGAGACGGACGATACCCCACGCTGCCGCCCTCATCGCCATCGCCACCCTGACCCTCGCATCGTGTACCTCGGAACAGCTTCTCACGGAGGTGCCGGCCGACCGGGCGGGCTTCTTCAACCAGGAGCCCGCGCCCGGGTTCGGCGCCATGACCCGGTCGACCCCACTGGCCCGTGACGAAGTCGTTCGCGTCACGATCGGGGCGGAGGGAGGTCGCATCGATCTGCCCGGCGCGGGTGCAGCACTGGTCGTCCCGCGCGGAGCGCTCTCCGAGGAGACCGACATCACGATGCGCGCGATTGCTGGGCACGTCGTCGCGTTCGAATTCGCGCCGCACGGTCTCACCTTCGAGACGCCCGCGACGATTTCCGTGCGGGCTCGCGGGACCGAGGCGGAAGAGGTCCTGACTCGCCCCGGCCGAGACGAGCTCGAGGGTCAGACGCTCGAACGCTACCTGGGTGTGTACTACGAGGGAGATCCCGCGCACGGCGTCGACGCGCTCGAGACGTTCGAGATACGACTCCACGGAGATGCCCTCGTTTACGAGATAGAACACTTCTCCGGTTACGTATCGGCCTCCGGGTGATGGTCGCGGTTCCCCACCGCACCCATTCACTCGAGACGAGAGGCTGACCCATGACCACACACGAACGGCCCCGGCCCCCCGAAGGCCAGGTCCCCGACGGGCTCTCCATCCACGACCTCATCGAGGCGGCTCGGCTCGAAGAGCAGCGCGGCGCCCTTCCCCTCGCGTTCGATTGCTTCGCGGCAGCGGCGGCCAGGCTGAGAGAGAGTGAGGACACGCGCACCCTCGCCGACGTCGTGCGGTGGATGGGCACAGTCCGTCGCGAACAGGGTGACACCACGGAGGCGCAAGCGCTCTACACGGAGTCCTTGTACGTCGCCGAGGCGATCCCGTATCGGGCCGGCGAGGCCCACGCGCTCAACTGCCTGGCCATCATCGCTCAACGGCGAGGCTCGATCGACGAAGCTTCCGGTTTGTACCGGCGGGCGGCTCGCTTTGCCCGCGACGGCCAAGAGACCCGACTCCTCGGAATGATCGAACAAAACCTCGGCGTCCTCGCGAACATCCGTGGGGATCTCGATGGGGCACTCGTCCGCTATCGTGCCGCACTCGAGGCATTCGAGTTGGCCGACGACCAACAGGCGGCATCGTGGGTCCTGAACAACCTCGGGATGCTGCACACCGACCTGTCTCGTTTCGACGAGGCGCGCACCTACTTCGAGCGCGGACTCGCGATCGCGGTCGATCGCGAGGATCGGATGATGCAGGCCGCCTGCCACCTCAACCTCGCCGAATCGCTCCTCACCCAACGGATGTGGGTCGAGGCTCGGGCGGCGTGCGAGGAGGCGATCCGTATCTCCGAAGATCGAGGCGACCGACTGCGGCACGCCGGTGCCCTCAAGTTTCTAGGGGTGATCGAGCGGGAGAGTGGTGACTTGGCCGTCGCGTTCGGACACCACGGCGATGCCCTCGTCCTGGCCAAGGAGGGAGAGGACACCCTCCTCGAGGCCGAACTGATGAGGGAGATCGGACTGGACCACGCCGCCGACGGCGACGTCTCCGAGGCGCGGTCGAGTTGGACCCGTTCCGCCGAGCTCTTCCAGAGCATCGGGGCCTCGCTCGATGCGTCCAGCATTGCCGACCTCCTCGCCGGCCTTCCCGAGCCCGTCGGGTCGAGACCGACCCGCCAAGGGGGTGTCGGATGACGTATCAGCTCGCCTCACACGAGTCGGTGCACTCCCCGCCACCACGAGATCCGGTCGATTTCGCGTTTCGGAACGTCGTCGGCACGAGTCGAGCCATCCGCGAAGCGATCGGCTTCGCTCGGCGCGTCGCGGGCAAGCAACGCATGACCGTCCTGCTCAACGGCGAGACGGGTACGGGCAAGGAGCTCTTCGCCCGCGGGATCCACTACGCGGGGCCGGCTCCCGGCGAGCCCTTCGTGGCGGTGAACTGCCCCGCGATTCCGCCCACCCTGCTCGAGTCCGAGCTGTTCGGACACGAACGCGGCGCGTTCACGGATGCACGCTCACGGAAGAGAGGGCTGTTCGAGCTCTCCGCGGGAGGCACGCTCTTCTTGGATGAAATCGCCGACCTGCCGCCCGACCTTCAACCGAAGCTGCTGAGGGCGCTGGAAGAGCGCCGGGTGCGCAGACTCGGCGGACTCGACGAGATCGACGTCCGTTGCCGCGTGATCGCCGGCACGAACCGCTCGCTCGAACGAGAGGTGGCCGAGGGAAACTTCCGGGAAGACCTGTTCTACCGACTGAACGTGCTGCGGGTCGAACTCCCGCCGCTCCGAGCGAGAGAAGACGACGTGCTCCTCATCGCCCGGCACATCGCCGCTCACGTGGCGCGCGAACAGGGTACACCTGCAAAGGACTTCTCCTCCCGAGCCGGAGCAGTCCTTCGAGCCCACCATTGGCCCGGGAACGTGCGCGAGCTCAAGAACGTGGTTCAGAGGGCTGCGGTCCTGAGCCAAGGGCCGGCGATCGAGGCCGAGGACCTGGCCATCACACGCCGTCACGACGTTCACGAACAACCTCCCGCAGCTCCGGAGGGACGTGCGATCTCTCTGCCCGCCCAAGGTCTCGCGCTCGACGACATCGTGCGCGAAGCCGTACGGCACACCCTGGAGATCACGGACGGCAATCGGAGCCGAGCCGCCCGCATCCTGGGTATCTCTCGCCCCACGCTGCTTCGAAAAATCCGCACCTACGGACTCGACGAGCCGGTCTCGTGAACGCCGCGCCGACCTTCCCTCCCGCCGCCCACGACTTCGTCGAGCGGGCTCGGGCCGAGGAACGGGCCGGCCGACTCGATGAGGCGCTCGAGTGCTACGAGGCGGCCCTCTACCGACTTCGAGGCGCACCGAACGCGGCGGCGGCGAGTGCACTCATGCGCTGGGTCGGCCGGCTCCACGAGTTGAAGGGCGACTTGGATGCCGCGGCGGACACGTACGAGGCCGCACAGGCGGTCGCGGTTGCAAGCACATCGCTGCCCGACGTCGCCCACGTCCTCAACTGCCGAGGGATTCTCGAGTTCCGTCGGGGGCGTCTCGACGTCGCGGCGGAGTTGTACGAAGAGGCTCGACGTTTGGCCTCCGAAGCGGACGAGCCACGGCTCATGGCCATGGTCGACCAGAATCTCGGCAACGTGGCGAGTGTACACGGTGACCACGCCGACGCATTGCGGTCCTACGAGCGCAGCCGCAACGCATACGAACGGCTAGGCCTTATCGACTACGTCGGGCCGCTCCTGACCAACATCGGTCGCGTCCACATCGAGTTGGCGCAGTGGGCCGACGCGGCACGGGCATTCGACAGCGCCGAGGTCATCTGCGCGCACGCGAACAACCCGATGTACCAGGTCCTCGTCCGCGTGAATCGGACCCGACTCCACCTCCGTCGAGGAGCGTTCGTGCGCGCACGATCGGCGTGCGACGACGCCTTCGAGCTCTCGCTCGAACTCGGCGAGGAGCGATGGCTCGGGGAAATCCACATGCACGCGGGCGTCATCCACCGCGAATCGGGACGCCCGGCGCTCGCAGAGCACGAGTTCCAACGAGCTCGGGCCGAGGCGGAGGGGCGAAACGAGCTCCTGCTCGGGGCGGAGATCCGCGTGGAGCACGCCCACCTGTTCCGTCGTCAGGAACGCAATCGAGAGCTCCTCGAATGTCTCTTCGAAGCCCACGAAGCGTTCGCCCAACTCCGGGCACAGCACGATCTGGCAGACGTCGGGCGCGAAATCGAACGCCTCGAGAGGCGCTTCGAATCGATCGTCCAGTCGTGGGGAGAGTCGATCGAGTCCGCCGATCGGTACACCCGGGGCCATTGCGAGCGGGTCGCCGACCTTGCGTGTCGGCTCGCCGACGCGGTCGGACTCGACCGACGTGCGTTGACCTGGTTCCGTATGGGCGCGCTGCTCCACGACGTCGGAAAGGTCGACGTCCCTGCGGAAATCCTGAACAAGGCCGGACCGCTCGACGACGAGGAGTGGTCGATCGTGCGACGACATCCGGAACGGGGGGTCGAGCTGCTCGCGGCAGTCGACTTCCCCTGGGATATCCGACCGATGGTGCTTCACCACCATGAGCGATGGGACGGGAGCGGTTATCCGCACGGCCTCGCTGGCGGCGCGATTCCCCTCGCGGCTCGCATCCTCTGCGTCGCCGACGTCTACGACGCATTGACGACCACACGGAGCTACCGGCGCGGCTTCTCTCCACGGGTCGCGCTCGAGATCATGGAAGAAGAGGCCGGTCGAGTGCTCGACCCGGAGCTGTTCCAGCTGTTCCAATCCGTCCTCTTGCCGGACATCGGCAGCCAGGAGGCGGTGTCGCGCGGCCTCCTCCAGCTCGGACTGCCGGGCCGAACCATCGGTTTCGACGAGCGTCGCCCCCCTCGCTCCGCGGTGGCCTGATCCCTTCAGCTCTCTCGTTTTCGCGTTTGCACACACTCGATCTTCGGTTTATCTTCGGGTCCCATCACAACGATGGGCAGCCGTTGGGGCGCGGTTGATCGCGGAGCGTGTGGAGGCTGGTTGTGTCGATCCCGTACGTCGAGTTGCACTGCCATTCCGGGTTTTCGTTCCTCGACGGAGCGTCTCACCCCGAAGAGCTCGTGCTGCGTGCCGTGGAACTCGGCTACCCTGCTCTCGCGCTCACCGACCACAACGGCTTGTACGGGTCCATGGAGTTCGCCCAAGCGGCGAAACGGGCCAACCTCCAGCCGATTACCGGGGCAGAAGTCACACTTCGCGGCTGCTTCCCCGGACAGGATGAACCCGAGCACGGGCATCACGTCACACTCCTCGCCGAAACACCGACCGGGTACGCCAACCTCTCACGTCTCCTGACCGAAGCCCACATGGGTTCGGAGCGAGGCGACCCTCGCCTTCCACTCGACGTTCTCCTAGGTCGAGCCGAAGGGCTGATTCTCCTCACGGGATGCCGCCGGAGTCCCGTCGCCGCCGCGCTACGCTCGTCCGTCGCGGACGCAGAGCTGCTCACGGGTCGACTCCTCCAGGCATTCGGACCCGGTAATCTCTTCGTCGAACTCCAAGACAACGCCGTCAAAGGCGACGGGTCCCGCAACAAAGCCCTCGGCCGCTTGGCGGGACGGATGGGACTCGGGGTCGTCGCGACGGGGAACGTCCACTACCACCGTGTGGAGCGCCACCGCCTACAAGACGTCCTGGTATCGATCCGCAACCGCGCCACACTCGATGGTGCACATGGTGCTCGCCGCGCGAACCGCCTCTTCCATCTCCCCGAGCCGTGGGAGATGCGTCACCGTTTTCAGAGCCGACCCGAAGCGCTCGCGAACACTCTACTGATCGCCGAACGGTGCGCCTCATTCGACCTCACCGAAGACCTCGGTTACGAGTTCCCGGATTTCGAGGGCTCGGCACGTGGTGCGGCCATCGAAGCCCTCGCCGCGATGTGTCTGGCTCGAATCAGTGAGATGTACCCGGCCGGGAGTTCAGAAGAGCGGGATGCGGAAGAGCGCCTTCATACCGAGCTGTGTCTCGTCGACCTGCACGGCCTCGCCGGCTTCTTCCTGGTGTACCGCGACATCATGGACCTGGCCGCTCAGGTCGCACGAGAGGTGCGAGGAGAAGCACCTCGGGCTCGCTCGGGACTGCCGGCCGGACGTGGACGTGGGTCGTCGGTCTCCTCGATCATCTGCTACCTGATCGGGCTCTCCCACATCGACCCCGTCCGCAACAACCTCTTCCTCGGTCGCTTCCTCAACGAGGCGCTGCGTTCCGTCCCGGACATCGATCTGGATTTCCCACGGGATATCCGTGAGCAGCTCATCCTCCGGGTCTACGAGAAGTATGGACACGAGCACACCGGCCTCGTCTGCACCTTCCCGACGTATCGACTCAAGTCGGCCGTCCGCGAGATCGGGAAGTCGCTCGACCTGCCCATGGGTGAGCTGGAGAAGTTGTCCAAGCTGGCCGAACATCGATCAGCGTCGGGACTCGCCGACGAGATCGCCTCTCTGCCCGAGTTCAAAGACCGCGCCGACGGTCATCTCTGGAAGCTTCTGGGCGAGTTGGCGGAAGACGTAGCCGGACTTCCCCGTCACATCTCCCAGCACGTCGGAGGCATGATCATCTCGAGCCGGCCACTCGTCGAGATCGTCCCCCTCGAGCCGGCCGCGTGGGAGGGACGAGTCCTCTGTCAGTGGGACAAAGACTCGTGTGAGGACGCGGGCTTCATCAAGATCGATTTCCTCGCGCTCGGCATGCTCTCCCTCGTCGAAGAGAGCATCGATCTGATCGCCGAGCGTCACGGTGAAGCTCCGGACCTCTCCCGAATCGACTTCGACGATCCCGTCATCTACGACCTCATTTGCTCCGGAGACACGGTCGGTCTCTTTCAGATCGAGAGCCGAGCGCAGATCCAGATGCTTCGGCGGACCCGCCCTCGGAACCTCGACGACCTCTCGGTCCAGGTCGCCATCGTACGGCCGGGCCCCATCGTAGGTGGCGCCGTGAATCCCTATGTCCGACGCCGCGAAATGCTTCGCGAGATTCCGGACTACCAGGTCCCCTACCCCCACCCGCTCCTGGAGGAAGCACTCGGCGAGACGCTCGGCGTGATCATCTTCCAGGATCAGGTGCTGAAGGTGTGCCAAGCGCTCGCCAACTTCAGCGACGGGCAAGCCGAATCTCTCCGTAGAGCCATGAGTCGGAAGCGCTCGAAAGAAGCCCTCCAGGCGCACTGGGAAGAATTCTTGGCGGGGGCGACGGAGAACGGCGTCGACGAGACGACCGCGCGTGAGATCTTCACGCAGGTGACGGCGTTTTCCGAGTTCGGATTCCCGAAATCCCACGCGGCGGCGTTCGGCCTCCTCGCATATCAGTCCGCGTGGATGCGTCACTACTACCCGATCGAGTTCTACGTCGGCCTCTTCAACAACCAGCCGATGGGTTTCTACTCACTCGACGCGCTCGGCCGGGACGCGCGTCGGAACGGCATCAAAACGCTTCTCCCCGACGTGAACCACAGTGAAGTCTCCTGCACGGCGGAGGGGAGCGACCTCCGCGTCGGGCTCGGCTTCGTGCGGGGTTGGGGGACGGATATCGCCCAGCGGATCGTCGATGAGCGAAACGTTCGAGGCCCATTCCACTCGCTGCTCGACTTCCTGCGCCGGACTCCGGCAGCGCTCAAGCGACCGGCGATCGAGAATCTCATCTGGGTCGGTGGATTCGGCGACTTCGGGCTGACTCGTCGAGAGCTACTGTGGCAGACAGGCCTCTGGCTCGGCCCGGAAACCGACGAAGAGCGGAGCGGAGGCCGAGAGGATCATGCACAGACGGAGCTCGCACTCGATGATCCGTACGCTTCGATGTCCTTCCCAGACCTCGAGGCGCACGACCAGATGATCGCCGAGTACCGAATGCTCCGCTTCTCGGCCAACCTCCACCCCCTCTCCCTGCTTCAGGATTCACTTCCCGAAGGCACGGTCTCCTCCGACCGTCTTCCTGACCTCCGACAAGGTTCGACGGTGCGTGTCGCGGGCTTGGTCACGACGCGCCAACGCCCCGGGACGGCGAAGGGGTATGTCTTCGTGCTCATGGAAGACGAACACGGACCGATCAATGTGATCGTGAAACCCGACGTCTATCAGCGCGATCGAACCGCGGTGCGCATGGAGCCGTTTCTCGCCGTGCGTGGACGGCTTCAGAAGGACGGCGACACCCTCAACGTCATCGCGTACGAAGTCGAGGCACTGCGCGTCCCCGGCGCACCGGTCCGACGCCGCGGGCTTTCCCGTTCGTACCGCGACGGGCGTCGACCCGCCGCTGTGCGCGAGACGGCCGGTGGCACGACACCCGACGACCTGACGGACTTCCAGAAGTCGTTGCCGCAGACGCTCGAGTACTGGGCCGAAGCCGAAGATCCGCCGGCCAACCCGTATCGGTATCTGACGGCCCTACGACAGAGCGCTCCGGGGATCAAAAGCTTCGGATAGCAGAACGCCCCGGTGCTCTGGGAGCACCGGGGCCGACACGACACGATCTGTGGTCGCGGCTACCGACCCTGCGGCCAGAGGTTGTTCGAGCGATCCACATCCGGAGAAAAGCCGTCCGGATCGATTTCCACACGACGCACCTGGCCCGCCGTCGCCGCGATGTCGATCTCGTACGTGGCATTCCCGGCCAGCCAGTGCTCGACCGGGATCTGGTGCACGAAGTCCATCCCATTCGCGGTGCGAATCCGGACCGTGGCCGGGAAGATCGCAGAGCTACGGTCCTCGATCGTCACGATCGCACCGCCACCCGTCTGGGGCGCGACCGATGCGACGGCGTGATCGAGCGTCCACGTGTTGTAGTAGAAGGACGACCAGAACCAATCGAGGTCTTCCTCCGCGAAGCGCTCGAAGGTGTTGAAGAAGTCCCACGGGCTCGGGTGCTTGTACGCCCACTCGTGGAGGAACGTCGCCAGAGCCTCGTCGAACGTCTCTTCGCCGATCACCGCACGAAGCGAGCGGAGGAGAGCTGCGGGCTTGGCGTACGACGCGACGCCGTACCCGGGCCCGGGCTCGTAGTAATCGCCGTGGCGCATCATGCTCTGCTCCGCGCCTGCCGCGGCCGCCTGGAGGTAGTAGCGCCCCTCGACCCGGTGATGGTCGACCCCGGGCCAGAGATCCATGCGACTCTCGTGCTCGAGATAGGTCGTCGTGCCCTCGTCCAGCCAGGCGTGGCGCTTCTCGTCCGTGCTGACGATCAGCGGGATCCACATGTGGCCGATCTCGTGCGAGGTGACGTTGAAGAGGTCCGTGGCCTCCTGCCCCTCGTACGAGCCCATGACGGTCATCATCGGGAACTCCATCCCGCCCTCGATGATGTCCGCCCCCTCGACCGACGTCATGTGCGGCCACGGGTAGGACATGCCGGTGTACTCGGAGTGGAATTCGATCGACTGCTTCGCGAACTCCCACTGCTGGGCCCAGAGCGGAGCACGGTCTTCACGCCAGAAGGAGTGGATGAGCACGCGGCGCGGTCCGGACGGCATGGCGGCCGTCTCCATCTCCCCGCCTTCGCCGTTCTCCGCGTCCCCGTTCTCCCCTTCTGTATCGTCGGAGTCGTCTTCGTCGGCCACCATCGACACCGATTCCGGCACCAACGCGGACGTCGCATCCCACCGCTGTACGTTGGACGCCGTGAAGGCGAAGTCACGGACGTTCTCGGCACGGAAGCGGTAGGTGAGCTTGCCGTCGACCCCGTCCGCGGTCACGGAGCCCGCGTCACGGGACGCCCGACTCGCGATCGTCACCAGAGTGTCCGCGGTGGCGGCGGCCTCCAGGCGATTCACCGTCACGGCCGAGAACACCTCGTTGGGATTCTCCAACTCGCCCGTGGCCATGAGGGTCCAACCCGTCGGGACGGTGAGATTGACCTCGTAGTCGCCGAAGTCGTCGTAGAACTCGGCGTTCCCGAGGTACGGCTGAGCATTCCACCCGCGCAGGTTGTCGAAGATGGCCATCTTCGGGTACCAATACGCGACAAAGAAGACCTCGTTGTCGGAGTGTCCCATCCGGCCCGCGCCTCGCTGGGGCAGTTCGACTTCCCAGCCGATATCGAGCTGAAGCGTGTCACCACGCTCCAGACGGATCGTCGGCCGGACCTGGAGGATCGTACCGTCGACCTCCCACCCCGGCCCGTCCGAGATCTCACCCTCGATCAGATCCTCGCCGTCGGCAGACAACGACGTGATCGTGACCCCGTCGGTGATCTCCTGCGACTCGTATCGCGGCGACCCGGCTTTGTGGAGGTTCTGATGCAGGTGCACGAAGACACTCTGCAGATTCGCCGGCGCGTCGTGGTGGTAGAGAATCTGGACCGAGCCCGTCAGCCGAGAGGACTCCGGATCGAGTTCGGCGTCGATCTGGTATCCGGCCCACTGCTGCCAATACGAGTGGCCCGGACTGCCGTCTTCGGATCGCCAACCGCGGTCCAACGCCCGCTGGTACTCCGCCGGAGGCACGACCGCCGCCGGAACGG
>JBCCEZ010000097.1:0-11001 GCA_039030015.1 Gemmatimonadota bacterium | reverse complement strand
GCCGATCACGACGAGAATGCGGTGGGCCGCCAGGGTCAGCTCCTCTTCCGGTTCGAGGCTTCGAGTTCGTCCCGCAGTTGCGCCACCTGCTCGGACACCAGGCCGAATCCGACGAGGAGGAAGCCGAGGGTCTCCAGCAACATCACGAGGTACAGGAGGGGGCGATACCCCATCGGAGGGATGTACGGGTCGAAGCCCAGCATCGGATGGAGGAAACGCAGGTACACCGTGACGACCGTCACAGCCACGCCGACGAGAGCCAACGCGATTCCCGAGGCTCCGAAGAGAAGGAGTGGCTTTCTCGAGAAGAGCAGGAGGAACCAGACCGAGATGAGGTCGATGAGGCCCACGAGCACTCGGAAGAGCCCTGTGTACTTCGACGTCCCCGCCCTCCTTGGCATCAGCTCGATGTCGATCTCGTCGACCGTTGCGCCGCGGGAGTGGGCGAGTACCACGAAGAAGCGGTGCCAATCGTGCCGAAGGAGTATCCCGTCCAGCACCTCGGCCCGAAACGCCTTCATCGAGTTCAGGTCGGACACCGGGACGTCGAAAATGCGTCGCGACAACCGGTTGTAGATGGACGACACGACACGCTTGTCGTACGGGCCGACCTTCCGACCTGTCACGATATCCCAGCCCTCGTCCAGCTTGTCGAGAAAGCGGACGATGTCGTTGGGCGTGTGTTGTAAGTCGGCGTCGAAGAGGACCAAGTGAGCGCCCGTGGCCGCTTCGGCGGCGGTGAGCATCGCTTCGGTCTTGCCTCGGTTCTGCTTGTGCCGCACCACGCGGAAGCGAGACCAATCGGCTGCCTCCCGCTCCGCGATAGCCGCCGTGTCGTCTGTGGATCCGTCATCCACGAGGATGACCTCGCCGTCGAGACCGTGCTCTTCGAAAGCGACTCGAAGCTCGCGTACGAGATCCGGGACGACCGGAGCTTCGTTGTACGCGGGCACGATGACGGTGAAGTCGTCGCGTGCGCTCATATCAGACGCGCTTTCGCATCCGTGCGGGCAGAATCCCGAGCTGATCCCGGTATTTGGCCACGGTCCGGCGAGCGATCTTGACGCCGTCGGCCTCGAGGGCCGTGACGATGGCCTGATCGGTGAGCGGCTTCTTGGAGTCCTCTTCGGCGACGAGGTGCTTGATCTTGTCCTTCACCCCGCGAGCCGAGATGTCTTCTCCGCTCGTCGTCGAGAGTCCCGACGAGAAGAAGTACTTGAGCGAGTACACTCCGCGAGGCGTCTGCACGAACTTCTTGTTCGTGACTCGCGAGACGGTCGATTCGTGCATCTCGATGTGGTCGGCCACTTCTCTCAGTGTGAGCGGCTTGAGGTACTGCACGCCACGCTCGAAGAAGTCTCGCTGCCGATCCACGATGAAGTTCATCACTTTCAGCATCGTCTGGCGGCGCTGTTCGATGGCCTGAATCATCCAGTTGGCCGAGTTCAGCTTGGCGGCGATGAACTCCTTGTTCTCCCCCGTGAAGTCCCGCTGGCTCTTGGCCACCTCGCGGTACGACTGGGAGATTCGGAGTCGTGGCAGGCTGGTGTCGTTCGCGAAGACCATGTATTCGCCGTCGATCTTCTCGACGATGAGGTCCGGGATGACGTACTGCTCGGGATCCGCGGAGTACTTGAGTCCGGGCTTCGGGTCCAAGTGGCTGATCGAGTCCGCGGCGTCCTGCACGTCGAGTGGCGTGACGTCCAAGGCCTTGGCGATGTCGGTGAGGTGGCGGTTGATCAACTGATCGAAGTGCCCCTCGACGATCGAGTACGCGAGCGTGTCCTCGTCTCCGCGCTGGCGAAGCTGGATCAGGATCGACTCTTGGACGTTCCGCGCCCCGACGCCGGGCGGGTCGAAGTTCTGGATGACCGTGAGCATGCGGTCAGCCTCGACGACCTCGTACGGGCGGAAGAGGAGTTCGATGTCGGCGAGTTCCTGTTCACGTTCGCGCTCGTCCGGGAGCTCGTTGGCCTTCGCGATGACCGTGGGGCGAACCTCGTCCAGCCACTCGTTGACGCCAGCAACGGCCTCCTCCGTCGTGCAGGCGAGCATCCCGTCGTCATCGATGTCGCCGATCAGCTCCTCTCCCAGTCGCAGCTCGCGCTCGGAGATGGAGAGGAGTCGGAGCTGATCGTGGAGGTGGTCGTGGAGGTCCTGGGCCTCGACTGGTGTTGGCTCGAAGAACTCGCGGTGCTCGTACTGCTGCCGGCGGCCGCCGACGTCGAAGCCGTCGAGGAGGATCTCCTCCCAGTCGACGGAGTCGTCGCTCATCGGCTCGTCGGCCGTGTCCTCCTTCAGCTCCACTTCCTTCTGCTCGTCGGCCTCGACCATCTCGAGCAGGGGGTTTTCCGCGAGCTGCTCCTTCAGGTGCTGCTCGAGATCCAGCAAGGGCATGTAGAGCAACTCCATCGCCTGGTACAGGCGAGGGTTGATCCGCATCTCCTGCCGGAGCTGGGCGCTCTGATAGAGCTTCGCGTTGAAACCGCTCATTCGTCGTGTGCTTCGTGTGGGTCCTGATCGATCCGACGATCGTTCAGGGTGCCTACCCTTCCCCACCCCCGGGGCGCGGGAACCGTCCCCGCATCCGCGCGGTGAGTGCCGGTCCGAGGTAGATCTCGGCCACCTCGTCGTTCCACACCAACTCACTAACCGTGCCACTCACTCGGATCCTGCCCTCGTACATGATGTAGGCACGGTCCACGATTTCCAACGTTTGTTCGACGTTGTGATCGGAGATCACCACGCCGATGGCACGATCCTTGAGCCCCCGGACGATTTCCTGGATGTCGTGGACGGCGATCGGATCGATCCCGGCGAAGGGCTCGTCGAGGAGCATGAACTTGGGTCGCTGCACGAGAGCCCGGGTGATTTCCAGTCTCCGGCGCTCCCCGCCAGACAAAGCGTAGGCCTTCGCTTTGCGAAGATCCTGCAAGCCGAGCTCACCGAGGAGCTCCTCCAATCTTCCCTTCTGCTCCGCCTTCGGGAGCCCCAGCGTTTCGAGGATGGCGAGGACGTTGTCTTCCACGCTCAGCTTGCGGAACACCGACGGTTCCTGGGCGAGGTAGCCGAGGCCCATGCGGGCTCGTTGGAACATCGGCGTCCGGGTGAGCTCCTCCTCATCGAGGTGCACCGTCCCCGCGTTCGGGGGGATCAGCCCGACCATCATGTAGAACGTTGTCGTCTTTCCCGCACCGTTCGGGCCCAAGAGGCCCACGATCTCGCCCTGGCGGACTTCGATCGCGACATCGTCGACGACTTTCCTCTTCCGATAGACCTTCGTCAGCCCTTCGGCCCAGACTCGGCTCGCGCCGGCAGGGGGTGCGGCCACCGCCACCGCGGGGGCAGACGACTCGGTCGGCGTCGTGCCGAGGTCGATCGACTCGTCGTCGGACGGGATGTTGGCGTCGTTCAAGGGCGGTTCCATGGACGGTCCTCGGGGTGTCGGCGTTCGCCGTCGTTCGGCGATTCCGGGGGTGTGGACGGCGCGCCGTCCTCTACGGGTACTACCAACAACGTGTCGACGCGTGCCCCCGACGTGTCCGGGACCGCGAGGGTGTCCGGCGTAGCGGTGCCCGATGTGGCGGTGTCGGGGGAGGCGACGGGACGCCGCGCGAGCGGCTCCAGGTGCACCCCCTGCGTCTGCCCGGCGACCTCCATGTCCGCGATCTCTCCGTCGTCCATGCGGATCGTGATCTGGGCACCGGTGACGTAGTGGACCGCAGGAGGATCGGTCCCGGCGACGGCGGACGAGTCGTTTGAGGGGAGGCGGTAGAGACTCCGCGCGCCGACGATGGCGACGACCTGCTGGACCGTCATCTCCTCCTCGGCCCCTGCTGCCTCGTCGGGCTCGAAGGTGATCACGATCGTGTCTCCCTCGAGCCAGTCCTTCCGCGCCACCTCCGGGAGTAGCTCGACGTTCAGCGAATCTCCCGCGGAGGACTCGCTCCGGGCGGCGCCGGACGCCAGAACGCGCTCCAGGCGCTGGAGGGGCGCCCGGACATCCAACGAGTCGCCGGTCAGCTCGAAGGTCTCCACAGCGGCCCAGGGGCGCTCCAGGTCGAGTGAATCCGGCTCTGCCTCCCCGACGCGGTTCGGCGTGGCGACCAGGCGATCGAGTTGATCGTCGACGAGGAACATCGTGATCAGCCCCGACGTGAGCTCGATATCCTCCCCGTCCAACCGAGCCCGTCGTCGTGCGACCACCATGCTCGACGCCGCGCCGGGCGTGCCCATGACGATCTGTTCTCCGGCGAGCTCGTACGCCTCGGACTCGACCCGTGCCTCTCCATCCAGGTTGAGTCCCCCGTCGTCACCCTCGACGAAGGTCAGTGAGTCGGCCCATGCGAAGAGAGAGTCGCGCTCGACCTCGACATCGCCCACGGCCACGAATCCGCCCGCCCCGTCGAGCACCAGACGATCGCTGACGACGGTGTACGGGGTCTGGGGCAGTGTGTCTGCCTCTGCGTCCTCAGGCTCTTCGTCCGTCGGGAGCATGACCGCGCGAGGGCGGACGCCGTCGGCGCCCGTGGTGACGGTCATCTCTTCGTTCTCCCGCGTGCTCGTGGCGAGCAGAAGGACGAGATCTCCATTCTCGATCGTCGAGCCCTGAGCTTCGTCGATGACGCGGAGATTGCCGGAGGCCTGGAACCGCCCCTCTCGCGTGAAGTAGCGCGCCTGGTCGGCGAAGAGCTGACGATCGCCGGAGTAGTACCGAACAGACCCGATCAGATCGTTCCGGCCCCGCTCCTCATACACGACCACCGAGTCCGCGAAGATCTGCGCACCGTCATCGCACACGAAGTGCGGGCCTCCGATGTACCAGACGCCACCGAAATCGGCGGTTCGGAAGCCATTGTTGCGTCCGCGCTCGCCGAATTCGCACCCCTCCATCTGGGCGGCCACCGGAGCGGCGCCGGCACCGGAGCAGAGCGCGATGAGGACGAGGGATGCGAGCCGGCGCCCCGGCGAGAGGGTCATCAGGCGGCGATCAGTTCCGCGGGAGCCCGCCGCGCATGTTCGCGATCCTCAACTCCTCGAAGGTGAGGTCCGACTCGAACGAGCTTCCGCTGAACACGGACCCGTCCTTGAATCGCTGGACCGTCGTCGAATCACTCCAGATCCGCTCGAGGTCCTGGTCGTAGTAGATCTCCGAGCTCTCGATCGTGCTGGAGTCGGCGTGAATCAGAAGAATCACGTCTCCCCGCGCGACCATACGCTCCGTTTCGGTGCCCCACTCGCCATCTCGCCCGGTGACGGTGGCCCGCTCGCCCCCGGCTTCGTCGTAGAAGACGATCTCCATCTGCTTGAGTACCGCCGTGGCGGTCTCCTCGTACACGTACGCCGTGTCCGCCTGGATCCGCCCGGTCCGCAGCCCGTTCGAGGTGAGGTAGCTGACCATGCCGAAGGCGACGTAGTCGGAGTCCATCGAGAGCAGGTCTTGATCGGCGATCGGGGTCGACAGCTCGGGGGCGCAGCCGCCGAGGGTGGCAGCGGCCGCCAGCATCGCGGTTCCGGCGCGGCCGGTGTGGGCCCGATGGGGTTTGGTCAGCATCGTCGGTGGTCTCTGGTGCCTGCGTGGTCTCGTGCGCCTCATGCTACTCACCTGAAGCCTGCGTGTTCACTCGAATCGATCGGTCCCGCTGCGCTCTTCCACGTAGCGCTCGACCACGGCGTCGAGGTCCCCTCGGGCTCGGAGCAACTCATCCGTGAATTCCCGTGCCGCGCCGTGACCGCCTCGCTTGGTTGCCTGCCAGTCGGCGATCGCCGCGACGTGCTCCGTGGCGTTCGCGACCGCCGCCTTGAGGCCGACCCGACGGAGTACTGCGAGATCGGGGATGTCGTCCGCGATCATCGCGACCTCGTCCCAAGCGACCCCAGTACGATCGAGCAGTCGCTCCACTACGCGCAACTTGTGAGCGTCGGGCTCCTGATGACACTCGTCGATCCCGATCTCCCGAGCACGAATCGCCGTGGCTTCCGACACCCGACCCGACACGATGGCGACCTGGAGTCCGCCCCACATCAGCATTTTCATGCCGACTCCGTCCTGGATGTCGAAGCGCTTCAACTCGACCGCGTCGCCTGAGCTCGTCTCGCCCACGTAGAGCCCGGAGTCGGTGAGAACGCCGTCGACATCGAAGATGACGAGGCGCACGCGCCCTGCGAGGTCCGGCGAAATGGGATTGGCCATCGGGTCGACTCAGGTAGGGTGGATCGCGTCACGCACGCGCAGAACCTCGTCGATCAACGACGACAGTCGGTCGAGCGGAAGCATGTTGGTGGCGTCGGACGGGGCGGCCGACGGATTCGGATGGGTCTCGAGAAAGAGGCCGTCGCATCCGGCCGCAACCGCGGCTCGCACGAGCGCCGGCGTGTGCTGAGGATCGCCCCCGCTGGCCCCGTCGGCGCGACCCGGGCGCTGGACCGCATGGGTGCCGTCGAAGAGGGCCGGCGCTCCGGTCGCCTCTCGGAGGCGGGCGAAGGTCCGCATATCGACGACGAGATCCCCGTACCCGTAGGCCGAGCCTCGCTCGGTGACCGCGACGGTGAGGCTCCCGGACGTGCGGACCTTCTCGACGGCTCCCTTCATCTCCTCGGGCGCCATCCATTGGCCCTTCTTCACGTTGACCGGCAAGCCCGTGCGCCCGGCGGCCACGAGCAAGTCGGTCTGGCGGCACAAGAACGCCGGGATCTGAAGGGCGTCGACCACTTCCGCAACGGCCGTGACCTGCGTGCTCTCGTGGACGTCCGTGAGCACGCGAAGTCCGGACGCGTCGCGGACTCGTTCGAGTGCCCGCAGGCCTTCGTCGAGCCCCAACCCGCGCGGCGCGTCGATTCGCGAGCGGTTCGCCTTGTCGAACGAGCCCTTGAAGACGATCGACAACCCCGTGCGCGCCTGGAGCGCGGCGAGCTCCGCCGCGATGGGCAGGTTCACGTCGTCCCCTTCGACGGCGCACGGCCCGGAGATGAGGATGAAGTCCTCGAACATCGTCGGTGTGGTGGAGGCGTGCTGGGTGGGTTGGCTCCGCTACACCCCGACCGGCTGCTCGACCGGCGGACTCGCTTCCCTCCGCGCGTGTTTCGCGGCGGCCTCGATGAACGACGCGAAGAGCGGATGAGGGCGGGTAGGCCGGCTCTTGAGCTCGGGGTGGAATTGTCCCGCCACGAACCACGGGTGGTCCGAGATTTCGATCATCTCGACCAGGCCGCCGTCCGGCGACGTGCCACTGAAGGTCATGCCGTGTTCCGTGAGGGCGTCGCGATACGCGTTGTTGACCTCCCACCGATGCCGGTGTCGCTCCGAGATCTCTGGATCGCCGTAGATCTCGCGGGCGCGCGTCCCTTCGCCCAACGCGCAGGGGTACGCCCCGAGCCGCATCGTCCCGCCTTTGGTCGTCACCTGCAGCTGGGAGTCGAGGAGGGCGATCACGGGGTCGGGGCCATCCTCGTCGAACTCCGACGAATTGGCGCGCTCCAGCCCACAGACGTTGCGGGCGAACTCGATGACCGCGCATTGGAGTCCGAGGCAGATGCCGAAGAAGGGCATCTGGTTTTCTCTCGCAAACCGGATCGCCTCCAGCATCCCTTCCACGCCGCGCGGACCGAAACCGCCGGGGATCAGCACCCCGTCGTAGTCGGCGAGGCGTTCGACGCCCTCTCCACCCTCGAATGTCGAAGAGAGGAGCCAATCGATCGTGACCTTCACGTCGTTGGCGATTCCGCCGTGGATCAGCGCCTCCTGCACCGATTTGTACGCGTCGACGAGCTCGGTGTACTTGCCCACGACGGCGATCCGAGCCTGACCGGACGCCGGGTGTTGGACACGGCGCACCATGTCCGTCCAGCTCGTGAGGTCGGGCTCGGGCCGATCTCCGAGACCGAGCCGCTCCAGAATCACGTCGTCGGCCCGCTGACGCTTCAGGGCGAGCGGCACCTCGTAGATCGTCTTCAAGTCGGGCGATTCCAGTACCGCGTCGGTCTCGACGTTCGTGAAGAGAGCGATCTTCCGCTTGATCTCGGGCGAGAGCGGCTGTTCGGTCCGGCAGATCAGGACTTGGGGTTGGATTCCGATGCCCATCAGCTCACGCACCGAGTGCTGCGTCGGCTTCGTCTTCAACTCGCCGGCAGCCGCCAGGTAGGGCACGAGGGTCAGGTGCACGAAGATCGCGTTCTCGCGTCCGACGTCGACGCGGAACTGACGGATCGCCTCCAAGAACGGAAGGGACTCGACGTCACCTACGGTCCCGCCGATCTCCGTGATCACCACGTCGTTGTCGTCCGCCAGGCGATTGATCGCGGCTTTGATCTCGTCCGTGATGTGCGGGATGACCTGTACGGTCGAGCCGAGGTAGTCCCCGCGGCGCTCTTTCTGGATCACCGTCTGGTAGATCCGTCCGGTCGTGATGTTGTTGTTCTGGGACAACGATTCGTCGATAAAGCGCTCGTAGTGCCCCAGATCGAGGTCGGTCTCGGCTCCATCGTCCGTGACGAACACCTCGCCGTGCTGATACGGGGAGAGTGTGCCGGGGTCGACATTGATGTACGGGTCGAACTTTTGGAGCGTGACCCGGAGGCCTCGCTCCTTGAGAAGCCGTCCGATCGAGGCGGCTGCGATCCCCTTCCCCAGCGACGATACCACGCCGCCGGTCACGAAGATGTATTTGGTATCCATGGCGAGATCAGGCTGGGGTGGGCGCGCTGAGTTCACTGAGCAACTGTTCCATGCGTAACGCGTCGGCGGGTGTGTCCACGCCGGGGTCCGCGGCCCCGACGATGGCGACGCCGATACGGAGTCCCGCTTCGAGCGGACGGAGTTGCTCGAGCAACTCCAGTTCTTCGAGTCGGGAGGGGGCCAACGCTACCCAGTCGGCGAGCGCCGAGCGGGTATAGGCGTAGATGCCGACGTGTCGGAGAAAGGGCTCCCGTTCCAACTCGTCCGACAGAGGTTTTTCGTCGCGTTTGTACGGGATGGCGGCGCGCGAGAAGTAGAGCGCCTGTCCGGACGCGGCTCGCGCGACCTTGACGACCGAGGCGTCCTTTCGAGCCAGCTCGGTCCGCACCGGAGTGGCACACGTCCCAACTTGCCATCCGTTGTCCCGCACCAAATCGATCGCGGCCGAGAGGTGCGCCTCGTTCAGCAGCGGCTCATCGCCTTGAACGTTCGCCACGTACTCGAAGTCGCGATACTCGGGCCGATCGGCAACCTCCGCCACGCGATCCGTACCGGACGGGTGATGCGGGTCGGTCATCTCCACTGGCGCACCGAGGGAACGACAGACGTCTGCGACGTCCGGGGAGTCGGTAGCGACGACGACGTGGTCGAGCACCGACATGGCCTCGATTCGCTTCCAAACCCATTCGATCAGAGGACGACCGAGGAGGGGGTAGAGCGGTTTATTGGGGAGCCGAGACGAGGCGAGCCGGGCTGGGACGATGCCGAGAACCTGGCCGCTCAACGGGCTATTCCGAGGCCGTGGAGGCGGGACGCGTGAAGAAAAATCACGCCTGGAAAGCTACCCGGAATCGAGGGGGAGGGTCAACCGGTGCCGCGCATTGCGTGGACGGGCCTGCCGTTGCGTCGCCCATCGCCACATCGATCGTCACGAGAGCCGCAGAAAATTCCTTAAGAGGTCGATCCCCGCTTCGGCGAACAGGGACTCGGGGTGGAATTGTACCCCCCAGAGCGGCAGTGATCGGTGCCGCATCGCTTGCACCACTCCGGCATCCTCCTCGTCTGCACTCCACGCGATCGGGACGAGATCTTCGGGGAGCGCAGCGGGGTCCGTGACCAGCGAGTGGTATCGTGCTGCCGTGAACGGTGACGGGACGCCCTCGAAGAGGTCGTCGCCCGAATGGCGCACGGCTCCCGTCTTCCCGTGCATGATCCGATCTCCGCGGATCGTGCGACCGCCGAAGGCCTCGCCGAGGCTCTGATGCCCCAGGCAGACGCCGAGCATCGGCACACCGGACGCGCCGAGCGTTCGGAAGGCCTCGATGCTCACGCCCGCTTCCGTGGGGGTGCACGGTCCGGGCGATACCACGACCCGATCCGGAGTCAGCTCGGCTAGCTCGTCGACGGTGTGATCGTCGTTTCGAACAACCATGACCTCGGCCCCGAGCGACCCGATCGCCTGGACGAGGTTGAAGGTGAACGAGTCGTAGTTGTCGAGGACGAGAATCATCGTAGGCTGCGCGTGACGGGATCCGTCCGATAACCTCGCGTGTACGTGCGAGAAGTCCCACCCCATCGGGAGACGAAGGTCCGTGTTCACACGCTGCTTGGTCTGCGCGACTCCATTCGAGGAGAACGAGCAGCTCGAGCACGTGCCACAGGGTCGTCGCCTCGCCTTCGATCCTGCGCGCGGGCGGCTGTGGGCGGTGTGTCGACACTGTCGTCGCTGGACCCTGATGCCGATCGAAGATCGCTGGGAGGCGCTCGAGGAGCTCGAGAAGCTCACGGTAGACAAAGCCAGGCTCCTCTCTCAGACGGACAACATCGCGCTCCTCCGGGCCGGCCCGTTGGACATCGTGCGCGTCGGGAGGGCCGAACTCACGGAAGAAGCGTGGTGGCGGTACGGACGGGAGCTCGCTCAGCGGAAGCAGAGTTGGGACAAACTGGGGGTCGCCGGCACGGTGGCCGCGGGCGCTGTCATCGCCGGCGGTTGGGCGGCGGGTGGTATCTCGATGTTGGGGATGTGGTTGATCATGGGCCACGGGTCGGAGACCGTTCGAGACGGGGCCCGCTGGTTCCGCTTCGGATCATCGGCGTGGCGTGGCCGCCAAGAGTGTCCCAAGTGCGGCCACGTCTTCCGCTCGATCGCGTACCGGGACCGGAACGCTTTGGGACTCTTCCCGGACCAACCCGGAGAGATGCAGCTCGTGGCCCGCTGTCCCCGGTGTGGTACCGCCATGGTGTCCAGCTGAGTGCCGCTGGGCAGGCCCGCATGCAGGATTCGGTGTTGCCCCGAGGGGCCGCTGCGTAGCGGCACCGTCAGCTCG
>JBCCEZ010000096.1:0-11170 GCA_039030015.1 Gemmatimonadota bacterium | reverse complement strand
TCGGGGAGCTGCGCATGCAGCTCCCCGACTCCTGCGATCACCAGGGCTGCCGTCGCGACAGCGGTGCGGATGCGGTGCAAAGAGATCAGCCTCCCAGCCCCTCACCGCGCTTGATCAGGCCCATGTGGGTCGTCGCCTGTGCCAGGCCACCCTCACCTTCCTGCCAGCCGACCCGCCCGTCCTCGTTGGCGTCGACGCCGTTCAAGATCGCGTCGGTCAGGGCAGTGAGCTGCGTGAGAAGCTCCGCGGCGGTCGCCGCGTCTTCTGCCTCTTGGATCTCCTCGGCCAGACCGATCGCCGCTTCGGCGTTCGTGACCGCGTGACGCGCGGCCGTAGCCACGTGCGTCGCGTGGGTCTTGACGCCGTCCGACGCTCCGTCGGATCCCGCGGCGAGCTCGGTGTGCCGTGCCGCGCCCTCGGCGGCCGCGAGTACGCCGTACCCCATGCCGGGGCCAGCCTCGACTTCACTCGGGTCCAACGCGTGGATCACGTGGGCCATGTGGCGCTGCATGCCTTCCAGGCTCGACGGGTCGCGGCCTGCCAGCGTTGCGTGCTGATGGGCGATCTCCGCCTCGGCGACTGCCGTCGGTAGAAGGCCCATCCCATCGGGGGTGCCGCGGAAGCCGTCGGCAGCATGACCGATGTGGGCGTGCACGGGGTTCGTCTGCCCATCGGCGTTGGCCGGGGCCAAGGCGAACGCCGCGGCGAAAAGGACCAATGTTGCGCCGCGAAGTCGTGTGTACATGATGTCTCCTGCACGAGAGCCGGGTCGGCGATCCGGAAATATCCGCCCCGAAGAGCGGCCGGCAAGGAGCCCCCTGTGTCTATGACCGTAGTACACCTCGTCGCCACCCTGTTCATGGTCGGCGTCATCGTCTTCGTTCAGGTCGTGCACTACCCCCTGATGGAGCGCGTCGGCGGTGACGCTTTCGTGAACTACCAGGCCGGACACGTCGTCCGCACGGGGGTCGTCGTCGTGCCGCCGATGATCGCGGAGGTCGGATCGGCCGTGTGGCTGTTCGCCGGGATGGCGCGTGGGAGTTCCGAGTGGATGGTGGCACTCTTGGGCCTGGTTTTGCTGGCCGTCATCTGGCTGTCGACCGCCTTCCTCCAGGCGCCGGCCCACGGACGTCTCGAATCGGGCTTCAATCCGTCGGTGCATCGAGCGCTCGTTCGGTGGAATTGGCTCCGCACGGCTGCGTGGCTCGGCAGGGTCCCGGTCGCCGTCATGCTCCTGAATTGACGATCAGGCGGATCACCGACGAAAAAACCGGGGCCGGCGCAGAGCGCCGGCCCCGGAGGGTCCTACTCGGTCCGAAGACCGTTGAACTCAGGCGCCGTCGATAATCCGAACCACGTCGGCCGCGCTGATGTTCTGGTTCGTGTCCTGCTCCGCCTCGGAGATCGGGAAGCAGTAGTGGCGCGTCGTCAGGTGCGAACCCGTCGACACGTCGCCATCGCCGATTTCCTCGAGCGTCTGCAGGTCGCCGGGCGTGTTGTTCACGTACCAGCGGCGCATCGCGGGGAGACGACGGCCTTCCAGCCACATCTCGATCGCGTGCTCACGCTTCAGGAACGTCATCGCCTCGGCCTGCGTGGCCGCCGTCTCGGTACCGACGCCGGCAGCCGTACGCAGAGCGTTGATGATCGCCATCCCAGCCGGGATGTCGTTGTTGTTCATGATCTCGTTCTCGGCGAGGATCAACTGCATCTCCTCGTAGGATGAGAGCTCGATCCCCGCGTCATCCGACGTGTACTTCGTCTGCGGGTTCCACGCGATCACACCGCAGCAGGACGACGCTGCGTCACCGTTCTCGCCGCTGACCTCCCACGAGACCCGCGGGTCCGTGTCGGCCACGCCACCCGTCTCCGGGTTGTACTGCTCGATCCAGGTGAAGATCTGTGAGTGAGCCTTGTACGGCTCGGCCTTACCGGCCACGTAGATCCGGTTCGCCTGGGTGTCGTCCCCCAGGTCGTAGTACGGCATGTCGAAGCTGAAGCCCGCCGGGATCGCTCCCGCGTCGGCGACGGCCGCCGCCCAGTTGCCGAGCATCACATTCGCTGCCGCGCGGCCAGCCGCGGCCGCCGTGGCGATGTCACCAGAGCCGAGACTCTCGGCTTGGTCGAAGTACGCGATCGCCGCCGTCAGGTGGCTATCGCTGTTGGCTTCTGCCGCACCGCCATCGTAGACGGCCTGGCAGAACTGCTCCCCGAGGAGGCGGCTGGTGTAGCCCGCCCACAGGTAGAGCTGCGCCAACTGATCGCTGTCCTGGTCGGCCGCATCCAGACCGAGAATCCGGTCGATGCCGTCCGAGGCCAGGAAGCGCGCGCGGTGCGCGTTCGACCACTGCGTGCCGATTTCATCGTCGTTCAGCTCACCGCGCTGCTGCTCCGGCGTAATGCCGAAGCTGCCCGTCGAGCCGGACGGGTGCACTTCGCGGGCAATCGCCGCGCTCGTGTACGCCGTCCAGTTCAGTGCGTCGGAGAGCGCACGACCGACACCGTTGACGATCGCGGCCTGCGAGGCCGGATCGTCGAGGAAGTCGGCCGTGATCGGCCCGGGGTTCACAACGTCGGTGTCACATGCGGACACGCCGACGAGCAGCCCCAGCGCCATCACGCGCGTGGCGTTCTGCTTCACGCGCTTCATCGTCATGAGAATCATTGAGTTCCTCAGCCTTAGAAGACGACGCGCAGCGAGACGGTCCAGATGGCAGGCGCGGGAATGTGCTCACTGATCGAGGTGACCAGGAAGCTGCCCGGCTGCGCACCGTCACGGCTGATCGGGTTGTTGTCGTTGTTACCACCCATCTCTGGGTCGAAGTGGGTCCACTCGTCGTTCGTCCAGCGGAACAGGTTCCGGCCGGAAACGGTGAGCGTCGAACCCGAAGCACCCGGGAAGAGGTCGTCCGGCAGCGGAGCCTGGAGCGTGACCTCACGGAGCTTGAAGAAGTCGGCCTTCTCCGCCCAGAAGTTGCTGTCGGAGAGGCTGGGGTCACACTTCGCACGCTGTAGAGCCGTCAGCTGATCACGACCCGGCGACGTCGCCGTAATCGGCGCCTCGCCAGCGATGTTGTAGACCTCGTTACAACCGGCCCACACCACGGAGCGACGCACCGCGTTGTGCGCGACGCCGGCCGTGACGTAGTGACCACCCTGGTACTCACCACGGGCGCTGAAGCGGAGACCCGCCGGCAGCGTGATCGTGGAGTTCAGACCGAAGATCGTGGTCGGGAGGTTCGGACCGTAGATCTGGTCGTCCTCGATGACCGGCTCGGCGAGAGCGTCGGGGTTCATGACCATCTCACCCCGGATCACCGGAACCGGCTGACCGTCGATGATCCAGCCGTTACCGCCGACGGAGAACTCGGGCACCTCGCCCGGGAGTCCGACCTCGGAGCTGTTCGTCGAGAGCGACGCACCGAGATCCCACGCCCAGTTGTCGCCCTGCATGACGGCACCGTTCAGCGAAATCTCGATACCGCTGTTCTTGATCTCACCGACGTTCTCAAGCTGCGAGTTGCCGCCGTTGAGGTCGATGAAGCCGGACGAAGGCGCCTGGCGCACAGCGAAGAGTGCGTCGGACGTCGTCTGGTTGTAGTACGTGAAGTCGACCGCAAGGCGATCGGAGAAGAAGCTGCCGTCGAAACCGAACTCGATCTCGGCGGTCCGCTCCGGACCGAGCTCCGCGTTACCCTGAACACGCGGGTAGAACGCGGGGCTTCCGCCCCAGCCCACACCGTCGTACGTGCGGACGGCGTCGAAGGCGCCCGGTGCACGACCGGACTGACCCCAGGCGGCGCGCAGCTTGAGCTGGCCCATGTCACCCCAGAAGTCCTCATCGGAGACCACCCACGAGGCGCTGGCCTTCGGGTAGAACTGCAGACCGAAGTCCTGACCGAACGCGGAGTTTCCGTCGACGCGGGCGCCGAGGGTGATGAAGTACTTGTTGGAGAAGTCCAGAACGTCCTGGATGAAGAAGCCGGCGTTGACGACACGCTCACGCTGCTCGAAGCCGAGCTTCGTACCGGCCGTCGTGACCGTCGGGTCACCCGGACCCGGGAAGTCTTCACCGTAGGCCGTCGTGCGCTGGATCTCCGTCGTCACACTCTGTCCACCGAAGGACAGCGACGAGTTGATGTTCGAGCCGAGCCCGAAGTTCAGCGTACCGACGTAGTCGAACGTGAGCGTCTCGAACTCGGAGCGCCCATCGGACAGGATGCCGTTCGGTGCCCGAACGAAGCCGAAGGGACGCAGGTTCCGGTTGTTCTGCTGCGCGAGGTCGTACCCGACGCTCAACCGGTTCGTGAAGTTCGAGAACGGCGAGTAGGTCGCCGTACCACCGGTGATCAGGTGGTCGATCTGGGTCTGGATCGTCTGACCAAGCAGGAGATCCAGGTTTTCCCGTTCCTCGTTACCGAAGTAGTTCGCGGTCCGGCGGTACACGTTGAGCGTGAGCCCGTGCGCGTTGTTCCCGGCCGCGGTGTTCGTGAACTCGTCGTTGGTGAACGACGTGTTCCACTGGAGCTGCAGGTTGTCCGCCGGCGTGAACGTGAAGTTCCCGCGGATCGTCTGCTTCTGCTCGTTGTCGTTCGGCAGCACGCCGTCATCGTCTTCCATCGCACCGGAGACGAAGTACTGGAGGTCCTCACCGCCGCCACCGACGGAGAGAGAGTAGCGCTGCTGCCAGGCGTTCCGGAGCCAGGGGTCGATGAACATGTAGTCCGTCGTACCGCCTGCGGCGCTTACGTCGTTGCGGATGCTCGAGTCGATACCGAAGGGCCGCATGTTCGCGAAGCCCTGCTCGATCGATGCCGTCCACTGCGCCTGACCCTGGTGGCCGCGCTTCGTGAAGATCTGGATCACGCCGGCGGCCGCTTCCGTCCCATACAGGGTCGTGGCAGCGGCGCCCTTGATGACCTCGATCCGCTCGATGTCGGCCGGGTTGATGTTGTTCAGCGGGCTCGCGACGTCGTTACCGCTGCGGCCGGGGTACCCGGTCGGCGGTACGTTCTTGTCGAACGCATCGGAGCGCATGCGCACACCATCGACGTAGATGATCGGCTGGTTCGACTGCGCGATCGACACGTTACCACGGAGACGGATCCGCGCGCCCGAGCCGGCGTTACCGGAGGCGTTGAGAACCGTCATACCCGCGACACGGCCCTGGAGCATCGCATCGACGCTGACCGGGGGCTCGATGATGTCGGCGACGTCGACCTGCGCGATCGTGTTACCGATCTCACGCCGACGTGCGGCACCGGCCGTCCCGGTCACGACGATCTCGTCGAGGCCCAGGGCTTCCGAGCTCAGTGCGAAGTCCTGCGCGACCGTACCGTTGGCCGAAACGTTGATCTGCATGTCCATCGTGCCGTAACCCAGGCGCTCGGCGCGCAGGGTGTAGCTACCGGCAGGGACGTTCAGGATCAGGAATCGCCCGGAGGCGTTGGTCAGCGTTCCGAGCCCAGTATCGACCAGGTAAACCTGGACGGACTGGATGCCCGAGTTGCTCATGGCGTCCGTCACCGTTCCCGTGACCGTACCGGTCTGGGCGGAGACAGGCGTCGCCACGAGAGCGCAGGAGACCGCAACTGCTGCGGCCGTCCTGCTCATGGCTGTAAAGAACCTGTTCATTCCACTTCCTCTTCGAGTAGAGGGGCTACGAAAACGCCCACCCGAGCCAAACCACGCCGCGCATGGCGCGGCTCGGGTAGACAATGGGGGGGCGGGATACTTTGTCACTTCCGCCCCAAAATTGGGCACGAAACCGCTCGATGCAAGCGATTCAGCGGCTTCGTGCCGGTCATGGATTCACGACGATCGTGAGCTCTTCGGTCACGACGCCTTCGATTTGGTCGGTCACCGCGGCGGTCAGGGTGTACGTCCCCGCGGAATCGTAGGTGTGGTAACGGAATCCGCCCGCCGATTGGGCGGCGGAAAAGAAGAGCGAATCACGGGTTTGATCCCCCCACTGGATTTCCATTCCGAGCAGGGTTCGCCCGCTGACGTCGTACTCGACTCGCAGGCTGTCCGATACGGAGATCGGGGAGTTGGAGGTGACGTCCAACTCGAGTGGGCCACCAAAGGTGAATTCAGCGGAGTTGCACGCCGCGCCTACTGCGGCACAGGCGAAGATCGCCCATGCCCGTCCTCTGAGATGTCGGCGCATTCGCGCTCCATCGTACACGTGAAAACCCCATCCACCGCTTCGATCGGCGACCCTTCGCCGATTGTCCCCACCCAACACATGCCGGACGTTTTGACTTCAAAAGGTAGAGACTGTCTGAACCTACGCCAAGGTTGCCGTCACGGTGTCACTTCTACGGCAATCGGGCCGCCTGTTTTGCTGAATTCCTCAGTGAATCCCCAAGATTCGGCCCAGCCAGCCGACCGGCATCTGGAAGCCTGGAGACGTGACGACCGCGTCCTGGGGGCCGCCGGTCCCGGGGCGTTGGGCTCCACCACCATCGGCGTTGAGCTGACGGACGACGATGCCCGCGATTGCAACGGCTGCGAGGGCGGCGACTCCGTACGTCTTTCCTTTGTCCAACTCCTTCAGTTCGACCTCCACGACCTCCGTCGTCGGGATCTCGACCCGTTGGTTCAGCGCCTCGAATCGCATGCCTTGGAGCTCGGAGCTGACCTGCACCTCGAGGAGCATGGCACTGGCGTCCCGTTCGACGACGGACCCTTCGAGGAGTCGGCCGTCCGGCCGTTGGAGGAGCACCGAGAGCGAGTCGGCGTAGCCACCAGCCACGCGGACGCGTACCGTCTCGCCGGGCGAGAGGTCGCCTGCGTCGGCGGGCCGGAAGGTATAGCAGCCCGAGAGTGCTACGATCATCGAGAGTAGAACGGCGGCTCTTCGCATACCAAGACGGAGAAGGGGGCCGTGCAGCACGGCTCCAGTTCATCGAGTAACGATCGAAGCTACGGAAATGTGCCGAACGGGGGGAGCCGAGCGGGGTAGGGCGACCCCGTGGCGTCGGCACGCGGTGCATCAAGGAGATCGGGTAGGGACATGAGTCGAGGGGGCCGCCGGAGGGTTGGATTTTGCGTCGCGGTGAGTGCCGCGGTATCGGCCTGCGTGGCCGCCGAGGGCCCGTCGGGGGGCGGAGTGATCGACGACCGCCCGATCCCCGACGTCGTGACGTGGTCCGACCACGTCGCCCCGCTCATCGAGCGCGAATGCGTGACGTGCCACCAAGAGGGAGGGATCGGGCCGTTCGCCCTCACGTCCTTCGATGACGCGGCCCGTCGGGCGGAGCGGATCGAAGGGGCCACGAGCGCGCAGGTCATGCCACCGTGGCTCCCGCACTCCGAACCGGGGACGTTCGCGGGTGCGCGAACCCTGAGCGAGCGCGAGCGCGCGTTGATCCGACGTTGGGTCGAAACGGGCGCCGCCCGGGGAGAGGGCCTCACCGCGACGCTGGAGGCGCCGGCCGCGATGTGGGAGCCGGGCGAGCCCGACCTCGTGGTGGAGCTCCCGGCGTACACCCTCCCGGCCGAGGGGTACGACGTCTATCGGAACCTGGTCGTGCCCATCGAGGTCGACGAGACGAAGTGGGTCGAATACGTCGATCTCCGCCCGGGCGGAGCCCACGTGGTGCATCACGCCCGGATGATGATCGACACGACGACATCGTCCCGCGACTTGGCTGCAGAGGACCCGACGCCCGGCTTCGACGGGATGGAGCTGCTGAGTCAGGCGACGAACCCCGACGGTCACTTCATCGGATGGACCCCCGGCAAGACCCGGCTCCGGCCGTTGGACGGGATGGCCTGGCGGCTCGACCCGGGCACCGACCTGGTCGTTCAGCTCCATCTCCGAGCCACCGGCCAGGAAGAGTTCGTCGAGGCCGAGGTCGACTTCCACTTCGCCGACGAGCCGCCCTCCGAACATCCCGCTGTACTGGTCGTGAGTTCGCTGATCATCGACATCCCACCCGGCGACGACGGCTACGTGGCCACGAACAGCTTCACGCTGCCGGTGCCCGTCGACGTGTTGAGCATCTACCCACACGCCCATTACCTGGGCTCGCGCCTTCGCGCGACGGCCGTGCTGCCGGACGGAGAAGAAGTACCGCTCATCGACATCCCCGAGTGGGACTTCAACTGGCAGGACGACTACCGCTACGCGGAACCGATCTCGCTGCCGGCGGGCGCGACCATCGTGAAGGAGTTTTCATACGACAACTCTGCGGAGAACCCACGGAATCCGTCCGTCCCGCCACGGCGCGTCGTGTATGGATCCAACTCCGACGACGAAATGGCCGACCTCATCCTCCAAGTGCTCCCCAGATCAGAGGCGGACCGAGACGAACTGCTCCAGGCTCAGGCGTGGCAGCACGAGTCGGAGGACATGCAGTACCTCGCGCACGCCGAGTTTGAGCAGGGGCGCGCTGCGCGGAGTGCAGGTGACTTGGACGCAGCTCGACGCCACTTCCAGGAGGCGCTCACCTACCGGGCCGACCACCTCGGCTCGTTGATCGGCTTGAGCAGTGTCTTCGTGGCGCGGAACGATGGTGCGTCCGCGCTGCTCATCGCCCGTCAGGCCGTCACGATATCCGGCCGCAGAGATGCGGGCGCACTGGAGGCGTTGTCGATCGCGCACGAAGTCGCAGGTGCGCCCCGCGCTGCGGCCGATGCGGCTCGGGAGGCGCTCGCCGTGGCCCGGAGCGCCGAAAACGAGGCGATCGTGTCGCGGCTGGAGGCGCGGGTCGCACGCCTGGGCGGCCCCTGAGGTTAACGACCGACCTCTCGGATGTCAGAGCGGGCGCGGGGGGCGCGCACGTAGGGGGACACCACACTCTCGTGTCCGTCCAGACCGATGGCCGCCACACCGAAGACGTAGTCGTCGATCGAGATGTTCTCGAGCACGTGACGGTCGACATCGCCGACCGTGACTTCGTGCTGCCAGTCCGGGTTCCACGCCTCCCGCCACACGATGCGATAGCCAACGGCAGCGGGAGACCGCTCCCACCGCATGTCGGCGTGGTACCCCGTCTCACCGCGGGTGAGCATCGGCCCCCGGCCGCCATCGACCACCGGGGCCGGCGGGGCCAGCGAGATCGTGGCGACGCCCGCGACGTTCACTCGGGTGTTCTTGGCCAAGTACTCGAAGTCCACACCTCCGAGGGTGTCCGCGACCATGTGCTGGCGGGAGTAGTTCTCCCGCGACTCCGAGAAACGAACCCCGGCGAAGCCGCGCCGGTTGAACGCCGTGTGGTCTCCACCGCGGCCGAAGCGATCCTCCCGGGCGATCAAGCGAACCTCGTGGCCGGGCATGTAGGCCGACCCCTGGCGTCGAATGAACCGCGCGAGCTGCCGGGACGGAGAGTCCATAGGATCCTCCGAGAAGACGCGGACCGTACGGGAGTCGAGGATCCCGTTTCCGCCGAGGGAGTTCCCGATGATGTCGTTGTTGAAGACCGCATCGATTCTCCACCCCTCTCGTTCCGCCTTCGATGCGTGCAAGCTCGCCCCGACGAGCCCCTCTTCTTCCGCGACGAATGCCACGAAGACGAGTGTGGCATCGAAGTCCAGCCCGGACTGCGCCAGCACCCGCGCGACCTCCATGGTGAGCACGGTGCCGCTCCCATCGTCGTTGGCACCCGGGGCAGGGTTGTCGAACCGGGTCCAATCGAAGCCGCCGCCACCCCCGCCGGTGCGGAGGTCACCCTGGATCTGTCGCGCGACGGTGTCGTAGTGGCCGCTGACGTAGATCCGCCGCTCGCTCCGGCCCGGCAGGACCGCGACGACGTTGCATAGCTCTGCCTGCACCGGGATTCGGCCCTGCGCCTCGACCTCGTAGCAGTCGAACGCCACCTCGAGTCGTTCCGAGAAGGACTGCATCGTCTCGAGGATGTACTGGCGTGCGGGGAGGACGCCGAAATCCGGACGGTCGGAAAACGACAGGGAGTGGCGGGTTTCGAAGTCGGTCAGGGCCTCGAGGTACTCGTACAGTCTCTCGGGCGACACGTCGCTGACGAGGTCCTGGATCCGAGGGTCGACCACCTGAGCCGCGACATGGCTCGGCGCGCCCCATGAGGCGAGAGCAGCGACGAGGAGCGCGCGGAAGCGCGGAAGTCGGCAGGTGAGGACAGTCATGTCGAGTGGGGCCCGGGGAGCGAAGAACGGCGAGGCTTTGGCGGCAAGGTACGATGCCCTTCGCGACCGCGGAACGCGTCATTCGGTACCCGAGTGGCGCTCCCGGTATCGACTGGCCTTTGCGCGGTTCCCACACGTGGCCATGGAGCACCATTTGCGTCGGCCGGCTTTGCTCAGGTCGACGAACCAGCGCTCGCACGCCTCAGCGGCGCACTGCCGGAGACGCTGGGGCGCCACGGAGCCGAGGAGTTGGGCTGCCTCACGCGCGACCACGCCGAGCGGCGCCCGCGGGCCGCGAGCAAACAGATGTACGTCGACCGCGAAGGGCTGGGACTCGTCCGGGTTCGACGCCAGAGACTCGGACCGCCCCAACTCCGACAGACAGGCGTCGAGTACCCATTGTGAGGCCTCATCGGGAGGTGAGCCCTCGGTCACCTCGCGCATGATCGCCCGGATCGCCCGCTGCAGCGCCACCGCCTCCGTGTGCAGAGCGCGGAGCCCCGGCGTGTCGGTCGGCAGCAACGGGATGACTTCGGGCGCGGCCTCGGTGAGCCATGCCGCCAACTCCTCGGGGCGTCCGATCCCCGCGCCATCCCCCGGATGGCGCGGCGCGTTTACGAAATCGATCACCAGGTCGCCCACGAGTGCCTCCTATCGGCCCTGTATGCGGTTACTGGGTCATGGTAACCATATAAAGAGCGCTTTCACAGGTTTTCTTGCTCCTTCGTGCGAGGCCCTCGCGCGCCGGGCTCGATTTGACGATGATTCCGTCATGCGTCGCCATCGACTCTCGTGTGTGCTCCTCGCGTGGGCTGCTGCCTGCGGTCCTGGGCCCGAGAACGCCTCGGTCGCCGTCGAGTCTGACGCTGCTGCGTCCGAACGCACGCGCCGCGAGGTTCCGGTCGACGGGCACCCCCTGACTGTCTGGCAGAAAGGGACGGAAGGGTCGGCGGCGGTGCTGTTGGTGCACGGCCGCACGTGGAGCACCGTCCCGGACTTCGATCTGCCGCTCGAGGGCGAGGAGCTGTCCCTGATGGATGGCCTCGTCGAGGCCGGCTTCATT
>JBCCEZ010000095.1:0-11669 GCA_039030015.1 Gemmatimonadota bacterium | reverse complement strand
TGACCGCCTGCGATACTCGTGTTCGACGGGTTCGTGCAGCTCTCCCCGCCCCACTCACAGGTGAACGAGTACGTCTTCGAGCTCCCCGTCTCGTTCTTCACCGAGAAGCTCGCCGTGTCCGTCGTCGAGTACTGGAGGACTTGAGAGGGAACGCCACTCGCCGTCACCGTCACTGCCGACGTCACTGTCACCCACCGGTTCCCAGTGTCGATGAAGCCCGTGAAGGCGCCCTCGGCACGCATCGTGACGTTTGCCGTGCCTGTCTGGCTGCCGGCGTTGTACGTCACCGTCACGTTCGTCGACTGACCGGGATCCATGAACTTGCTGCTCGGCGACACGGAGCAGCTCCCGCCCAGGTTCGCCGTGCACGTGAAGTCGAATTCGTCCGACTCCCACTCGTCGTCGTTCTCGTAATCGACGGTGAACGACAGGCTATGCCCGCTCGTCCCCGCGACGACGCTCCCGCCCGACCCACCGTTCGGGGTCACGTCGACACTCCCGCCGATCATTCGAGCTACGGCGGTTCCCGTGAACCCGAGGCCGAGCAGTGCAACCACAACCAACAAGCGGATCCGCGTCGACGACATCTTCTGACTCCAGCTACAGTGACCTTCATGTGATCACCTGAAGTCAGTTCAGAGCCCGTGCCGTGCCGGCAGTTCGCGGAAAGCACCAGCTGCACTAGCGATTCTCGATCTGGGGGTGGAGTCGACGTCCTAGATGTCTCGACCCGAACCGGCGTCCGCGAGACGACGGGGATCCTCCCCTCGCACGAAACGGAGAGCCAGCCAGGCGACACCAGGCAGCCCTATCGCCACGAGAAAGGCCATGAGGAAGTGAGGCCCGCCGAGCGCGTTCGATCCGATGACGGAGTAGACCAGCGCGATGCCCACATTGGGCAGCACCGTGGCCCACAGAAAGGTCGACCAGCCCAGCCGCGCGGCGCCGGCCAAGAGCACCGAAGCCTCCGCCATCACGGGTACGGCGCGACACAGGACGAGCGTCCACGAACCGTGCCGGTCCATCAAGGTGTCGAATCGCGCGGTCTCCACTTCTCCCACCCATCGAACAATACTGGGCCGTCCCCCGCGCGCACCAAGGACGTAGCCCAGCCCGCACCCGAGACTCATGCCAATTGCGCTCGCGGCTGTGCCCAGCGGCCACCCGAGCGCCGCCCCAGCCAAAGTGCTCACGATGCTCGACGGCACGGGTAGCAGAACATCGAGCGCGAGGATTCCGACCACAAAGGCTGCGATCAGCGCTCGTGAGTCGAGGGCATCCAGGACGGACAGGGACCACGCATCGAGGGACGCGCCGACGAGGCCGAACGGGATCAGGATGAGTCCGAGCACGACGGCGCTGACGATGACCCACCGCGCACCGCGGCGTCCCCGGCTGTCCCCCTTTGTTTCCACGCCCACCTCGCGTCTGCTGGTGAGCGCGGCAAGCTAGCGTCGCGCCGCTTATCCGCCAGCGCCCGACTAGCCGCCTGCCATCCCCGCCCGTCGCTTGAACGTTCGCAAACTCAGCCCGGCATCCTTCAGCCGCCGGTACAACGTCGACCGGCCGATGCCCATGCTCTCCGCGATTCGGTCCGCATCCCCGCGGTGATGACGGCACATCGCTTTCAGTTCGGCGACACTCTCTTCGCTCGCATCGACAACCGAGCTCCCGAAGCTCCGGGGGCCGCTTTCCATCGCCGCCCGCACGGCGGCGGTATCGATACGTCCGCCGGGCGCGAAGAGCGCGCACCGTGACACGGTCCACTTGAGTTGCCGCACATTGCCGGGCCACCGCTGCTCGGCGAGGAAGGCGGTCGCGTCCGGGGTGATCTGCGCTCCTTTGCGCTCCGCAAACGATTTGGCCAGCAACGGGATGTCCTCGACCCGGTCGGCGAGAGACGGGAGCCGGATCACCACGCCAGCAACGCGCTGTACGAGATCCTCCCGGAACGCTCCCGACTGAATCCGCCCGGCGATCGACTCCTGGGCCGTGGCGACGACGCGGAAGTCGACGCGACGGCTTTGCGCTTCGCCGACCCTTCGCACCTCACCGGTCTCGAGCACGCGCAGCAACTTCGCCTGCCCCCGCTCCCGCAGGCTCCCGAGTTCATCGAGAAACAGCGTGCCGTTGTGCGCCTCGACGATCAGGCCGCGAGCGTTCGCTACGGCCCCGGTGAACGCTCCGCGCTTGTGACCGAAGAGGAGGGCCTCCATGAGGTCGTCAGGAAGCGCACCGCAGTCGACATCGACGAGATGACCTCGCCGACCGGAACGATCGTGGATGTACTGCGCGAGGAGCTCTTTGCCGGTCCCGGTGTCCCCGAGGATCAGCACAGGGATTTCCGTCCGCGCGATCGTCCGGGCCAACTCCTTCGCGGCGAGCAGCTTCGAAGAGGTCCCGATCAGCGGATCGGGATGTCGTGGTTCGGGTTCGACCCACTCCTCGTTGGGGGTCATGAAGTCGCTCATGAACCACACTCCGGGTCGTTCGGGTCACACGTCGGAATCACGGGCACGGAGATCGGGCGCCCAGTGATGAAGTCTTGGTCGATGAGGCGCTGCGGCACTCGTTCGATCGTGGCGATCGCCATGTCAGAGTCGTTGGTGATGATCGTGGGCGTGATGAAGAGGAAGATCTCCGTCTCGGTGTTCCGAGTTCGTGTGCTACCGAAGAGGCCGCCGAGCAGAGGCACGTCAGCCAGGAGCGGGATGCCAGATCGGACCTCATCGGTAACGGTGTCTCGGAGACCTCCGATGACGATCGTCTGCCGGTTGGCGACGAGGACCTGAGTCGTCGCCTCACGCGACGAAATGACGGGTGCGTTGAATTGGATGTCGCCCGTGGCGGAGCTGAGCTCTTGCTGCACAAACAGCGACACGTAGCCGTCCTGATTGATCGTCGGGCGCACCGTGAGCTTCGTGCCGACGTCCCGATACTGAACGACCTGATCCCGCTGAGGCGTATCCGTAGGGAGAGATCGACTGACCTGCACGAAAGGCTGCTGAGTCCCGACGAGGAGGTTCGCCTCCACATTGTTCGACGCGAGGATCACTGGGCGACTCACGATCTCGACATCGCCGCGCAACCTAGCCGCAGAGAGCGCCACGTTGATATCCGCCTTGGCCAGCCCCATCACCCGCACGACGAGGTCTCCGAGGCCTCCCGCGACCAAATCGCCTGCGACGGTGGCACCGTCCACATTCTGTTCGGGCAACGACACATCGAAGCCGAGGGAGAATTGGCGGTCCTTCCGAGCCTCGACGACGATCACTTCGATGAGCACCTGAAGCGGTCGGACGTCCAGCTGCGTCACACCCTCCTCGAGCACGTCGAAGTCGGCTTGGGTCGAGCGAATGAGGAGCGAGTTCGTGGACGCGTCGGGTACGATCGTCACCGCGGACGCGAGCGTGGCCCCTTCCTCGCGCGGCACCTGTTCCTCCTCTCGTCCCTCCCGGTCGGCGCGGAGCTGATCGGAGAGCGACGAACCGGAAAGTCCGGCCGGGCGAGAGAAGTCGGTACCTGCCCCGTAGAGCTGATTCAGGGTCGCCGCGACGTCTTCGGCCCTCGCATGCCTCAACCGAATCGTGAAGAGTCGGTACCGGACCGCATCTGGGTTCGCAGACGCCGGGTCGACGGGGACTTCTTCCGGCTCCTCGGGGGCCGGCACGGAGATGCGATAGAAGTCGTCGTCTTCCTCGAAGAGGAGGCCGTTCGCTTCGACGAGTCCCTGGACGATGGTGGGCACGACTTCTCGTGGGACAGGGCGTGGCGTCTCGAAGAGTTCGACCCGCACCTCCCCGATCGGCTCCGCCAAGATGGGCTTGTCGAGGTAGCGGCTGAGTGCCTGGATCGCGGCACGAAGATCGGTGTCGATGAAGGACACACGAACGCTGTCCTCGACCGCCTCCACCGTCTGCGCACCGGCAGCGGGGGAAAGGACGAGGCCGAGCGCGAAGAGAAGCGCCGCGGCGTTGAGCGTTCGCATCATCGTCCCCCTCCCCACGGTGCCTCGATCGAGTACGTCCATCGCACGACCCCGTCCCCGATCACGGCGGTATCTCCGGCGATCCACAGCACCGTCCAGTCACCAACCGGATCTCCGACCTGGACCATGCGCGCCGCTTCACCGCGGCCACCTACGCCCTCGATCAGAGCCACCGGTTCTTCGCCGCGTACGATCCCCGTGAGCCTCCACTCCGGACGCACCGCCTCCTCCGGCTCTGCGAAGTCCACCTCTTCGGCCGGGCGATAGCGTGGGGGGATCTGTCGACCCAGGCGAAACGGCGCCGACAGCCACAACGAATCCACGCTCCGACGCTCCGCCACCCTCTCGTGCGCGCTGACGGGAGGTGGGCTCGAGCCGACCACCGTTCGATCCGCCGGTGCGTTCAGTGCGACAACGCCCCCGGCGGCACTGACGGCCGCAGCCACGATCCACCGTACGAGCGTCATGACGTAATCCCTGGCGCCGCCGAATCCGCTACGGCGGGAAGGCGGAACCAGCCCACGACTTCTAGGGTCGCTTCGATCCGCTCCGGCTGGTCGACCTCCTCCGAATTCGAGGCAACGAGGTGCACGGCTTGCACCCCCATGTCGGTGGCGGTCTCGATCAGGCGCAGCCGATCGATGACGGTGCGGAAGTCCGTCTCGACCCGCACGGTCAGCATGACGAGGGCGAGTGCTCCGGATCGACCGACCGTCGTCGGCGCACCGAAGTCGAGGATGCGCACATCCTCGGTGCCCAACCGCTCACGGACGCGAGCCATGAGGTCGGTGGCCGCCGTCAGCGCGTCCTCGCCAGCAAGCAACGCAGTCGGTAAGAGCTCTGCGCTCGCCTCGAGCACGGCGATCGAGTCCCCGAGCGAGCTCGAGCGGGCCAGTCGGTCCTCGACACGGGAGAGGTAGAGCCCGGTTTGGGCGACCTCCTCTTCCATCTGCGCGACGCCCCGGAAGAGCTGTGGCCCTCCCCTGAGCGCGAGCCACGCGATGACGATCAGTGTACCTCCCCACATCAGGGCCCGGCGATCCCGTTCACCCATCGGCCACCTCCAACGAGAGCGCGATCTCGTCGGCCGGGCCGTCCGCGGAAGGCGCGCGCTGCACGCGAACCGAGCCGGGCCAGACCGCGGAGAGCGCATCGAGTACGCCGAGTGGATCGGCGCTGTGGGCCGTGATCTGGACGACGCCGGAAGCGTCTAACGAGAAGACGTGGAGATGCGCGTCGGCAGGGAGAGCGTCGACGACCATCTGCAGCGTGGGTGTGACCCAGTGGGCGGGTGCGGACAGCCGCTGCATCGCGAGGGCCACGGGCTCGAACGCTTGGATCTGACGATCAATCTCCTCCAGCTGTCCCATCGGCCCCGCGAGCGCATCACGCTCGGCGAGGATCTCGGCTCGATCGGTGAGGAGGTCTCCGATGTATACACCTCCCGCGGCGAGCCACCCGAGAGCGGCCAGGACGACGGCTCCGCCGAGAGACGCTCGATCACGGCGCCGGCGGCGGCGCGCGAGGTGGGGTGTGCGAATCGGCACCGCACGGTCCGCAGCATCGGTCGCGGTAACCGCCGAGATGCGAAGGCCCACCTCAGAAACGACCTCTTCGAGTCCGAGTAGCTCCTCCTGCGGCAGCGTCGCTGCGACGACGACCGGTGCACTCCCGTTCGACTTGTGCACCGACGCGCCGACGGCGGGACGTCCTTCGCTCGGGCGGAAGAACCGATCGTGAGATTCCGCCACGAGGCGGATCAGGTCCGCCTCCTTGAGCCGAGGAACGTCGGACAACGTGCGCAGTTGGACGACGGGTGGGTGAAGCTGGAGCACCACCTCGCGTCCACGGCCGAGGCGTTCTGCCATCGGCTCGAACAACCGTCTATCCCACGTGGAGGCCGCGTCGACGTCACGGGGCGCGAGCACCGTCGACTCCTGATCTCGGAGCTCGACGCGGTCGCCGTGGATGTGAATCGTGGGGCGACTCATCGGACCTCCAGGACGCGCACGCCGATGCGCCCCTCATCGTCTCGAGTCGCGACCGTGACGGTCGACGAAAGACGCCTCGCCCCGGTCTCCGCGTGCCCGGTGGCCCGCACGATGTCCTCGAATTCACGGAACGAGAAGTGGCGCGACATCTCGCGGAACTCATCGATCGAGGGGATGATGCCCAGTACGGCAACGAGCTGTTCCGCGTGTTCGAAGGCGATGGTACGACGCGTGCGAACCGCCCCTTCGGCGAGGCCGACCGGCACCCCCTGTACGGAGCGGAGAAGCCAGAACGGTGCACGATTCGGGGAGACGGTCCCGTCGCCCCAGATCGTGAACACCTCTTCGAGATCGTCGACGCCGGCGCCGTCGAAGCCGCGCACCTTCGTCACTTCAGAGACGTCTTGGAACGGAGCGTTCCGAGGCGTCGGTCTTCTACGATCGATGTACCACTCGCGCTCCGCGCCGCCTTCACGCGGGATATCGTCTTCGTCGATCCAATCGAGTAGTGAGGCCACTCGAATCGGGTCCCGCAGGGCAGCGGCCAACGTCGCGGAATCCGCCCGATTCACGTTCAAGCGTTCGTCGGGACGAAGCGATTTGAGCGAACACCAGACGTTCGGCCCGAGCGCAATCGAGTCGACTGCGCCGAGCTGCCGCCCATCGGCCGCTCGGGACTGGAGCAGAGCGATGCAGCCCTCCGCCGCCCACTGAGCTCGGACGAGAGCCGCACGATTCACCGCACCGTCCCGCTGAGCCAAGACGGGAGCCAAGCCAGTGGTCAGCACCGAGCCGACCACGGCGACCATCCACAAAACGCCGAGCAGTGCGAATCCGTTGCGATCCATCAGGACGGCCTCGGGTTCGTGATCACGACGAGCGTGTCGTGTACGCCGTCCCGGGTGTAGCGGAGGCGAACGGCGAGGGGGAGTTCGGTATAGGACTCCCAGCGCACAAGCCAGTCGTCCCCTTGATTCGATCGAATCCGGTAGTCGAAGACCGCGTGGTCGAGCGAATCGAGCACGGGCATACGATGCGAGCCGATGCTGACAAAGAGCCGCCCCCCCTCGACATCGACGTCGACCACTCCGTCTTCGGGCCACCCACGGGGCGAGAGCGATCGTGCATGTACGCGCATAGACGTCGCGTCCCCGTAGAACGAACGAGCCGGATCGACGTCCACGGATGCGCTTCGCAGAACGCCATTGAGCCACGCGCGAAGGAGGGCGTCCTCCCCGTGCTCGTCCGCGCTACGGACGGTCACGTCGACGGCATCGACGGTCGCGGCGAGGAGACCGGCCACGATCGAGATCGCGAGCCCGGAGATGGTCAGCGCGACCATGACCTCGATCAGCGAGAATCCGCGGCGAGGGCGCCTCATCGAACGATCCCCTCGGGGCGCGGCTCGGGCCGGTACAGGAGGGTCGTCAGGACTTCGACCTCCGGCCGATCGGCTCCAGCAAGACCAATCCGGAAGAGCGACGGTTCGGGTCGGTCGAGGAAAACGACGAACCCGTCGACCTCCCGCACGCCGAGTCGCTGACCCAACGCGATTCGGTCCATCAAGACGTACTCCGCGAGGAGCTGCTCTGCGTCGTGCACGACGATCTCCCGCTCCGCGGCGCGCTCGTACGCGGCGCGGACCGCGGTGACGTGAGTCAGCGCGCTGATCCCGACGATCGACAGGACGGCGAGGCCAATCAGAGCCTCGAGCAGGAGCACCCCGTCCCGATTCATCGACGACCTACCGAGTCGAGCCACCGGGCGGTGGCGTCTCCGACGATCCGGCCGTCGGGAAGGAAGAGGACAGGCGTGTCGCGGTGCGCGGAATCCGAATACGCGACGACCGCTTCCCCTCGGAGCGCCGCCTCCCGGAATGCGGCGTCCCCGATGGACGCTCGAGCGTCCTCGGCTCGCCCCAGCCCCGAGCTCAGTGCGAGGCCGGCGACGGAGAACGCGATCGACAGGATCGCCGTGACGACGATCACCTCGATCAGCGTGAACCCGCGCTCGGAGCACCTCGCCCCCCTTCCTCGGCGACTCATCCCGGGCGCACGCTGTACACGGCCTGCAACAGCGCCCCCGCCGTCGCCGCTACCAGCACGCCCAACCCGACGATCAGGATCGGTTCGAGGAGTGTGATCGCGGTCTTGAGGCGCCGACCCGCCCGAAGCGCCGAGACATCTCCGGCGCGACTCGTCATGGGGCCCAGCCGACTGCTCGCCTCACCCACGCCGACGAGCTGGAGCGCGGCTCTCGTGAAGGCGCGCTCTTGCTCCAGGGACTCGGTCAACGGCGCTCCGCCCGCCACCTCCACTCGCGACCGTCGGATCCGAGCCGCCACTTCCGCATCGCCGGCCGCGTCCGCAGCCGCATCGAGGCCTTGGAGAAGAGGAAGGCCATTTGTCAGGGTCGCTCCCAACGCGCGACACGCGCGGGCGGTAGCGAAGGCATGACGGAGAGGCCCGACCACGGGCAGTGACAGCAGTCCACGGTGAAAGGCCGGACGCACCCGAGGGGAGCGCACCCAATGGACCGCCGCCGGCACACCGACGCCGAACAGGACGATACCGAGAAGCCCCCACCGCTGAACGAACGCCGACCCGGACAAGAGGAACTGCGTCGAGGCGGGAAGGTCCGCGCCGAGGTCGGAGAGCAGGAGAGCGAAGCGCGGAATGACGACACCCGCCAGCACGCCGATCGTCGCGAGCCCCATGAGGAGGATCACGATCGGGTAGGCCAAGGCGGAGCGAATTTCGCCCCGAAGCTCGGCTTCGGCTTCCAGCTGGTTGGCCGCGTCGCTGAACGCGCCGGCGAGCGCACTCCCACGCTCGCCCGCTCGGACGATGCCGATGATCGACGACGAGAACGCATCGCCGCGACGGGCCAGTCCCTCCGAGACCGGAAGCCCGCGACGTAGTTCCTCGCGGATCTCGGAGATGGCGGACGCCAGAGTCGGCGCGACGAGCGCCTCGCTCACGGCGAACGCTCGTTCTACGGGGACCCCGCTCTCCGTCAGCGTCGCGACGTTCCGAAAGAGAATCGCGAGGTCGCCCACACGAACCGGGGGCTGCCAGCGCCAGGCGGACCGCTCCACGATGTCGATGGGGAGCAGACCTTGTTCTTCCACCCGCATTTTCGCCGCCTCACGATCGGCGGCTTCCGTCGATCCGCGAACGAGACGTCCGTCCGTGGTCGTGGCCCGGTACCGAAACCGCCGTGCGGTGCTCACCTCCATGACTCCACGTCGGCGTCCTCACCCTCACCGCCGGGCTCTCCGTCCCGCCCCAAAGAGAGGAGATCGTAGCTCCTCGGATTCGCATCTCCAGGGCTCAGGTAGAGGTAGGGCCGGCCCCACGGATCGAGGGGGATCTCCCGGCGGAGGTACGGACCGCGCCATCCGCGCGCCTCGTCCGAAGCGGGCGCGACACGGAGGGCTTCGAGCCCGAGCTGCGTCGAAGGGTAGGCGTCGTTGTCGAGGCGATACGAATCCAAGGCCAGCGCGAAGATCTCGATCTGGGCCCGAGCCGCCGTCGACTTCGCATCGCTCACATTGTTGAAGATCATCGGAGACACGAGCGACGCGAGCACGGCGACGACCGCGATCACGACAATGATCTCGACCAGGGTGAAGCCGGCTCTACGACTGGATCGCACGAAGCACCTCCTGACTCGTCGTGACACCGTCCAAGACCTTCGTCCGCGCATCGTCGAGCATTGACGTCATCCCTGCGTCGGCGGCGACGGCGCGGATCTTGTCCGCATCGCTCGCACGGGCGATCTCCGCTCGGAGCCGCTCGTCGACATCCATGAGCTCGAACAGACCGACCCGACCTCGGAAGCCGGTTTGTCGACAGAGCGCACACCCCGCGCCGTGGCGGAATCGCGCGTCGGAGTCGACGACCGGCGAGAGAGAGGTGAAGGCGGAGTCCTGGTCGGACCAGCTCGAACAATGCCCGCAGACTCGGCGCACGAGACGTTGCGCGAGCACCGATCGTAGCGTGGCGGCGACGAGGTACGGTTCGATCCCGAGATCGATCAATCGGACGACCGCGGAGGCGGCGTCGTTGGTGTGCACGGTCGAAAAGACCAGGTGGCCGGTCATCGCGGCTTGTACGGCGATTCGCGCGGTCTCCTGATCGCGCATCTCACCGACCATGATCACGTCCGGGTCCTGCCGCAGGAGGGCCCGGAGGCCGGCCCCGAACGTCATCCCCGCCTTGCGATTAACCGGGACCTGCGTGATGCCCGAGAGTCGGTACTCCACGGGATCCTCGATCGTGATGATCTTCTCCGTCGACGCGTCCCGGAGCTGGAGAGCTCCGTAGAGCGTCGTCGTCTTCCCACTCCCGGTCGGTCCTGTGGCCAGGACGATGCCGTGAGGGCTTCGGGCCGCACGGACGAACCGATCCAAGACCTCCGAGGACATACCGAGATCGGTCAAACCGTCCGGAGCAGCCCTCTGGTCAAGAAGCCGCAGGACGATCGACTCCCCGAACAGACTCGGCACCGTCGACACGCGAAGGTCTAGGTCGTGGTCGTCGAGGCGCACCCGAATGCGACCGTCCTGAGGCACCCGCCGCTCCGCGATGTCGAGATCGGCGATGAGCTTGAGTCTCGAGACCACGGCTGCGTACAGCGCGACGGGCGGCGCAGTCGCGGGGACGAGCACCCCGTCGATACGGAAGCGGACAGCGGGCCCCTGGGCCGAGACTTCAACGTGGATGTCCGAAGCGAGTGCGTCGTGCGCCTCGCGGATCAGAAGGTTCACGAAGCGGACGACAGGCGGTTGGTTGACCAGGTCCCTCACGTCGGCTTGGGCTTCGTCACCTCCAGCCCGCTCCTCGACCACATCATCGAGGTCGAGCCCCTTTACGAGAGAGTCCGTGCTTTGCGCGGCTGAGAAAATCGCGCGAACCGAGACCTTGATCTCCTCTTCGTCTACGTCGATCAGAGTGGGCGTCGCGCCGAACGTTGTGGCGAGATCGTCCAGCACCTCCCGGCTCGGATTACCGGCCGCAGCGACGCGCAACTCACCGTTTTCGACGGCGAGAGGCAGAATGCCGTAGTACTCCAGATACTCGGCGCGGAAGGACTCGGTGATGGGCAAGGTTGTCGAGAGCATTACGAGTAGACCAACGGTCGAGGCTGGGGGCTGCTTCTTCTAAGGGCAGCAAACGTGCCGAAGTCGCCCCGCGGATCGAGACGCGCGCAGGTCGTTCCCGTTCAACCGCTTAGCCTCTCGGACGGCCTTCCCGACGGACGCGAAACGTGCACCAACGACGAGTGCGTGTGCACTCGGGTCAGTGCACCGTCAGCCGGTACGCAGGTAGCGCGCGATCGTATTACGATGCACGCCCAGCCGACGCGCCGCCTCGGACTGGTTGCCCCCGACCTCGTCCATCACGCTCTCGACCAGCGACCGGGTGAGTCGCGGATCCGTCGCCATCGACGGATCGAAGTCACGCACTCGCTCCGGTAGGTGCACCGCTCGGATCAGCACGCGGGATTGGTCCATGCCCGAGTGGATCGCGGCGCGTTCCGCCACGGCCCTCAGTTCCCGTACGTTGCCCGGCCAGTCGAAGGCCTCGAGCAACGCGGCAGCCTTCTCGGTCACCTCGATCGAGCCCGTGAACCCGTGCTCGGCCAGTAGGCCGCGGATCGCCTGCTCCTCGAGCGGTACGATGTCG
>JBCCEZ010000094.1:0-12143 GCA_039030015.1 Gemmatimonadota bacterium | reverse complement strand
GGCCTGGCGGCCGGGGATGTAGGTCGCCACGAAGGCGACCAGGAGCGTCAGGGTCGCCACGGCCCCCAACGCGATCGGATCGGTGGGTTCGACACGATACAGAAGACCGGCCATGCGTCGGGTGAGCATCGGGGTGGCGGCGAGTCCGATGACGGTGCCCGCCACGGCGACGAGCATTCCTTTGGTCAGCACGCCGCGGAGCGCGGAGGCAGGGCCTCCACCCAACGCGATACGGATTCCGATGTCTCGAGCGTGGTGCTGGACGTAGTACGCCATCACGCCGTACACCCCCACGACGGTGAGCAGGAGCGCGATGCCTGCCAACATCGCGAGCAGGGTGCTCGTATAGCGTCGACCTGCGAGAGATTCCGAGGCGACGTCGTCCACGGTCCGTACGTCCCCGACGGGGATGCCCGTGTCCCGCTCTTGGATCACGGCGCGCACCGCCGGGACCACGGACAGCGGGTCACCCTGAGCGCGAATGTGCAGACGCATGTTCGAGTAACTGTCTCGGGCGAAGTCGTAGTAGATCGTGCCCATCCCGCGCGTGTCATCGAGTCCCGACGTCTTCACGTCGGGGACGACTCCGACGATCTCGGTCCAAGGGCAGCCATCCACCGTGCAGCCGCCCGATCGAAAGCGCCTTCCGATGGGACTTTCACCGGGGTAGAAGCGCTCGGCCCACTGCTCGTCGACCACCGCGTGTCTCATGGTATCCACGGGGGTGGATTCGTATAGCCGACCCTCGATCGGTCGGAGACCGAGCGTCGCGAAGAAGTGCGTGTCGGCCGTGATCCACGGAGCTGTGGGCTGGGAGGCCCCCTCGGAGAGGGGACGGTCCTCCAGCAGGAAGTTGTTGCCCCCGTTGATCGGCTGCGGAGGTAGCGCGTCGGCCAACCCAGCCGACAACACACCCGGTACCGCCTGGACCGTGGGTAGCGTCTCCCGCCAGAAGTCTCGCACGTCGGACCATGAGGGGTACGTCTCCCCAGGCAGGGTGACGAGCACGGACACGAGTCCTTCGGGATCGAAACCGAAGCTCTCGGATCGGACGCGGTCGAGGCTCTGCAAGAGAAGCGCGGCGCCGACGAGTAGGGGGATCGTGATCGTGAATTGCGCCCCGACGAGGACGCGCCGTAGGGCCGACATTCCGCGGCCCGCGCTCGCACGCCCCTGCGTCCCGGCGACGCCGGCTGTGCGAGTCCAGGCCGTCGCTATCGCGGCGACCACGCCGAACAGCAGCCAACTCGCCAATGTGATCCCGACGAAGAATGCGATCGCGGACGGCCGCACCCCGATCTCGTCGATGCGGGGCAACCGGCCCACGCCGAGTCGGTGCACGAGGTCGAGGCCGACGAGGACGATCAGCCAGGCGATGGCCCCGGCCGCGGTCGCGATGACGGCGGCCTCCGTCATCAGGAGCCGCAGAATACGTCCCCGATTGGCGCCCAACGCGGCCCGAACGGAGAGCTCCCGATGACGGGTCGCTCCACGAGCGACGAGTAGACTCGCTGCGTTGGCCGTTGCGATGAGAAGGAGGAAGCCGACCGCGGAGAGGACGACCCACAACGTCTGCCGGGAGTTGCCGACCACCGCCTCTTTCAGATCGATGAAGCCGAGGACGGCGCTTCGCTGCGGAAAGGACGACGACCAGAGTGGGAAGATCCGCTCCGACACGGCCTCGAGCTGACCACGTGCCACCTCTTCGCTGACGTCCGGACTGAGACGCCCGATCGTCGGATAGAAGAAGGGGCCCTTTCGGGGCGGGACGAAGATGTTGAGTACGGGAAAGACATCGATGCCGCGATCGAGCCCGCCGATGTCGTCCGACATCACGCCCACGATCTCGTGGGGATCCCCGTCGATGAGGATCGATCGACCGAGCGGGTCCGTGTCCGGAGAAAAGCTGCGTTCGCTGAACGACTCCGTGACCAGGACGACACGAGGCCCGCCGTCCGTCCCCTCTTCGCCTTGGAAGAGACGACCGCGGACGGGCTCACGGCCGATCAACTCGAAGTAGTTCGCTGCGACGAACTTGGTTTGGAGAAGCTCCGTTTCTTCCTCGACGGCGACCCGCACGCGTCGGTACGTGTACCCGGCGATGCCCTCGAAGCCGCTCGGTGGCGTCTCTTGCAACGCATGCAGGTCCGCCATCGACGTGCTCCACATCGCGTCGCCGTCGACGGTCCGGAGCAAGACCATTCGCTCTGCACCCGGCATGTTCAACGGGGCGATGAGGACGGAGTCGACGATCGAGAAGACGAGAGTCGTTCCCCCGATCCCGAGCCCCACGGTGGCGACGATCGCGGCGGTGAAGAGCGGGACGCGTGTCAGTCCCCGAGTGCTGTGTCGAACGTCTTGAGCGATCGACGCGAGGATCGAGTCGTCACCCTCCGAAGTCAGCGCGCCTTCGAAATCGTCCCGAACCAGGCGCCACACCAGCCGGCGATGTTCACGCCTGAGCCACCGGACCGCGGCGGGTCGTCCATCTGCCTCGGACCGGTGCTCATACAGCTCAGCGATCTCGGCGAGCAGCTGGGGCGCATCCGGGCGGTCGCGCAAAACGCGTCGGACCCACCACGCGGGGCGCGGCACTCCATCGTGCCCGCTCATGCTTCGTCCAGCGTTGCAGAGATGCCGTCCCATAGGGACACGAAGTCTCGGCGCGACTCACGAAGGCGTGTCATCGCTTGGGGCGACAGCTTGAAGTAGCGCCGCACCCGGCCCGTCTCCGCCTTCGCCGTTTCGTCCATACGTGACGAGAGCAGCCCCTTCTTCTCGAGCCGCTGAAGTACGATGAACACCGACGATTGCGACACCTCTCGACCCGTCCTCGACTCGAGTTCGAGCACGAGGGGCACACTGTAGGCCTCTCCTCCCAGGCGTAGCATCGCCAGCAGCACTTGATGCTCGAACTCCCCCAACCGCTCCCGTCCCATCCGTCCCTCCCGTAAGACTCACAACGTAAGTCATGGTAGCCGAGGGTCCCTCTGGGGTCAACTACATTGTAAGTGAGGTGGTGCCGCTGACCCGGACGGCTGGCCGACGGGGTCCGATGCGCTGCACATTCGCGGGGTCGATGGGACATGACCGTGGATGGGATGACGCCGGACCGAGACGACCGCCTCGCGACCTACCGGGATAAGCGAACCGCTTCCCGGACGCCCGAGCCCTTCGGGGGCCGCGTCATCGCCGGCGGGTCGATCTTCGTCGTGCAGAAGCACGCCGCGCGCAATCTCCACTGGGACCTGCGGCTGGAGCTGGACGGCGTGCTCTTGTCGTGGGCGATTCCCAAGGGGCCGTCGCCGAACCAGGACGACAAGCGTCTGGCGATGATGACCGAGGATCACCCGCTGGAGTACGCCGAATTCGAGGGAGTCATCCCCGAGGGCGAGTACGGCGCAGGGGCGATGATCGTGTGGGACCGGGGCGTGTGGACTCCGATCGAGGACCCTCACGAAGGGCTCGAGAAGGGGAAGCTCCTCTTCGAGTTGCACGGCCACAAACTCTTGGGCCGCTGGACACTGGTGAAGACGAAGCAGGCGCCGAACTCCTGGCTCTTCATCAAGGAGCGCGATGCGTATCTGGACCCGGAGAGGTCGACGGAGGACTACGCCGACGACTCGATCTATTCGGGCCTCACCGTCGACGAGTTCCCGTACGCGGACGAGTACGCCGAGGGGATGAGACAGGAAGCCGAGGAGGCAGGGGCCGAGGAAGGCGTCGTGCGTGCGAAGGACGTCGACCTGGTGCTCGCCACAGCCCAGGAAGCGCCGTTCTCGCGAGACGGTTGGATCTTCGAGATCAAGTACGACGGGTATCGGCTGCTCGCGGAGCGCAGCGGGCGAGAGGCCTTCCTTCGCTCACGCAAAGGACACGACCTGACTGCGACCTTTCCGGAGATCGCCCGTGCGGTGCGCGGCCTACCGTACGAGGACCTCGTGCTGGATGGCGAGGTGGTCGTGAACGGGCCCGACGGGATGCCGTCGTTCTCGAAGCTGCAACGCCGGGGCCGGATCCTGAACCAGACCGACGCGTTGCGCGCCAGCGTGGAGCTACCCGCGGTCTACCACGCCTTCGACCTCCTCGGTGTGGAAGGACACGATCTGCGCGGCCTGCCGCTGCTCGAGCGAAAGCGGATCCTCTTCGAGCTCCTGCCGACGGTTGGCCCGATCCGATACGTGGACCACCTCCCGAAAGAGGGCGAGCTCATGTACGAGCACGTCCAGCGGATGCGGCTCGAGGGGATCGTGGGCAAGAAGGCGGACGCCCCGTACCGAGGGGGACGCTCGTCTTCGTGGATCAAGGTTCGCACCGTGACCGTCGACGACTTCGTCGTCGTCGGGTGGAAGGAGGCCAAGGGGAGTCGGGCGGGGTTGGGATCGATCCACGTCGCGCAGTATGCCGAGACCGAGGATGGCGACCGGGGTCTCGTGTACATGGGGAGCGTCGGCAGCGGCTTCAGCGACGCTGAGCTCGATGACACCTTGTCGATGCTACAGGAGATGGAGGTCGACGCGGCACCTGTCGACGCCGGTCCCATTCCGAAAGGCGCGGCGCATCATTGGGTGGAGCCGGGTTTGGTCGCGGAAGTCATCTATAAGGAGCTGACGGACGGAGGGGTGATCCGCCAGCCGTCCTTCTCCCGCTTCCGCGACGACAAGGCTCCCGAAGAGTGTGGCGTCCCCCCGATCGTGGACGAGGCCGAAGAGCCGGAGCCGATCGAAATCGTCGAGGTGAAGGAGGTTCCGTTCACCAATCTCGACAAGGTCTTCTGGCCGGAAGAGGGGTATACGAAAGGGGATCTGATCGAATACCACCGGCAGGTCGCCCCGTGGATGCTGGAGTACCTGCAGGATCGTCCGCTGGTGATGACGCGCTATCCGGACGGGATCGAGGGGAAGTCCTTCTTCCAGAAGGACGCGCCACCCTATGCGCCGGATTGGCTCAGGAGGGTGACCGTATGGAGCGAGGGCTCGGAACGGGAGCTCTCCTACTTCGTGGCCGAAGACGTCGAGTCGCTCCTCTACGTGATCAACATGGGCACGATTCCTCTGCACGTGTGGTCCAGCCGAGTCTCGTCCTTGGCGTCGCCGGACTGGTGCATTCTCGATCTCGATCCGAAGGAGGCCCCCTTCACGGACGTAGTCGAGATCGCACGCACGATCCATGAGCTATGCGTCGAGATCGGGCTGCCCGCGTATCCGAAGACGAGTGGTTCGTCCGGGATCCATGTGTTGGTTCCTCTCGCGGGGCGGCTCACGTACGAACAATCGAGATCTCTCGGGCAGCTCTTGGGCAGGGTCGTCGTCGCGGAGCGCTCGGACATCGCGACCCTCACGCGGAACCCCGATCGAAGGGATGGGAAGGTCTACATCGACTTCGTTCAGAACGGACACGGGCGGCTTCTCGTGGCCCCGTTCACGGTTCGCCCCAAAGCCGCAGCCCCTGTCTCCGCGCCGCTGAAGTGGAGTGAGGTGAACAAGCGGTTGAAGATCGAGAACCACACGATCAAGAGCATGCCGAAGCGGATGAAGCGCCTGAAGGACGATCCGCTCCGTCCGGTCCTGGACGACGAACCCGACCTTCTCGGCGCGCTCGACCGACTCACCCACTGGTTCGACTGACGGCCCCTCTATAGCGGTACCGTAGGGCCATCGGAGTCGCTCGAGGTGACATCGTCGACCATATTCCTTACGTTGTAAGGAACTGGAGGAGTGGTATGGGACGAGGTGTCGTGGGGGAGTTCGAGCAGCTGGTGCTGCTCGCGGTGCTGCGGCGAGACGGTGAGGCGTACGCGGTCACCATCGTCGAGGAGATCCGAGCGAGGACTCGCCGGGACGCGAGCCTGGCCTCCATCTACGTCGTGCTCGGGCGTCTCGAGTCGAAAGGTTTTCTGACGTCCGAGGTCGAGGGAGCCGCGTCCAACCGAGGGGGGCGACCCCGTCGGTACTACAGCGCCACCCCGTTGGCCATCGATGCCCTCCGGGCGTCCCGCGAGGCGCTCTTGAGCCTCTGGGACGGGCTCGCCGTCCTGACGGAGTAGCGTGAGCGCGCCCCGAATCCCGAAGCGTTGGCTCGTCCTGCTTCGTCTCCTTCTTCCGCGTCCGCTCCACGACGAGGCGCTCGGCGATCTCGCCGAGCTCGCGTCCCTCATCGAAGCACGGGAGGGAAGGAAGGCCGCGGAGGCTGCGATACGCCGCGAGGTCGTTCGATTGGCGATGCGGGCTCCCTCACTCCGCGCCGGCTCACGTCGACTCACGTGGATGCGGAGTCGTCTTTCTCAACCCACGAGCAGATTCCCGACAGGATCGATCATGCCCTCGATCAGATATGCCCTCCGTTCCCTCGCCCGAGCCCCCGGCTTCACCGCGATCACCGTACTGACGCTGGCCTTGGGGATCGGCGCGAACGCGTCGGTGTTCAGCGTCGTGGAGTCGGTCTTGATTCGGCCCCTCCCGTACGAGGATCCGGGCTCGCTGCGCTTCGTGTGGACGGAGATGCGGAACCGCGATGTCGAGCGCTTCTTCACGTCGTTTCCGATGTTCCAAGACTACGAGCGCGACCTTCGATCCTTCGAGTCGTTGGGCTTCACGACGCCGTTGGCCTTCGCGCTCACGGGCGACGGCGCCGACCCGGAGCAGGTGGATGCCGCCGGCGTGTCGATCGGCTTCTTCGAGACCCTCGGCATCCAACCCGTCGCCGGCCGCACACTCCAGGCACACGACTTCCTGCCCGGGGAGATGCTCGGCCCTGGTGGCGCGTCGCCGCCGACCGCGGCGCTGATCTCGCACGGCTTCTGGGTCCGACGGTTCGGAGGGGACCCGGGGGCGTTGGGGGCCACCCTCGAGCTGGACGGGCAATCCGTGGAGGTGGCGGGCGTGTTGCCCCCGGACTTCACCTTCGAGCTGCCACCGGATGTCGCCGATGCGGGACGGCCGGAGATATGGACCGCCCACCGCGTGGACTTCGCTCAGGCGAACCCGTTGAACGCCTTCTCCTTCGTCGTGGGTCGCCTCGCCGCAGGCGCCACCGACGCCCAGCTCGATGAGGAGATGGACCGGCTCGGCGCCGAATTGCGCCAGCGCAACGAAGCGTTCGCGGGGGCTGGCCTAGGCCTGTACGCACGGCCCCTCCTCGACGACCTCGTGCGGTCCGTGCGCCCCATGATTCTCGCGCTCTTGGGTGCGGTCGGCTTCGTGCTCCTCATCGCCTGTGCCAACGTTGCCAACTTGGTCATGGTTCGGGCGTCGACCCGCGACCGAGAGGCGGCGATCCGGCTCGCGATGGGCGGCGGACGCGGCCAGGTCGCGCTCCCGTTCGTCGTCGAGAGTGTCCTGCTTGCGGGAGGTGCGACGGCGTTGGGTGTCGCCTTCGCGTGGGCCGGAGTCGCCGTGCTGGAAGGCCTCCTGCCCCCAGGCATGCCGCGCGCGGGTCGGATTTCCGTGAACGGTGCCGTGCTCGGCTTCTCTGTGCTCGCGGGTGGATTGTCCGCCATCCTCTTCGGCCTGCTTCCGGCACTCCACGGGATGAGACCGGATCTCGCGACGTTGCTGAAGGATCGCTCCTCAGTGAGGACCGCGTCCCGGACCTTCCGAGACGGGATCGCGGTCGGGGAGGTCGCACTCTCTGTCGCGCTCCTCGTGGGAGCTGTCCTGATGGTGCGATCGATGGCGGCGCTACAGAACACGGATCCGGGCTTCGATTCGGACGGGGTTCTCACCCTGACGTTGGCGCCTCCAGCGGGCCGCTACCCCGACCTCGGTTCTCACGAGGCCTTTCGTTCGCAGGTGCAGGCCCGCCTCGAGGCGATACCGGGTGTCGAATACGTCGGGGCGGCGTCGCCCCTGCCCATGAGGGACGGCTTCCTGTGGGGCCGATACGGCGATGAAGCTGCCATCGCCGATCCGAGTGCGTTCCGACAAGCGAACTACCGTGTGGTCCAGCCAGGCTACCTCGATGTCATGGATACTCCGTTGTTGGAGGGACGTCGGCTCGTCCGCGCGGACGACAACGAGGGGTTCGCCGTGGTGATGGTGGACGAGGTGTTGGCCGAGTCGATGTGGCCCGGAGAGTCCGCGGTCGGGAAGCGTCTCTTGGTACGCTTCGCGAATCCAGAACCGCAGTGGGTAGATGTCATAGGGGTGGTGGGTGCCCAGAAGCAGATGACGATGGACGAGCGTCCGCGTGAAACGATCTACTTCACGCCGTCTTTCGCTCAGTGGACCGGCCCCTTGCGGTGGACGGTTCGCACCGCCGGGGACCCGACCGCGCTGGGCCCGGACGTCGTGCGAACGATCAACGAGATCGACTCCAACATGCCCGTCACGGAGTTGAGGCCGATGTCCGACTTCGTCTCCGACTCGATGGCCGGGACCCGCTTCGCGCTCGCACTGCTCGGTGCCTTCTCTTCGGTGGCCTTGGTCCTGTCGTTGGTCGGTCTGTACGGGGTGCTTTCGTCCCTCGTCGCACAGCGGCGAGCGGAGATCGGCGTGCGGCTCGCCTTCGGTGCCGAAGCGAACGGAGTCCTTCGGATCGTCGTCGGCCGCGCGTTGGGACTGGCCGTCGTAGGGATCGCGTCCGGCTTCGTCCTGGCGTTCGGCCTGGGCGAGGTGCTGTCCGCCGTCGTCGTGGGTGTGTCGAGTCGAGATCCGCTTACGTACCTGGTCGTGGGTACGCTCTTCCTCCTGGTGTCCGTCTTCGCGGCGGTGACGCCCGCGCTTCGGGCACTGCGCATCGATCCCGTCGAGGCTCTGCGAGGGCAGTAGCAGAACACCCCACGACTCGCACGGCGTCGTCCGGCGTGATACCATGTAGTTGTGATGCACAACTACTCCGTGGACGATGACGACCGAGACGAACAAGGCGCGTGTTCTTGCCCTGATCGCTGCCGCGAACCGCGGCGATGTGGACGCGATCCGAGCGTGCTTCTCGCCCGACTATCGGGACCACGTCGAGGGGGGCTCCCGCACCGGCTCCGACCGAGACGCGGCCGTCGCGGCCTTCCGAGAGATCCTCACGGCGTTCCCCGACAGCGAGCACGAGGTACTTCTCCTATTGGCCGAAGGTGATCACGTCGTGCTTCGCACCCGCGCGTCGGGCCGGCACGACGCACCCTATCGAGGCATTCCCCCGAGGGGGACCGTGGTGACGATGACGACGACGGTGATCTACCGGCTTCTCGATGGGCGCATCGTCGAGCGCTGGTGCGACGGTGCGAGCGCGATTCACGAGCAGCTGCCCTCGACGGCGACCGACCGCGTTCCGCAGCTCTTGGGCGAGTCCGCGCCCTGGGTGAACGACGTTCCGGGCGCGCGCTTCAAGGAGGTGGCCCTCGATCACGTCTCGTTCACCGTATTCGAGCTCGAACCGGGCACGGCGTTCCCGGAGCATCGGCACGAGAACGAACAAATCACTCATGTGATCGAAGGGCAGCTCGACTTCTTCGTGGCCGGAGTCCGGTATCCGGTGGGCGCCGGCGAGACCGTGGCCATCCCGTCCGGGACACCCCACGAGGTGAGAGCGGGGTCGCACCGGGTCGTCGCGGTCGATGCCTGGTCTCCCCCGCCTGAGCACCTGGGTTGAGGGATACAACCGTCTGCTCGCGGAACGGAGCGTGAAGACATATGTACGTAGAGGTTCCCACGCCGCTGACGGAGGCCGCCCATGCCGGCGACGCAAACCGACGAAGCTCTGCGCGCCGAAGCGCTAGCCCTCCAAGAGGCGCTGACGGATTTGGTCCGTGCGTACCAGTTCCGCGATCGAGAGGCGATCTGCTGCTACGACGTGTCCCTCGGCCAGAGCCACGCCCTCGAGCGACTCGTGAGGGATGGGCCGATGACGATGAACGACTTTGCGGCGGCACTCTTCCTCGAGAAGAGCAGCGCGAGCCGACTCGTGGACGGACTCGTGAAGAAGGGGTACGTGACCCGTCGGGCCGACGAGACCGACGGTCGATACGTTCGCGTGCACCTCACCAAGCCCGGACGCGTGCTGGCTCAGCGACTGGAAGACGACCTCGTCGCCAAACGGAGCCAGATTCTGGCAGACTTTTCGGAGACGGAGCGCCGTACCGTCGTTCGTGCTCTCTCTCGGTTGGCGGACGCCGTCGGCTCGGGGATGGGTTAGCCCCCGCTACCCTCGCGAATTCGCACGAGCTGATCTGCGGGCACATCGGTCATTGTCGTGACGAGGCCGGAAGGCCATCGCACGACGAGGGAGTCGACCTGCCCGGCCGTTCCGAGTCCGAAGTGTATCCGAGGCTCGTTCTGACCCGCGTACCCGGTCGACAGCGTCAGCCAGCGGTGCATCCATCCGTCCGTGCCGGACGTCTTGGTCGACACTCGGGCACCCACGCCCATCGAGTTCGACACCTCGCCTTCCAGATCGATCTGAAGCCAGTGCGCGCCCTGAGCCCGATTTTCGTAGAGGCGGTCGAGCGAACCCGGGCTGCCCCAGTTGGCGACGAAGAGGTCGATGTCCCCGTCCATGTCGACGTCTGCGCCGGCTACCGCCGCCGAGGTGTCGGCGTCGAGAGTGAAGCCGCTCACGGTGTCGAGGGCGAAGTCGCCCCCTCCTGTGCCCGACCAGAGTCGGTTGAGCATCCCCGGCCGAGGCGTTCCGCTCCCCAGATAGAGGTCGAGCACCCCATCGAGGTCGAAGTCTCCCCAGACATGACCCTTCGAGGCCGGGCTCTGGAGGCGCTCTCCCAACGGCGAGGGGGTGAGCACGCCGTCCGGGCCTCCGAGAAGAAGGGTGTTGGGTGCGTCGAAGTTGGCGACGAAGACGTCCTGGTACCCATCGCCATTCACGTCCGCGGCCGAGAGGCCGTACCCGTACGCCTCATCGGTCGTGAGCGGGGAGTCGAGGTCTGCCTCGAAGGCCAGGTCGCCGCGGTTGCGCAGGAGTGTGTTCGGCTGGCGGGCGTTGGCCAGCACCATCTCCGGGAGTCGGTCGCCGTCGACGTCGATCCACACGCAGGCACGGGACGCCCCACCACCGGTGGCCAGCTCCGAGAGCGGCACCTCCTCCATCGACCACGCCCCGCGGTTCCGGAAGAGTTGATTCCGTCCTTCCCCGGAGCCGACGACGAAGGCGTCCAGGAGGCCGTCCCCGTCGGCATCCGCCCAGCACGTCATCGACGCGCCCCAGACGGAACCCCCGAAGGGGTCGTTCGTCACGGCCGCCAACACCCCTCCCTCGTTCTCGAAGAAGAGCGATCCCGACCCGTCTCGACCGACGATGTGCAGATCCAGATCACCGTCGCCCTCGACGTCGACCCAGACCCCGCCTTGCCACGCCCCGGGCGGGGCCTGATCGACCGCGGACTCGATCAGAGTCAGGCGACCGGCATCGTTCCGGTAGAGCACGTTGCTCTGGGGTGCGTCGTCCCCGGTGGGATGGGAGACGAAGAGATCCGGATCTCCGTCCCCGTCGAAGTCGCCCCACGCCGCTCCTCGCGACGTGCCCTGGTACTCGACCGCGTGGCCCGTCGTGACCGGCTCGAATCGATTCACCTCTGGGGTGGGGTCCAGCGTGGGGTCGGGTGTGCAGCCGGCGGTGGCGCCGCCGATCAGCAGTCCGAGCGTCAGGATCGTCCTCGTCTTCTGATTCATCGTCCCATCCCTTGAGATCCAATCGCCTCTCGATCGCCCGTCCCGACCGGCAAGGAGTCAACATGACGTACGCGTTTCGCCTCTCGATCTTCCTGGCCTGCGCGGCCGCGTGGGGCCGGCCCGTCCACGCACAGGAAGCGATCGACGTCGCCCACCAGCTCCTGGCGGCCTTCAACGCTCACGATCCCACCGCGATGGCGGAGCTCGTGACCGACGACTTCGAGCTCTTCTACCTCGACCAAGAGGGGCGGGCCGGCTTGGCCATCACGGGGCCGGAGGCGCTTCGGACGGAGATGGCCGCGTACTTCGAGGCACTCCCCGACGTTCGGTCGGAAGTCGCCGGGGCGATCCCAGGCACGCGCTACGTGGCCTTCAGAGAGCGCATCGTCGGTGGCCAGTCGTCCCTGGCGGTGTACGAGATCGAGGGTGCGTTCGTGCGCCGCGCGTGGTACTACCCGGCCGAGTCGGGGCCGGGCGGCTGACCTCACGAGCGGGATCGGTCCAATCCGATCGAGACGAGTTGTGGCT
>JBCCEZ010000093.1:0-13032 GCA_039030015.1 Gemmatimonadota bacterium | reverse complement strand
GACCGCCGTGGCCGCTTCGAACGGCGTGGTCCCCTTGCTCTGCGGGGTGATTTTCCCCTGCGTATCGATGTGAACGTGCGTTCTCGGGGGGGAGACGAACGTTCGGGCCCGGCTCGGGTTCGGCCGAGCGGGGCTCTCTTCGTTCAGAGCAGTCCGAGCTGCGTGCCGCCCTCCCCGAATCGCTCGAGGTATCGAGTGAGCTTCACCTTCCGCCGGGTGGATGCGGAGGTCATCGATCGGACCTTGCCGAAGATCGCCCGCTCCGGCCAGCCGCGGTCGAAGCGGCCCATCGTCCAGAATATTCCACTGTACGAGTTGGGATCGCGGCCATCGACCGAGTAGCAGTTGTTGAGCTCGATCATGATGTCGAGCGCTTCGCGCGGGCCCGCGGACCACTCGAGGATCTTCTTCCCCCAGAGCATGCGAAGGTAGTTGTGGATCACCCCCTCCGTCCGGAGCTGCCGCTGCGCCGCGTTCCACAGATCATCGTGGGTTTCGGCGGCATCGAAGGCATCGAGGGAGTAGAGGTGCTCCCGCGGGTCGGGGGCGTGGTCTTCTAGCGTCACTCGTGCCCATTCGGGGAGTGACTCGTACGTCGTGTAGTCGGGCTCGAAGTGTGCGAAGCCGAAGCCGAGCTCTCGCCAGGTGACGAGCTGGTCGACGAAGGCCTCGGCGGAAGGAGACATGCCCCACCAACCGGCGCGTCGACCGTCGGCCCGTTCCGAAAGTCGATTCGGCGTCCACTCCTCGGCCGAGAACAGCGCCGCGAGCACCTCATGGGTCGAGATGTGGCCGTAGTGGAGCCACGGGGACAATCCACTCACGACGTCGAGGTCCGGATGGTTTCGGTCGTCGGCGTAGCGGGACAGCCGGGTCGACAGGAAGGTGTCGAGACGCCGTCGTCCGGCGATGGTGCCGCCGATCCCCCCGACGACCGGCGTTGTACTTCCCAAGCGGGGGAAATGGAGCGCCTCGAGCGCCGACCGTGTCGTCGCCGGCCATCGCTCCGTCACGGACGTCGGCAGCCCGCCGAGAGCGGGGACCCGGAGCTGCGCCAGGGGATCGGGTGAGGGTGCGACCATGACATGGTCGCGCAGGACCTTGTGGAGGTGCCTTCTAAAGTGGAACGCCGCGGAGAAGGTCCGGCCCGGCTCACGGAGCGGCAGCACGCCGCAGCTATCGACCGCCTCCGCATAGGTCGACTCGAGTCGGGAGGCCGCGTCGACCAGCCGCGGCGTGAAGAAGGTCGGTGCGTCGTCGGTGACGACACACGCGGCCCGTGCGGCCAGTGCGTGGAGAAGCCCGTCGCCGTCCCCGGGAGCCGGCTCGACGTAGGGGAAGTAGCCCACGCCTGTGCCGTCGAGTGCGACGGCGTGTTCGTGCATCCCGATCATGATCGGAGCGTGGTGGCGCGGGGACGCCCAAGGATAGGCCGCTCGGACGGCTTCGAAGATCAGGAGCGGTCGTCCGAGCTCGTGGGCCCAGTAGCATGCGCGGTCCAACGCGAAGTTCCACCCGAGGCGGCGCTGCGCGGTCATCCAGTACAGGACGTACTCGCCCATGGGGTCGGGGCGAGCTTCGTTCAGGCGTTGGATCCGTCCGTCGGGGACCGGCTTCACAGGGGGCGCCTCACAGGGAGTCTCCGGAGCCGAGAAGGTCGGCGCCCAGAGTGGCCCGATCAACATCGTTTACCTGGTGGGTGTGGGAACACGATGTTGGAGACATGAACTGTCCGAACTGCACGACCGAGATGGAGACCGTCGCCTTCGACGGCACGTACGGGAATCCGATCGACGTGGATATCTGTTGGGCCTGTCACGTGTTGTGGCTGGACAAGCGCGAGAGCCTGCACCTCTCGCCGCGCGGCACTTTGGACCTGTTCCACAAGGTGCACGAGCACCGAGACGATCCGCGTCACACGCTCACGGCTCCGAGCCAATGCCCGCGCTGCCCGTCACGTCTCAAGCTCACCCACGATCGGGGTAAGGGTGGACGGTTTTCGTACCATTCTTGCGACGGGTGCCGTGGTCGTCTGACTCCGTTCTCCGAATTCTTGAAGGAAAAGGAGTTCGTCCGCGAACTGACCCCGGCGGAGAAGAGTCAGGTGGCCGCCGAGCTCAAGAGCGTCCAGTGCTCGAGTTGTGGGGCGCCGGTGGACGTGACGGGTGGATTTTCGTGCGATCATTGCGGTTCGCCGATCGCGGTGCTGGACGCCGAAGCGGTCGAGCGCACCCTGTCCAAGCTGCACACCGAGAACGCCGAGCGTTCGGGAGACCCTGTCGAGAAGGAGATGCGGGCTCGGGTGTTGGCCTCGATGGAGACGATGCGGAGTCACCCGGACGACCACCTCCGGGGGAACGCCTTCCGGCGTGCGCCGGGGGGACTCGGTGTCGATCTGCTTTCGGCATCGCTCTCGATGCTCTTTAGCCGCTTCTGAGCTTGCGAACGGGTCGGTTCGGAACCCCATTTGCGTAGCATCATGCCCCCCGCAAACGAGTAGCCGCTCATGCGCCGCGCCTTCCTCGGATTCACCCTGACGCTCATGCTCGTCGTTCCGGGCGCCGATTTGGCCGCACAGGACGACAAGCCGGTCGTGGCCGTTCTGCGCTACGACAACAACACCGGCGACGACAAATACGAGCATCTGGGACGGGCGCTCTCGAGCATGATGATCTCGGACCTCTCCGTGCTGGAGGACATTAGGCTGGTCGAACGAGATCGGCTCGAAGAGCTGGTGGCCGAGCTCGACTTTCAGCAGTCGGCGTACGTCGATCCGGAGTCGGCACAGAGCATCGGGATGATCCTCGGCGCGGAATACGTCGTCGCAGGTGCGTTCGTCACCGCGGAGCCGGAGATGCTGCTCGACACTCGCATCGCGAAGGTCGAAACGACCGAAATCGTCACGACCGCCGAGGTCCGGGGTGAGAGCGAGTCCCTCTTCGATCTTCAGCAGCGCCTCGCCGATGAGCTCGTGCAGGGGTTCGGCCTCGTGCTGACCGAGGAGCAGCGCGCGCGTCTACGCGCTCAGCAGGAAGCGAATCGAATCGACGATGTCGAGACCGCGCTGAAGTTCTCGGAGGCGCTGTGTCTGATGGACTATGGTGCATACCTCGACGCGATCGAGGTCATGAATGAAGTCCGAGACGAGGCGCCGGGGTCGGCGATCGTCGGGGCGACGATGCGGATGGTGCAGGACCAGGTCGAGGAGGAAGCGGCGAGTCGACTTCGGAGCGAAGCCAACCGCCGCATCGGTGGTCTGCTCGGGCGCCGCGGCAATTCGCAGCCGGAGCGGAGGCCGCGTCCGACGCAGTGCTGATGCGTCTCGGGCTACGGGGATCCGACGGCCCGGGGGAACGCCCTACTGGAGCGTTGCCATGACCTCACTGATGAGCTGCTTCGAGCTACTCACGAAGTCCGGCAGCGTCTTGTACATCTCGTCCTGACGCGCTTGCTGCGCCTTCAGATCCGTGATCATGAGGTTGGTGAGCTTCTCGCGGTTCGGCGCGCTCCGATCCATCCCCTCGGCGGTGCTCGTCACGCCAGCCGCGTCCTCGAGCTCCAGCTCTTCGGTCTTGGTGACGTAGTTCTGAGAAGCGTCCCGAGCGGTGTAGTCATACGACATGATCACCGGGAACTCGGTCTTCTTGCTGGTCGCCATCTTGTGGAGGGAGGCCGCGACTTTCGCGAGAGTCTTGGTCTCCTTCTTCTTGATCGACAGCTCTTCCTCGAGGTCCTTGGCCATCGCCTTGGCGCCGCTTCGTGCCATCCGCAGCATGACCTTCGCGACGTCCGCCACGACGTCGTCGCTTTCGAGGTCCGCCCAGTCCAATTCTTCGCCCGACGTGGCGAGGGAACGCCTCAGCTGTTCGCGCTGCCGAACGTTGAGTATTCCTTGCTGCTCGAGCTTGGCCAGGGCCAGCGATGCAAACCGACGTGACGCCTCTTTGAGCTCTGGAGAGCGAGCCATAACCTTCACACGTTGCTGTCTAGGATTGGTTCGGGGCGCCGGGGGAACCGGTCGACGGAGCGGCGGGGCTCACACGTCGCGGTGGCGCACGGACCTGTAAGATATCAGTTCACGGCCCGGAACGAAGACCTGTCAGGGTTTGATCGGTCACGAGGTCGCCGACCAATTCTCCTCATGAGCTCGTAAGCCGTTCTTATGTATATCGTTGAGCCTCTTGGATCCGCATCACCGAGGTGGGTGTGAACATCCCTCGAATCGAGGACGTTCGGGCCGCGGCCGAGCTCCTGTCCGGACAAGTTGTCCGAACCCCGACCGTCCCCTCGGGACCTCTATCCGTGGCGACCGGGGCCAACGTCTTTCTCAAGCTCGAGACGCTTCAGCGTACCGGGTCGTTCAAGGACCGGGGAGCGCTGGTGAAGCTTCGCAGTCTCGACACCGAGTCCGCCCAGCGCGGAGTGATCGCCGTGTCCGCCGGCAATCACGCGCAGGGGGTGGCCGGGCATGCAGAGCGGCTCGGCATCCCCGCGACGATCGTGATGCCGGAGGGGACGCCGTTCACCAAGATTCGGCGAACCGAGGCGTTCGGTGCACGGGTGCTCTTGCAGGGCGATACGCTGAACGCCGCCGAACCCTTCGCCCACGCGATGGCGGAAGAGCACGGGCTCACCTTTGTGCACCCCTACGACGACCCGATGATCGTCGCGGGGCAGGGGTGCGTCGGGCTCGAGATGCTCGAGGACGTCGCGGATCTCGACGTGATCCTCTCCCCGATCGGTGGGGGAGGGTTGATCTCCGGCATCGCCATCGCGGCGCGAGCTCTCCGACCATCCGTGGAGATCGTCGGTGTGGAGACCGAGGTCTTCCCCTCGATGTACAATGCGATTCACGACACCGACCGGTCTGTCGGTGGAGACACGATCGCAGACGGGATCGCGGTGAAGAGTCCCGGTGGGCTCACCCGAGATGTGGTCGGCGCGATGGTGGACGACATTCTCGTCGTGCGGGAGTCGTCGATCGAGGAGGCGGTGCAGGCGATGCTGACGGAGGGGAGAGTCCTCGTCGAAGGTGCGGGGGCGACGCCCCTCGCGGCGCTCCTGGAGCACCGTGAGCGGTTCGAAGGGAAGCGGGTGGGGCTGGTGGCGGCGGGGAGCAACATCGACCCTCGCTTACTCTCGTCCGTTCTCCTGCGGGGCATGTCGCGGGCCGGTCACCTAGCTCGGCTTCGGGTCTCGATCACGGATCAGACGGGCACGTTGGCTAAGGTGGCCGCGGTCATCGGCGACGCCGGCGGCAACATCGTCGAGACGTACCATCAACGGATGTTCGCCGACGTCTCTGTGAAGCGGGCAGCTCTCGACGTGGTGGTGGAGACGCGCGATCGGTCTCATGCGGCGTCTATCGTCACGGATCTGGGGGAGGCGGGCTTCCCGACTCGTTGGCTCGCGGAGGCTGCCGAAGCCAGCTGAATCGGCCCGGATCGGGGAGTCGGACATCCGCGCTGTGTGATGTCGTATGAGGGTCGGTGCCGAGAGAGTGGTCCGGCAGAAACTCGAAGGGAGGAGAGGGGACGGGATGAAGGAAGGTCACGAGCAAAGAGGGCGTATCTCGCCCAGGCGATGGGGGCTTCTGTCCCTCGTGTCCTTGACCGCCGTCTGCGCGACCACCCCGGCCGATCTCGACGACGGACTGTTGGAGCGGCTGCCGGAGGCTGACGCTCGCATCCTCTTCGTCGGAAACAGTCTGACCTACACCAACGACCTTCCCCTGCTGGTGCAGACCGTCGCCGAGGCCGCGGGGCACACCTTGGCCCACGCTACGATCGCGCGGCCGAACTACAGCCTCGAAGACCATTGGAACGCCGGGGCCCGCGAGGTGATCCTCACGACCGGGGCAGACTTCGTCGTCATGCAGCAGGGCCCGTCTTCTCTCCCCGCGAGCCAGGAGTACCTGCGCACGTGGACCGAGCGGATCGCCCCCGTGATCCGCGAAGCGGGAGGCCGCCCGGCCCTCTATATGGTATGGCCCGACGATACCCGCCTCGCCTTCTTCGACGACGTTCGCGAGTCGTACCAGGGCGCCGCGGTCTCTGTGGATGGGCTCTTTATTCCCGCCGGCGAAACGTGGCGTGAGGCGTGGGACGCGGGGCTGACCCGGCCGCTCTACGGACCCGACGGCTTCCATCCGTCGCGGCTCGGGTCGGAGGTCGCTGCCCTCGCGATCGTCCGAGCCGTGTACGGGGAGCCGTTGACCGATCTACCGGCCCGTATGATGCCCACGACGGCCGGTCTCCCGACCGTGGACCTCGGGGACGACGCGGCGCTGATCCTCGAAGCCGTCGAGGCGGCGTGGAGTGCGACCCGGGACTGATCCGACTGGCTAACTCCACGGAGCCCGCTCAGATTCGTCGGGCGAATCCGCGCTTGGCCACTGTTCTCCGAGGTCTCCGATGCATCGCACCCTATCCGTTCTTCCTTCTGCTCTCCTCGTAGCGACGGGCGTTGCCCTCGCCGTGCCTCAGGCTGCTTCCGCGCAGCGGGGCCAGTCTGGACCGGCGGAGCATGCCGAAGTCGAGCCGATCAACGATCGCTCGAATCCGTACGAGACGATCCGAAACTTCGGCGTCCTTCCGAACGATCGGATCTGGGGATCGGTCAGTGCGGTCAACGTCGACATCGACGGCGTCCACATCTGGGCGGGCGATCGGTGTGGAGTGAACTCGTGCGCCGAGTCCGGCGTGCACCCCATCGTGAAGTTGGATCCCGACGGGAACGTCGTCGCCGCCTTTGGTGCGGGGCTCATCACGTGGCCGCACGGGATGGACGTCGACTCGGAAGGCAACGTGTGGGTGGCGGACGCCCGTTCACCGAACGCGCGTGAGCTGGAGCGCATGCCCAACGCCCAGCGTAACGGTCACGTCGTCCGGAAGTTCAGCCCGGAAGGCGAGCTCCTCATGACGATCGGAATCCCCGGGGAAGAGGGCGATCCGCCGTTGCGGCTCAATGCACCCAACGACGTCCTGATCGCTCCGGATGGGAGCATCTTCATCGGGGAGACGCACCCGGCCCAGTATACGGACGACCCGGAGGCACCCACGGCCGTGAGCCGCATCAGCAAGTTCGCACCGGATGGAACGTTCATCATGAGCTGGGGCGAATGGGGCTACGCCGACGGGCAGTTCCGCTCTCCGCACGCGCTGGCCATGGACTCCCAGGGGCGCCTCTTCGTCGCGGACCGGGGGAACCGCCGGATCCAGATTTTCGACCAGGACGGGAACCACCTCGACACTTGGTATCAGTTCAGCCGGAACAGCGGGCTCTGGATCGACGACAACGACGTCCTGTACGCCATCGATTCCGAGTCCGACCTGCGCTACAACCCCGGCGGTTGGGAGAAGGGGCTGAGGGTCGGCAGCGCGGTGACCGGTGAGGTGTGGCACTTCGTGCCCGCCCACGAGTCCGAGCGTCCCTCCGGTATGGGTGGTATCGGCTCCATGGGCGAAGGTGTCACCGTGGATGCCGAAGGCAACGTATACGCGGGTGAGGTCGGCCCGATCCGTGGCGTGACCAAGTTCGCTCCTCGCGGCCCGATCGGTCCGGGTCGCTAGGGTTGCGCGAGATGCGTTTCCGTCGCGTCGGGCTGCTCCTGTTGGGACTCGCCCTGGCTGTCCAAGGGTGTAGCCGAACCGACTCGGGCACGAACCCGCCGACGGAGACGCCGGTCGCGACGTCCATCGACCTCTCTGCCGTCGGGGTCGCGCTGGTCTCGATCGGGGCAACCTCCCAGCTGACGGCGACGGTACGCGACCAGAACGGGGCGGCGATGAGCGGACAGGTCGTCGCGTGGTCCTCCGCCGCACCCAGCGTGGCCACCGTGTCGAACACGGGATTGGTGACGTCGGTGGGCAACGGGTCGACGACCGTGACGGCCGCGGTCGGATCCGTGACCGCGGATGCCGCGATCACCGTCGAGCAGGTGGCCGCCTCCGTCGCTCCGTCGACCGATACGCTCACACTGGCGGGTCCGGCGGAGCAGGGGACGCTGACGGCTTCGGTGCTCGACGCGCTCGGAAGCGTGCTCGCCGGCGCCACAGTCTCGTGGTCGATCGACGACACCGGGGTCGCGACGATCGATGGCGGGGGCATGGTCACGGCGGTCGCGCCGGGGACGACCACGGCCACCGCGGCCCTCACCCCCGAGCCGTCGAGTGGACCGGTCACGGGCGACGTCGTGGTCGTCGTCAACTCGCTGGCCATGGGCGTGAACGACTTCTGCGGAGACTTCGCTCCGGACGCCGAGCCCGCATTTGCCGCGGATGCCCTCGAAGAAGCCGTGCGAGGGAAGCTCGGGATCGGTCCGGCGGACACGATGACGTGCGCGATGCTCGCGACGGTCGATTCCCTGTTCGTTCTGCCGGTACCCGGGAGCCTCATCACGAATCTGGCCGGCGCTCAGAACCTCGTTGGGCTCGATTCCCTCTGGGTGGCCGCCCACGGTTTCTCGGATCTCGCCCCGCTCGGTGAGCTGCCGGAGCTGGACTACCTGAACGTCGCGAACGGAAACGTGGACGATGCCGGCCTCGCCGGGATTGGCTCTTCGCCGGCGCTCACACACCTCGACGTCAGCTCGAATGACGATGTCTCCGACGTATCGTCGCTGTCGACGCTGAGCACGCTCGACTTCCTACATGTGGGGAGCACCGACGTCTCGAACCTCACGCCATTGTCCGGTTTGACGTCGCTGACCTATCTGAACGTCTTCCAGACACCGGTGTCGGATCTTTCGCCGATCTCTGGTCTGACGGGACTCGAGACCCTCGTGGCGAGTCGGTCGTCGGTGTCGAACCTCTCCCCGATCGCGACGCTCACCGCCCTCCGGGCACTCTACTTCGGTGATACGGCGGTTTCGGATGTCAGCCCGCTTTCGGGACTCACGAACTTGGAGCTGGTGTGGATGCAGCGCAGTAGCGCCATCACCAGCATCGCGAGCTTGTCGACCCTGACCTCACTCGTCGAACTCGATGTCAGTCAGCTCGGCCTCACGTCGCTGGCTGGCGTGGAGGGCATGGCCAGCCTCGAGGACCTCGACGCCCATGACAACCCGATCTCCGACATCAGCGCGCTATCTGGCCGGACGACCATCCGAATCTTGGACTTGCTCGCGATGGGGCCTGGCTTCAGCGACATCTCCGTTCTCGAGACGCTGACCGGGCTCGAGGTCCTGAACCTCGGGTCGAACAGCTCGCTCTCCGACATCCAGCCGCTGATCTCCAATGTCGGGTTGGGTGCGGGCGATGAGGTCACGCTCACGCTGACGTCCGTCAATTGCACGAACGCGAATCTGCTCCGAGCGAACGGCGTCGAGGTGGCTCTGCCGGGGTGTCCGCCACCCTGAGTTCGGGCCTCCGGGCGGAAAACCTCGTACTACGACGGCGGATCGTCAGGGGGAGGCGTTGGACCGAGCGCTCGAACCATATCCGCCAAGACTTCGCGATCGGGCTGAGACGTCCGAAGCACCTCGAGGACAGACGCGCGTTCGACCGGGGACAGCCGTCCTTCGATGAACCGAGCGAAGGTTCGAGCGCTCAGCTGCGGCGACTGCGACCGTTCCTCGCCGTTGTCCTTCGGCACAAAAGCCTCGTGTACTCGTCGTGTGTCCGTCGCATGGCATGGAGACTCCAGACCATCCTGCTACGAGATAGACGGACTCCACGCGACTATTCCATCTCCTCGTAGCCCTCCAGCCCAGTAAGGTGTGGCGATGCCCGAAGGGCTGCGAGGATCCGAGGGATCCGTCGGTACAGCGGCTTCTGGGGGAGGTTGAGAGCTCTCGCGACGTCGGCGACCGTCAGTCCTTCCCAGAAACGTAGCTCGATGATCGCTCGATCTTCGGCCTCGAGCTCGTCCAGTGCGAAGCCCAGCGCCTGGGTGAACCGTTCGAACGCACGGGTACGTTCCGCCTCCTCCATCGGCTGGTCTGCGCGGGTCTGCGCGGGGATTCGGTCGAGAGAGCTGTCTTCGACGAAGGTGCGCCGCTCACGACGAGGAAGCTCACGCAGTAGTTCAGCGGCCCGAAGGACGGTCAGGTCCGGGAAGCGAGCGGCGGTGAGTTGATGGACCGCGCTACGCAGGCCGAGTCCATCTCGGTAGACGGCCGTTTCTAGAGCCAGGGCCAGGGCCCCTTTCCGTCGAGCGGCCGCCGAGGGGCGCCACTTCCCCCAGCGATGGTTCTGATAGTCACGGAAGAGATTCGCCACGACCGCGGCCAGGAACGTCTCCGCTGCACAGTCGCCGCGGAACTTGCGGAGAATGGCGTGATCGTTGTCCATGAGGCGCAGTCTGGCCCAAGAGGCGAAGTCTTCTGCATCGGCGTCGAACACCTCTTTTCGACGACAGAGTCGGTGCGCGAGCGTGGTGGCGCTCATGAGCATCGGGAGCCAACGGTGCCGACGCTCGGGCAGGGGCTGAAGCGTTTCCGTGTTCATGACTCACCCTGGCCGAGCCGGATCGAAACGACGTCGCGCCGGCGAGCGATTCGCTCGACGAGCCACTTGGGTAGGGTCGCAGAGATCGATGTCAGACTGATGACGTTGTAGGCGATGCCAGCTGCTGTGCCGCTCCGGAGTTGTCCCAGCAGGCCGCGCCAGCGGTTCTGCAGCGGGACGATCTCCACGGGCACCGAGGCGTCCGAGCCCAACGGCTCCATGTGCCGGCGTAGATCCGCGTCCAGCTTCGTCGTGAGAGAATCCATGGGTCCGTGGCCGTCCTTTCCGTGTCAGCAGGCCAGCCTCGTGCCGGCCCTTGTCGCGTGCTGACTCGGACCGTAGTGATCTCCCATCATCCCTCCATCACACGCGGGTCATCTCGGAATGACGGACGGTCAAGCGGATCGGCGAGCTCGCCTCAACGTGTTGGGGTACATGGAGCTAGAGGATGCGACCGGCCGATCGGTCGTCACCGTGCTTCGGCGCCCGAAGCTGGCCGCGCTGCTATGCGTCTTGGCTGTGGGCAGCTCTGCCGTGCGTAGTCGAGAGCGCTTGATGGCGATGTTCTGGCCGGACGCTTCGGCTTCGAAAGCCTCCCACTCGTTGAACCAGCTCGTGTACCAACTCCGGAAGGAGTTGGGCGACGTGATCGAGCGGCGAGGGGACCAGCTCGTCGTGGATCGGGACCGGCTGTGGTGTGATGTCGACGAGTTCGAGCGTCAGCTCGAGCTCTCCGAGCACAGCGAGGTCGCCGGGCTCTACCGCGGTGCGTTCCTCGAGGGGCTGTACCTGAGCGACGCACCCGAGTTCGAGCGCTGGGTCGAGGTCGAGCGTGGCCGGCTGGCGCGGGCGGCATCGCAGTCGTTGTGGTCTCTCGCCGAAGGATTGGCCGCCGAGTCCAAGATGGTCGAAGCCGCGAATGCGGCCCGGCGCGCCGCGCGACTCATGCCCGGCGAAGAGTCGACGATGAGGCGGCTACTTGGCTTTCTCGACGGCATCGGCGATCGAGCGGGGGCCATCTCGGCCTACGACGACTTCGCTCGATTCCTCCGTTCGGAATTCGAGGTCGCCCCGTCTCCCGAGACGACGGCGCTGATCGACCGGATCCGTTCTCGGGAGGCGGTGGTCGCGGACATTCCGGTGCGGCGACCCGATCTCGCGAACGACCTAGAAGAACCGGAAGGTGTGGCGACGGCGCCCGGTCTTCGGGGCGACGAAGACCGGGCGCGGCCTCCGTCCCATCAGTGGTTGCCCCGCCGTTGGGCGCTCGCCGCGGTCGCGACCGTGGGTGTGATGGTGCTCGGCGCGTCTTGGCTGCGTTCGGTATCCAGTGCCCGACCTGATCTGTCGGGTCCGGTATCGCTCCGGGTCGATCGGGCGTCGAGTACCTCCACCGTGCTGGACGAGGTCGCTCGAACGCTGGTTGGCGATCTGAGCCAGACGGAGCGCTTCGCGGTGCTGGACGCCGAGGGCACGGGGTCGACCGACGCCGACCTCATCGTGCGGCTGGCCGCGTACGGTGCGGGGCAGGGCGCGATGGTGGAGGTCCGACTCGTGGACGCTCGTACGAACGTGGTCGCGGCGGTACGCACCTTTCCGGCCTCCGAAGCGTCTCCCGGCGCAGTCCGCTTCGTGCGACAACGCACGGGGTCTATCGTGTCCCGCCGGGCGATGGAAGGCGCAGCCAGTGAGGAGGTACTCTCGCTGATGCGTCGTGCCGATCGTCTCGAAGCGGAGGGAGCGGAGCAACGCCGGGCGGGGCTCCCGTTGATCGCCTGGTCGCACCTGATGGCCGCGGACACCGCCCTGATGCGGGCCGAACGCGGCGCACCCGACTGGGTCGAACCGACGCTGCGCCGAGGATGGCTGGCTCTCGAACGCGTCTTGATCCTGACGGAGACGAACGCAGCGGATTCAACGGTGCTGGACCTCACCCGTGACTCAAGGGGGTTCGCCCAGATCTACCTCGAGGCCGAGCAGCACGCGGAGCGTGTCCTGCAACGAAGGCCGTCTTCGTCGATGGGCTTCGAATTGCGAGGGGCAGTCGCGTACTCCCAGCTCCAGCCGATCGTCTTCGCGGACGACAACCTCAGAGCGTCGGCGATCGCAGACCTCACGCGGGCGGTGGAGCTCGACCCGCACCTTCCCCAGGCGTGGCTTCGACTCTCCCGTCTTTGGCAAGCGGAGGGCGACCTGGGTCGTGCGTATGTGGCCGTCGGGGAGGCCGTCGCGACGGATCCGTATCTTCGGTACGACCAAGTGACGGCCCGTTTCCTCCTCCGAGGCGCGACGTGGGCGAACGATGGAACCGTAGCACGTACGACGTGCGTGGAGGGGCGCCGGCTCTTCCCCGAGGATGACGTCTTCGCGGAGTGTTCGCTCTTCATGGAGGGCTGGCTCGGTGACACCTCCAGCCTGGCGCGCGCCCAGGCGGCCTTCGACTCGCTCGACGCATCCGGTGATGGGGTGGGCCACCGTCGAGGTCTGCGGATGCTCTACCTCGCGGGCGCGGCGGCTCGGTCTGGAGATGTAGCTCGAGCTCGCGCTTTGATCGAACAGGAGGGGGCGCTTCCCCGCTCGTCCG
>JBCCEZ010000092.1:0-13524 GCA_039030015.1 Gemmatimonadota bacterium | reverse complement strand
CGAGGACCTCTTCTGGGCCGTGCGCGGCGGGACCGGCAACAACTTCGGTGTCCTCCTCGAGGCCACCTACCAGCTGCACCACCTCCCCAAGGTCTGGGCGTGGGGACTGCGCTGGGAGATGGAGGAGGCGGCCGAGGTGCTGAACGAGCTGCAGAAGAACTTCATGCTCACGCACGACGACCGGACCCTCGGCTTCCAGGGCGCGATCACGACGAACGAGGGCAAGCAGTGCGTCATGATGCGCGGCATGGTGAACGGGGACGAGGCCGCGGGCCGCGCCGCGATCGCAGGCATGATGGAGATCGGGAATCCGACGCTTCAGCTCCATGCGGAGGGGTCGTACATGGAGTGGGACGACGGCCTGCTCGACGGCGTGCCCCCGATCACGCCCACCGAGAACGGGTTTCCATTGAAGGAAGACAAGTTCTCGGTCTACCTGGGTCGCGTGCTCACCGTCGCGGAGTGGCAGGAAGTGTTCGACTTCTTCGCCACCGCGCCGAACCCGGGCAACACGATCGGAATGGAGATCGGAGGTGGAGCCGTATCGGCCTATCCGGCCGGCAAGAGCGCCTACATCCACCGCGACGTCTACATGGACTTCTTCGTCGACAGCTTCTGGTACGATCCGGAGGACGAGGAGAAGGCCAAGCAGTGGATCCTCGACTTCCGCGCCATCATGGAGAAGTACTGGAACGGCCACTCGTACCAGAACTATCCGCGGCGAGACAACACGGACTACCGCTACATGTACTTCGGCGAGGCGTTCAACTCGCTGCTGGCCGTGAAGCAGAAGTACGATCCGGACAACTTCTTTACCTTCCCGCAAGCCATCGAGCCGATTCCCGACGATGCGCCCGCCGAGGTGCGGCGGCCCTCGTCGCCGTCGCGTTTCGGGTAAACGGCCCGACTCGATCCGCACAGCCCCACGTCCGCGGTGTCCGAACCCGACATCATCTCCCGCCTGAGCTCGGCGCTCGAGGGCCGATACCGAATCCGTGAAGTCCTCGGTGAGGGTGCCACGGCCGTCGTGTATCTCGCGGACGACCTCCGACACGATCGGGAGGTCGCCTTCAAGGTGCTGCGAGAGGAGCTGTCGGCTGCTTTGGAGGGAGAGCGCTTCCTCGCGGAGATCCGCACCACCGCCGGGCTGAACAACCCGCACATCCTGCCGCTCTTCGATTCGGGCACGGTGGGCGAGTTGCTCTACTACGTGACGCCCGTGGTGTCGGAGACCCTACGCGATCGGATCAAGCGTCACCGAGAGCTTCCGATCGAGGAGGCCGTGGCGATCACCAACGGGATCGCGAGCGCCCTCGGTGCGGCGCACTCCGTGGGCGTCGTTCATCGAGACATCAAGCCGAGCAACGTTCTCCTCAGCGGCAATGATGCCCTGGTCGCGGACTTCGGGATCGCACTCGCGACGGACGAGGCGTCGGATCAACGGGTGACCCAGACCGGCACCTCCCTCGGTAGCCCACTCTACATGAGTCCCGAGCAGGCGACGGGTGATCACGAGATCGATGCGCGCAGCGACATCTTTGCGCTCGGCTGCGTGCTCTACGAGATGCTCGTCGGCGAGGGGCCCTTCGTGGCGAGCTCCGCGGGGGCGATCGTGGCTCGAATCCTCACCGAGCGAGCACGAGACCCTCGGGAGATCCGTCCGTCGATTCCGGCCAACGTCGCGGCCGCTGCACTCAAGGCGATCGAGAAGCTCCCCGCCGATCGATTCTCGTCCGCTGACCAGCTGCGTCAGGCACTGCGCGACCCACACTTCCGACACGGTGAGGAGCCGGCCGCCGCTGCCACCACCGGCCTAGGGCGGGGATGGGCGCTCGGCGGATGGGTCGTCGCGGCCATCGTCGGTCTGTCGAGCCTCATCGGGCGTGGCTTCTCCGATCGCACTCCCGAGGGCGATCCGGTTGTCCTCACCGTCGAGCCGGCCGCGCGCCACTACTTCGGCGGGTACGCTGCCGAACCGTATCCGGCGATCTCGCCCGATGGCCGCGCCATCGCCTTCGTGGCGAATACAGGGAACGACTTGGGCCGACTCTTCGTGCGGGACGTGGACGCCGCCGCGCCGCGTCTCGTCTCCGCTGCCGTGGACGTCCAGTGGCCCTTCTGGAGCCCGGACGGTAGCGCGCTCGCCTACTTCTCAGAGGGGCAGCTCTGGCGCGTCGCCCTCGACGGTTCGGCACCGTTGCTCGTCGCCGACTTGACTGGCTTCGGTGGCACGTGGGGGGGCGATGGATCGATGCTCGTCGGGACCGACGAGGGGATCATGCGCGTGATGGCGGCAGGGGGCGAGGCACCTCGCCCAGTCACGACGATCGACGAAGGAGCCGGTGAGACTTCTCACCGCTTCCCGACCTTTCTCGATGATGGCGAACGCTTCGTGTACTCGGCGGTCGAGTCTCGGCCGGGGGGGGCAGGGGTGTACCTCACAGATGTCGACGGCAGCGAGCGTACCCGGATTCTGGAGAGCGCCAACAACGTCTCGTTTCTGACGGTCGACTCGCTCCTCTTCCTGCAGGGCCAAGACCTCGTCGTTCAAGCCTTCGATGACGGCTCCGGTGAAGTCTCCGGACCGACTCGGGTCGTTGCCCGGGGCTTCTCTCCGGCCGGTACGGTCCGCTACGCCCCATTCGCGGGGAGCGCCGGGAGCGTGGCGTACCGCGTCGAGTCGAACGCCCAGACACAACTCGCGATGCTCGACCGAAGCGGCTCCGTCCTCCGGACGCTCGGCCAGACCGGGAGCCACGTGACGCTGGGCGTCACGCCCGACGGGAGCCGGGTCGTGACCAGTCTGCTCGACGAGGTCACCGGGGGTTGGAACCTCTGGGAGATCGATGTCCAGCGGAACACGGAGGTTCGGCTCACCCGGGGTGGGGGGCTCGACAGCCATCCGAACTGGGCACCGGATGGCCGTTCGTTCGTGTATTCGTCGACTCGGTCCGGCCAGTTCTCCATCTACGCTATGGGGTCCGGCGGTTCGGACTCGCTCGTGTTCCAGAGTCCGGACGGGCGGGCGGTGCCCCACCACTGGCCGCGCGGTGCCGACTACGTCCTCTACACCGAGGAGGATGGGGCCGGGCCGGAAGGGGATGTCTGGGCGTTGCCGCTCGACGGCTCGGAGCCAAGACCGCTCGAACGCACGGATGCGGACGAATCGATGGGGCGACTGTCTCCCGACGGTCGTTGGCTTGCGTACATCTCCGATCAGACGGGTCGGTTCGAGGTGTACGCTCGGAATCTGGAGACCGGCGATCGCGTCCGCGTGTCGACAGGCGGTGGGAGCGACCCTCTGTGGATCGCGGACGGTTCCGAACTCCTCTATCTCGAAGCGGACCAGGCCGCCGTCGGCTCGTTGGCGGTCCTGGCCAACGTCATGAGCGTGGCGGTAGACCAGGCGTCTGCCGATCTGCTACGGTCGGACCCGCGGCCCTTGTTCTCGCGACGCGTGCCGGCCTTCGCCTTCAATGAGCTCCGGAGCTTCGACATCTCGGGCGATGGTCAGCGCTTCTTCGTGCTCGATGTGATGGACGACTCACCGTCGCCGCTGGTTGTGGTGGTGCGGTAAGGGACCGCCGCCGGTGGTGGGGAATCGGGGCGTCAGGCTGGCGCACGTCCGTACAACTCGATCACCGGTCCGAACCCGAGCGGTCCCGAGAGAGAGTAGAGACCGCGCTTCGGCCAACTCAGAAGCGGAAACCGCGAGCTCGCCATGTGTCGGCGATTGCTCAGAGCGTAGGTGGACTCGTACTCAACGATCAGGCCCGCCTCTTCGAACAGGTGCTTGAAGGTGGACGGCGTGAAGAACGCCAGGTGATGGAGGTTCGTCTTCGTCTTCTCGCTCATCCTGCTTACGTGACCCCGAACGACGGGGAGCCGGGCCCAGGCATCGAGGTATTGGTTTGGGACTTGTCCGACTACGAGCCCTCCGGGGCGCAGTAGCGACACGGCCGTCCTCAACGTGTCCACGGGGTCGGAGACATGCTCCAAGACGTGTAGGAAGGTGATCACATCGAGCGTGCCGGGCTCGATCTCCGCCTCACGTAGGTCGGTGCATGAGTAAACGCGGCGGCCGGTGTACTGACTCGCGAAGTCCGCCAACAGCGGTGAGCCCTCCGTCCCGGCCACGTCCCAACCAGCCTCGGCGGCACGCTTCAGGAAGACGCCCACGCCGCACCCGACATCCAACAGAGTTCCCGGAGATCGATGCCTAGCGACCTTTCCGAGGAGGGCATCGTAGCAGGGTACCAGGGGCTCCTGATGCTTTACCTGCGCCTCCGGGCTATACGTCTCGACGTTTGCGTAGTACTCCGCCATCTCGTCCTCGAGTGGACGAGGGCTCATGTAGATCATCTGGCACGCGCCGCAACGTACGATCTGAAGGTCGGGCGGTAGGCGCAGGAATCGGCTGAACTCTCTCTCGGCCTGGGTACGATTGGCACCGCACAACAAACAGTCGACGGTCTCCGGCACAGGGTGACTCCAGCGCGTGGGGGGATGGGTAGGAGAGCTCGGCTTAGTCGCAGAGGACGATAGCCGCTCGTCGCCGTGCCTCTAAGTTGATCGCGAATCTGTGGACACTCAAGAAGCGGTCTTCGCCGCATCTGCACAGGCCGGTGGCGGTGATTCGACCCACCTCAAGACTGGGTCGCGCTCTGTGCAGGATGTGACGGACGACTCAGGTTGCCGGTCACTCCAGCTCGGCGAGGAAGTCCCGGATGTCCTCGAGGGTGTCGGCTTGCCACCGCTCGTTGAGGAAGAAGTAGTGCCCACTACCCGGGTACTCGACGACTCGATTCTGCGGGAAGCCGCCGAACTCCGCTCTGCGCTCCGCGGTCCATGACGAGAACGCCCTGTAGTAGGCGTCTGCCTGGCTCCGCTCCTCGGGTGTCGTTGTGTCGAAGCGGTCGCGGTAGAAGGGGAGCCACGTCTCGAGCGGCGCCGTAACGGGGTAGAGTCCCAGCGCTGGGCATTCGACGGCTTCCCAACGGAGTTCGGGCACCTGTCCGGGCCAGCCGTATCGGGGGCCCGTGTCGCGGGGTGCTGGTCCCAGCACCCGACCCGTCCCGTCGAGCTCGTTCACGGCGCGTAGCTCCGACTCCGAAAGTCGGAAGCCCTGGGTATCCTCCGTCCACGCCTGCACGGCAGCGATCGACGCGTTGTCCGACTCCGTGCGCTCCGGGGGAGAGGGCGGGGGCGTCGACCGGAAGATCTCCGCCAGCTCTTCTCTCCCGCCGAGAAGCGCCGAGTCCAGGTGTACGATGCCACGGCATCGTTGGGGATACGCTTGGGCGAACTCGGCCGCTTCGAGGCCACCCTGGGAGTGGCCGATGAGGACCGCCGACTCGAGGTCGAGCGCCTCGAGCACGCGCGCGATGTCTCGGATTCGATCGCGGTTGAAGCGGTGTCGGGCTTCGGATGAGCCGCCGACGCCTCGTCGCGTGATCCCGACGACCCGAAACGAGTCCGTGAGCAGAGGAGCGAAGTTGTCGAACTGATGCGCCGTGTGACCGCCGCCCGCGAGGAAGACGATCGGAGTGCCCGCGCCGCCCCAATCCAGCACTTCGATCGTGGCGCCTGGTGCCGTATCGACCGCGAGCACGCCTGGGGCGACCTGGCGCGCCGTCGGGGTGAAGTCGGAGCACGCGACGAGTGCGAAGATCGCCGCGGCCGCTGTGATCCTCTTTGCTAGGCTCGGTGTCGTCGAAGTCGTCATGACTCCGGCCCCGCCGGAAGCGTTTCGGCGGCGCCAGCTGCGTCGAGTTCGTCGCGCTTTGACCCCTTGGCGATGCTCATCAGGCCTCCGCCTAGGCCTGCGCCGAGCGTGGTGAAGACCCCGGTGAAGAAGAGAAGATCTTCGCCGGGGGGCCCGAAGCCGGTTGCGGCAGCCATGAGCAGCGCGGTGAGCGCCCCGGCCGCTCCTCCGAGGAGCAGCCCGCGCCCGGCCGACAACTGATCCAAGGACTTCCGCCGGCTCGTGAGCAGGAGGCCGGCCGCGAAGCCGGACCCGAGCAGGCCGCCCAGCATCGCACCCAGCGTCGGGATCAGCATGGTGGGCATCGGGGGGAGGAAGGCCGGCTCGACGACCACGAGTGCGAACACGAACACAGCTCCCAGAAGCAGACCGCACGCGGCGCCTGCGAGGCCGAGGCCCAAGACCGCACGTAGCTGGCGAAGCCACTCTGACATCGTCGACCCCAATCCCTATATCGGCTGCGTTGGATCTCCTCCGCTCGGGAGAGAATGATTCACGGCGCGGGGGGAGGCGCAAGGCGACTTCGACCGCAGTCACTTGACTGCAGTCGTGTGACCTGCGCTATTCCGACATGGATCCGCAGCCGCATCTCCCGTTGAGCCCCCGAGACTTCCTCATCCTTCTCGTGCTCGTGGATGGTCCACTCCACGGATGGGGGATCGTGAAGGCTGTCGAGGAACGCGTGGGGGAGGACGTACCGATCGACCCGGCGAACCTCTACCGCTCGATGAAGCGGTTGCAACGCGACGGCATTGCGGTCGAGGCCGAGAGACCGGACGGTGAGGCGCCGGCTGAGCAGAGGCGCTACTTCCAGCTGACGGAGCTCGGGCGCGCGGTTGTCGCAGCGGAGGCGAGCCGCCTGGCGCGCCTGACCGACGTCGCGCGGGGGGCGAATCTGGTGCCCCCCGACCTCACGGAGTCTGCTGGATGACGGGCCTCGCCGTCCTCGTCCTCCGCCTCCTGCTATACCTCGCGCCGCCGGCCTTCCGTCGGGAGTTCGGTGCCGAGATCGAAGGACTGTTCCGGCGATCCATCGAGAGTGACCGAGGCGTGGCTGCCGTGCGCCGTATCGCGCGCGGGTGGTGGGGAGTGGTCGAGGTCGCGGTCCGGGAGTGGGCCGACCCGACGAGCGGGAGGGCCCGCTTCGTTGGTCACCATGGGGGGGAGAGGGGCATGCACGTGAAGTTCTCGACGGTGGTCGCTCAGGCCGTGCGTTCGGTCGTTCGCGCGCCGATGGTGAGCGCGGGTGTGGTGGGGCTTCTAGGGTTGGGGATCGGCGCGACGGTTACGGTCCTCTCCGTCGTCGACGAGGTGCTGATCCGTGCCCTTCCGTACCCGGAGTCGGACCGACTCGTGATGGTCGACGAGGGCGCGCACTCGTGGCCCGACTATCTGGACTGGCGGGAAACCGTGGCTGCGTTCGACGCGGTCGTCGCCGGCTCAGGCTTCTCCTTCACGTTGACGGGGGAGGTCCGCGAGCACGTGGAGGGAGCCCGCGTCAGCGCCGGCTTCTACGACCTGGTCGGGGCCACGGCGATCATCGGACGCCTTCCATCCGATGACGAGGTGGAGCAGGGCCTTCAACTGGCCGTCGTCTCCCACGCCGCTTGGGAGCGGCGCTGGGGCGGTCGCCCCGACCTCATCGGCGAGACGCTCATCATCAACGGTGAGCCCGTAGCGGTCATCGGAGTTCTCTCCCCCGACTTCGTTCCTCCGACTACGATCGCGGGTTTCGCAGATCTGTACTTGCCCGTCGGCCCCAGCGCGAACCTCAGTCGGGGAGATCGCAGCTGGACGGTACTAGCGCGCCTCTCCCCGGGGGCGACTCTGGCGGACGCTCGCGAGGGGCTGTTAGGCCGAGCCCGCGCCTTCGCCGACATGGAGCCGGATCTGTACCTCGATGAGCGGGGCGAGCTCCGCCGGACCTTTCCACCGGTTTCGTTGCGTGAGGCGATTGCGGGTGATGCCCGCACCCCGCTGCTGATCTTGCTCGCTGGCTCCGGACTCCTCCTGGCAGTGGCGATCGGGAATGCGTCGAGCCTACTGCTGGCGCGAGGGCAGGCACGCCGACGAGAGATCGCCGTGCGCAGGGCTCTGGGGGCGGGCTCGTCGATCCCCGCGCAGCTGGTTGTCGAATCGCTGGTGTTGAGCGCAGCGGGGTGTGCGCTGGGACTCGTGGGGGCGTTGGGCGGGATCCGGCTGATCCAACGTTTCGAGCCAGGCGACCTGCCGCAGGTCGCGGAGCTGACGATCGATCCTCGTGTCCTTGGGATCGCCGTCCTTCTCACCGCCGTCTCTGGGGTCGTCGCAGGTCTCGTGCCCGCTCTACGGTCGAGCCGTGGAAAGTCGGGGCTGCTTGCGACAGCGAACGATCGCGGGTCGTCGCGCTCTACGGGCCCAGCGATTGTCGTGGGCGAGGCGATGCTCGCGTCCCTGCTGCTCGTGGGATCGCTGACGGTGGTGGAAGGACTCCGTACGCTGCTCGACCAGGACCCGGGCTTCTCCCCCGAGCTCGCCAGTGTCGTCACCGTCGACCTCGGTGCCGCGGCTTCGGAAGAGGAGCGGGCCAGCTCCGCGACCCTGGTACAGCGGCGACTGAGCGAATGGCCCGGCGTGACTGCCGTCGGAGCCGGCGTACGCGTGCCGTTCGAGGTCAGTGGGGGGAGCCGCTGCTGCTGGATTGGCGACCTCGAGCACGAGGGACGTGAACTGGACCTCTGGGTGCACCCCATCACCACAGGGTACTTCACTGCGCTGAACATCAGCCTCGATGCGGGTCGCGAGTTTACCGAGGACGACGGTCCAATGAGCACGCCCGTCGTGGTTCTGAACCGCAGCGGCGCCGCCGAACTCTTCCCGGAGGGAGATGCCGTGGGGCGGCGGGTTGTCTTCGCGGACGAGGTAGAACTCGAGGTGGTGGGCGTCGTCGGAGACGTCCGGCATTGGGGCGCCGACCAGGACATCGAGCCCGCGTTCTATGTTCCGTTCAACCCGATGGGCACGTGGTCGTCGACCCTGCGCTTCGTGGTTCGAGGGGGCGACATCCCCGATCTGGCCGCGGTGAGGACGGAGGTCGCTGCGATCGCGCCTGAAGCGATCGTGTCCAACGTCGGCACGATGGAGGGATTGATGGCGGAGTCGCTCGCCCGCCAGTGGTTCTACACGCTGATCCTGACGCTCTTCGCTGTCTGTGCTCTGGTCTTGGCGATGGCCGGCCTGGGAGGCACGCTCCTGTACGACGTCCGGCAGCGGCGCCGTGAGTTGGGGATCCGGATCGCGCTCGGACAACCCGCTCGCTCGATCGCGCGTGGCGTTCTGGTCCGTGGTGCAGCGCTCGTTGCGATGGGGGCGACCTTGGGCCTCGGGGCGTATTGGCCGCTACGTCGATTCATGGATTCGTTGGTCCCGGGTATGAACGCACTGGATCCCACGGCGCTCGCCGCGTTCCTGGGCGTCCTCCTCGTCGCCGTGCTTGCTGCGTCGTGGGGCCCTGCACGAGTCGTCGCCGGAACGGACGCGGCGGGTGCACTACGCGCGGACGGCTAGCCCCCGGTCCGGTCGCGATACGCTAGCTTCTCCATGGGGATCGGGTATCCATGGGCCCCACGGCTCGATCGGTTGCCGCCGCTACCTAGGGAGGGACAGTGGCACGACGCACGAATTACGGGTACGAGAAAAAGCAGCGCGAGATCAGGAAGCGGAAGAAGAAGGAAGAGAAGGCGGAGCGCCGGCGTCGGGGGGAGTCGGCAGAGGGACCGCCTGCCGAAGACGAGCGCTCAGAGGTCACGGGGGACGATCCGGTCCCCCCCGATGAGGGCTGACCCACCCCCCGGACTCGACCGCGAGCTCAGCGTACGCATCAACGCGTTGTGTGATGAAGGCCGTCGCTACTGGAGCCGATTCGATTCGGACGTGCGCTGGAACGCGTGGCATCCGTTCGTGGCTGCAGACTACGACGTCGTTCGGGACGTCCTCATTTCTCTGCGACAGCCGGGGTGCCGCTTTCTCGAATGGGGTTCCGCCACCGGCATCATCACGATCATGGCGGACCTCCTCGACTTTGACGCGTGCGGTATCGAGCTCGACGCTGACCTGGTCGAGGTCGGGAGGGAGCTGGCCACCAAATGGAACTCTGGCGCGTCGTTCGCGAGGGGTAGCTTCATCCCCTTGGGTTGGGAGTGGCAGGACTCTGGGGAAGCGGGCCGACACGGCACGATTGGCGGGGGACCGTCCGGTTATCTCGCGCTTGGGCGGCCCCTCTCCGACTTCGACATCGTCTATGCGTTCCCTTGGATGGGTGAGGAGCCGATGATGCTGGACCTCATGCGCGCGCACGGCGGCGAGGAGGCACTCCTGCTGCTCTACACCGTCGAGCACGATGTCCGGGCCTACCGAGGCGGCCGCCTGGTCTAGTCCTTCCTCCAGAGGCGAACACGTGTGAGGCGTTGACGCATATCGAATGTCGCATAACTTGACATGTCAATAAGAGCGACAAAGGGGTGGGGAGGTTGTGGTGGCCCGAAGCGTGGCGTTAGGTGCCTTCGAGCAGATGGTGCTTCTGGCAGCCCTTCGTCTGGGCGAAGAGGCATACGCGCCGCGGGTTGCGGCGGAGTTGGAGGCACGAGCCGGTAAGGATGTGAGCCGTGGTACGCTCTACGCCGCCTTGGACCGGCTGACGAACAAGGGGTTCCTCGAGTGGCACGTCGAGGCCTCCACATCGAACCGGGCTGGCCGTCGCGCTCGACGGTTCGCCGTGACCCCTGGCGGGGTCCGGGCGCTCAGCGAGAGCCGCGCGTCACTGATTGGGCTCTGGGACGGAGTCGAGCACTTACTGACGGAGGGCGGTTCGTGACTCCAGGGGAGGCGGAGCCCTCTCCGCCGCGGCTCACTCGCGCACTCCTCGGATGGCTACTTCCGAAGGGCGCGATCGGCGAAGCAATACAAGGCGACTTGCACGAGGAGTACATGGCGCGGCTCGCGGTATCGTCGCGACGAGCGGCAAACCGTTGGTATCGCGTCCAGGCCGTGAACGTGATCGTCGGCTATCTCCCAACTCGGTGGGCGGCCCCCGTCCGTTCCACCCGCACCGCGGTCACGGACTCATCGCCACGCTACCGTCCAAGCGGGCCGGGGGGGCTCGGGTTCGACGCGAAGGTGGCTGTCCGGACGATCCGTCGAGAGCCCGCGTTCTTCCTTGCCGTGAGCGCGGTGCTCGCGCTGGGCATTGGGGCGACGACGGCGGTGTACAGCATCCTCCAGCCGACGCTCTTCGAGCCGCTTCCCTATCCAGATCCGGATCGCGTCGTGCGGGTCGCCCAAACGCGTGTCAGCTGGCAGGGCCGAGCCAATCCCGTCCTCGCGAACATGGCCGACGACTATCCGGTGGAATGGGGAGTCTTGCTGGACTGGCGCCGCCTGAACCGGAGCTTCTCGGCTCTGGGCGTCCACCGGGCGGAGCGATTCGTCTTCAACGGCGGGGGCGAGCCGAGATGGGTCCTTGGACAGCAGGCGAGTTCGGGCGTCTTCGAGGCACTCGGGGTCGGACCGGCACTGGGTCGGGTCTTCACCGCGGAGGATGACGTCGCTGGTGCGGAGCCCACGGCGATTCTTAGCCACGGACTTTGGGTCACAGAATACGGAGCGGACCCAGGCGCGGTTGGTCGGGCGATCGAACTGACCGGGATTCGGCATCGAATCATCGGAGTCATGCCGGCCGGCTTCTACTTCCCGACCCGGGATACGCGGCTCTGGACCCGCTTGGGCGACCGGTACCTGGCGGTGTACGACGGAGGACAGTCACTGGACGGGATCGCGCGCCTGGCCCCCATCGCCTCGATCGAGTCAGCGACCGCAGACATGGCAGAGGTGTCGGAACGAATCGGAGAGGAGCGGGCGAGCCGAGCCGGTGAGTACGGAGTTCGACTTTGGCCGCAGCACAACTACCTGATCGGGGACGTTCGGCCAACGATGGCGCTCTTGCTCGGTGCAGCGGCGGGAGTCCTCCTGATTGCGTGCGCCAACGCGAGCGGCCTTCTTCTCATCCGAGCCAAGCGAAGGGAACGCGAGTTCGCGTTGCGACGCTGCCTGGGCGTTCCCCGACTTCGACTCGTTGGGCAGATCCTGACGGAGACGTTGCTCGTGGCTTCGATGGCGGGAGTAGCTGCACTCGGGGTCACGCACTTCACGCTGTCCGTCCTCCGCACACTTGCTCCGCCAGGCATCCTGACGGGCGTTCGGTCGGATGCTGGAGTCGTCGCTACTGCTGTGGTCCTCTCGATAGGCTGCGGCTTCCTGGTCGCCGCGTTGCCCATGATCGGCGCGGCTTTGGGCGTTGCTCCGACCGGTGTGCCGCGGAGCCGCACGTCCTCGGTCGATCGGCGAGTCGCTCGTTTTCAACGCAGTCTGGTGTTCGCGGAGGTCGCTTTGACCGTTCCCCTGGTGGTCGCCACGGGGCTGCTCGGGCAGAGTCTTCTGCGCCTCTCGAGCGTGGACCTTGGATTCGAACCCGCAGGACTGTATGCCGTCTCCACGGAGTTCTATGGGGAGCGATACGACGATGCGGAGGCGATCCGCGCGTTTCGCCAGACCCTTGGAGATCGGCTCGCGGTGATGCCTGGAGCGATCGACGTCTCGGTGGCGTTCAATCTGCCGTACTCCGAGGGCGGCAGCGGAGGAGACGTCAGGGTGGGCGACGATGTGGATGCGAGTCCTGTGAACGTAAAGTGGACACGTGTCGGCCGGTCGTACTTCTCGACGATCGACGTCGCCATGCTCGAGGGGCGGACATTCGAGCCCGCCGATGTCGACGCGGATGGAGGGGTGGCGATCGTGAATCGCGCCATGGCCGAGCGCTTCTGGCCCGGAGGGGGCGCGGTGGGAAGTCGAATTCGGCGCGAGGGTGATGTGGCTGGCCGAGAGGTAATCGGGGTGGCGGACGACCTGAGCCCCGGCACGCCATCGCGCGACGCGACGGCTCTGGTCTACCTGCCGACGGAGGACGGACCATTGGCGCTCGTTCGGACATCGAGCGGTGCCGCCGAAACCAACGCCTTGATCGAAAACGCCGTATCGAGCCTAGATCCGTCCCTCCCGGTCCGCATTGTGTCATTGGAAGATCGGGTGCGTGACTCGAGCGCGAGCGAGCGGTTCCGCGCCCTTGTCATAGGGTTGTTTGCGACGCTCGCAGCCACGCTTGCCGTGGTGGGTGTCGCGAGCGTGCTCTCGTACTGGGTCGTTGAGCAACGTCGTGAACTGGGCGTGCGCATGGCGCTGGGTGCAACGCGGGCCCGGATCGTGCGTCGTGTCCTTTTGGGAGGACTTGCCGTTGTCGCGCCGGGGCTGCTCGTTGGCGTTGGCGCGGTGTTCGCCGGCACCGGCCTGGTCGAGGGCTTTCTCTTCCAGACCTCGGCCGGCGATCCCGTGACGCTCCTCCTAGCAAGTGCTGCGATCGTCTTCGCGTCGCTCGGGGTAGCGCTCCTTCCTGCGATCCGGGCGTCCCGCAGCGACCCGAGCGTAGTGCTGGGTGCGGAGTGACCCGGCCTGCGGATGCCTTGCGCCGCCGCGGTCGCCGCTGCTCGAGTACCGCGGGCGGAGGATCTCGATATTTCCCAAGGTCTGCCATACAAGGCTTTTCAATCTCAGGCATTAATTTGATGTTAGTGGCTCGTTGGTGCATGACCCGTTTGATGTGATCAGAACAGACCGCTGATACCTAATGAACAATGTATGTATTTTATAAATGTGACGTTCCACGCGATTTG
>JBCCEZ010000091.1:0-13921 GCA_039030015.1 Gemmatimonadota bacterium | reverse complement strand
GACATCGTCGTCCTCGAGTTGGGATCGGAGGAGGGAGGGGAAGGATGACCACGGAAGCACTGCAACGCACGGAGTCCAGCCTCCCCGCGGACGAGAAGCAGGAAGAGGCGGTGTGGCTGGATGAGTTGACCCCTCGGCAGATCGTGGGCGAGCTCGACAAGTACATCGTCGGCCAAGACGACGCGAAGAAGGCCGTGGCGATCGTGCTTCGGAACCGCTGGCGGAGACAGCGCGTCGAGGAAGAGATGCGGCACGAGATTGCGCCGAACAACCTCATCCTCATCGGCCCCACGGGCGTCGGAAAGACCGAGATCGCGCGGCGATTGGCCCGTCTGGCCGGTGCTCCCTTCCTCAAGGTCGAAGCCTCGAAGTTCACCGAGGTCGGGTACGTCGGTCGAGACGTCGAATCGATGATCCGGGACTTGGTCGACATCGCCATCAACCTCGTCCGCGCGGATCGCGAGTACGAGGTCCAGGGGACCGCCGAGGACCGGGTGCACGAGAAGCTTCTCGATCTCCTGCTTCCGGCCCCGACGCCCGAGCCCCCGAAGAGCATGGAGCCGGATGGGTCGAATGTCTTCGTGGCCGGGCCCTCCGGTGTCGAAGCCCACGACCCGGAGAGCGTTCAAGAACGTCGGGCGCGGACCCGCGAGAAGCTCGGCGCGCTCCTGAAGGACGGGAAGCTGGAGGAGCGAGAGGTCGAGATCGAGGTCACGCAGTCCGCCTCCATCGACGGGATGATGATCCCGATGGGCGGAGGTGAGGGCATGGATCACAACTTCTCGGAGATGCTCCAGGACCTGCTCCCGAAGAAGAAGAAGCGGCGCACCGTTTCGGTCGCCGAAGCGCGGCGCATCCTCCTACAGGACGAGCTGGACAAGCTCGTCGACATGGACGAGGTCGTGAACGAGGCGCTCTATCGCGCCGAAGAGATGGGGATCGTCTTCCTCGACGAGATCGACAAGGTGGCCGGCATGCGCGGTGGCCAAGGGCCCGACGTGAGTCGTGAAGGCGTTCAGCGGGACCTGCTGCCGATCGTCGAGGGCTCCACCGTCACGACGAAGTACGGCCTGGTGCGCACGGACCACATCCTCTTCATTGCGGCCGGCGCCTTCCATGTGGCCAAGCCCTCGGACCTCATCCCCGAGCTCCAGGGCCGTTTTCCGATTCGCGTCGAGCTGCAGAACCTTGGTGAAGCGGAGTTCATCCGGATCCTGAAGGAGCCGAGGAACGCGTTGCTCGAGCAGTACAAGGCGCTCGTGGAGACGGAAGGCGGGTCGATCGAGTTCAAGGACGACGGCGTCGAGGAGCTCGCGCGGATCGCGATGGAGCTCAACGACCGCATGGAGAACATCGGTGCTCGCCGTTTGCGGACGGTACTCACGACCCTTCTCGAAGAGGTGATGTTCGACCTTCCGGAAGGTGCGGGTGAGGCTGTCGTCGTGGATCGTTCCTTCGTTCGAGAGCGGCTGGCGGACGTTGCCGAGGACGAAGATCTCAGCCGCTACATCCTGTAAGGCGTGACGAACTCGTCGCGTCCCAACCCTACACGCCCGGAGCGCTCCGCATGAGCGAGGGATTGAAGACCACTCCCCTGTACGATGCCCACGTCGCCCTCGACGGAAAGATGGTCCCGTTCGCAGGCTTCTCCATGCCGGTCCAATACCCGACCGGGATTACCGCCGAGCACAAAGCGGTGCGCGAAGCGGCGGGTCTGTTCGACGTGTCGCACATGGGCGAGTTCATGCTGCGCGGCCCCCAGGCGCTCGACCTCGTGCAGCGGATCTCGGTCAACGATGCATCCCGGATGGAGGTCGGACAGGCGCAGTACAGCGCCATGTGCCAGGATGACGGGTGTGTCATCGACGATCTCATCATCTACCGTTTTGCAGACCGGTGGATGCTCGTGGTGAACGCTGCGAACCTCGAGAAGGACTGGGCGTGGGTGATGCAGCACGCCGCCGACTTCGACGTCGACGTCGAGGACGTGTCCGATCAGACCGCGCTCCTCGCGCTTCAAGGGCCTGCGGCCCGGGAGATCCTCCGTCCCCTTGCCAGCCTCGATGTCGACGACGTGAAGTACTATCGCTTCGCGGAGGGTGCCGTGGCGGGCGTCGAGGGTGTGATCTCGGGCACCGGGTACACGGGGGAGGATGGCTTCGAGCTGTACTTGCCCGCGGATGGTGCCCTGACGGTATGGAACGCTCTGCTCGATGCAGGCAAGGACGCCGGTCTGATCCCGGCGGGGCTGGGGGCGCGTGACTCCCTGCGCCTCGAGGTGGGATATGCCCTGTACGGGAACGACATCGACGATCAACACACGACACTCGAAGCCGGCCTCGGCTGGGTGACGAAACTCGACAAGGGCGTGGACTTCGTGGGGCGCGAGGCGCTCGCCGCGCAGAAAGAGGCCGGCGTCGAGCGCCGGCTCGTGGGGCTTCGACTGACCGGGAAGGGGTTCCCGCGGCCTGGCTACGACATCGTGTCCGACGGCGCGGTGGTCGGGAATGTGACGTCGGGGACCGTGAGCCCGACGCTGGGCTTCGGCGTGGCGCTCGGCTACGTCCCCGTCGGCCTGTCGAAGGCAGACACGGAAGTGAAGATCGACGCACGCGGACGTCTCGTCGACGCGGTCGTCCAACGGCCTCCGTTCTACACCGAAGGATCGATCAAGCGGTAGATGTCCCGAGACGTGCCCCTCACCTTCGCCGTGCTCACCGTGAGCGATCGATCGGCCGCCGGGCTTCGCCCCGACACGAGCGGTCCGATGATCGTCTCGTGGTGCGAGGCCCGCGGCGATACCGTGCAGGAGCACGCGATCGTGCGGGACGAGGTCACCGAGATCTCCCCGCGGTTGATGCGTTGGGCGGATTCGGGTGTCGACGTGGTGGTGACGACGGGGGGAACCGGTATGGCACCCCGGGACGTGACTCCGGAGGCCACGCTCGCCGTCATCGAGCGGCACGCACCGGGGATCGCCGAAGAGCTCCGCCGGCGCGGACTCGCGGCGACGCCGTACTCCCTACTGTCTCGCGGAATCGCAGGCATTCGCGCACGAACCCTGATCGTGAATCTCCCCGGAAGTAACGGGGGCGTGCGGGACGGCTTGGAGGTTCTGGAACCGATCGTCGACCATGCCGTGGCCCTCCTGAAGGGTGAGGACGCGCCCCACACCCCGACCGGCCGATGAGCGCCGACGTGCACGTTCTGATCTCGACGCACGACCTCCCCGTGGCTGGTGTGTTGCGTGAGGGCTTTGAAGCCGCGGGGTACGACACGGATCTGGTCACCCCGACGGAGTCTCTGACTCCGGACGACGGCGCGGCTCTTCTCGTGCTCACGGGCGGCTTGGCGGATGCGGGTGGAGCGCTCGCCCGTCAGGCGCACGAGCAGCTTCATATTCCGGTGTTCGCCGTCGCCGATTCGGAAGACGTGCCGACCGCCCAGCTCTCGGGATTCGAAGAGGTCTTCTCGAGCTCCGCAGACCACGCGGATGTGATCCTGCTGGGTAGCCGCGCCGTGGAGCGGAAGCGGCTGCGAGCGCTCACCGGAATCGTCGGCCAAACCGACGCGATGCGGCAGCTGCTCGAACGCGTGGTGCAGATTGCTCCTGTCGCGTCGACGGTGCTCGTGACGGGCGAATCCGGGACGGGGAAGGAGTTGGTGGCTCGAGGCCTCCACGCGCTCTCTCCGAGGCGTCACAAGCCGTTCATCGCCGTGAATGTGGCGGCCCTCTCGGAGACGCTCCTGGAGTCGGAGCTCTTCGGCCACGAGAAGGGCGCGTTCACCGGTGCCATCGACGCGCGCAGGGGACTCTTCGAGCTGGCCGACGGAGGCACGATCTTCCTCGACGAGATCGGTGAGATGCCGGTCGCCACGCAAACCAAGCTGCTACGCGTGCTCGAGCAGAGGGAGTTCCATCGCGTGGGCGGTGAGGCCCCGATCAAGGTGGACGTCCGGATCGTCGCCGCCACCAACCAGGACCTGCGTCAGCTCGTGACGCTCTCCGAGTTTCGACGGGACCTCTACTTCCGTCTGAACGTCCTCTCCATCGAGCTCCCGGCGCTCCGCGACCGCAGGGCCGACATCCCGCTCCTGGTGGAGGCCTTCGTGAAGGAAGTCTCCGATCGCAACGATCGCTCCTTCCCGGGCATCTCTCCGGAGGCGATGCAGCTCCTCACCGAGTACTCCTGGCCGGGCAACATCCGCGAGTTGCGGAATCTCGTCGAATCGATGGTCGTGTTGGCGCCGAACCGGCAGATCCGTCCAGAAGACATCCCCGAGGATGTACGCGGTGGCAGTACGGCCCTCCTGCCCGTTCCGATTCCGCGAGGTGCCTCCTCCGAAGGCAGCCAGAACGGAAACCTCCGTCCGGAGCTCGAATTCATCTTTCGGACTCTCGTCGAACTCCGCGTCGACATGGACGACCTGCGTCGGGAATTCGAGGCGTACCGACACGACGTCGCCCTTCCGGTCGGCGAGACGATTCTCGGTACGGTGGGCGGCCGGAGGGATTCTGCCGTCGAACACGGGGTCGAGATCGCACCGTACGTCCCGGGTGAGCTCACCGAGTCGCCGGTCCTCGACGATGACGGGGAGGAGGACGTCGTCGTCTTCAAGCCGGGGATGACGATCGACGACTTGGAGCGGGAGGCGATTCGGACCGCGTTGGTCCGCGTCGACGGGAACCGCCGAAAGGCGGCCGAGCTACTCGGCATCGGCGAGCGCACGCTCTACCGGAAGATCGCGAAGTACGAACTGGAGAGCTGAGCCCTTCTAGCGGCTGGAGCCCCCGGCGCGCGCTCGGGCTCGCCCGCGCTCCGCTTGGATCCGCGTGAGCAGAGAGCTCCACGTCGTCGTCTCGTCGAAGCCATAGGCCAGCACGAGATCGGATTCGAGATCCACCTCCGCGCCGAAGGCGTACACCGCCATCTCGGCCTGTCGCTGCTCCACGCGGTTCTGCCCCCACCCCGGAGTAATCGGGAGGATCGAGAGAGGCCGCATCCGGAGGCCCCGGGAGATCAACTGCACCTCCTCGGGGGAGAAGCGCAGATTCGGCTCGGTCGAGTAGAACGAGACCAAGAAGAGTCGACTGTCGTCCGGGGCGTCCGCGCGGTGCGCGCCCGCGATCCCCGACAAACGCCCATACGTGTCGGGTGCAGTGACTCGTGTCACCGACTCGTGCAGCGGTGTGACCTTGAGTTCGAGGCCTCGGCTCACGACGGTCAGGGTCACATCGTCTTGGCGCAGCGTGCCGTGGCCAGGGGGAGGCAGGGTCGTCGGATCGGCCGGTGCTACGGTGGTCGCGCCGGGCGAAGGGGCGATCGTGCAGGCAGGGAGTGACAGCACGACGCCGGACACCACCAGGGCGAATCCGCGCGCGGCCGTCGCATGCCTCACTCGCCATCTCCTCCGGTCACGAGTTCCGAAACCGCTTCGAGGAGTTCCTCGCGACCCTCTCCCGTCTTGCACGAGAAGGGGACGAGTTGATTCTCCTCGAGGCCCAGCGCTTCGAGCGCTCGGTCGATCGACTTCCGGCGCGCGCTACGCTTCACCTTGTCGATCTTGGTCAGCACGACGAGCGCGGGCAAGCCGAGCTCGGCGAGGTAGCCGACCATCTGTTCGTCGTGTGCCGTGGGTTTGTGACGAGCGTCCACCAGGTGTACGACCCCTCGCACCCGGCCCGGATCGGAGAGGTACCACTCGATGAGGCGCGTCCATCCGTCCCTCATCGCCTCGGGGACCTTGGCGTATCCGTACCCCGGTAGGTCGACGAGGAAGAAGAGGTCGTTGACCCGGTAGAAGTTGAGCGCTCGGGTCTTCCCGGGCTGGGCGGAGACGTGCGCGATCTTCGAACGAGTGCGGCGGAGAAGGGTGTTGATCAGCGATGACTTACCCACGTTCGATCGCCCGGAGAAGGCGACCTGCGGCAACGTTCCGGGCGCCGGTCCTCCGACGTCCGCGATCGTGCCCGCGTACTCGACCGAGCGGATGATCATCCGTGCGAGAGGGACACCCCGATGTCGCGCTCCTTCGCGCCTCCGACCGTGTCCGGACGACCGGTGAGCACGGCGTCCATCACTTCGTCCATCGTCTTCACGAGGTCGAAGCTCATGGCCTGCAGGACTTCCTCGGGCAGAGTTTCGAGGTCGTTCTCGTTCGCTTTGGGGAGGACGACGCGCGTCATCCCACTCCGAAGTGCGGCGACCGCCTTCTCCTTCACCCCTCCCACGGCGATCACGCGACCGCGGAGGGTGATCTCCCCGGTCATCGCCACATCGGCCCGGGTCGGCGTGTCCGTGAGGGCCGAGATCAGCGCCACGGCGATCGTGATCCCTGCCGACGGTCCATCCTTCGGAGTCGCGCCCTCGGGGATGTGGATGTGGACGTCGATCTTCTCGTGGAAGTGCGGGTCGAGCCCCAACAGCTTCGCGCGCGACCGCGCGTAGGTGACCGCAGCCTGGGCCGACTCCTTCATGACGTCGCCCAGCGTTCCGGTCAGGCGGAGGTTGCCTCCCCCTTCGACGATCGCGACTTCGACGTCCATCACCTGCCCACCGGCATTCGTCCACGCGAGTCCGTTGGCGATGCCCACCCGGTCCCCGTCCTCGTCCCGCTCGGGGGGCTGATACGTCTCGGGACCCAGGAGCTCCTTGAGCTCGGACGCCTGGACGACCGGACCGACCAGGTCTCCGTCCGCCACGGAGCGGGCGAGCTTCCGTGCGACCCGAGAGAGCCTGCGGTTGAGTTCGCGCACCCCGGCCTCCCGCGTGTACCGCTCGATGATCTCGTGTACCGCGTCGGGAGAGAGCGAGACCATCCCCTCCGGAAGCCCGTGCTGGGCCGCCTGCCGCGGCCACAAGAAGCGATGCGCGATCTCCCGCTTCTCGGTATCCAGATATCCGGGAAGGCGGATGACCTCCATCCGGTCACGCAACGGCTCAGGCACACCCTGGAGTGTATTCGCCGTCGCCACGAAGAGGACGTCCGAGAGGTCGAACTCCAGCTCGAGGTAGTGATCGGTGAAGGAGCGGTTCTGCTCCGGGTCCAAGACTTCGAGCAGCGCTGCTCCGGGGTCCCCGTGGAAGTCCCGCGCCAGCTTGTCGATCTCGTCGAGGAGGAAGACCGGGTTCCGGGTTCCGCTGCGTCGCATGCCCTGGATCACGCGGCCCGGCAGGGCGCCGACGTAGGTGCGGCGATGCCCTCGGATCTCTGCCTCGTCCCGCACGCCGCCCAGCGAGACGCGCACGAATTCTCGTCCGAGCGCGTTGGCGATGCTTCGGCCGAGAGAGGTTTTGCCGACGCCAGGAGGTCCGACGAGGCAGAGGATCGGTCCGCGCATCTCCCGTACGAGGGAGAGGACCGCCACGTGATCGAGCACCCGCTCTTTGACCTCGCCGAGTCCGAAGTGCTCGGCTTCGAGGATCTCGGTTGCGTGCCGCACGTCCAAGTTGTCTTCGGATCGTCCTGCCCAGGGCAGGGAGACGATCCAGTCCAAGTGGGTCCGGATGACCGCCGCCTCCGGGGCAACCGGATTGAGCTTCTTGAGCCGGGCGAGCTCTTTCTCGGCTCGCGTCTTGGCATGGGGCGGAAGGTCACGGTCTTCGATCTGCCCCGCGATCTCTTCCCACTCCTCGGGATCGTCGCGCCCGGAGGAGCGCTGCTCACTCTTCGGTCCGAGGTCGAACGGTGATCCCTTTCCACCGAGCTGGAGTTGGATCTGGCGGTCGAGCTTCCGTTCGATGCGGAGGATCTCCAACTCCCGAACGAGCATCTCGCGAAGGATCTCCAGCTGATCGTCGAGCAGCGTCGCTTCGAGCAGCTCCTGCTTCTCCAGCGCCGGAACGATCAGGTGACCGCCGACCAGGTGCGCAAAGCGAATCCGATCCCCGTCTGCCGAGAGCATGCCGGATAGCTCCTCGGGGATGCGCTCGTGCAGGCGGGCGTACTCGGCGTAGAGCCTCCGCACGTTGTCCACGGCCGAGTCCAGTGCGCGGCCCCTCGCGACCCGAGTCGCGACCTCGGCGGCGGACCCGACATTGGGGCCGAAGACGCTCGACTCCTCCACGTCGTCTTCCGTGTCTGCGTCTGCGTCGGGTGTGTCGGCCGGCTCGAAGCGGGGGCGGGTCGCCTCCTCGGCCTCCCGGGCCACGAACAGGTCGATCGTCGCGCGAAGGGCTTCGGTCGTCGTCGTGAGCCTCTTGATTCTCGCTCGTCCCAATCCCTCCAGGACGACGCGACTCGTGCCGTCGGGCAGGGTCGTCGTCTGAACGATTCGCGCGACGGTGCCCACACGGAAGAGATCTTGAGCCGTGGGGTCGTCGATGGCCGGGTCCTTTTGCGCAACGAGGAGCACCAGACCTTCGGTGTCCTGCGCGGCTTCGAGGGCGGCGACGGAGCGGTGTCGACCGATGAGGATCGGGAGGACGATGTACGGGAAAAATACGAGGTCACGGAGGGCGACCACCGGAAGGCGGTCAGGTACCTCGACGTGGTCTTCGGCCCGTATCAGGGTCGCCATAGGCGGCTAACGCTGTGCTGATGGCTCGGACCGCGTATCGTATCCCTCTATGGGGCATCCCGATAGGGAAAGCCCGTGACGTCGGGGACGTCACGGGCTTCTTGTCGCCTGCGCGACAGCTTTTTGACGCTCTACGCCTCGAGCGCGCGCTCCTCAGCGTGCAGAACCATGAGGGGAGCCACCCCGTCTTCGATGCACTCCTTCGTGATCACGACCTCGCGCACGTCGTTCCGCGAGGGGATCTCGAACATGATGTCGCGCATCGTCGTCTCGATGATCGACCGTAGCCCGCGCGCGCCCGTGTTGCGGTCGAGCGTCTTTCGCGCGATGGCTCGGATCGCTTCCGGATCGAAGGTGAGGCCGATGCCCTCGAGCTCGAACATCTTCTCGTACTGCTTCACGAGAGCGTTCTTCGGCTCCTGGAGGATCTGGACGAGTGCGTCTTCGTCCAGATCGTCGAGGTGCACGCTCACCGGCAGTCGGCCGACGATCTCGGGAATCAACCCGTAGCGCTGCAGGTCTTCCGGCTCGACGAACTGCATCAGGCCGCCGTCCGTGTCACGATGCTGCTCCACGGCTTCGTCGCCATTCCCGAAGCCGATCGCTTTCTTGCCGATGCGGGCCTCGATGATCTGCTCCATCCCGTCGAAGGCGCCGCCGCAGATGAAGAGAATGCTCTTCGTGTTGATCTGGATGTACTCCTGCTGCGGGTGCTTCCGGCCGCCCTGCGGGGGTACACTCGCGATCGTGCCCTCGAGAATCTTGAGTAGCGCCTGTTGCACACCCTCGCCGGAGACATCGCGGGTGATCGACGGGTTCTCCGATTTGCGCGCGATCTTGTCGATCTCGTCGATGTAGACGATGCCGCGCTCACACTCGGCCACGTTGAAATCGGCCGCCTGGAGGAGTCGAACGAGGATGTTCTCGACGTCCTCGCCGACGTAGCCCGCTTCGGTCAGCGTCGTCGCGTCCGCGATCGTGAAGGGCACGTGCAGCGTCCGCGCCAGCGTCTGCGCCAGGAGCGTCTTCCCGACGCCGGTTGGCCCGATCAGGAGGATGTTGGCCTTGTCGATCTCGACGTCGTCGAGCACGCCCTGGTGCCCGACGCGCTTGTAGTGATTGTACACGGAGACGGCGAGCGCCTTCTTGGCCGCCTCCTGGCCGATCACGTATTGGTCGAGCGTCGCTTTGATCTCTTCCGGTGTCGGAGACGGAACGGTCTGTTCCTGGGCCTCCCGCTCTTCTTCCTCAGCGAGGATCTCGTTACAGAGCGAGATGCACTCGTTGCAGATATACACGTTCGGTCCAGAGATGAACTTCTTGACGCTCTCTTTGGACTTTCCGCAGAAGCTGCAGCGGAGGTGCTTGTCCGTCATGTACGACTCCTGGGTGCCGTCGTTCGCTTCGGCTACTCAGCCGAATCCGAATCCGCCGGCTTTCCTTCGTTCTGCTGAACGGGGCCTTCCAGCACGCGGTCGATGAGGCCGTACTCGACGGCCGCCTCGGGGCTCATGAACCGGTCGCGATCCACATCGGACGCGATCCGATCGACGGGCTGACCCGTGTGCTTGGAGATAATACCGTTCAACTGTTCCCGGATACGCAAGATTTCTTGCGCTTGGATCTCGATGTCCGCCGCCGTGCCCTGCGACCCACCGGACGGCTGGTGCATCATAATCCGCGAGTTCGGGAGGGCGTTCCGCTTCCCCTCGGCGCCCGCCGCGAGAAGGACCGCGCCCATCGACATCGCCATGCCCACACAGAAGGTGGAGACCGGCGCGCGGAGGTGCTGCATGGTGTCGTAGATCGCGAGCCCCGCGTACACGCTCCCGCCGGGGGAGTTGATGTACATGTAGATGTCGCGATCCGGGTCCTCGGCGTCGAGGAAGAGCAGCTGCGCGAGGATGATGTTCGCGACGTTGTCGTCGATCCCGGTGCCCAGGAAGACGATTCGGTCCATGAGCAGTCGACTGAAGATGTCGTAGCTGCGCTCGCCGCGGCTGGTGCGCTCGATGACGTACGGAGGGTAGATGGCCATGGTCTCTAGGGTGCCTCGATGATCTCGGATTGTTCAATCAGGAAGTCGAAGACCGCTTTCTCTGTCAGCTCACGCTCGAGCGACTCGAGTCGTCCCGACTTCTGTAGCTCTGCATACACCTGAGCCGCGCCGGTGTTGTTCGCTTCGGCGATTTCTTCGACGCGGGCGTCGATGTCGTCGTCGGAAGCGGCCAGGCTCTGCTCCTGGGCGATCTTCTCGATCACGAGGATGCGCTTGACCGCTCGTTCCGCCTCGGGCGCGATCTGGGCCCTGAACTCGGCCAGCTTCTCGGGGTCGACCGAGTCGGGATTCCCGATGATACCATCGGCGTAGCGGTCGACCATCGACGACGGGACCTCGAAGGGATTCGCATCGACGATCAGATCGACGAGGCGTCCGCGCACGACCGTGTCCGCCTGCTGAGCGACTTCCTTCTCCATGTCTTCGCGTACCTTCGCCGTCAGGGCGTCGAGGGTCTCGAAGTCACCGACCTGGCGGGCTAAATCGTCGTCCAACTCCGGGAGGTCGAGGGTGCGGCGAGAACCGAGCGTGATCCGAATTCGCTCTTGCTCGCCCCGCCGGTCCTCATCGGGGAAGTCGTCGGGAAAGGTGATGTCGAAGTCACCCGAAGCGCCGGGCTCGAGGGTCCGAATCCCTTCCTCGATGTCCGGGATGGCGTCTCCCGATCCGACGACCAGCTCGTAGTCGCGCCCCTCGTCGACCGCCTCGTCATCGTCGCCGAGTCGGACGATGTGGACGGAGACGAGATCCTTCTCCTCCGGGGCGCCTTCCTCGAGCGGACGCCACACGCCGTTCTGCTCTTGGATTCGGGCGAGTACTCCGTCGATCTGTTCGTCGGTGACGGGTTGGGTCGGACGCTCGACGGTGAAGCCACCCATGCGCTCGACGGAGAAGACCGGCTCGACATCGAACGAGATGGCGAACGTCAGGTCCTCTTCCGGCTCGTACGTGAGGTCTTCGATTGCTCCCTCACTGATCGGTCGCAACTCGTGCGTCGCGAGAGCCTCGCGGTATGCCGAGCCGATCAGCTTGTCGAGCGCCTCCTGGCGAAGCGCGCCGCCGAAACGTGACTCGATAACCCGGGTGGGCACTCGGCCTTTCCGGAAGCCTTTGAGGCGAGCGCGAGAAGCGAGTTCGTTGGCCGCCCGGCGTTCTTCGGCCTGCACGATGGCAGCCGGAACGGTGACGCTCATCTTGCGGCGCCAGCGGGCCTCCTCTTCGACGGAGATCTGCAGATCGGATGCGTCCAGAGTCATGCGTTCAGACGGGGGAGGGTGGGGCACGGTCGAGCGATGAGTGCGAAAGGGGGGACTCGAACCCCCACGGCACGAAGCCACGGGATCCTAAATCCCGCGCGTCTACCAATTCCGCCACTTTCGCGCGGGCCGAAAGATACAACCGGGGGAAGGCCCGTTGAAGCTGGAGGGGCGTAGAATCGAGAAGGGCCCGGTCCACCGCGATGGGTGAGCCGGGCCCTTGTACGAAGACGTCGTCTTCTACGGCATCCGGACGTTCACGACCCGCTCGTCTCCGACGCGATCCACGAAGTGGAGCGAGACGATTTCGCCGGGGAGAACCTGGTCCAACGCGCCCCGAACGTCGCTCGGACTCTCGATCACGGCGTCGTTGATCTGGAAGAGGCGGGTGCCGCGGTACGCGCCCACGCCACGTCGCTCAGCCGCACTCCCGCGAGCCACGTCGAGGAGGACGACGCCGCGGACGCCTTCAAAGGCGGCGTCCGACGGGTCGATCGCCTCGACCTGGATCCCGAGGCGTTCCTCTCCGCTCTCGGGTACCGCGGCGGCGACCGTGCGGATGTTGTTGATCGGCGCTTCACCGAGTCGCACGTCGATCTCGACCGGCTGGCGGTCGCGGTAGACGGTGAGGCTGACGCGGTCTCCGGGTCGACGCTCCGCGATCTCCGCCTGGAGCTCGGAGACGTACCCGACCGCCTGTCCATCGAGCGCGACGATCACGTCCTCGGCTCGGAGCAGACCCGCGGACGGCCCGTCGCCAGGCACCGCCTGGACGAGGATCCCCGACACCGACGGGAGGCCGTAGAACTCGGCGTCCTCGGCCTCGACGTCTTCGATCTGCACACCGATACGGGGCCGCCGCACGTGCCCGTACTCGACGAGATCCTCCATGATGCGCCGGGCGAGGTTGATCGGGATCGCGAAGCCGTACCCTTGGTAGACTCCGGTCGTCGACGCGATGGCCGAATTGATGCCTACCACCTCACCCGCCAGGTTGACCATCGGCCCCCCGGAGTTGCCCGGGTTGATGACCGCGTCCGTCTGGATGAAGTCCTCGATCGCGTACCCCGAGAGCGAGCGGTCGAAGCGCGGGTCGTTGAAGATGTCTTGCTGCAGGAGGCGCAATCCTCGGCCCCGCGCGCTGATGATCCCGGCGGTGACGGTGAAGTCGAGCTGAGTCGACGCGCCGAACCCAGGGTTCCCGATCGCCAAGATCCACTCGCCGACGTCGATCCCGTCGGAGTCGCCGAAGGCCATCGTGGGCAGATCTTCGTCGACGTCGACCTTGATGACCGCCACGTCCGTGAAGGGATCCGCGCCGACGACGGTGGCCGGGAAGTAGCGGCGGTCCGGGAAGTAGACACGCACGTCGGTCGAGTTCTCGACGACGTGGTTGTTGGTCAGGATGTAGCCGTCTCGTGAGACGATGAAGCCACTACCCCCCGAGATCGCCGACCGCGGCTGAGCGTCCTCCTCTTGCTGCCGCTCGTCGAAGAATTGACGGAACTGTTCGGGCACCTGCTCCCGGGTGCGCGGCTGTACCGTGCGCCGTGTCTCGATCCGGACCACGGCCGGCGTCACGGCGTCGGCCAGATTCGTGAACGCGTCACTGAGGGTAAGAGCCGGCTGGACCGCCGAAGCGGGTACCTGCCCCCCCTCGACGATCGGGGGCATTGCGTGGGACGTGCTCGTCCACCCGACGGCGCTCGCGACACCGAGCCCCACGGTGAAGGTGGCGGCCACGAAGAGGATGATGTTCGTCTTCGACTTCAACGGGTCGTACATGGCGCTCGCCCCTCTATGCTCGGACGACGCCCGGGGCCGAGCGTCGTGTTCAATCCCCGATACACGAGAAGGCCCGACTCCGGTCCGGCCTTCTCGCTTCTACACCTGTTTTGGATGACGAAGTGGGGTGGGCGGGTTGCCCCACCCACCCCATGACTTCGTCCTAGGACTGCTCTTCTTCGACGATTTCGTAGTCGGCTTCGACCACGTCCTCGTCCTCGGAAGCCGCTTCGTCCTCGGCGACCTCGGCCTCCTGGTCCTCGAACTCCGACTCGGAGCTCTCGGCGGCCGCGGCCGCGG
>JBCCEZ010000090.1:0-14123 GCA_039030015.1 Gemmatimonadota bacterium | reverse complement strand
TCGAAATTCCGAGGCGGGCGCTAACTGACAGCACCGAGGACACGAGGCCAATGGCGAGGTAGGCCAGCGGTCATAATGGCCACTGCTTTCTAACGACTCGGAGTTCTACTGCCGGCCCTGCTTCGTGACTAGTCTCAATAGCTACAAGACAACCCTGCGCAGCCTATCCGGACTGTAGAACTCCTTGTTAGGCTGAACCCGCCTACAAGACCCACGGCACGGTGAAGAGCCACGCTAGTTGTCCGACTACCATAGTCGTGGCTAGGAGAAGCTGAATCCGCTCCCGCGCCACCAGATACCCGACGCAGTATACGGAGAGCGACAGCAGTACGGCGACGTAGTAGCTGGGGCCTAGCGCGAGGATGAGTTCGATCCCCCCGTTTCGAGCCGTGTCCACGATGTCGATAACGTCAACGAGCGCGAGCGCTACAAAGAACGGCCGCCGCACCAGGGTAAACTCACTATCGGCTGCTTCGCCCGATTCTCGGGCAAGCGAGACCAGTTCCGCTGCGAAGTAGAGGGCAGTCGCCTGCGCCAGAAGCTGAAGGAAGTCCGGCGAGGAGAGCTCGGAGCCGCGGTACGAGTCCACCGCAGACACCCAGAAGATGATCGAGTTCGTGAAGACGGCAGCCGCCCAAAGCGTCCTTACCCGATCTGAGCCGAAAGACCCATGGCGTCGAAAAGAGGTCGCCAGCCCGGTGAGCACTCTCGTGATTCCCAGCCCAATAACGATCGAGAGGATGATCGTGGCAAACTCGAAATCACTAATGGCCAGGTCTCCCTTGGTTCAGCCTAACTCCTAATTCTACTGCAGAATTCCATGTTGTTTCAGGAATTGGGCCACCAGAAATCGCAGCATCCGCCATCCGACTCAGGAGACCCGACCCCACGTCTGGCCACGCGAACGTTCCAGCGGCTCCGAGCCTTGGGCTGCGCACGGGCAGCCCAAGAGCCCGGCGAGGGCGTTGCGACCTAATCGCGCGGCTTCCGCTGGTCGAGGGGGCTCCTCATGGCAGTCCCAGCATCGGTGACAGCCTCGACGTAGATCATCGTCGTACGGACGTCATTGTGCCCCATCAACTTCTGCACCGTGCGCACATCGTAGCCGGATCGAAGCATCTGGGTGGCGAACGAGCGCCGGAAGGTGTGGCAGGAGATGGGTTTCGGGATTCCACTCGCGATGCCGGCTCTCTTCACCTCTCGCTGGGTCGCGGTATGACTGAGATATGCTCGGCCCTTTCGCCCCGTGAACGGGTCGCTCGATTCTCGGCTCGCGGGGAAGAGGAATTGCTGTCCAAGACTATAGCCCGCCCCCGGGTCCTTCCGAGCAAGCGCGTTAGGTAAGCGTGCCCACCCGGCCCCGCGTCGTTGGTCCTGATCGTGCCTGACCCGGACCTCATCGATCTGACGATTGAGAGCGGGCACGAGGCGCTCGGGCAGTATGACCCATCGGTCCTTCGCACCCTTCCCGTCGACGACGGAGATCTGCATGAGATCGAGATCGACGTCCTTGACCCTAAGACGGTGCGCCTCGGAGAGCCGTAGACCCGCGCCGTACATCAATCCTGCGATGAGTCGATATTTGCCGCTGAGCTCTGCGAGTACGAGCATGACCTGCCGATGGGAGAGAACTACGGGAATTCTCTTCGGCTCCTTCGCTCTCGGCAGGGTCCCGAGCTCATCTCGCCCAAGGATCTCTCGAAAGAAGAAGGCGAGAGCCGAGACCGCTTGATTCCTGGTCTTGGGCCCGACGTGGTCTCGCCTGGCGAGGTGGGACACGAAGAGCTCGACATCCGGTCGCCCGAGGTCGTGAAGGTTCCGGCGGTTGGACCAGACGAGGAACCGTCGGATCCAGGACCGATACGTGTCACGCGTGCGCGGGCTGTAGTTGCGCACGCGCATAACGCGATCAGCCCCTTCGACGAGGCGCTCCACCTGTGGCGTCGATCCCATGCGAGCACGGTTGTCCGAAGGACCGAGCGGTGCCATCGCCGGATGGGACAGGGGGCGATCGGACTGGGCTGGGCGCGCGTCTCGCGTTGCGATCCGCGTGGGTTCGAACGAAAACGGTGGTCAGACCAGTCAGGGCCTGACCCCCGCGGCGCTACAAAGCGGAGGGGGTGTGGGATGGGGCTGCGGGCGCTGCGCGCCCTCGCCCCTCTCGGGGAAGACCAATGCGGGCCGCATTCGCGGACGCCCCACTGGCCCCTCGAGTCGAACCCACTTGGCGTCTCGCGTTGCGATCCGCGTGGGTTCGAACGAAAACGGTGGTCAGACCAGTCAGGGCCTAACCACCGCGGCGCTACAAAGCGGAGGGGGTGGGATTCGAACCCACGAGTCCTTTCGGACGCCGGTTTTCAAGACCGGTGCATTGAACCGCTCTGCCACCCCTCCAGGCCGTAAATGGTAGCATTTTGCCTCGGTTCTTCCACTCCTGGCACAACCACCGGGCTGGTCGGTATTCCCGAGAGCATGGTCGTCCACCCCGAGGCAGGCTCGAGAATGCGAGGCAACTGGCCAGCGATGGGCGCAGCGACGCTCCTGCTTCTGTCCTCCATAGTTGGCTGTGCAACGCCTCCGGAGGGTCCTCCCGCACCGATCGACCCCGGCGCTTGGACGGTCGGCGCCTACCTGCCGGGCACGCACTCTCACAACGACTACGACCGGCGACGGCCCCTGCTCGACGCCCTGTCGCACGGCTTCGCGAGCATCGAGGCGGACATCGTGCTTCGGGACGGTGAACTCCTCGTCGCGCACGCGGAGGACGAAGCGACCAGGGACCGCACGCTCGCCGGCCTGTACCTGGAGCCGCTCAGGGCGCTCTTGGAAGCACGGAACGGGACACTCTACCCCGCCCCGGCACCGCCGCTACAGCTCCTGCTCGATATCAAGACAGAGCCGGTCTCCACATTCGAGGCCCTCGACGCACTCCTCGCTGGCTACCCGACCCTCTTCACCCGATGGGAGGACGGAGTTCGGATCGATGGACCGGTGATCGCGATCGTCTCCGGAGAGCGGGCCCAAGGGGAGATCGCTTCGTCTGAGCCTCGCAGGATGGCGATCGACGGACGGCGATACGAGCCCAGGAATGACGCCGCTACGGACTTGATTCCGCTGGTCTCGATCAACTGGGACGACACGGACACGGGGAAGGACCGGATGGGGACGGCGGCCGGCTGGGTCTCCGAAATGCAGGCAGAAGGGCGCGCGATTCGCTTCTGGAATGCGGGTGACCGGCCGGAGACGTGGGCTTGGCTCCGAGCGCTGGGGGTCGACTACATCGGAACGGATGACCCAGCAGCTCTCGCTCGCTTCCTGCGCGGCGGGTAGAACCCGGCTACTGAACCGGCCGGACGATCCTCCACCGCACGACATAAGGCACGTCGAAGTCGTCGTTCACGACCGCATAGATGTGATCACGGGTCGCGTAGGGCGGCGGCCCGAGGGTGAGCACAGTCTCGCCGAATTCCATGCGTCCGAGGTACACGCCGTCATCCTCGAAGACATCGACCACGGTGCCCTCGGGCGCACCCGCCTCATGCGGGAACACGTAGACGAGCCCTCCGGGCCCCAAGACGATGCGCGTCACGAGCCTACGCTCACGAACGAAGTCGTCGACCTCGAGGTCACGCGGATCGCCCCGCTCTCGCCCCATTCGAATGACCGAATCGATTTCCGCATCCGGGATGGTCTCAGCCTCAGCCGGGAGTGTGGCGATCCGTACGGTGTCGCCAGCCAAACTGCGCTTGAACAAGCGATACTCGTCGGTCATCGCGAACCACACGTGTCCGTCTCCGGTCATCTTGAGAGCGACGCTACGTTGCCGACCCAAGGCCCGCGTCCCGCCGGGGGTGTTGAACATCTGCCACTCGATCGGTGGCAAGGTGTCGTACGTCTCGGGCGGCGAGAAGCGGATCGGATACATCGTCGATCGTCCGGTGAGTTCGTTGGGGTCGGCGCCTCGCTCGAAATCGAGACCCCAATCGAAGAAGTCATCCCCGTCGAAGCCTCCGCCCCACGGGTAGATCACGCCCCGTACGAGACGCCGGTAGCTGGTGTCGAACGTTCCATCTCTGGCGAACACCGAGTATCGAGTCGAACCCCATACCCAGAAACGGTCATCGGTCGCCCAATTGATCCCGGCCGCTCTGGTCAGCTCTCCGGGGCCCTCACCGGGTCGACTGATGGTCCGTAGGTGCTCGCCGTCAGGCGAGAAGACCCGGATGTCCTGCGCAGGGTAGTCGAGGATGAAGATGTTCCCGTCCACATCCTCTGTGATCCATGCGACCTGCGAGAAGGACTCGGGCAGCTCACCTTCTATCGTACCGAGCCGTAGATCTTCTTCGAGGTGCCATCGCTGGGTGTCGGTCCAGAACCCCTCGCGATCGTTCTCGACGATCACGGTGCCGGTCGCGAGTGTATCTACCGAGAAGGTCGGGACGCGCTCGGCGTCCCCCCCGCCACAACCGACTAAGCACACGAGCAACACGCACACCCAACGGCGCAAACGCATGACCATCCTCCTTCGGCAGGGGCCCTCTGCGGGTAACATACGCACCCGCCGCGCAGATCTCACCCGCTAGACGATGCAATTCCGCGAAGACGACCTCACCGGCCCCGAAATCCGGGCGCTCCTGGAACGCCACCTGGAGCACATGGCGGAGATCACGCCACCGGAGAGCATCCACGCGATGGACGTGGATCGGCTGGGCGGACCGGACGTGACCTTCTGGTCGGTTTGGGACGACGACGCGCTCCTCGGGTGCGGGGCGCTGAGGGAGATCGACGCGACGACGGGCGAGGTGAAGTCGATGCGTACGGTCGACGAGGCGCGAGGCCGAGGCGTGGGCCGTGCCACACTGGACCATCTCCTCGCGGTCGCGCGCGAACGCGGGTACACACGGATCGTCCTCGAAACGGGGAGTGCGGAGGCGTTCGCCCCTGCCCGCCGGCTGTACGAGCGAGCGGGCTTCGAACCACGGGGCCCGTACCCCCCCTACGAGGACGACCCGAACCTCTTCTTCATGGAGCTCTCACTCTCGGCCCCGACGTCTCCGCTTCGGCAGGCGTTGAAGTGGGGAGAACGGCTCCTTTTCGTCGTCCTCCTCCTCTTTCTCTTCAACCGGGCCGGGCCGCAGTTCGGCACACTCCTTGGTGTGGGCCCCGACCTCGGCCGGGCGCCCGCCTACTCGTTCCAGGCGATCGATGGGACGCCGATCGACTCGGAGGCCCTCCTCGGGCAGGTCGTAGTCCTCAACTTCTGGGCGACGTGGTGCGGCCCCTGCAAACTCGAGATGCCCGCCCTTCAGTCCCTCCATGAGGACCGAGCGGGAGACGGCGTCGCGGTGGTGGGCCTCGCCACGGACGTGGCCCGTGCGGACGTCGCGCCCTTCCTCGAAGAGCGGGAGATCAGCTACCCGATCGGCTACGCGGACGGATCACATCAGCGCGCTTTCGGGGGTGTCCGGATGATCCCCACGACGTACATCATCGATCGGTCCGGCGTGATCCGGCACAAAGTGATCGGGTACTTCGCCCCGCCCGCGATGCGGGCCGCGGTGAATCGTCTACTGAACGAGGACGCGCCCGGGAGCTGACTCCTCGGGCGCGTCTCGAAGTCCGGGCCCGCTCCGACCGCGGGCGTGTGACGGCCTAGTGGCGGAAGAGCCTCCGGCCGGTGAAGACCATCGCGATGCCGTGCTCGTTCGCGGCCGCGATGACCTCGTCGTCTCGCCTCGATCCGCCGGGTTGGATGACACCTCGGACTCCGGCCTCGGCGGCCGCGTCCACTCCATCTCGGAAGGGGAAGAAGGCATCGGAGGCCAGTACGGAACCGGCGAGATCGAGTCCGGCATCCCCCGCCTTCCGTACGGCGATTTTCGACGAATCGACCCGGCTCATCTGCCCGGCACCGATCCCGAGAACCCCGCCGTCCTTCGCCAGAAGGATGGCGTTGGATTTGACCCCGAAGATGGCGGCCCAGGCGAAGCGGAGATCATCCCACTCGGCATCGCTCGGCGCCCGCGTCGTCGCGACGGTCCACGAATCATCGACGGGCCCATAGAAGGGCGGCGGCGGCGGCGTCTGAGCCAACAGTCCTCCATGGACGGACTTGAGGACCCGTGGGGTCGGTACGGCTCCGTGGTTCGCGAGAAAGTCCGACGTCTGCGCGTCGTCCGACGCGGGCATCGTCATGATGCGGATGTTCTTTTTCTGCGTCAGGAGCTGCATGGCCTCGTCCGAGTAACCGGGCGCCACGAGACACTCGATGAAGAGCTGAGACATGAGCTCCGCCGCAGCGGCATCAACGGGGCGGTTCACGGCGATGACGGAGCCGAACGCACTGAGCGGGTCCGTGGCGAGCGCCCGCTGGTACGCCTCGGCCAAGCTCTCCCCGACACCCAGACCGCACGGCGTGGTGTGTTTGATGATGGCGACGGCAGGACGCGGCGAGTGCGCGAAGGGCGCGAGACTGAGCAGCGCACCGTCGAGATCGAGGATGTTGTTGTACGAGAGGTCCTTGCCATGGTGCTGCTCAAGCGCCGAGATGCCCACGGGATGATCGAAGCCGTAAAAGGCGGCTTCCTGGTCCGGGTTCTCCCCGTAGCGCAGGACCTGGCGACGCGTGAACGACACGTCGATCTGCTCTCCGAGTGTCGCCCCGTCCTCACCGCCGTCGTTGGCCAGGAAGGTCGCGATGGCGTCGTCGTAGCCGCTGACGTGGCGGAAAACCTTCGACGCGAGTCGGCGGCGCAGCGCCGCGTCATCCTCACCGTCGATCGCAGCCAGGACGGCCTCGTAGTCGTCGGGGTCGACGACGACCCACACATCCTTGTGACTCTTGGCGGCGGCGCGGATCATCGTCGGCCCCCCGATATCCACCTTCTCCATCGCCTGCCTTACGGTCACGTCCCCGGCGGCGATCGTCTCGCGGAACGGGTACAGGTTCACGGCAACCAGATCGATGGGCCCGTAGCCGTGCTCCTCGAGCGCCGCCATGTCGTCATCTCGATCCCTCCGCGCCAGCAGACCCGCGTGGATCGCGGGATGTAGCGTCTTCACGCGCCCGTCCATCATCTCCGGGTGCTGGGTTACATCCGAGACGTTGGTCACGGGGACACCGGCCTCGCGGAGCGCCCGCGCGGTGCCCCCGGTCGAGAGAACCTCCCAGCCTCGCTCGACGAGCGACTGGCCGAGACGGGTGATGCCTGCTTTGTCGGACACGCTGAGGAGCGCGCGCTTCATGCTGATCTTCCTGATGTGGGGGGGTGAGTATCGGTGGGGGGCGGCTCGGCGAGCCGGACGTCGGGCAAGCGATCGGCACCCCGGCCCTGCTGAAGCGCCTCAGCGAGGTGGTCGAGCACCCGAGGGTACAGCTGGTGTTCGACCCGCAGAACGCGAGCGGCGACGTCTTCTGGGGTGTCGTCCGGCCGCACATCGACCCGCCACTGCCCGAGAATGCCGCCCTCGTCGTACTGCTCCGTGACGTAGTGCACGGTCGCGCCGGTCTCCGCGACCCCGGCGTCGACGACGGCGCGGTGCACGTTCATCCCGTACATGCCCTTCCCTCCGAAGTCGGGGAGGAGCGCCGGATGAATGTTCAGGATGCGGCCGGCATAGCGCGCCACGACCTCGGCGGGAAGAAGGCGCAGGTAGCCGCATAGCGTGATCACGTCGACATCCGCTTCGCGTAACGCAGAGAGCGTTTCGACGGCGACGACGTCCGGATCCCGGTCCTTGGTCGGAATCACGACGACAGGCACGCCCGCGGCACGCGCTCGGTCCCCGGCACCCGCCTCCCGATTCAAGACGACGAGGCCGATGCGCCACCGCGGAGGGTCGGCGTGGTGGTCGAGGAGCGCCTGCAGGTTCGTGCCCCCGCCCGATGCGAAAGCCGCGACGGTGAGCGGACGCTCGGTCACGCCAGTTCACCCCCGTAGTGCGGGACCAGGAAGGGGTTGGTGACACGTTCGTGTCCGACTGTGGTCTGCGGCCCGTGACCGGGGTGGAGGACGTAGTCGTCCTCGAGGGTCAGAACCGCATCTCGGATCGACTCGATCAGCGTGCGGAAGTCGCCGCCAGGCAGGTCGGTACGCCCGATGGATCCTTGGAAGACGACGTCCCCGACAAGGACGTTCCGTGTCGGGTGGTGGACGAAGATGACGTGACCCGGCGCGTGTCCCGGAGCGAAGCGCACCTCGAGCGAGCACGAACCGAAGACGAAGTCGGTGCCCGGCGTCAGCTCGTCGGTGGGGGGCGGCTGCGTTTGCGCCCGTAGGCCGAACATGGCGGCCTGCCGCTGGACCCCCTCGTACAGACCGTAGTCGGCCGGGTGGAGCCAGATCGGCACGTCCGGGAAGCTGGCACGGACGGTGGCGACACCTTCGATGTGATCGAGATGCGCGTGGGTCAGCAGGATTGCGACGAGATCGGTGCCGGCCTGTTGGACCGCGGCCACGAGATCGGGAGCGCCGGCGCCCGGGTCGACGGCAACGCACACCCCCTGCTCGGTGCAGGTCGCCAGGTACGCGTTTTCTCCGAACCCCTCTCCGACGAAGGTTCGGATCTCCATCGCGTCAGCCCCGGAGACCCACGGTACTCAAACCGTGAACGAGCTCCCACACCCGCAGCCGCCGGATGCGTTCGGATTCCGGAAGGTGAAGCCCTGGCCCATCATCGATGAGACGTAGTCGATTTCGACGCCCTCGAGATACTGAGCGCTGAAGGGGTCGATGAAGACTTTGATGCCCTGGACGTCGAGAATCTCGTCGTCGTCTTCGGGACCGTCCTCGATATTCAGGCCATACTGGAAGCCCGAGCATCCGCCCGGGAGTACGGCGACACGGAGACCCGCCTGAGTGTCGGCGGAGTGCTCTTCGATGAAGCTGTTGACCTTTTCCGTCGCGGTGGTCGTGATCGTGACCATGTGCGGCGTCCTCCTTGGTGAAGCGAAAAGCTACCCGTACCTAAAAATCGGGTCAACGGCGGCGGGAAGCCACGATTTTCGCCGCTGCCGCAGGCAAATCGTCGACAACCTCGACACCGTCGGGCACTTCGGGTTCGTGCGCCCTTCCATACCCCGTACGGACCAAAAAGGACCGCCCCCCCAGTGCCAGCCCGGGCTGGACGTCGGAGGCCTTGTCGCCGACGTAGAAGGACGACCTCAGGTCCAGTCCGAGCTCCTGGGAGGCGGTCTCGTACATCCCCGTTTTGGGCTTCCGACAGTCGCACGGTCCAGAGATGTCCGGGTGGCACGGGCAGTAGTACGTCGCGTCGAAGCGGACGCCCTCCGCCTCGAGGATACGGTCCAGTCGCGCGGCAACGGCCTCGTAGTCGGAGACCGTGTACTTCCCTCGTGCGATGCCGGACTGATTCGTGACCACGACGACGGCGAGCCCGGCGTCACAGAGTGACCGAATGGCCGCGACCACGCCGGGGATCAGCACGACGTCGTCGGGGTCCGCGAGGTAGTGCGCCTCCTCGAGGATCGTACCGTCGCGGTCGAGAAAGGCCGCGGCACGGGTCACCCGACGTCGTCTCCTCCCTTCCACGCCGATGCCAGGCCTTCCAGGAGGGCGCCCTCGTCGCCGTCCATGACCGTTCGAACGTCGAAGAGAACCGCGTCGTCGACGATCCGGCCGACGACCGGACGCGCGGCGTCGCGCAGCGTGCGCGTGAAGCGCGGCGCACCCTGAGGGGGATCCACACGGAGCGCCCAGCCCTCCAGCTCGACCCCCGGGAACGTCCCTCCGCCGACCGCACCACCGCTGGGCACGACGCCGACTTCGATGCCCAGCTCCCGTGCGGCCTCCGCGAGACGGTCGGCGCGGCTGCGCAGTCCATCCGCACCCGCCGCGAGCATAGAGAGCGTCGGGATGCGAGAGATCGCAGTCTCCGGATCACGGTAGAGCTGGAGCGTCGCCTCCAGGCCGGCGAGGGTGACCTTGTCGACTCGAAGGGCCCGACAGAGCGGGTTCTTCCTCATTCGGGCCATGAGGTCGGCGCGCCCGACGATGACCCCCGCCTGTGTCGCGCCCATCAGCTTGTCCCCCGAGACGACGACCACATCGGCACCGGCTGCAAGCGAGTCCGCCGCCGTCGGCTCTGCGGGCAGGCCGAGCCGAGACGGATCCACCATGAGACCCGACCCGAGGTCGTGCACGAGCGGTACGTCAGCCCGACGACCGAGCTCGACGAGCTCGGCGACAGACGCCTCTTCCGTGAAGCCGGTGATCCGGAAGTTGGAACGGTGCACCTTGAGCAGCGCGTGGGGCGCGCTCGCCTCGACGGCTTCCTCGTAGTCGGCGAGCCGAGTCCGGTTCGTGCTGCCGACTTCGACCAGACGAGCGCCGGCGCGTTCGAGCACCTCGGGAATACGAAACCCTCCCCCGATCTCGACGAGTTCGCCCCGGGAGACGGCGACGCCACGTCCGACGGCCAGCGTGTTGAGCGCGAGAACGAGCGCTCCCGCGGCGTTGTTCACCACGAGCGCGTCCTCGGCGCCGGTCAACTCGGTCAGCAGGGACACACAGTGCACGTAGCGAGAGCCTCGAACGCCCTCGTTCAGGTCGAATTCGAGATTCGAGTACGATCCGGCCACGCGCTGCATCGCATGCACAGCTTCGGCCGCCAACGGCGCACGTCCGAGGTTGGTATGGAGCACGACCCCAGTTGCGTTCACGACGTGCCGTAGTGACGGTCGATCGGCCGCCTCGAGCCGATCGCGGACGGCGTCCGCGTACATCTCCGCATCCTCGACCACCGCTTCCCACTCGGCGCGTTCGGGGCCCTCCGACGCCGCGGAGATCAGCCCTCGGACTTCCTCGATCGCCGCGCGCAGGGCGTCCACGGTGCGGAGGTGGCCGTACTGGTCGACCAGAGCCACGACCGGCTCCGACTGCAGCAGGGCATCGACGCCCGGGATGCGGCTCCGCGGATCCGTCATCGACGATTCGGCCTCGGAGAGAAGAGGGCGGCGAGGGTATCGACGCGCGCGGCATCGACGCGGACCCCGGAGGAGTCCGCAGAGAGCGAGTCGAGGGCCAACGAGTCGACGGTCGCGGTGTCTTCGGGCGCCGTCACCACGAGGGTATCGATCCCACCCCCACCGGCGAGCCCGTTGATGTTCACGATGCCGTCGATCGTGACGACGTACTCGACGTCGTACTCGATCGGCTCGGACAGCGTGATCACGAGGCGACGGCCCGGGAGCACCCGTCGCCCGTCCGTCGTGACTCCGGGATTTTCACCGGTTCGAGACCGGAGTTCCGCTGGCCTCGGGCGGATCGGTGCGACCTGTCGAGGAGCACCGACCGTAGGATCGATAGGGCCGCCCACCGCGGCCAGGACCGTGTCCGGCGGGGCCGGGACGACGTCTTCTCCCACCTCATCCGCAGCCACCGTGGTGTCGCCCACGGGCTCCGGAGTGACCAGGGGAAGCGCATTGGCCGCGTCGATCGAGTCGAGGGTCGCCAGGGAGTCCGAGACCTCCTCGACCCACGCCTCGTAGCCGGCCTCCTGGAACACCCGATCGATCGCGATGGTGCCGTCGGGCCCGACGATCGTCGGTTCGAGGGCCGCCGCGTCGAGTTCCGTGTCCAAGAAGTCGTCGAAGTCGAGGACTACGGTCACCGAGTCGAGCGCCTCGGAGTCGCCGAGGACCGCTGCCGCGGTGTCCTGCTCCAGGACGGCGATGTCGACGAGAAGCGTGTCCCCGACCGAGAGGTCGGCGAAGACCGCCCCTTGGGTCTCCGCGGTGTCCGCTTCCGCGTTGCGGTTCTGATCCTCGAAGGCGGTCAGGAGGAGGCCGCCCGCTTCGACGTACCGGAAGGCGAAGATACCATCGCGACCCGTGCGGGCCTGGTGGACGAGCCCTTCCTCACCCTCTGCCAGGACGACGGCGTCCGCCATCGGCATCCCCGTCGTGCGGTCCCAGACCTCGCCGGCCACCGTCGTCGGGACGGGCTCGGGGCCCGTCGAGAAGACCAACTCGAAGGGGTCCGTGATTTGGTTCCCGAACATGTCCGAGACCACGGGCTGCAGCGTCACGCGGTAGACCACCCCGGGGACGAAGCCGCCCTCCATCTCGACCGTGAGGGCGCGTCGGCTGTGCTTCACCCTCACCTCGCCCACGACGGGTGAGACGGTGACCGCTGTCTCGAGTGCCCCTCCGCTGACCCGTTCGCTGATCCGCTCGTCGAACTCGAAGCGCACCCCGCCGTCCAACTGCTCGAGGACGGCGAAGGGAGCGGGCGTCGTCGTAATCACCACAGGCGGCCGCCGGTCCTCTGGGCCGCCCGTCGGCGCCTCCTGACGCGCACAGCCCCCCAGGAGACCGACGGACGTCGTCACCCCGGCCGCCAGCAGCGGAGCGAGGCGCCCCGTCCGAACGGGGGAGACCATAGGACAAGTCACGACGTGCCGGCTACGTGCCCAGAGACGCGAGCTTGGCTTCCAGCTTATCCCGCTGCTCGCTCAGTTGGGCCGCATTCTCGCGCGCCTTCGCCACGACCTCGGCCGGAGCGTTGGACACGAACTTCTCGTTCTCCAATCGCTTCTGCGCACCCACGAGCACGCCGGACACCTTGCCGATCTCCGCCTTCAGGCGCTCCCGCTCCTGATCGAGGTCGATCACGCCTTCGAGCGGCACGAAGAGCTCCGCACCGTTCCGCAGCACAGCGGTTGCGCCGACCCCGCTCCCGGAGCCGGCGTGCACGGCGTTCACACGGGAGAGTTGATCCATCGCAGGCCCCTGGCCCTGGATCGACGCCACGAAGCCGTCCGATCCACCCGAGAGGTGAATGCCGATCCGCTGACCCTCGCCGATCCCGTACTCCTTCCGCACGCGGCGGACCTCGACGACGAGGTTCTGGAAGTCACCGAGTGCCCCTTCCGCGTCGTCGTCGTGCCACGCCTCGAGGCCCATCGGCCACGGCGCCACGATGAGGTCCTCCGGGCGCTCCTGTCCCTCGGGCCACGGGAGTCGTGCCCACAGCTCGGCGGTCACGAAGGGTACGATCGGGTGCAGCAGTCGGAACGCGCCATCGAGCACCGTCACGAGCGTCGATCGCGCGGCCTGCTTCGAGGCCGGATCCTCGTCGTTGCCGATCCGCCCCTTCACGAGTTCGAGATACCAGGCGCAGATCTCGTCCCAGAAGAAGTGGTACAGCCCCTCGGCCACTTCGTGGAGACGGAAGCGCTCCATCTGACCCGTCGTCTCGTCGGCCACGCGGGCGAGGCGCGAGAGGATCCAGCGGTCTTCCGGACGCAGCGTGTCGCGAATGTCGTCGACCGGTGCCACGGGCTCGTCCCCGATGCTCATGAGGGCGAACCGACCGGCGTTCCAGATCTTGTTGGCGAAGTTCCGGCCGTTCGCGAAGGAGCCCTCGACGTCCTCGTGATCGAGGGTGATGTCCGTCCCGATCGCACACTGGCTGATGATCGTGAAGCGCATTGCGTCCGCGCCGTACGCGTCGACCACGGCCAGCGGGTCGATCCCGTTGCCCAGCGACTTGGACATCTTGCGGCCCTTGATGTCGCGCACGGTCCCGTGCAGGTAGACCTCCGTGAAGGGGGCCTGCCCATGGAACTCGTAGCCCATCATGATCATCCGGGCGACCCAGAAAAAGAGGATCTCCGGCGCGGTCACGAGGGTGTGCCCCGGGTAGAACGCCTCGAGGTCGTCCGTCTTCTCCGGCCAGCCGAAGACCGAGAAGGGCCAGAGTTGGGAGGAGAACCAGGTATCCAGCACGTCCTCGTCCTGGCGGAGTTCCGCGGCGCCACACGACGGGCACTCGGTCGGGTCTTCGCGCGCCACGATCACCTCGCCGCACTCGTCGCAATACCACACCGGAATCCGGTGTCCCCACCACAGCTGCCGTGAGATGCACCAGTCCTGGATGTTCTCCATCCAGTGCTCGTACACCTTCTTCCAGTGCGGCGGGGTGAAGTTGATCGTCCCGTCCTTCGACGCGGCGATCGCCGGTTCGGCGAGCGGCTTCATCTTCACGAACCACTGCTCGGAGAGCCGCGGCTCGACGATCGTGGCACAGCGGTAGCAGTGCGGCACCGAATGGGTGTGGTCCTCGGTCCCGGCGAGCAGGCCGGCCTCTTCGAGAGCCCCG
>JBCCEZ010000089.1:0-14473 GCA_039030015.1 Gemmatimonadota bacterium | reverse complement strand
GGCCCGGTTCCGGGCCACCCCTCTCTTTCGTTCGACCACGGCCTCGCCGTCAGTCGATGAAGGACGCGACGTGTTCCTCGTCTTGCGGTGCGGTCGCCAGGCTGACGCCGATCAGGACGGGCACGTGAACCAAGAGTGCGAGGATGCCCTCGTGCATGTCGTACGGCTTCAGTGCCGGGTTCTGCCAGAAGAAGAACGCCGTCGCGGCACCGACGAGTAGTCCGCTCAAGACACCGGTTGTGGTCGCGCGCTTCCAGTACAGCGCAGCCACGACCGGCGGCGCGAACTGCGAGATGATGCCGTAGGCCGACGCGAGGAGTTGCACCAACGAGGAGTCGGGATCGAGCGCGAACCAGTAGGCGATCGCCCCGGTGAGGAGCACCAGCGCCTGCATCATGCGCCGGCGGGTCTGTTCTCCAAGGTCGACGAACTGTTGGACGCCGTCTTCCACCACGACGGAGGCCGAGGCGTGCAGCAGCGCGTCACCGGTCGACATCGAGGCGGATAGTGCCCCGGCACAAAAGAGCCCGATCACGATCGCCGGAAGATCGGTTTCGAGTATCATGAAGGGCAGGATGAAGTCGGAGGACGGAGGCGACCCGGCGAAGAGCACCCCGGAGAAGCCGATCAAGAAGACCGGAATCAGGAAGAGCTGAAAGGTCGGAAAGAGGATGACCGTGCGCCGTAGCGTGTCATCGTCTTTGGCCGTGAAGGATTTCATGAAGAGGTGAGGCCACATCATGAGTCCTACGGCGCTGACGAGGATGAACGTGGTGTACGCTCCCCAGCTCCATGGTTCGCCCGCCGCGTCGAGGCCTGGGGGAACGAGCAGTTCCGGGCGTGCGGCCGCGATACCCTCGAACATCTCGCCGATCCCTCCGTACAGCCGGTACGGCAGGTAGAGGCCCAGAGTCCAGGCGATCACGACCATGAATATGCCCTGGAACGTGTTCGTCCATCCGACGGCCATGGCGCCGGCGGAGAGCACGTAGGCGATCACGATCCCGTACGCGACGAGTGCCCCCAGCCAGAGGGGCACATTCCCGTCCGTGACGGCCTCGATGACGATACCGGCACCCCGCATCTGGATCGTGACGTAGGGGACGAACGCGATCAGGCTGAGCAGCGCGATGACCGCGGAGAGGGTCTTCGAGGGGAATCGGCCCGTGATCAGTTGAGCCTGCGTTACGTAGCCGTGGCGCCGCCCTAGCGAGGCGATTCGTGGGCCGATCCAGTAGAAGGGCGCCATGCCCAACGCCCCGTATGCCAGGATGTAGAAGGCTGCGGCGCCTCGTGAATACGCCCAGCCCGGTCCGCCGAGGAAAGCGAAGGCACTGAACACGGACGCGCCGGTCACGAAGTACATGACGAGGAGCCCGAAGCTTCGATCGGCGGCCACGTAGCCAGCCACCGAATCGGTCTGCTTGCGGCCGGCCATCAGGCCGATCGTGAGGGTGAGGCCCAAGTACAGGGAGATGATGATCGAGACGACGACCCATTGCTCCATCAGTCGGCCTCCCCGGAGCGATAGCGCCGTTCGACGCGGTCCAGTAGGTAGAGCACGATGACCGTGCCCGCCACCCAGGCCGCGATCCATGCCATGGAAAGGGGCAGGCCGAGAATCAGCGGTTCGATGCGCGCGAAGGGCACGAGCCCGGGCCACGTCACCGCGATCATGGCGGCGACCAGGTATGTCGCCGTGAGGGCACGCGCGGTCTTGAGGCTCATGGGGTCAGTCCTCCTGGGCCGCGGACTCGCCGCTTTACATCGAGCGGGACGCGCGTGCCGTACTCCGTGATTCCGGACAGTCTGGAGAAGTAGTCGTAGGCGGCAGCGGACACCGCCTCGACGACCGCGCCTCCGTTGCCCCCGTAGTTCGACATCACCGACACGACGTACGGTCGGTCGGGCACGTCGACGAGGGCCCACACGGTCGAGACGCCCGTGATGCCGCCGGGCTTGAACGCGATCTGGATCCGATCGGGCACCGGATTGCGGATCGGACCCCCCTTCGGAAGCTCGAGGATCTCGCGAACCCGATGGCACGACGACTCACTCATCGGGAGGTCGCACGATGCGATCGCCTCCATGATCCGCGCGGCGTCCGCCGGCGTCGAGAGGTTCTCGTTGCCGCGAGCCGACTCTTCCGGCTGAATCATCTTCCTCTGCAGGCGGGTCTGCGGTGCGCCGAGAGAGGTCGATAGCGCGTTGATGGCGTCCATGCCCAATTCGTCGATGAGCACGTTGGTCGCGGTGTTGTCCGACACCATGATCATGTAGATGGCATAGTCCTCGAGCGAGAGGGCCGAACCCCCGTCGGTGAGGACCTGCAGCACGCCGCTCCCGGCGGTGCGGATCTCGTCGGTCATGTCGATTCGTCGGCGCAGGATCCCGGGGTCATCCTCCGCGCGCCGGAAGAGCTCCAAGAGGATCGGGATCTTGATCGCGCTCGCCTGCGGGAAGAGCAGGTCGTCCTGCACGGCGAAGCGATCTCCGCTCGAGAGGTCCACGATGTGGATGCCCGCCACGCCTTCGTACGCGTCGACGATGTGGTCGAGCTCGGCTTGGAGCTTTCCGCGGAGGATCTCGCGGTGCTCTTCCTGAGCGGACGTGTTCTCGGGGATCAGCCCCCAGCACACGCCGAGAAGGAGGAGGGGGAATCCCAGGGGAAGTGCGCGCCGCATGAACGCCTCCGTTTCGAATCGGAACGGGGCATCCTACGGAGTGGCGATCCCGACTGCGACCCTCGGGCGCGAATCGCGCGTTGTCAGCGCCCCTTGAAGTCGGGCTTCCGCTTCTCGACGAACGCGGTCACGCCCTCACGGCCGTCCTCGGAGGAGAAGGTGTCCAGGAAGCGTTCCTTCTCGTACACGAGGCCCTCGGAGAGGGGCGTCTCGAAGGCGTTCCGGATCGCGTCTTTCGTCAGCCGGAGCGAGACCGGGCTCCAACGAGCCATCCGACCTGCCAGTTCGAGCGCACGATCGAGGTGCTCGCCTTCGTCGACGAGCACGTCGATGTAGCCGATGCGATGGGCCTCGTCGGCCTCGACGAAATCGCCCGTGAGGCTGATGATCGACGCCCATCCACGGCCCACCAGGCGCGCGAGTCGTTGTGTGCCCCCGCCGCCCGGCATGAGCCCGATTCGGATTTCGGCCTGACTGATTCGCGCGGTACGATCCGCGACCCGGATATCGCATGCGAGCGCGAGTTCCGATCCACCCCCGATGCAGAAGCCGTGAATGGCGGCGATCACCGGCTTGGGGAAGTCGGCGACGGTCTCATAGATGCGGCGCTGATCGTACACGGCCCGCTGCTCTTCGGGCGTCCGGGCCGCGAACTCCGTGATGTCGGCACCCGCGACGAATGCCTTCTCCCCGGTGCCGTGCATCACGACGACTCGGACGTCGTCGTCGTCGGCGAGCGCGTCGAAGGTCTCACGCAGCCGTGCGCGGAGGTCGGCGTTCAGGGCGTTGAGCTTGTCCGGACGATTCAAGGTCAGGACGGCGATGTGGTCGTCCCGCTTGTCGACGAGCAGAGGAGCGTCACTCATGATGGTCTTACCAGCTGTAGAAGCCCCGGCCACTCTTCTTCCCCAACTTCCCCTCCGCGACCATCTCGCGCAGGAGGGCAGGGGGCGCGAAGGCGTCAGAGCCGAGGGTTTCGTGGAGGTATTCGGCGATCCCGAGTCGGACGTCGAGCCCGACCAGGTCGGTGAGACGGAGCGGGCCCATCGGGTGCCGATACCCGAGTTCCATGGCCTTGTCGATGTCCTCGGGGGAGGCCAAGCCTTGTTCGACCATCCGGATCGCTTCCATCCCTAGCACGATGCCCAGGCGGGACGAGGCGAAGCCGGGTGCGTCCGTCACCACGATCGGTTCCTTACCCAACCGGCGCGCGAAGCCCACGGCGGTCGCCGTCGTGGACTCGCTCGTTTCCGGCCCCCACACCACTTCGACCAGCGCCATGATGTGGACCGGGTTGAAGAAGTGCATGCCGACGAATCGGCTCGGGTCGGAGACCACGGAGGCGATCTGCGCGATCGACAGGGAGGAGGTGTTCGACGCGAGGATCGCGTGATCGGGGGCGGCCGCATCGACGTCGCGGAAGATCGACTCCTTCAGCGCCATCGACTCCGGTGCCGCTTCGATCACGAGGTCGGCGCCCGTCGACGCTTCCCCGATGTCGGTCGACAGCGTCAGGTGGGAGAGGACCGCATCCCGCTCGTCCGTCGTGACCTTTCCGCGCGCGATGCCCTTCTCGAGGTTGCCCTCGATGCGGGCGCGACCCGCCGCCACGGCGTCGTCGCTGATGTCGAAGAGTCGCACGGCGCATCCGGCCGCGGCACACACCTGGGCGATCCCATGCCCCATCGTGCCGGCTCCGAGGACGGCGACGGTGCCGACGTTCATGCTCTCGTCGGTCATGCTCGCTCCATTAGGCTGGTGATTCCCTGACCGACCCCGATGCACATCGAAGCCAGTCCACGGGCGGTCTCTCTTCGCCGCATCTCATGCACGAGGGTGACGACGATCCGAGCACCGGAGCACCCGACCGGGTGTCCGAGCGCGATGGCCCCCCCGTTCACGTTGACAATCTCGGGATCGAGCCCGAGCTCCTGCACGCAGGGGAGCGCCTGAGCGGCAAACGCCTCGTTCAACTCGGCCAGGCCAATGTCTTCGATCGACCACCCGTGCCGGTCGAGTGCCTTTCGGGTCGCGGGGATGGGGCCGACGCCCATCCGCTGAGGTTCGACTCCGGCTACGGCCCCTCCAATCACCCGGACCATCGGCTCGAGCCCGAGCTCGCGTCCACGCTCCGCCGACACGACGAGGAGAGCCGCCGCACCGTCGTTGATGCCGGACGAGTTTCCGGCCGTGACGGATCCGTCCTTCCTGAACACCGGGCGGAGTCTCGCGAGAGATTCCGCGGTCGTCCCGGGTCGGGGGTGCTCATCCGCATCGACGACGACAGGGTCTCCCTTCCGCTGCGGTACCGACACCGGCACGATCTCGTCGTCGAAGGCTCCAACCGCGATCGCGCGTTCGGCGCGTTGCTGGCTCTCGGCCGCGAAGGCGTCCTGAGCCTCGCGGCTCACCCCGAACTCCTCGGCGACGACCTCGGCCGTCTCCCCCAGCCCGATCGTCCACTCGGGGGCGAACGCCGGGTTCGGGAATCGCCAGCCGAGCACGGTGTCCGCGGTGCTGGGATGGCCGCGCTGATAGCCTACCGAAGGCTTGAGCATGACGTACGGGGCGCGGCTCATGCTCTCCACACCTCCCGCGATGAAGACGTCGCCCTGACCGGCGGCGATCGCCTGCGTGGCGGACAGAACCGCCTGCATCCCTGAACCGCATAGTCGGTTGACCGTCTGTCCGGGGACGGAGAGAGGAAGGCCGGCCCGGAGGAGCGCCATGCGCGCTACGTTGCGGTTGTCCTCGCCTGCCTGGTTGATGCACCCGAAGAGGACGTCGTCGATCGTCTCCGGATCGACGTCGGTCCGATCGACCAGGGCGTCGATCGTGAGGGCGGCCAGGTCGTCGGGTCGCACCGACGCGAGCCCTCCGCCGTGCCGGCCGATCGGGGTACGGACGGCATCGACGATCCACGCCTCACGCATCGAGAGCCACCCACACGCTCTTCATCTGCGTGTACTTGTCGAGCGCCGACTGGTAGCCGAGGTCACGGCCGAATCCGCTCTGCTTGTACCCACCGAACGGTGAGGCTGCGTCGTACTGGTTGTACGTGTTGATCCAGACCGTCCCGGCCTGAACTTCTCGGGCGATCCGATGCGCCTTGCCGATATCCCGTGTCCAGACGCCGGCCGCGAGACCGTAGATCGTGTCGTTCGCGGTTGCGATGGCGTGCTCCATGTCGTCCACGGGGATGACCGCGGCCACCGGCCCGAAGATCTCCTCGCGTGCGATCTTCATCTCGGAATTCACGTCGGCGAAGACCGTCGCCGTGACGAAGTTGCCCTTCCCGTCGACGTCGGTGCGCTCTCCGCCAGCCACCAGGCGAGCTCCTTCGCTCTTACCGGCTTCCACGTAGCCCATGACGCGATCGAGCTGCTCTTCGCTCACGATCGCGCCCAGACGGGTGTTCGCATCCATCGGATCGCCGACGGTCATCTTCTCCGCCCGACTTGCGAATGCCTCGACGAAGTCGTCGTAGATAGCCCGCTCGACCAGCACCCGAGAGCCGGCGGCGCAGACTTCACCCTTTCCGTAGAAGATCCCCGTGGAGGCGCCACGGACCGCGGCTTTCACGTCCGCGTCGGCCAGAACGATGTTGGGTGACTTTCCACCGAGCTCGAGGGAGACCTTCTTCAAGGTCTCCGCCGCTTCACGCATCACGATCTTTCCGACCTCGGTCGAGCCGGTGAAGGCGATCGCGTCGACGTCCGGGTGGCGCACGAGCGCCGCGCCCGCGGTCTCACCGAATCCGGGCACGACGTTGAGTACACCCTCGGGGAAGCCGACCTCTGCAGCGAGCTCGGCGACACGTAGGGCGGTCAGCGGCGTTTGCTCGGCCGGCTTCAGTACCACCGCGTTCCCGCACGCGAGGGCCGGCGCGATTTTCCAGCTCGCAATGTTGAGCGGGAAATTCCACGGGGTGATGCAGCCGACGACGCCGACCGGTTCCCGAAGCGTGTAGTTGAAGAACGGGCCGGCGACGGGAATCGTCCCCCCCTGAACCTTGTCGGCCAAACCGGCGAAGTAGCGGAAGTTCTCGACGACGCTGGGGAGGTCGACCTTCCGCGACTCGAAGTACGGCTTGCCGTTGTCCGCCGTCTCCAGCGCCGCCAACTCATCGGCATTCGCTTGGATCGCGTCGGCGAGCTTCCAGATGAGCTTCGATCGCTTGTGCGGGTTCATCAGGCGCCACGCATCGCTGCGGGCGGCCTCGCGGGCAGAAGTGACAGCCCGGTCGATGTCCGCCGCTTGTGCCGACGCCACATCCGTGATCGTCTCGCCGGTGGCCGGGTTGGTCGTCGCGAAGGTGCCGCCGTCTTCGGCATCGACCCATTCGTTGCCGATCCAGAGGCGGTTTCGGACGTCGTGCTCGAGCATGGGAGTCCTCTCGTGCCGGGCCGTACTTGGCGAAGACCGGCGCGTGTATCGGGGAAAGAGAAGCGGGGCCCGGAGTGCTCCGGACCCCGCTGTACTACAGTGGCGCGACGCCGAGCCTAGTTGCCGCTGAACTCGGCGGTGCGCTTCTCGACGTACGCGTTCAGTCCTTCCTTTGCGTCGGCGCTGGCAAAGAGTTGCGCCTGGAGTTCGCGCTCGAGGGCGAGGGCCAGCTCGAACGGGAGCTCGGCACCGGTCTGAACCGAACGCTTGATGAGGCCCACGGCCTTCGTGGCCTTGTTCGGGGTCGTGAACTGCTGCGCGTACTCGATCACGGCCGCGACGAAGGAGTCACGATCGCCGTGGTCGTAGATATCGTTGACGAGCCCGTGCTGGTGGGCGACGTCGAAGCCGAAGGTGGAGCCCTCCGCCATCATCTGGATGGCGACCGGCTTTCCGACCAGACGGACGAGGCGTTGCGTGCCGCCGGTCCCGGGGAGGACGCCGAGTGCGACCTCGGGGAGGCCGACCTTCCCGGAGTCCTTCCGGGCGATGCGGATGTCCGCAGCCATCGCGATCTCCAGGCCACCACCGACGGTGTGACCGTTCAGCGCGGCGATGACGAGCTTCGGCGTGTGCTCGAGGCGGTTGAGCGTCTCGTTGGCGTGCAAGCAGAAGCAGTACTTCCAGTCGGGATCCGACTCCGAAAGCATGCCGATGTTGGCGCCCGCGCAGAAGAACTTTTCACCCGCGCCCGTGAGGACGATGACTTCGACGTTCTCGTCGAACCGTGCCTTGATGATGCACTCGTCGAGCTGGCGCATCATTTCGTGCGTGTACGTGTTGGCGGGCGGGTCGTCGAGGGTGAGGACGGCGACCTTGTCCTTGACCTCGTAGTGGACCAAAACCGAATCGGACATCTGGGCAAACCCCTGAGGTGAAATGCGGGTGGGCATCCCCCTGGAGACCGGAACCGCACCCGACCTCGGGGCGTTCGGCGGGCTCCAGGGGAGCCTGAAAACTCCCGAAGGCTAGCCCGGTGGTCAACGGGGACGTTCCGCGTGGAGAAGGGTATGAGCGGTCGATCCGTATTCACGTTGTGCGGGCCCGCGCACGCCCTACCTTGCAATTCGGTCATCCGTCGGAGGAGTTCGACATGAGACGCCCCATTCCAACCCTGTTTGCCACGCTCTGCGTCGGTCTCGGGTTCGCCGAGGCCCCGGTCTCCGCGCAATCCGAAGGATCTGTGTACCGGATCCCGGTCACGGGGGTCGTCGAACACGGACTGGCGCCCTTCATCGAACGGGGCCTCGAGGAGGCTGCCGCCGCTGGAGCCGTGGCGGTCGTGCTCGACATGGACACACCCGGCGGCCGAGTCGATGCGGCGGAGCGGATCTCCGACGCGCTCACGGACGCTCCGCTCCCCGTGTACACACTGGTGAATCGGCGCGCGTATTCGGCGGGGGCGCTGATCGCGCTGTCCACCGATGGCATCTACATGCGTCCAGGGTCGGTGATCGGTGCCGCAACTCCGGTCGACGGGACGGGTGAGAAGGCTCCGGAGAAGATCGTCTCGGCGATGCGGAGCCAGATGCGCGCGCTCGCCGAAGAGTCCGGCCTCGATCCGGACGTCGCGGCCGCCATGGTCGACGAAGACATCGAGATCGACGGCGTCGTCGAGGAAGGCAAGCTCCTCACCCTGACCACGGAAGAGGCGGCGGACCTCGGGTACGCCACCGAGGTCGAGGATCTCTCCGGGCTCCTGGCCGAACTCGGGTACGGCGGGGCTGCGGTCGAGACGGCGACGGCGAATTGGGCCGAGCGCGTGGTGCGCTTCTTCTCGAATCCCATCGTGGCACCCTTTCTCCTCACCCTCGGTTTCTTGGGGCTGATCACGGAGATCAAGACGCCGACCTTCGGGATGGCCGGCTTGGCGGGTGTGCTGGCGTTGTCCCTCTTCTTCGGGTCCCATCTGATCATCGGGCTCGCGGGCCTCGAGGATGTCATCATCTTCGGGGTCGGCCTGTTGCTGATCGGTGTCGAGGTCTTCTTGATCCCGGGCTTCGGCATCTTCGGGATCATCGGCGGCATCGGGGTCATGGCGGGCCTATACCTCAGCCTCCTCGGAGGTCTCCCGATGTCCCAGGACTTCACACGTGCCGGCCTCGTCTTGAGCACCACGATCGTCCTGATCGCCGTCTCCGCGTGGGCGGTGATCCGGTCGTTGCCGGGCAACTCTCGTCTGGTGAAGAGCGGCATCTTGCTCACGGAGAGCACGGATCGAGCCATCGGGTACGAGTCCGCCGAGAGCCGGGACGACCTCGTGGGGGTCGCCGGGCGAGCGATCACCGATCTCAGACCGGCGGGTACGGCGCTCTTCGGTGACGAACGCATCGATGTCGTCTCCGAATCGGAGTGGATCACCGAGGGGACCCCGGTGCGCGTGATCAGCGCCGAGGGCTATCGTCACGTCGTCCGCGCCATCACCGACAGCGAAGCGGAGTCGGCGGAGGCGTAAGCAGACATGAAGTCGGGGGCGGGGAAGGGCGCGGCGCACACACACAACTGATTTCCCACTGAGGGGCACACATGGATGGTGTAGCGGCATTCAACGCGATTTTCCTCGTCGGCTTGGTGATGATTCTGTTCGTCATCACTTGGGCGATCCCGGTCCGACTCTGGATCGAGGCTCTGTCCGCTGGCGTGAAGGTCGGGATCGGTACACTGATCGGAATGAGGCTTCGTAAGGTCTCGCCGGCGGCGATCGTGCGCCCGCTCATCAACTCGGAGAAGGCGGGGCTGGACCTCGACATCAACGCACTCGAAGCGCACTACCTCGCCGGGGGGCGGGTGGATCGCGTCGTCGGTGCGCTGATCTCGGCGGACAAGGCGAGCATCGAACTCGCCTTCAACCAAGCCGCCGCGATCGACCTCGCGGGCCGGGACGTCTTCGAAGCCGTTCAGGTCTCGGTGAACCCGAAGGTCATCAACACGCCGAAGGTGGCGGCGATGGCCAAGGACGGGATTCAGCTGATCGCCGTCGCCCGTGTCACCGTGCGCGCGAACATCAACCGACTGGTCGGTGGTGCGGGTGAGGACACGATCCTGGCCCGTGTCGGCGAGGGTATCGTCTCCACGATCGGCTCGGCGGACACTCATAAGGCCGTGCTCGAGAATCCGGACGCGATCTCCCAGACCGTGCTCGGGAAAGGTCTAGACTCCGGGACCGCGTTCGAGATCCTCTCGATCGACATCGCGGACGTCGACGTCGGGAAGAACATTGGCGCCGAGTTGCAGACCGATCAGGCGGAGGCCGACAAGCGTGTCGCCCAAGCCCGCGCCGAGGAACGCCGTGCCATGGCCGTCGCGAAGGAGCAGGAGATGAAGGCCCTCGTCGGCGAGATGAAGGCCGAAGTCGTGAAAGCGGAAGCTCAGGTTCCGTTGGCCTTGGCGGAGGCGTTCCGCTCCGGCAACCTCGGGGTCATGGATTTCGTGAAGTACCGGAACATCGAGGCGGACACGAACATGCGGACCGCCATCGCCGGGCCGGATGACACCCCGACGACGACGGTCGAGTAGGACGACCCGTGGATCAGCTGCTCTTCTTCGGTTTCATCATCTTCATCTCCATTCTGGAGTCGATCGCCCGTTCGCGTCGGGCGAAGAAACAGAAGGAGCAGGGAGAGGTCCGAGGGGAGGATCCGCGCTACGAGTTCGAGTGGGCCCAGAAGAGTCCCGACGACCTGCCCACGTACGACGCGGATCCCTCGTACGATGACATGCCGTCGTACGACGATGCCGTCGAGGAAGACGTGGCGCCGCGGGCTCCTGTTCGGGACCAGCGCCCGTCGACCGAGAGCATGCTCCCGGGCAATCTCTTCGAGGAATTGGCCGCACTCGCGAATCAGCTCGAGGTCGAGAAGGAGAAGGCTCAGACGGTGCGCGTGCCGAAGCAGTCGCCTCCGCTTCCGGAATCACAAACGAGCGGGAACGACTGGCTTCCGACGCCGTCGAGTTCTCGGCCGGCGCCTCGGCCCGTTCGAACCAGGAGGAGCGAAGCCGTCACTCGGGCGAAGCCGACCCGGGGTACGCCGCGCCCCCCTCATCGAGTTCACGACGCTCACCGGTACTTCGGGACGGATCCCTCCGAGAGGCCTCCACCGATTCAAGACGGGATGGACCCGCTCCGAGAGACGTTGAGCGAGGACGCGAAGGCCGTGCGTGAGCAGCTGACGAGCCAGAGCACGTCGGCGTTGCGTCAGGCCTTCATCTTGAAGGAAGTGCTCGGCACGCCGGTGGGGCTACAGGAGTAACCCCACCGGCGTACGCCCTGCGAGCCGCGAGCTACATCTCGCCGCGGGCCATCTTCCTGAGCACGGTTTGCAGGATCCCGCCGTTCTGGTAGTACTCGACGTCGACGTCGGAATCGAGCCGCGCCTTCGCCTTGAACTCGGTGACCGTGCCGTCCTCGGCCGTGGCCTTCACATCGATCAGGCAGCCGGGCTCGAGTCCGCTCGCGATGCCGGACAGATCGAAGGTCTCATGGCCGTTCAGTTCGAGACTGTCCGGCGTCTGGCCATCCACGAACTCGAGCGGAAGCACCCCCATCCCGACCAGGTTGCTCCGGTGAATGCGCTCGAAGCTCTCTGCGATGACCGCCTTCACGCCGAGAAGAATCGTGCCCTTCGCCGCCCAGTCGCGGGACGAACCTGTGCCGTACTCCGTACCGGCCAGCACGATGAGTGGAGTGTCGGCCGCCTGGTACTTCATCGACGCGTCGTAGATCGGCATCTCGGTGTTGGTCGGGAGGTGGAGCGTGTGCCCACCCTCCTTGCCGTCCAAGAGGAGGTTCTTGATGCGGACGTTCCCGAACGTGCCGCGCATCATCACCTCGTGGTTGCCACGACGTGAGCCGAAGGTGTTGAAGTCACGAACCTCGACCCCGTGCTCGCGCAGGTAGAGACCTGCGGGCTCGGCCTTGGGAATCGCGCCGGCCGGGGAGATGTGGTCCGTCGTGACCGACTGACCTAGAAGAGCCAAGACGCGCGCACCCGAGATGTCCTCCGAGGCGGGGATGTCGAGGTTCATCCCTTCGAAGAAGGGAGGTCGGCGAACGTACGTCGAGTCGTCGGCCCACTCGTACAAGCTCCCTTCCTCAGGGAGTGGGAGCGCCTGCCAGTTCTCGTCTCCGGTCGTGACCACCGAGTAACGCTCGGTGAACATCTCGGGCTTGAGGGACGTCGAGACCGTGTCCGCGACCTCCTCGGGCGAGGGCCAGATATCGGCCAGGAAGACCGGTTCGCCATCTTTCCCGTGGCCCAAGGGCTCGTTGTACAGGTCGATGTCGGCCCGCCCGGCCAGCGCGTAGGCCACGACCAGGACCGGGGACGCGAGGTAGTTCGCGCGGATCAATGGATGGATCCGCGCCTCGAAGTTGCGGTTCCCCGAGAGCACGCTGGAGACGACGAGGCCGTGCTCATCGATCGCGTTGTGGATGTGCTCCGGGAGCGGCCCGCTATTGCCGATGCACGTCATGCATCCGTAGCCGACCACGTGGAAGCTCAGCTCCTCGAGGTAGGGGAGCAGGCCGGACTCGGTTAGGTAGTCGGTGACCACCTGGCTGCCGGGCGCCATCGCCGTCTTCACCCAGGGCTTCACCTGGAGGCCCTTCTCGACTGCCTTCTTCGCGAGGAGCCCTGCGCCGACCATGACGGAGGGATTGGACGTGTTCGTGCAGCTCGTGATCGATGCAATGACCACGGATCCGTCCGTGATCTCACACTCCTCGCCATCACAGTCGACCGTGACGCAGCGAGGGTTGGCCGGTGCCATCACGGCCCCGTCCGAGGCTCCGCCTTCGCCCGTCCAACTCTCACCGCCTGCAGGGGCCTCGCCGGTTGCTGGGAGCTCGAAGCCCGCCGGAACGAGCGCCGGGAGGTCTTTTTCGAACTGCGTCCGCATGTCGGCCATGCGGATCCGGTCCTGTGGCCGTTTCGGTCCCGCGAGGCTTGGTTCGATCGTCGAGAGGTCGAGCTCGAGCGTCGACGTGAACTCCGGGTCGGGCGTGTCGTCCGTGCGGAAGAGCCCGAGCTCCTTCGAGACTGCTTCGACCCGTGCGATCATGCCTTCGTCGCGCCCTGTGCCGCGCAGGTACTGCAGCGTCGAGTCGTCGACGGGGAAGAAGCCGATCGTCGCCCCGTACTCCGGGGACATGTTCGCGAGCGTCGCCATGTCGGGTAGCGACAGGTTAGATAGGCCCGCGCCGTAGTACTCCACGAACCGGCCGACGACGCCGTGCTCACGAAGCATCTCCGTCACCCGAAGCACGAGATCGGTCGCCGTCGCACCCTCCGGGAGCACCCCGCTGAGCTTCATGCCCACGACTTCGGGCAGCAGCATGTAGTAGGGCTGGCCCAAGACCACGGCCTCGGCCTCGATGCCTCCGACGCCCCAGCCGACGACGCCGAGTCCGTTTACCATCGTCGTGTGCGAGTCGGTGCCGACGAGCGTGTCGGGGTAGGCCAGGAAGCTCCCGTCGTGCTCGCGGCGGTGAATCACCGACGCGAGGTACTCGAGGTTCACCTGGTGGACGATCCCTGTGCCCGGAGGTACGACGGAGAAGTTGTCGAAGGCTTCCTGAGCCCAGCGGAGGAGGGCATACCGTTCGCGGTTGCGCTCGAACTCCCGTTCGACGTTGAGGCGGAAGGCGTCGTGCGACCCGAAGTAATCGACCTGTACCGAGTGGTCGATCACGAGGTCGGCGGGGACGACCGGGTTGATCCGCGACGGATCTCCGCCCATCGCCTGGAGGCCGTCCCGCATCGCGGCGAGATCGACGACCGCAGGCACCCCCGTGAAGTCCTGGAGCACGACGCGCGTCGGCATGAAGGGAACGTCCGCGCCCGCGTTCGTCGGACTCCACTTCGTGACCGCGTGGACGTGTTCCTCGGAGACGTATCCGCCGCCCGCGTGCCGAAGCGTATTCTCGAGCAGGACGCGGATGGAGAAGGGGAGGCGATCGATCGAATCGATCACACCTTCGTCCTGGAGTCGAGAGAGCTTGTAGAAGGACGTCGGACCCTCGGGTAGGTCGATCGACGTGAGAGCACCAAATGGATCGTGTCTGCGCTCAGCCACGGGGACTCCGGGTTAGTCGTCGAGGCGCGACAGCTCGGCTGCTGCCGGCACCCTAAGGATGGCCAAAAGGGCGCTCGGTGTCAGGGCTTGCGTGTCCTCGCAAGGTCGAGCGCAAGGCACGCTTCCAGTGTGCGCCTGCATTGGGTACTCTTCCACCCCACGCCGGGGTGGCGGAACGGTAGACGCGGCGGCCTCAAAAGCCGCTGTCCGCAAGGGCGTGCGGGTTCGAATCCCGCCCCCGGCATGCACTTCTTTCTCCACCATGGTGG
>JBCCEZ010000088.1:0-15360 GCA_039030015.1 Gemmatimonadota bacterium | reverse complement strand
TGCAAGACTCGACCATGCTCGACCCTTCCTCCGCATCGGATCCGATTGAACTCTTCGGCGCCTGGTTCGAGAACGCCGTACAGAGCGGCCGAGCGCTCCCAGAATCCGTCGCTCTCGCGACGGCGAACGCGGACGGGATCCCTTCGGTCCGGATCGTACTCCTCAAGGGCGTCGACGAGCGCGGCTTCGTCTTCTTCACGAACTACACGAGCCGGAAGGGCCGAGAACTCGAGGAGAACCCGCACGCCTCGATGTGCTTCCACTGGGCGGAACTCGAACGACAGATCCGGATCTCGGGCCCCGTGAACAAGATCGGAGACGATGAGTCGTACGCGTACTTCAGCACGCGCCCCCGCGGCAGCCGGGTCGGAGCGTGGGCGTCCAAGCAGAGCCAGCCGCTCGACGAGAGAACGACGCTCGAGGCGCGGGTCGAGGATGCCGAAGCACGCTTCGAGGGCGGTGACGTTCCGCTTCCCCCCTTCTGGGGTGGGTACCGCATTGCACCCCATACGATCGAGTTTTGGCAGGGTCGGACCGACCGTCTGCACGATCGCCTCGTGTTCCGTCGTACCGAGACGGGCTGGGATCGGGAGCGCCTGTACCCGTAGGCCTCGAGCGACCTCGAGTCGACCCACCGAGATTTGCGTCGAGAGCCCCCCGTCCCTCCCTTAGCGCTCGACGACAAGACAACGGGAGGGGACCGTGGCGACCGCATACTTCACACCGAAGTCCTTTGCCTTCCTCAGGGATCTGAAGGCGAACAACAACCGTGAGTGGTTCGCGGAGCACAAGCCCAGGTACGAAGAGCACATCAAGACGCCGGCCCTGCGACTGATCGAGGACTTCGCGCCTCACCTCAAGAAGATCAGCCCGCACTTCATGGCGACGCCGCGCTCGCTCTTCCGCATCTACCGGGACACCCGGTTCTCCAAGGACAAGACACCCTACAAGACGGCGACCGGGATCCACTTCCGCCACGACCGGGCCAAAGACGCTTACGCCCCGGGCTTCTACTTCCACATCGAACCGAAGCAGGTCTTCGTCGCGATGGGGATCTGGCACCCGCAGTCCCCGGCCGTCCGAATGATCCGGGAACACATCGTCGAGGACCCGACCGGATGGAAGCGCGCGAGTCGCGGGAAACGCTTCACCGAAGCGTTCGAGCTCGAGGGCGAGTCGTTGAAGCGCCCGCCGCGCGGGATCGACCCCGAGCATCCCCTCATCGACGACTTGAAGCGGAAGGACTTCATCGGGGTCCAGCGCGTAACCCAGTCCTTCGCCACCGACGCAGATCTGCCGAAAGAACTCGCCGCACGCTTCAAGGTGGGCGCACCGCTCGTGCGATACCTGTGCGGCGCCTTGGACGTCCCCTTCTGATCTACACGACATGACACTCGGCGCGCAGGCGGCACTCGCACTCTTCCCGATCGCTCTCGGAGGCGTGCTGCTGGTCGGATTCAGGGTCCCGGCCAAGTACGCGATGCCCGCAGCGTACGTGGCGGCGGTGGCCGTGGCGCTCGCCGCTTGGGGCATGTCCGTCGGGCGAGTCGCGGCGGCCTCGATCCAGGGGCTCTTCCTGACCTTCGATCTGCTCTTCATCATCTTCGGCGCGATCCTGCTGCTCCACACGCTGGAACGGTCGGGAGGGGTAGCCGCGATTCGCCGCTCCTTCAACGGGATCAGTGACGATCGGCGGGTTCAGGTCGTCATCGTCGCCTGGCTCTTCGGATCCTTCATCGAGGGCGCCGCGGGCTTCGGGACCCCAGCGGCGGTGGCCGCTCCACTCCTCGTTGCACTCGGCTTTCCCGCCGCGGCCGCCGTCATGCTCGGCATGATGATCCAGAGCACCGCTGTGACCTTCGGGGCCGTGGGCACCCCCGTCCTGGTGGGCGTGTCCGGCGGACTCGGAGGCGAAGCATTCGCCGAAGCGCTCATTGCAGCCGACCTGACCCAGCTGGACTTCCTCAAGGCCGTCACAGCCAAGGTCGTCATCCTTCACGCGATCGCCGGTGTGCTGATGCCCACCTGGATGATCGTGATGCTCACCCGCTTCTTCGGCGAAAACCGATCGTGGACCGAGGGACTGTCGATCCTTCCCTTCACACTCTTCGCGGGGCTCGCCTTCACGGGGCCCTACGTCCTCTTCGGAACGTTCCTCGGACCGGAGTTCCCCTCCCTCCTCGGAGCGCCCGTCGGCTTGGCGATCGTGGTCACGGTCGCCCGGCGCGGGTGGCTCCTCCCCTCGGACCGCTGGCACTTCCCCGACCGCAGCCGCTGGGGCGCCGACTGGACGAGCGGCCTGGAAGACGAGTTGGCGGACGTATCGGAGGGTCGAGGGGTCGGCCCGTGGGCCGCGTGGGCCCCGTACGCCGTGCTCGGTCTTCTCCTCGTCGCGAGCCGCCTACCGCAGCTCCCGGTCGGCGGATGGCTGCGCGCACTCGCGATCACCTGGCCCGACATCCTCGGTTCGGGCATCACGGCGACGACGACCCCGCTCTACCTCCCCGGCTTCATTCTGCTGGTCGTGGTCCTCTTCAGCGCCGTGCTCCACAGAATGGACGTGTCCGACGTCGCCGACGCCTTCCGCTCGTCTTCGAAGGTGCTGGTCGGTGCGGGTATCGTGCTCGTCTTCACCGTCCCGATGGTCCGCGTCTACATCAACTCGGACGTGAACGGGATCGGCTCACTGTCGATGCCTCTCGCGATGGCCGAATGGGTCGCCGGGAATGTCGGGATGGTGTGGCCCTTCTTCGCTCCTGTGACCGGAGCGCTCGGGGCGTTCATCGCTGGCTCGAACACGGTGAGCAACCTGATGTTCTCCGCCTTCCAGTACGGCGTGGCCGAGAGACTCTCGATGTCGACGGTGATGATCGTCGCGCTCCAGGCCGTCGGGGCCGCGGCCGGGAACATGATCGCGATCCACAACGTTGTCGCCGCGTCGGCTACGGTGGGACTGCTCGGCCAGGAAGGCACGACACTCCGGAAGACGATCCTGCCGACGATCTACTACTTGCTCGTCGTCGGCACCTGTGGCCTGATCGCCGTGCACGTCCTGGGCGTCACCGATCCACTCATGGGCGGTTGAGGTCGGCGACGATACCGTCCGCGGCGCTCGCCATGAAGCGATGACCGAGTTCTTCCGTTGCCCCGCGGGCGTCCCCGAGGACGCCCGTTTCGGTCACCGCCCGGAAGCCCTCGCGGAAGATCCGATCCTTGAGCGCTTCGTCGAACTCCTGCATATGCCCGCGCACCGCACGCTCCTGGCGGACCAGATCGGGTCGGATCGTCAGCATCTCCGAGGTCTCGGCGAGGTCAGCGTGCCCCCCGACCCGCTCCACCAGCTCCGGATCCGTCTCCTCGATCGCGGCGTGCCAGAGCTTCATGAAGCCGACCAGATCCGTGTAGGCATCGACCCGGGTAGCGGGAGCCACGGCGGCCCGTAGGTCGTCGAGCATCTGGAGGAGCGGCCCGAAGTTCCCTCCGTGAGACGGGACGAAGCAGATCCGCTCGAATCCGTGCCGGGAGAGGCTGACCGCGTAGTCGAGACAGATCGCCTCGAGCGTGTTCTGCCGCAGAGTGATCGTGCCCGGGAAGGCCATGTGGTGTTCCGAGCACCCGACCCGAATTGTGGGCGCGACCAGAGCGTGACCGAGTCTACGGGCCACCTCGACGGCGAGTCGATCTCCGCGGGCCGCATCGACGAGAAGGGGCAGATGGGGACCGTGTTGCTCTACCGCGCCTACCGCGACGACCGCCGTGGTCCAGCCTGCTTCGATGGCGGCACCCACGTCGGGCCAGGTCATTTCTTCGAGCAGGAGAGAGTCGTTCATGAGTCCGGAGTTGAAGGCGGAGGCACGGGAGCGGGGAAGGTAGTGTGGCCGGCCCACGGAGGCTGGTCTTAGCTTCCGCGGCCCGAACCCGAACCGGAGAATCGAATGCGCGGACGGATGATGCAGACGCCCCTCCTCATCTCGTCCCTCATCGAGCACGCGGGCACGGTCCACGCCGATCAAGAGATCGTCACGCGGACCGTCGAGGGTCCGATCGAGACCGGTACGTGGGGGCAGGTACGCCGTCGCTCGAAGCGCCTCGCCGATCGGCTGCAGGCCTTCGGCATCGAAGAGGGCGACCGGTTGGGCACCCTCGCCTGGAATACTCAGCGTCACCTCGAGGTCTACTACGGCGTGTCCGGCATGGGTGCGATCTGCCACACGCTGAACCCGAGGCTCCACCCGACTCAACTCGTCTACATCGTGACACACGCAGGCGACCGGATCCTCTTCGTGGATCTGACGTTCCTCCCCTTGGTCGAGGCCGTGGAGGCTCAGTTGACGTGCGTCGAGCTCGTCGTCGTGCTGACGGACGACGAGCACATGCCCGAGACCTCACTCGCCAACGCCGTGGCCTACGAGTCGTTCATCGCCGACGGCGCAGAGGACTACGAGTGGCCCGACTTGGACGAAGAGTGCGCCGCGGCCTTGTGCTACACCTCGGGGACGACCGGCAATCCGAAGGGCGCCCTATACACCCACCGCTCGACGGTGCTACACGCCTTCGGCGTCGCGATGCCGGACGTGTTCGACCTCGGACGTGCGGTGTCGGTCCTGCCCGTCGTACCGATGTTTCACGCCTGTGCGTGGGGGCTGCCGTATGCGGGAGCCGCCACGGGTGCCAAGCTGGTGATGCCGGGCCCCGGCATGGATCCCACCAGCCTCACCGAACTCCTCGAAGTGGGTGAGGTCACCTTTTCGGCGGGCGTGCCCTCGGTCTTCCTCGGGCTCGCGGCGCACTGGCGTCAACGACCCCACGGAGCCCCCGATGCCCTCAAGATGATCCTACTCGGCGGCGCCGCTCCCCCCGCATCGCTGATCGCCGCGTTCGAGGGGGAGTTCGACATCGAATTCCGGCACGGGTGGGGCATGACCGAGCTCTCCCCGCTCGGGGCGGTCAACACTCTGCTGCCCGAGCACCGAGGCTGGCCCGTCGAGGAGCGGGCCGACTTCCAGACGAGACAGGGACAAGCACCGTTCGGGATCGAGCTTAGGATCGTCGACCAAGAGGGAACCCCTCTCCCTCACGACGGGATCGCCTTCGGCGAACTCCAGGCACGCGGCCCGTGGGTCATCGACGGGTACTTCCAGGGAACCGGAGAGGTACTGACCACCGACGGGTGGTTCCCGACAGGAGACGTGGCCACCATCGACGCCCAGTCCTACGTCCAGATCACGGACCGCACGAAGGACCTCATCAAGTCCGGCGGCGAGTGGATCTCGTCGATCGACGTCGAAAATCGGGCCATGGGCCACCCCGACATCGCGATGGCGGCGGTGATCGGCGTGCCCGACGAGAAGTGGGGTGAGCGGCCTGTACTCATCGCGGTCGCAGCAGGCGATGAGCCTCCGGCGAAGGAGTCGGTGCTCGACTACTTGGCGGAGACGTTGGCAAAGTGGCAGCTCCCGGACGAAGTCCACTTCGTCGACGCGCTGCCCATGGGCGCGACGGGGAAGGTCCAGAAGACCAAGCTCCGGGAGGAGTACGCGAGCTGACACGTCCGATGGGGGTGCCGCACTCGGATACCATCCCGCTTCCCGCGGTCGTAGCTTTGGATTCCCCATGCCGAGTCCAACCGTGTCCGAAGACTGCCCCGTAGACCACGACGCCGCCGAGCGCGCCGCTGCCGCGCTACCCAGCCCCGTGCGTCGCGGTGTCTATTTTGCGGTCGGGTCGATGTCCGTGGTCATGGGTGTGATCGGAATCTTCGTACCGCTCTGGCCGACAACGTGCTTCCTGCTCTTGGCAGGGTGGTGCTTCGCCCGAAGTTCACCACGGGCGGAGCGTTGGCTCCACGAGAATCGACTCTTCGGACGCTACCTGAGAGACTATCGCGAGCACGGGACGATCTCTTCCCGCGCGAGGACAGCGTCCGTGGCGATGCTGTGGGTGTTCATCGCCTTGAGCGCCGTGCTCCTCGCGGGTCGCCTTTGGGCGGTGGCTCTGCTCGTTCTGATCGCCGTAGCCGTGACGGTCCACCTGTATTCGCTGCCGACGGCCACTCGGATCTCGGCAGCGGAGTAATCCCCGCCCGAGAGCTGTTGCCTGGCGGGCGTCGTCGCGGTCAGTTCTCCCCCTGTGCGACCGGCCGACCGAAGTCCGGTTCGGCCTCCCCCCGAACGCCGGGACGTGACGATGCGGAAGTTCGTGAAGCTGTGTTCGTGGTCTCTCTGTTTCGTGGCCGTTGCGGCGTGTAGCCGTGGGCCGAGCGGACCGCCCGTACCACCCGGGATGGACGACGCCCGGCCGGCACCACAGGACGACTACGCGTCGCTCACGGCGGACGCAGCCCACGATGACGGACTCTTCACCGTCTTCACGGAAGACGGCGATGTCCGCTTCGAGATTCCCGACTCCCTGCTCGAGCGGGACATGCTCCTCGTCAGTCGCGTCGCAGGGGTACAAGAAGGCATGGGAGGCTTCCTCCCCGCAGGCGCGGCGGTGAATCGGCAGATGGTCCGGTTCGAACGAGCCGATGACCGCATCCTGATGCGGAAGTACTCGGGAGCGGCGGTGGCGGACGACACCCTCGCCATCGCCCAGTCGGTCGAGTCCAACTATTTCGCGCCGATCCTGGCGTCGTTCGAGATCGAGGCTCGTGGACCTGCCGACGCTTCATCGGTCGTCGACGTTACGGACTTCTTCGAAGGTGACACGCCGGCGATCTCCGGACTGCGGCCTGCTCAGCGCCGGGCGTATCAGGTACGACGGCTGGACGGGGACCGGAGCTACATCGGTCACGTGCGCTCGTATCCCCTCAACGTGAATGTCCGCCATACCCTGACGTACGACGCCGGGGCGCCCCCCTCCGATGCGCAGGCCAACACCGTCTCGATGGAGATGAACCAGTCCTTGGTTCTCCTTCCCGCGGAGCCGATGCAGCCGCGACATGCGGACCCCCGAGTCGGGTACTTCTCGATCGAACGGGTCAACTACGGGCTCGACGAGCAGAAGGCCGCGAGCGAGACCTTCATTCGGCGCTGGCGACTCGAACCGACCGACCCGATCGCGTACGCCCGCGGCGAGCTGGTCGAGCCAGTCCAGCCGATCACGTGGTACATCGACCCCGGGACACCGGAGCGCTGGAGGGACGCGGTGCGCCAGGGAGTCTTGAACTGGAATGAAGCCTTCGAGGCCGCAGGATTCCGCAATGCGGTGCGCGTCCTGGACCCGCCCACACCGGAGGAAGATCCCGAGTGGGATCCGGAGGACGTCCGCTATTCCGTGGTGCGCTGGTCGGCGTCGTTGACTCGGAACGCACAGGGACCGAGCACCTCCGACCCACGGACAGGCGAGATCATCGAGAGCGACATCGTCTGGTACCACAACCACATGCGATCGTACCGAAACTGGATGATGGTCCAAACGGGGGCGGCGAACCCGGGGGCCCGTTCCCTCCCGATCGACGACGCCCTGATGGCCGAAGCGATGGAACAGGTCATCACGCACGAGATCGGGCACGCGATCGGATTGCCCCACAACATGATCGCGAGCTCGGCATTCCCCACGGACTCGCTGCGCTCCCCTTCGTTCACGGCACGGATGGGCGTGGCGGCCACCATTATGGACTACGCCCGCCAGAACTACATCGCACAGCCCGAAGACGGGTTGCGGCCCGAGGACTTCCTTCGTCGCATCGGACCGTACGACCTGTACTCGGTGAACTGGGGGTATCGGGTCATCCCGAGCGCCGACTCGCCGGACGACGAACTCGACACCCTCGACGATTGGATCGTCGAGCACGCGGGTGACCCCCTCTACCGCTACCTCCCGCAGGGCGGGGTCGGCGTGCCCGACCCGAGATCGCAGACGGAAGACATGGGTGACGACCCGGTCCTCTCCTCGTCGTACGGGATGGACAATCTGCGCCGGATCGTGCCGAGCCTGGTCGATTGGGCGACGACGCCCGGCGAGGACTACACCGATCTCAGCGAGGTGTACGGCGAGGCCCTGAGTCAGTGGAACCGCTACGTCGGCCACGTCCTGACCGTGGTCGGCGGTGTACACGTCGACTTGAAGACGTCGGACGAGGCGGGAGCCGTCTTCGATGCGGTCGATCGAGATCGTCAGAAGGAAGCGATGGCATGGCTCGAGCGTGAGGTCTTCGACGCTCCCGTCTGGCTGAACGATCCCGCGATCCTGGACCGGATCGGCCCGATGCGGGGTGGGCTTCGTGCACTCCAGGCTCGCCAGGCCGGCATCCTGAATCGCCTCCTCGACGCGCGCCGGATGGATCTGCTCGCCGAGACCGAAGCCACCCAACCCACGAACGCGTACCCGCTCGTCGAGTTCTTGGACGACGTGCGCAGTGCGGTGTGGGGCGACCTCGACAACGCGGCCGCGATCGATGGCTACAGGAGAGCCCTACAGCGCGCCTACCTCGAGCGGGTGCACACACTCATGACGGTACAGCCTCAAGGGAACCCGTTCACCGGACCGGCACCGAACATGGCGCGATCGGACATGCGGCCGCTGCTCCGGGCTCAGCTGCGCGCACTCCGGAGCGACGTCGAGAGTGCTTCCAGGCGGATTCGGCACCGCGTCTCGGAGGCCCACCTCGAGGATGCACTGGTACGTATCGACGCCATCCTCGATCCAGGCGAAGGGTGACCTCGAGCCTCCGCACTCGCGGCCCGTACCTGCTCCTCGCGGTCGCGCTCCTCGGCGTCGGCCTCACATCGTGGAGGCCTGTACCCGCCGGCGTGTGGCACGACGACGGTGTGTACATGCTCGTCGGGAAGGCGATGGCCGGAGGCCACGGCATGGTCTACGACGGGGTCGCCGGATCTCCGCCCGCGGCGAAGTTCCCCCCGGCCTACCCCTCGATTCTCGCGACGTTCTGGGCCGCCCTCGGCGACATCGGTGCGGTGACGTTCGCCGCGGTGACCTGGAACCTGCTCGCGCTCGCGGGGGGAGGAACCCTCTTCGCGCTCGCCCTCCGGCGCGCACTCGGTCTGCCGGTCGCGGTCGCGCTCGTCGTCGCGGCGCTCGGCTTTACGTCGACCGATCTGCTCCGGACCGCCCTGATCCCGCTGTCCGAGCCGACCTTCCTCCTCTTGGTCGGAGCGGCCTTTGCGCTGTGGACCCGACTCGAGGATGGCCCGGGCCGCCCGTCGATCGGCCTGTGGGCCGCGATCTGTGCCGTGCTATCGCTCGCGGTCGCGACACGGAGCGCGGGGGTGGTCCTCGTCCTGGCCTTCGCGATCGGCATGGCTCAGCGCCGGATGGGCCGTGCGCCCATCGTCGTGACGGCCGTCCCCCTTCTCGTCGCCTTCCTGTGGAGCCGGTGGTCGACGTCGGCGACCGCAGAGATTCCCGAGGGCGCCCGCGACCTCCTCGGCTCCTACTCGGGTTGGATTTCCGATCAGCTGATCGCGTCGCCCGGGGCCTTCGTGACGGGACTCCCGAGCCACGCCATCGGCGTGTTCTCGCGAGCGGCCGCCATCTTCGTGCCGGGGGCCAGCGGAGTCTGGCTCGGGCTGGCGTGTATCGTGATCGTCCCGTTGGCGCTGCACGGCATCTCGATCCTCATCCAGCGGCTCCCACCACTCGGCTGGTTCGTCCTGGGCTACTTCGCGATGCTGCTGCTTTGGCCCTACCTGGACCGGCGCCTCGTGGCTCCGATCCACCCTGCCGTGGTCGCGGCGTGTGCGGCCTCCCTCGTCGATCTACTCGATCGCACGAATCACGACACGATCCGGAAGACCTTCGCGGCCGTGGCCGCCGCATGGGTCCTGGCCTTCAGCGTCGTCACCGCGTACCGGGTGGCGGACGGTTGGCCCACCGCCCCGTACCGACTCCGCGCGGAACGCCTCGCCGCCTCGGTCGAGGCTCTCCGCAACACGGCTCGTCCCGACGCTGTCGTCGGTGCACCCGAGTTCTGGGCGGCACTACATCTCCACGGCAACTTCACCGTAGCGCCGAGCGTCCGCTTCGACCCGAGGTCGGTCGATCCGGACGCCCCCATGTGGGGCACCCCGGACGAACAGATCGAACTGTGGCAGGCGTCGGGGATCGACCACCTCGTCCTCGAGCAGGCCGGTCAGCTCCACTCCGACGCGCTGGATCAGATCGAGGCCGCGTGCCCCAACTCGGTCTTCGTCCTGGCCCAGATGCCGGGATCACTCATCGTGTACATCGATTGGGAGTCCGTCTGCGGGGCGGACTGATCAGGGACGACCCAACTCCGACATCCAGCTCCCGATCGCAACCTCGAAGTAGTTCGGGTTGAAGAGGATCCACTCGGCGCTCTCGGCGGGCATCGCGAAGCGAGCACCCGCCTCTTCCGCGGTCATCCCCTCGGCCATCGCCCGACGCGCCGCATCCTCGACGTGATCGAGGACGTCCATGTAGCGATCGAGCGCAGCCCGATCGGCCAGCGGCCCGTGGCCCGGCACGTACGTCTCTGCGTCCGCGAGCTGCAGGAGTCGCACCGCCTGACTCAGCCGCGAGGGCGTCGCACTCATGAAGTTCGGGAACATCTCATTCCAGAAGAGGTCCCCGCAGAAGACGACCGACGGGTCGGTGAGCTCGACCGTCACGTCCGAGTCGGTATGACCCTGACGGGGCACGACGATGAGTGAGCGATCACCCAGGTCGATCTCGGTCGGACGGATCGTATCGAGGGGGGTCACCCGGTTGAGGATCTCGTTCGGCGCGCCGTCCCGATCCCTCGAGTAGTCCCGGGTCACAGGCGTCGCGAGGATCGCGGGCGAACCCACCTCCCGTGCGCCCCTCAGCCCGCCCGTGTGGTCTCCGTGGAAGTGGGTGAGCACGACGTGGGTCGGTGCGTGCCCGGCCAGGCGGATCGCCTGCTCCCCCATCCAGCGAGCTCCCGCATCCGTGCCGAACGCGTCGATGACGACGACGCCGTTGCGGCCCGCAATGATGCCGCCGTTGCAGAGGGTCGTCCGGTCCTGGAACGGCGTCGAGACGAGAGCCCACACACCGTCGGAGACCCGCTCCAAACGCCCCCACGGCTCGGTCGCGACGACGGGGAATCGCTCCTGGGCCCAGAGTCCCTTCGTCCAGAAGGGCGCAGCCGCCGACATCACGCCCAAGTGCGCGGCGCACGAGGCCGAATGGCTCAGAAACTCACGGCGGCTGAAAACGAGGTCGCTCACAGAAGCCTCCCCCGGTGGACTGCGAACCCGTGAAAGCTACGCGCCATGCGTACGAGATCGCTACCCAGGGGCCGGAATCAGGCGACGTCGAGAACGTTGCGGGCCGCCCGTCTGGCTCCCGCGAGCCGGGTCTCCAGCTCATCGACGAGATCGGCCGCTTCGAGTACCTCTCCCCTCCGGCCGTGAGCCGCGATCCGGTGGGAGACGTCCCGCACCTGTGGCATCGCCAAACGATGGGCCAGCGCCTCCAACGCATGGGCGTTGGCGTCGACGAGCAATCCGTCACCCCGCCCCACGGCCTCACTGATCTCTCCGAACCGACGATCCACGGAGGATTCGAAGTCGGAGAGGAGTCGCCGGTACACGTCCTCGTTCCCATCCGCCTGCCGCACCCCCCGTCGCGGAAGGAGATCCTCCGCGGATCGGTCGAGCGCGTCCAGGACCAATCGTCGCAGATCTTCGTGATGATCCGCGAGGGCCACGTCGTCGTAGCCCACGGACACCCACACGTCGCTGCGAGCCAGCGCGGCGCCCTCCGAGACGACGGCGAGGATCGTCATCCGGTCCGGCCTCGAGCGATCGAGGGACCGGGCACCGGCCACGAAGTCGTGATGCGCGGAAGTGTCCGGAAACACGACCGCCAGGTCGAAGTGCGTCGCCGTGAGGAAGCCCAGCCCTTCGCCGGAACTCACTGCGCGGACGACCTCGACGTGCAGCTCGCTCAGAAGGGCCGCCACCCCCTCCGTGACCGGTTCCGACCCGGCCACGAGCAGGCACCACACATCCGGTGGATCAGGCGGTTGGTTGAGCGGGTGCATCGCGAGGTCCGGTACGCGGGGGTGCCGAGGTCCGTTGATCGTCGAACTCAGGCGCCGTCGGGGCAAGTTTCCACGGGGTCGCTGGCGCACTGGCCGGCGGAAGGCCAAGCTGGGCCCCCATGAATCTACGCTACCTCGCACCGGCAGCGGTGCTCATGATCGCCGCGCTCGCCGTATTCGCGCTTCGACCGAGCGGTGACCCGCCCGAAGGTGAAGCCGTGCCTACGGCCACGGGGACGGACGACCACGCAGGCGGCGCCGTCGATGTCGACCGACTCATGGCCGACCTGTCGGTGCTCGCGCACGACTCGATGCAGGGACGGGCACCGGGCACGGAGGAAAGCGAAGCCGCGCGGCGGCACATCATCGAGAGCCTGCAGGATGCCGGGGTGGCTCCGCTCGGCGAAGGGTATGAGCGCGCCTTCACCATCGTCGACGGAGGCAACGCCGCCAACGTCGTGGGGGTGGTCGAGGGGACGGCGCCCGGCTCGATCGTGCTCACCGCGCACTACGACCACGTGGGCGTGAGGGACGGGACGATCTACAACGGCGCGGACGACAACGCTTCGGGCACGGCGGCCGTCCTGGAGATCGGCCGAATCGTTGCCGCCGAACCGCTCGCTCACTCGCTGGTCGTGGTCCTCTTCGACGCCGAAGAGGTCGGCCTGCAAGGAGCCCGCGCCTTCGTCTCGACGGAGACCGTCCCCCTCGCGGACATTCTCCTGAACGTGAACCTCGACATGGTGTCTCGATCGGGGGGCACCCTATGGGCTGCGGGGGCACACCACACGCCCGCCCTTCGCCCCGTGCTAGAAGAGGTCGCCCTCGCGGCACCGGCCGAGCTCCTTCTCGGGCACGACCAGCCGGGCGTCCCCGGCCAGGACGACTGGACCTCGGCCTCGGACCACGGTCCGTTCCACGCCGCGGGCCTCCCCTTCGTCTACTTCGGCGTCGAGGATCACCCCGACTACCACCAGCCCACCGACGACGTCGAGCAGGTGGTCCCCTCGGACTTCCACGCCTCCGTTCAGACCATTCTCAGCGCGCTGCGCGCGTTGGATGCAGCCCTCCCCCTGGAGCCAAGCCCGTGACCGACGCCCCGCGTCTTCGCCTTCCGCATCCACTGGCACTCCTCACCGGGTGCGTCCTCCTGGCCGCCGCCGCCAGCTACGTCGTCCCGGCAGGTCAATTCGACAGACGGGTCGACGACGCCAGTGGTCGGACTCTGGTCGTGCCCGGTACGTACCAACCGGTGGAGGCACAGCCGGTCGACTTCTTCGAGGCGATCGTCGCGCTACCGAGGGGCATGTTGGGCGCGGGCGAGGTCATCTTCCTCGTCTTCCTGATCGGCGGAGCCTTCACCGTCGTCGACGAGTCGGGAACCCTGCGGCGCGCCGTCGCCTCATTGATCCGAGCGACGAGCGGACGAGACCTCCTCGTCATCCCCGTCGTGTCGCTCTTCTTCGCGACGGGCGGCGTCGTGCAGAACATGCAGGAAGAGGTCATCCCACTGATCCCGGTGCTCATCATACTCTGCACCCGGATGGGCTTTGCGCCGTTGGTCGCGGTCGCGATGAGCGTGGGTTCGGCCTTCGTCGGCTCGGCCTTCAGCCCGGTCAACCCGTTCCAGGTGGTGATCGCGCAGGAGGTGGCAGAAGTCGAGCGAGGATCCGGCGCCGAGTTCCGCATCGTCTTCCTCGTACTCGCCCTGATCCTGTGGATCGGTGCGACGATGCGCTACGCCGCCAAGAACCGTCGACCGCCCGAGGACACGGGTGAGGACGTCGGCGACTCGATGACCGGGGCGGACGGCGTCATCCTCGGCATGGTCGCGGCGACCTTCGCCTTCATGGTCGCGGGTATGCAGCTGTGGGGGTGGGGCTTCAACGAGATGTCCGCCGCCTTCTTCATCATGGGATGTGCGGTGGGGGTCGTGGCGAAGATGGGCGTGGCCGGGACCGCAGAGGCGTACGCGAAGGGCTTCCGAGACATGGCGTACGCGGCACTCTTGATCGGCTTCGCGCGCGCGATCTCGACCGTCCTCGAAGACGGTCTGATCATCGACACGATCGTGAGCGCGATGTTCACACCCCTCGAAGACTTGCCGCGCGTCTTGTCCGCCCTCGGAATGGTCGTGGGTCAGGCTCTCCTTCACGTCCCAGTCCCGAGTGTGAGCAGCCAGGCCGTCCTCACGATGCCGATCCTGGTGCCCCTCGCCGATCTGCTCGGACTTTCCAGACAGGTCGTCGTGCTGGCGTACCAGTACGGCGCCGGCCTCTGCGACATCGTCACGCCGACAAACGGTGCGCTCATGGCGATTCTCGCCGCGGCGAGCGTTCGCTACGAGGAGTGGATGAAGTTCGCCTTCCCCCTGTACGCTGCACTCATGGTGCTGGGCGGGGTGGCGATCGCCGTCGCGATCGCGATCAACCTCGCGTGACCGAGATCCCTGTCGTCGCCGCCGTGATCGAACGCGACGGCAGGGTCCTCGTCGGCCAGAGACCGTTGGAAAAGCGGCACGGAGGCCTGTGGGAGTTTCCTGGGGGGAAGGTCGATCCCGGTGAGGGGCCGGAAGAGGCCGCGAGGCGGGAATTGGCAGAGGAGCTATCCCTCCGCGTGACGTCGGTCGGCGAATGTCTGTTCAGCATCACGGACGAAGCGTCGCCGTACCGCATCGACTTCTACGGTGTCGTTGCCGAAGGTGACCCGGTGGCGCACGAGCACGCTGCGCTCGGGTGGTTCACGCCGGTCGAACTCGGGACCGTCGACCTCGCGCCCGCCGACCGCGCCTTTTCGGAGTGGCTCAAAGAGCGCGTTTGAGATCGGCGGCTCGGGCCTTGGGGACCTCGCTCTTGAGCCCCTCGCCCGTCACGGCCCCGCGGCCGATCACATCGCCGCGCCACGCCACCGCGATCGGCCCACGTTCATCGATCTCCGTGTCGAGAGTGTCGCGGGCCAGGAAGCACGCCACCGCGTCGTCGTCGAGCGAGGTCGTCCGCGGACCGTGCACAGGTGCCATGAGTCGGAGCAGATCGTTGGTGGGCCGCGGGCGATCCCGCGAGTCGAAGTCCACGCTACGGATGCCCAGCGAGATCGTCCGCCACGGCGACTCGTCGCCAACTGTGGTGGCCCACGCCGGCCACTCGCTCACGGTGTGCATCCACCCACGGCCGCCGCGCTCGAGCCATCGATAGTCCGGGGGCACCTCGAGGCCGAAGCGATCGCCCACGGCAGCGAGCCCGCCGTCCAGGTCCACCGTCGGGTCTCCCGCGAAGACGCGCGGGACCGCGGCCCACCCAGCGTCATCGCGATCTCCGGCTTCCCCAGCCTTCCGTAGCTTCGCGATGAAGAGGCCGCCAGAGTCGAGG
>JBCCEZ010000087.1:0-16548 GCA_039030015.1 Gemmatimonadota bacterium | reverse complement strand
GTCAGCAGGTAGGTCAGCCTGCTGTGCACGGGGGGTCCAACGCCGCACGGGGGCAGCACCGGGACCACGTGGTGGTTGGGGTGGCTGTGTGCTGGGGCCTTTCTCGCAGCGATGTGGCTGGTCTCTGGATCGTGATGGACGTCGACTGCGGTGTCTGCCATGGGAAGTCAGCCCCTACGGTGTGGTCGCTGCGGACGCCGCAGAAATCCACGCCGCATGTTGATTCGCGTCTTCGATGAAGACCCGCGCGGCCATGACACCATGGCCGATCCCGCAGATCTCCGTGCACTGCACCCCGTACTCACCCGTGACGGTCGGTTCGAACCACCCCGTAATCGAACGACCCGGGATCGCGTCCTGCTTGATCCGCCACACGGGCACGGAGAAGGAGTGGAGGACGTCACGCGACTCGAGCTTGAAGTGGTAGACCCGGTCTACCTCCACGTGGAGTTCGTCGACCGTGAAGATGTCGTCCGCCGTGTCCAACTCGTTGTCGGCCCCTGGGTGCTGGAAGGTCCAGGCCCACTGCTGGCCGATCACTCGGATCTCCGAATCGGCCTCCGGCAGCTGCTGTTTGACGTTGCTCCAGACGTTGATGGCACCCCACACGATGAACACGTCGCACACGAGCACCAGCCCGTGAGGAATCGTGATCCAGCGCTTCACGTGCTGCTCTTTGCCCGTGAGGTACTGGGACTTCTCGCCCGGCTTGGCCCTGAACTTCCAGATGAGCCAGAAGAAGATGCCCTGGGCCGCCAAGAACCAGAGACCAACACAAACCCCAATCCAGAAGATCAGCTGGTCAATGTCTGCGGCGTACGTCGAACCCTGAATGAGATCGGGAGTCATGTGCGGTTTCGGTTAGCCCATTCGGGTGCGCATGATGATGAAGAGCGCCGCGAGGCCGAAAAGGATCGAGCCCAAGACCGTGATCTTGAACGTCTTCTCGGCGTCGACCAACGCTTCGTTCTCCGCATCGCCAGGGGCGGCGGGCACATCCGACTTCGTCTCCGTGACTGCGTTGTCTGCCATCGTCGCTACCTCAGCGTCTGGACGTAGGCGATCACGTCCTGCATCGCCTGGTCATCGAGGACCAGAGTGTTCACGCGCATCGTCCCGCCCCAGACGTCGTCCGGGTGAGCCCCGCGCGCACCACTCTTGTAGTTCCGGAGCTGGTTCAAGAGGTACCAGTCGTGCATCTGCACGATCGGCGGGGCGTGGAGGTCCTGGTTGCCCAGTCCGTCTTCCCCGTGGCACGTCACGCAAACCGCGTACGAGTCCGCTCCGCGGCCCGCGTTGCCGTGCAGCGTGCTGGCCGGGTACACAGGGCTCAGCGACGCGACGTACTCGGAGACCGATTCGACGTCCCCCTCGCGGTTCAGAGACACCGCCATCGGCCGCATCCGAAGTCCTGGGAGGTCGTCGGCGTGCCTGCCGCGATATCCGAGCTGGAAGCCCGCGAGCTGATCTTGGATGTACCACTGCGGCAGCCCTGCGATGGCCGGAGCAGCAACATCGGGATTCCCGACACCCGCCACGCCGTGACAGGGCAGGCAGGTCTCGTAGAGCTCGGCCCCTCGATCCATTCCCACGGGGGGAGGAGTGTTTTCGCACGCCGCGAGCGCGGCAACCGCGACGGGCAGCAGGCTCCGCACGAACGTCTTGTTCCGTACCATCATGCCTGTTGGGGTAGCTGGACGGATTCTTGGATCAGCATGATCGGAATACCGTCTCTGACAGGATAGAGGACCTGACCATCTTCACGAACGAGACCACCCTCGATGCTCTCCGAGAGGGCCTCGCCACCACGTGTCACCACTTCGCCATTCCCGATTGCGCCGTTGATCGTCTGGAGCATATCTCCGTCAGCCAAGCTGAGCGACTGCTTGGTCTCTGGACACACGAGCAACTCGAGAAGCTCCGAGTCGATCACTCTCCACTCCGTGGCTGGAACAAGGCGCGTACATCGACCCTACAACGCGGGTCATGCGGCTCGAAGGCCATGCCGTTAAGACACATAGGGAACAGTGGGTAAAACTACATACGCCGGTGGGCCAGCGGGAGCCATAAATGCTACTTCGTGAACTTTTTCACAAGGGCAAAGTGCCCGGATTCCTTTTGTTCTCGGGCCTTTCCGTCGCCCTCGTCGGATTGAGCGCATGCGCCCAGGCAGGCGCCGAAACCGCCGATGTCTCGAGCGCCGCGAATGTGACGTCTTCCGCGACCCCGTCGCGGGAGGTATCTACGTCGCCGGAAGCCTTCCCACCGGCCGGCTACGCGTGGGTGATCATGGGGGCCGATACCGTCTTGGCCGAGGTTGCCGCGACACCGGACGAGCGAGCCGAAGGCTTGATGTATCGGGAGGCTGTGCCCGACGGAACCGGCATGCTCTTCGTCTTCCAAGACAACCAGCCCCGGGCCTTCTGGATGGCCAACACCTACGTCGCGCTCGACATCGCGTATATGGACCCGTCGTACCGAATCGTCGACATCATCGCGATGGAGCCACTCGTCGAGGAGAGCTATCCGAGTGACGCACCCGCCATGTTCGCGCTCGAGGTACGGCAGGGGTGGTTCGAAGAGCAGGGCATCACCGTCGGGACCCGCGCCGACATCGTCTTCGGGGTCCAAGGGCGGTAGCTCAGACTCAGCCCCGGACGGCCCCTTCGAGCACCTCGCTCAGCGCGCCGACGTCGACCTCGTCGTTGTACACGTTCGGGGAGAGCCGTAGCGCCGTACCCCGCAGCGAAGCGGATACCTTGCGCGCGCTCAACTGCTCCTTGAGGCCAGTCAGGTCGACCGATGCCGGCATGCGGAGTCCGAAGAGATGGCTGCCACGATACGCCGGATCTTCGACCGAGTAACCCAGCGCGCCCACTTCTGAGAGCAACGGCGCGGTGAGGGCGGCACAGTATTCCTGGATCCTCTCGGGCGTCCACTCGAGGATGAGTTCGAGGGAAGCCGCGGCGATCGGAGCGAGGAAAAAGTTCGACCGCTCCGCCATGTCGTACCGCACGGCACCACTCACGTACCGGTCCTGGTAGTCCACCAGATTCTGGAAGTCACTGCTTCGCTCGCGCGCGATCCACGTCTCCTCGAGGGGCTCCCCGTCGTCGAAGCGCGGCCCGAAGTAGGCGAGGCACAGAGAGTACGGTCCGAGCAGCCACTTGTACGTCGCGCAGATGAGCAGGTCCGGTTGGATGCGTTCGACGTCGAAGGGCAGAGCACCAACCGACTGCGTCGCATCGACCACGAAGGCCGCCCCGACGTCCCGGCATCGCGCCCCGACCGCTTCCAGATCGAACCACGTCCCGTCCGTCCAATGGACGTTCGGTACCGAAACAACGGCCGTCTTCGAGTCGATGGCATCGAGGAGACGCTCGTTCCACACCTTGCCACGATCTTCGACCACTTCGGGGTCGACCGCGCGGAGTTCGGCACCGACCTCACCACAGACTTTCCGCCAAGAATAGACGTTCCCGGGGAACTGCTCATGCGTCATGACGACGTTGTCACCGGCTTCGATCGGGATGTTGCGGACGGCAGTCGCTACGCCGTACGAGACGCCGGGCTGGATCGCGATCCGCTGCGGGTCTGGCGCGTGTACCAACTGGGCGAAGAGAGCCCGGAGTCGGTCCGTGTCCCAGAACGAATCGGGCGGCACGATACGTGTCGGGACAGCTTTCCTGCGGATGGCGGCGAAGCCCGCCTCTTCGGCACGCTTGGGAAGCGGCCCCATGTAGGCGCAGTTCAGATAGTGATCGTCCCGACCGAGTTGGAACTCACCGCGCTGACAGGGGAGTGCGGTCACCGAGTGTCCTCGTCCTTCGAGCGGGCGTACAAAGCGGCGTACATGATCAGCGCGAAAAAGCCCACGCCGATCATCACGAGGATCCCGATTTCGAAGAGACTCATGTCACCCATTATTCTCGATCCTCCCCCTCACACGGTGGATACATGCCCATCGTCTCGACCTCGCGCAGCAGGGCTTCGTACACGCTGCCCAGCTCGGTCGAGTCGGCGTTTTCGGTCCAGGCCCCGCACCGGTCCCCACGGTTGAAGCTGCCCATGTAGCGGATGCGGCCGTTCACATGGTACACGACGAAGTCGTCGTGCCAAGTTCCGTCCAACAAGGTGCCCTCCACCTGCACGAGTTCCGGGTCGTCCTCGAAGTATCGAACGACGGGACCGGACCACGGCGCACCACTTTCCGGGTCGATGTAGACGCTGTCGACGACCGTGAGATCGGCCAGCTCGCGGGGCGCGACTTCGCATCCTACCGCTAGGGCGACGAGCGCGAAGAGGCCCAGGCGGAAGACTCTTCGAGTCGCACCGCATCGTATCCGCCACACGCTGTCTACTTCGGCCATCTTCTCTCTCCGCATCACCGCTCCGTCATCAGCCTGACCCAACGTGCACCCAACGGGTGTGCGCGCGTCAGCAGGATCACACGCGCCTCACCGGCCTCCACCGCCGCCCGGTGAGAGGCGCTCAACACCACCGACCGATCGATCACCGACTCTCCCGGCAGAGCCAGACGGGCGATCACCATCCACCCCTCCATCGGCTCACCCTCTCCTCCCGCGGCACCCCCAGATTCCGGTACCTGGAGTGCAGCGCCCACGATCTCGGCCTCCGTGGGACCACGAACGCGCAACGAAAGATCCAGTCGGCTGGCGAGCGGGCGATACGTCGCCTCGAGATCGAAGCCGACGGTCGAGTCCGGGCCAGCCGGTGATCCCGCCGCAACGCTCACCTCGCTCCTGGGGCCACCTTCGAGCAGAGGGGGCGTCGTCCACGGGGTGCGCCGGTGGTCCGTGTTCACTTCGAAGGCGTAGGCGAAGCCGACCAGCCGGGCATCGTGGAGCGTGCGCCCGACCATCTCCATCCCGATCGGAAGGCCGCCTTCGGTGAAGCCCACCGGGATGCTGATCGACGGGAGGCCCGTATTCGCGCTGAGCGAGCAGCTCGATCCACGCTGGGGCTCACCGATCAGAGCGGGTACGCGTCGGAGCGTCGGGAAGACGAACGCATCGATCGACCGACGATTCATCTCACCTTCGACCGCAGCCCGCAGTGGGGCGCGCCGCGCAAAGGCGGCTCGGTACGCCTCCGAGTCCCGCGACTCCGTTCTCAACCGCGCGCGCATCCGAGATGCGAGAGCCTCGTGAACGAGCCCGCTGTCCACGATCTCTTCGAGCGTCGAAGCCGGGGCGTTGGTGGTCGCCAAGTAGTCCATCATGTCCCATCGAAACTCGTGGCCGATGAGGCCCGAGCCGCTGATGAGACTGTCTAGATCCGGGATCTCGAAGGTGACGGTGTCGGCTCCCAACTCGACCACCCGTTCGATCGCCGTGCGCACGAGGCGACCCGCGGCGGCATCCTCGGCCGCGCTCCCGAAATAGTCTTCGAGAATCCCGATGCGTACCCCGGACAGCGCGTCGGCGTCGAGCGCATCGACGAAGACGGGCGTGGACCGGCCTCGAAGGATGTCGGTCGCCGAGTCTGACTCGTCCCACCCCACAGTCGCATCCAAGGCGATGGCGAGATCGCGGACCGTGCGAGCCAGAGGACCGCCGACATCCTGAGTATGCGAGAGCGGGATGATCCCATCGATACTGGAGAGGCCCTTCGTCGGGCGTAGACCGACGAGATCGTTCTGAGCCGCCGGAATACGGATCGACCCACACGTGTCGCTGCCCCATCCAACCGCCGCGAAGCTAGCCGCGATCGCCGCGCCGGTGCCTCCACTGGACCCACCTGGATTCCGCCTCGGGTCGTACGGGTTGAGCGTCTGCCCTCCGAGAGACGAGATCGTCGTGATGCCCGAGGCCAGCTCGTGCATGTTCGTCTTGCCGAGGATGATCGCGCCGGCTTGCCTCAATCGCGCAACCTGGAACGCGTCGTCCGGCGCGACGTTGGTCGCAAGCGCCAGCGTGCCCGCGGTCGTCGGACCCGCAAACGTGTCGTAGTTGTCCTTCAGGAGGATCGGGATCCCGTGCAACGGCCCTCGGGGACCGGACGCGGCGCGTTCTCGATCCATCGCCTCCGCGTCGGACACCGCCTCGGGGTTGATCCACACGACGGACAGAATCCCCGAGGCACCGCGATCGTACGCCTCGATGCGGTCGAGGTACGCACGCGTGATCTCCGCTGCGCTCGTCGAGCCCGCGGCCATCGCGGCTTGGAGCTGGTCGATCGTCGCCTCGGTGACCTCGACCTGGCCCACCGTCGGGGCGGGTACGAGCGAGGCGAGTCCGAGCCCCGCGAGGAGTGTGAAGAGCTTCGGGATGCGGCCTACCGTTCGAGCGTTCATCGCACGAAGGTAGGCCGCCCTTGGTTCGCTACAACCCGAGCCAGTAGTTCACCTTCACGATGAACCGGTCGACGGCCGGGGCCGCGAAGAGTGCATCGAGATCACGACTGAACGAGAAGTCACCCGTCGACACCCGACCCGCCTGGCTACGCTGCCAGACGAAGAAGACCGTGGACCCGGGACGATACTCCCAGCGGAGGACCGCGTTGCCGATCAACGACTGGATGTTGAAGTCGCGATCGCCGAAGGCGTAGTCGGTCACCCCGTCTCCGTCGAAGTCGACGTGCTGAGTCCCGTCGACTTCACAGATGGAGGACGTGCAGAGGATGTCGGTTCCGTTGTCCGTGGCGGTGCCCGGAGCGAAGGTCGTGAAGTCGAAGGTCGCGGACTCGGACAGCTGCTTGTAGCTGACGTAGTCACCGGAGGAGATCAACGGCTGCGCGAAGAGCTGCAGAGAAAGCGTCGGGCTGAAGGTCCAGTCGAGACGCGTCTCCATCGAGAAGGTCGTGCGGTCGAGATCCGAGAAGAGGTACCGCACGTCGAAGGTCGGGGCGTACGGCAGAGTGCTCGTCGCGGTGACGTACTGATTGGCCGAGTTCGACGTCTCGTACCGCGGGTTCAATCGGAGCGAGAGGTTGTCTGACGGGCGCAGATTCAGGTCGACGCGAACCTGCTGACGACCGCCCCCGCCGATGGCGTCGAAGCTCCGTTCGTAGTTCAGCCCCGCGTGGAAGGCGCGGCGCCGATCGGAGTTCACGTTCAGGCTGAGATTCGTCGATGCCGGTCCGACCATCATCGGACCACCACGGGTGGCGCGCCGATCCATCTTCTGCGGGCTGTAGCGCACGCTCCCTCGGACGTTCCACCAGTTCATCAGCTGACCATTCGCGTTGAACGAATAGCTGCCGTTGGTCCGAGCGTTGTGCCACGACGAGACCGACCAGGTGTCGTCCAGCGCCTCGTGGCTCCAGTTGTGGAAGGAGCTCAGCGTGAGGTTGTAGTTCCGGAAGAGGCTGCCCGGCTGGATCTCGCGATAGTTGAAGCGGAAGCCACCGTCGAGCCGTTCGGCGTTCTGGGAGAAGCCGAGGTCGTTCACCTGGAAGACGTCGGAGACTTCAGCGAGCCAGAGGGCTCCCGTCCAGTGCTCGCCGTTTCGCTTCTCGAATTGCAGCCGCCAGTCGCGTCCCGACAGAGAGGTCGCATTGGGGTTCACGGAGAAGCGGGTCGCATCGGGCCGTTGCAGGAAGTGCGTCGAAGACGTCTGCACCCGGAGCATGGCCTCTTCGGTGCCGCGCACGTGGCTCCCAGCTACGAAGCCCCAGAGGGCCCAATTCCGATCGTCCCACTGGTGCTCGAAACGAGCGCCGAGGTTGAAGGCGCTCGAGGTGAGCCAGTCGAAGGAGCCGTCCGACGGGAGATCGCGCGACATGAATGAGCCGAGCGCGCGCACCTGGGACGTACCCTGGATGAAGTCCTGCCCGAGGCTCACGATCCCGAAGCTCGTCCGCGGCTCGACGAGGAAGTCCCCGTTCGACCCGTCCGTGAGCTGGGCCGCCGCGAACTCGTTCCCGGTCACGGCTGCCATCGCACCCACCGACATGCCGCCGGTCGTGCGCCCCGCGAGCTTCGCGGCACCGAGGATCGTGGCGTTCTCCGGGACGTCGGAGAAGGCGGCTTCAGAAGGAGCGCCGCCTTGCGGTGCCCGACCGATCCGCCGGCTGTAGAAGAGCGAGTTTCGTCCACCGGAGAGGCCGAAGTCGAACACCCGGGCGTCTTCGACGAAGAAGGGTCGCTGCTCGGGGAAGAAGTTCTCGAAGGCCGACAGGTTGATGACGGCCGGATCCGCCTCGACCTGCCCGAAGTCCGGGTTGATCGTGGCGTCGAGGGTGAACGCCGCACCGAGGCCGTAGCTGATGTCGACGCCGACCCGCTGACCGGTCGCGGATCCATCGAAGAAGGGGTCACCGGGTGTGGCCGGTCCGTTCTCGAGGCTGCTCACGGCATAGGGGAGAACCTCGATCCGGCGAGAGGGGCGCGACACGCGCACCTGGTCCATCCGGCCCATCTGGCTCACGATCCCGCGACGCGTCTGCGAAATCAGGGAGTAGTAGCTTCGCTCGTTCGACGCGATGCGTAGACGGTGAACGTTGATGCCCCAGGTCTGCGCCTCGTCCGAGGCCTCGTACCGAATCTGCGACAGAGGAATGCGCATCTCTGCGGTCCACCCCTGGTCGTCGACCGAGACGGCCGAGGACCAGACGGCGTTCCACGCGCCATCCATCTCGTCGTCATCGTAGAAGTAGGTGTCGCCCTGCACGTTGGCGGCGCTCACCCGGAAGCTGTAGCCAGTTAGGCCGTCCAGGTTCGGATCGAGGTGAATGCTGACCTGGTCATACGAACCACGGTCGTCTCGCCGTGTCAGCCGCCTCTCGATGAGCTCGGGATCGGCGTCGAACATCCGGGCCGCGATCCAGATCGCGTCTTCTCCGAAGAGGACACGGACCTCGGTGTCGTTCTCGGCCGGCACGCCCTCGACAGGCTCGCGTTGGGTGAATCCGGTGAAGACCCGGGCGTCCGCCCAGTCCGCCTCGTCGGCGACGCCGTCGATTTGGATGTCGTCGATCTCTCGAGACGAATCCAGAACATCGACAGGGGCCGGTACGGTGGCGGCGCGAACGGTGGGAGCGACAGGGAGTGTATGGGCGCGCTCAGCCTCTTGAGCAGAGGCGGCGCTGCCGATCGAAAGGGCGGCGATGGCCACCCACAAAGAGCGAAGGTTCGTCACAGGACAAACATATGTTTTCGGAAGAAGAGACCTCTAGACCCACATGGCACTGCGGTGAGGTCCTAGCGTCCGGCCAACCAACGCTCGGCGGCGGGGTGAAGCGGGATCGGCGGCGTGTTCAAGCCGTTCAGATCGATTTGCCTCGCCATGTCGTGGACCTGCTCAAGAGAGACACGATCGTTCTCGAAGATGTTGAGCAGGATATCGACGACGTCGCCGTCGAGTGACTCCATCGCGATGACCCAGTTCATCACGGCCAGCGACTGCACGACGGCATCCACACCCGGGTACGCCCCCTCCGGGATCTCTCCGGGCACGTAGTACGGGTGCTCCTCCAGCATCGCCGTGAGCACATCGTCCTCGATCGGCAGCAGGCGCATGCTCGAGGTCGTGGTCGCCTCTAGAACGGACGAGGCCGGGAAGCCGACCGAGATGATCGCGGCATCGATGGCACCATCTCGGAGCGCTGCGGAGGATTCCGCGAACGATAGGTACCGCGGTTCGATGTCGTCGTACGTCAGACCATGAGCGGAGAGCACGTGTCGAGCGAGTTGCTCCGTACCGCTCCCCGCCGCTCCCACCGAAACACGGAAGCCGCGGAAGTCCGCCACTGTGTTGGCGGTCGACGACCCCGGGACGAGGATGTGCGTCATGTTCGCGTACAGCGGAGCGATCGCGCGGAGGCCCGAGATCGCATCCTCGAAGTCACCTTCACCGTTCTGCGCCTGGTAGACCGTCGATGCGATCGCCATGGCGACGTCCATCTGGCCAGAGCCCAGTCGGTTCACGTTCTCCACCGACCCACCCGTGACCTCGGCCGTGTACTGCCGCTCGTCGTCGGCGATCGAAAGTCTGCTCGCAATCGCGCCACCGAGCGGATAGTAGATCCCGCCCGTCCCTGCCGTGCCCAATGACATGAACTCCTGACCGCGGACCGAAGCCGGGCCGGGCGAGCCCGGGGGAGTCAGCTCCGCCGAGGGAGTCGGACCGGCAGGCGGGGACAAGACGAAGAAGCCCGCCACGACACTGGCCGCGAGCGCTCCGCCGGCCCACCGCGTCCAGCCGACCTCCGGCGTCGATTCGGTACGGAAGAAGACGAGGCCCACACCCACGAGACCGGCGACATCGGACAACAGGCCCGGATAGACGAGGAGCGCGGCGGCAAGCAAGGCGAGCGCACGCTCCCACCCTTTCAGTTGGACGCGCGCGTATCCGACCCCACCCGCCGCGAGCGTGGTCACGCCGATGACCGCCGTCGTCGTCGCCACGAGGATGTCGAGGGGTGAGCCCATCATGAGGAGCTCGGTCCCGTACACGAACATAAAAGGGACGATGAATCCGGCGCCGGCCAACATCGCGGCGAAGAGTGCCGTCTTGATCGGGGGCGCCCCCGAGATTCCCGCCGCCGCGAAGGCGGCCAGCGAGACGGGCGGCGTGACGTTCGAGATGCAGCCGAAGTAGAAGATGAAGAGGTGCGCCGCGAGGAGCGGGACGCCGAGCTGGACCAGTGCCGGGGCGCCCAGGGCAGCCAGGACGACGTAGGCCGCTGTCGTGGGGAGCCCCATGCCCAGAACGATGGAGCCCATGGCGGTGAGGAGGAGGGCCCCGAACAGATTCCCGCCGGAGAGCGTGATGATCAGCTCGGACATCCGGAGCCCGATACCCGTCAGGGACGCCACGCCCACGACGATTCCCGCGGCGGCACACGCGGCGGCCACCTGAACCGCCCCTCGTCCCGCACGCTCCATGATCTGACGCATCTGGTCAGGCGTCGGCCGAGTCTCCGGCCGAATCAACGCCATGATCAGGGCACTAGACACGCCCCAGAAGGCCGCACGCATTGGCGAGCGTCCCATCCCGAGGAGAATGACGATGATCAGAAGGGGCAGCAGCAGGTGCAGCCTCGAGGCGATGGCCTCGCCTTCACCCTCCGGCTCGGGCTCGATGCCCATTCGGGCGGCACGGAAGTGGATGGCCGCGAGCAGGGCGCCGTAGTAGAGCACCGCCGGGATGATCGCGGCGACGGCGACCTGGAGGTACGGGATGTTCGTCCACGTCGCGAGGATGAAGGCACCGGCACCCATGACCGGCGGCATCAACTGCCCACCCGTGCTCGCCGCCGCTTCGATTGCCCCCGCAAAGAAGGGCCGGAAGCCGGCCCGCTTCATCAACGGGATCGTGAACGTGCCCGTCGTGACGACGTTCGCGACGGCACTCCCGGACAACGACCCCATCAACGCGCTCGCCACGGCAGCGGTCTTCGCCGGCCCACCTCGCGTGCGGCCGGCGACCTTGTTGGCCATCGCAATGAGGAGTGCGCCACCGCCCGCGACGTCTAGAACCGCCCCGAAGAGCACGAAGAGGTAGACGAAGTCCGCGGAGACTCCGAGCGGGATTCCCCAGATCCCCTCCGTGGAGAGGTAGAGATGTTCGATCAGCCTCGTGGTGCCGTACCCTCTGTGGGCGAGGAAGCCCGGTAGGTACGGCCCCGCGAATGCGTATCCCAGCGCGAGGATACAGACGGCGATCAGACCCCATCCCGTCGCCCGCCTGGCCAATTCGATGACGAGAACGATCGTGAGCGCGCCCATGATCAGGTCGACCTGGGTCGGGCTCCCCGAACGGGCCACGAGCTCCTGGTTCTCCATGGCCAGGTAGCCGCACACCATGATCGCGGCGGCGGCCAGCACCCAGTCGAAGACGGCGTTGAACCGATCGAGCGATGTCGGCTCGGGCTCGGGCGTGTCCTCCTCCGGCCGGCCCCGGCGCCGTGAGCGCTGCACGCCCACCCCGAGGAAGCCCAACGTGGCCATCAAGGCCAAGTGAACCGGGCGCTGGACGAGGGCCGTGAACGGCGAGAAGCCCGCCGCATACATATGGAAGAGCGCGGCCGCGGACGAAGCCACGGCTACAACCAGCGCAGCTCCCTTCGCCCGCGGACTCAACGCACCGCTCGGGTCAGACGAATCGTGCCAGGATCGCGATGAAGAGCACGGTGATGGTCAACAAGATCGCGGCCGCACTTCCGAACGAACGACGCGAATCGATCGCGTGGGCGCCCTGTGCGAGAACGAGTGTGGACCATATCTGCGCGATGTCGAGAAGTCGGAAGACATTCTGGATGTACCCGTCCGGTAGGAAGGGCATAAACAGACCCAGATTCAGCGTCAGCTGAGCATCGCCGTTCATGATCTTGAGCGGCGTGAGCAGCAATCCGATGAAGGCGGCAATGAACCACGCGTGCGAAAGTGCCGCAAGATACTGCTTGTACGACCCCTCATCGCCGAGGATGAAGGCGAACACCACGGTGTACAGCCCAGCGAAGATGAAGGAGAAGATGATCGTGCTCAGGACGGTCGTCACCGGAATGACGACGCGCATCAGCTGCGCCGCACCATCCCCCATCGCGGCCGGATCCTGACCCGCGTCGATCATCGCCTGCCGCTGCGTCTCCAAGAAGATGTCGATCGGGATCAGCGCGACGGACAGCGCCACGATGACCGCGCTCGTGAGCAGGGCCGCTCCCCAGAGCGGCTTCTCCGCCAGCCGATCCATGAGGCGGCCCGGGCTGAAGAAGGCCCAAACCAAGCGGACGGGAAGCGAAGGCATCTCGGAATCGGACGCGTTCACGGGTTCGTCCAACGGCGTCGCGGCGGGAACCTCGTCCATTACATACCTCCCAAGCGCGTGACCTGACGGGACTCGATCTCGATGGGTAGAGGCACAGGAGCGCCGCTCACTCGTCCCGAACCCGACGAGTTCTGCACTCGCTCGACCATCACCCCTCTCTGATGATCCCACAGGAGGTGACCCTCGACCTCGACATCGGACTCCTGGCTCAGAGACATGCCCTGCATGTCGAACTCATTGCTCAGTGAGGACGTCCCCGAGAGTTCAATCCGGAGAACCGCACGCCCCTCGAACGTATCCGGCCCCACGATCGTGTAGGTCGTGATCGACTCTTCGGCGCTGCGCAGTCCCGACGCGTCGACCGACTCGTAGGTCAGCGTGTCGACCCAGCTCTCACCGGGGGACGGCGCACCCCCCGGCAGGCCGGGGAAAAACCCGTTCGCGAGCGCGGTTGCCGACACCATCTGCGACGCCTCGAGGGAGACCGTCGGGAGCGACTCCACGGTCGCATCCCCGCGGCGGTCCAGCGAGAAGACGACGTCACCATCGACAGTCGTTTCGTCGAACGACATCGGCGCGCCCATCGGGTTACTGATGCTCGCATCGAGATCCAGAACGCTCATGCGAACGTCGGCTCCGGCGGCTGTGTTCGACATCGTCACGCCGAGCGACATGACGCCCCGCTGCTCGATCTCCAGGCTCTGACCCATCATCGACAGCGAAACGATCGTCGTGTCGCCCCGCACGTAGGTCAGCTCGGACTCCGGCCCGTGGCCGTACTCGAGCGCCGGCGGCTCCGGTGTGCCGCCACCACACGAGGCGAAGGCGAGAGCTGCGGCGACGAGAAGCGTTTGACGACGATTCATGACATTCCTGTCCGTTGGCGGGGGGAGAAAGGATAGCAGCATCGATGCGGCCTCGCGCCAGGAGGGAAGCGACGAAATCCCTTGGCCGATTTTCGGCGACCTGATACCATGGTGGACTCTGCAGCGGACACGATCCGCGGCAATGAAGGTCTTGCAGTCATCTGAAGCCGGGTTCCCATGAGCTACCGTACCAATCCAGATAGAATCCTGGACAACATCGACCGCGCCCGAAATCGGGACGCGGAGAGCGCCGCGCTGTATATCGAGCGCCAGGCGATGGGACGGGAGCTCGACTCCCAGATGCCCGACCTCGATGCCACCAATACGGAGCGAGTGAAGAGGATCTTCGCGATCCTCGAGCGCGCGTACGTGAAGGCAGCCCAGCGGTCCGAACTCGGGCGCCTCGCGTCGCGCTTCCAGGCGGTCGGTGACATCCATCACCACCACGCCCGCGGCGACGTCAGCATCTCGATCCAATACATGGATCACGAGCGGTACGACGACGTCGGTGTGTCGCCCTTCGAGATCCGCCCGTACGAGGTCGCGGACGCGAAGAAGGAGACCAAGACGAGCCGCGCGGACGTCAACGCGCTCAGGGTCCTTCGCAAAGAGCTGCGCGAAGGGATCCGTGCCGCGTACGGCAAGCTCGAGCCTCGTGTGAAGGACGCGATCCGGGATCGCGCGGATATGGGAGCCATACAGGTTCAGGTCACGGTCGATCTCCGACCCGCGGAATAACTCCCGCCTCCTCGTCCTCTTCCTGGACGGGGTCGGGATCGGCGAGGCCGACCCCGGAATCAATCCGTTCTTCGCCGCCGAGCTGCCACACCTCTCGGGTCTCCTAGGCGGTACGCTCCCGTCGCTCGAACGGCCGGTCGTTCGGAGTCCGCTCGCGTGGGCGTTTCCGTTCGACGCGTCGCTCGATACCGAGGGAGTCGGCCAGAGCGGGACTGGACAGGCGGCCCTCCTGACCGGCGCGGACGCGGCTCGCCTGTTCGGGCGCCACTTCGGGCCGTGGATCCCGGTAAAGCTACGCCCCGTCGTCGAAGAGCAGAGCTTCCTGCGCCGTGCGGTCGACGCGGGACTCGACGTGGCGTTTGCCAACGCACTCCCCAAGGACTGGCCTGGGCCCCGCGGGTCTCGCGCCATTGCGGGCCCGCCGCTCGCTGCGAAGGGCGCGGGCCTCCTCGACCGGCACGAGGAGGCGCTGATGCGCGGCGACGCGGTATCGAGCGAGTTCACCAACCGGGGCTGGGTTCGCTACCTGGGACACACCGATGTCCCGGTCATCTCCCCCGAGGAAGCCGGGGAGAATCTCGCGGGCATCGCGCTGAGGCACGATCTGACCCTCTTCGCCCACTACGCCACCGACACCGCCGGGCACAAGCAGGCGCTCGCGCCCGCCGTGACCGCGCTCGAACGGGTGGACCGATTCCTCGCCGGCCTCCTCGAGGCTCGGACGGAGGAACTCCAGATCTTGATCGTGAGCGATCACGGGAACGTCGAGGACATCCGCGGCGGTCATACGACGAACCCGGCGTTGGGGCTCGTGGTGGGCCAAGCAGCCGGCTTACCGATCGATGGCGCCGACCTCCGCCACGTCCCCGACTTCGTGGGGCGCCTGCTGGGTTCGCGCTGAAACCCTGACCCGCTCCGAGGAAATAGACTCGGCACCCACAAGCACCGTCCGATCCGGACATGGGCCGGACTCGCGACACGCGCGATGCTCTCCACCATGTCGGAGCGACGCCAACTCCTCGGTCAGGAACTCGTCTCGCAGGGTGCGCTGGGTCAGGACGCGTTGGAGTCCGTGCTCGCGCAGGGGGTCTCCTCGGGTGAGCGCCTGGGTGAGACGCTCATCGGACTCGGCTTGGTCGGCGCTGAAGACGTTGGGGCGGCTCTCGCGGCGCAGCTGGGACTACCCGTGGCGCCGAGTCCACTCCCGTCGTGTGCGGACTCGCGAGCCCTCCTGTCGCACGACTTCGCGCAGTCTCGATCCGTAATGCCGATCGGGTCGGATGGCCGCTCGGTTCGGCTCGCGATGGCCGACCCTCTCGATCTCCGATCGATCGACGACGTCCGCTTCATCACCGGCCGTCGAGTGGACGTCTGGGTCTCTACACCGGCCGAGGTGCGCCGGGCTCACGAATCGGCGGAAGAAGACGACCCGGCGCGCCGCGCCGCCATCGTATCCGACCGGGCTACCGCCCCCGCCGTGCGCCTTGTCGACGCGCTGCTCCGCAGCGCTATCGAACGCGGTGCCAGTGACGTCCACATCGAAGAGTCCGCGGACGGCGTGCACGCGCGAGCACGGATCGACGGTCGACTGGAGGTCATCCAAGAGCTTCCGGACCATGCGCGCCGCACCGTGTTGTCCCGGATCAAAGTTCTGGCCCAACTAGACATCGCGGATCGACGCTCGGCCCAAGACGGTAGGGTCCCGTTCGAACACGGCGGCAAGCGGCTCTCGCTCAGGATTTCGACCCTCCCCGTCATCGGAGGAGAGAAGGCCGTGGTCCGGATTCTCGACGCATCGAACGCCCCGACTTCCCTCTCCACTCTGGGTATCGACGCGACCGACCTCACCCGTCTCCGGGTCGTCCTGAAACGTGGGGAGGGAGTGCTGCTGGCCGCCGGCCCGACTGGAAGCGGAAAGTCGACGACACTCTTTGCTGCGCTGTCGGAGCTGGATCGCGAGAGCAGGAACGTCGTCACGATCGAGGACCCCGTGGAATACCGCCTTCCTGGGGCCAATCAGATCCAAGTCGATCCGCGGGCCGGACTGGGATTCGCGGCTGCGTTGCGGAGCGTGCTCCGACAGGATCCCGACATCGTCATGGTCGGTGAGATTCGGGACCGCGAGACCGCCGAGATCGCGATGGCCGCAGCCATCACCGGCCACCTCGTTCTCTCGACCATCCACGCCAACGACGCGCCGGGCGCGATGACCC
>JBCCEZ010000086.1:0-17168 GCA_039030015.1 Gemmatimonadota bacterium | reverse complement strand
TGCGACTGAAAATTGATGATGTGCGGTCGCCGGAAGTCAGCAGACGCGCGAGACGATCGTCCTGATGATCGGGAACTGCGCTGGTGTCGAGGCGGTCGACGATCAGATGGAGGTCGACGACGACACGCCGGAGTCCGTGTTCTACACGGTGAAGTCGGGGGACACCCTGGGCGCGATCGCGAAGGAGCACCTCGGTGCCGCGAACCGTTACATGGAGATCTTCGAGGCGAATCAGCCGATGCTGACCGACCCGAACCTCATCCACGTCGGCCAAGTCCTCCGCATTCCGCAGAGCTGACCGACCCCTCATGCGGCTCCCCGCCCCGGGGAGCCGTCACTACTTCGGCCCGGTGCGGGCCCACTAGGAGAAACCGATGGAGCAGACTGTAGCCAAGGTTGTCGAGATCGTCGGCAGCTCGCAGAAGAGCTGGGCCGACGCCGCGGACTCGGCGGTCGAGATCGCCAGCAAGAGCATTAAGAACATCACCGGCGTTCAGGTCGGCGCGATGACCGCGTCGGTCAAGGAAGGTAGGATTCACACCTACAAGACGACCGTGAAGATCGCCTTCGGGGTCGAGGCCTAAGCCGCCAGGATTAGAAGCATGAGCCAGAAGCCGGGATCGTTGTACCTCGGTCAACAACTCGACCCCAACACCTCCGAGTCCACGGAGGAGCGGCTCGAGCTCGATAGCGATCGCCTCACCACACACGGAGTGATCGTGGGGATGACCGGCTCCGGGAAAACCGGACTCGGCATCGTGTTGATCGAGGAGATCCTGGCTTCTGGCGTTCCCGCGCTCATCCTCGATCCGAAGGGTGACATGGGGAACCTCCTCCTCAACTTCCCCGAATTCCGGCCCGGAGATTTCGAGCCGTGGGTCGACGAGGGTGAGGCGAAGCGAGACGGCCTCTCCGCGGCAGAGCTCGCCGTGAAAGAGGCGGAGAAGTGGCAGGGCGGTCTCGCTCGCTCGGGGATCACCCCGGAGCGAATGAGATCCGTCCGTGACGACGTGGATATCCGGCTCGTCACGCCGGGCTCCACGGCGGGGATCCCGCTCAATCTTGTCGGAGACCTCTCTCCGCCGACGGTGTCCTGGGACGAGCACGGCGAGTCCATCCGCGACGAGATCGAGGGACTCGTGTCGGGTCTCCTCGTCATGGTCGATATCGAAGCGGACCCGCTGACCAGCCGAGAGCACATCCTTCTCTCGAATCTGATCGAGCACGCCTGGCGCGAGGGCCGCTCCCTCGATCTTCCGACGCTCCTTCTTCAGGTGCAGGATCCCCCGCTTCGGAAGCTCGGGGTCTTCGACCTCGAGACCTTCTATCCGTCGAAAGACCGGATGAAGTTGGCGATGCGCCTGAACGGCCTCATGGCGTCCCCGTCGTTCGCGGAGTGGATGATGGGCGAACCGCTCGACATCCAGTCGATGCTCTTCGCTCCAGACGGACGTCCCCGAGCCACGATCGTGCACCTCACGCACCTCTCCGACTCGGAGCGCATGTTCGTCGTGACGCTCCTCCTCACGAAGTTCGTGACGTGGATGCGGAAGCTCCCCGGGACATCCGAGCTCAAGGCCCTCATCTACGCCGACGAGGTCATGGGCTTTGCGCCACCGACTGCCGAGCCGCCGTCGAAGCGTCCGATTCTCACGCTCTACAAGCAGGCGCGTGCCCACGGCGTCGGACTCGTGATGGCGACACAGAATCCGATCGACCTCGACTACAAGTTGATGTCGAACGCGGGCACATGGATGGTCGGACGACTCCAGACCGAACGCGACAAAGCGAGAATCCTCGAGGGCCTTCGCTCGGCATCCGGTGCCGTCGACGTCGACTGGTGGGACGCACGGATCGGACAGCTCGGGAAGCGACAGTTCTTGCTCAAGTCGGCGAAGAAGCCAGAACCGGCGCTCTTCTCGACGCGATGGGCGATGTCGTACCTACGTGGTCCCCTGACCCGCGCCGAGCTCCTCCGATTGAAGCCGGACGACCTCGACTTCGAGCAGACCACCGCCACAGGTGGGTCCGCCGGAGCGACGGGATCCGTCGAGATGGAGGACGACGAAACGCCGCTCGCACCGCCGGTCGCCGACGGCGTTCAGGTTCGGTACGTGGCGCCGAGTGTCCCGTGGACCTCCGACGTCGGGATCGGCAGCGGAGGTGGTCGCCTCGAGCCGGGGCTAGCGGCTCGGGTGAAGCTCCTCTTCGACGAGCGCGTCGGCGACATCCGTCACGAGGAGGAGTGGGAGGCCATCCTCTTCCCGTTGGGGAGTGAGGTCGACCCCGATGCGGCCGTCACCGTCGACTACGACGATCGGGACTTCCGATCGGACGCGCCGGATGGTGTCCGCTACGCCATCGCCGAGGCGCCGATCGACAAGAAGTCGTTCTTCCAGGCGGCGGAACGCACCATCGAAGACTTCCTCTTCCGGGAGGAGACGCTCTCCCTCTTCCGGAACCGCGAGCTCAAGGTCGTGTCGCGTCCGGGTGAATCGGAGGACGACTTCCGGAAACGACTCCTCGGCGTAGCGGAAGACCGAGCCGACGAGGACGCGGAGAAGCTCCGGGATCGGTACGAGTCGAAGGTGAAGAGCGCCGAGAAGCGCCTCGCTACCGCCGAGCGACGGGCCCGGGAGCTCGAGGTCGACGTGAGCCAACGCAAGCAACAGGAGGTCATCTCCGGAGCTGGGCAGGTTCTGTCGATGTTCCTCGGGGGGCGCCGACGCGTGAGCGGAATCTCGGGGATGGCGTCACGCCGTTCGCAGACGCGTCGCACGCAGGAGAGGCTGAAGAGCGCCGAGGAGAAGATCGGCGACATCCAGGACGACATCGCCGAGCTCGAGGCCGAGCTCACGGACGAGATCTCGGAGATCTGGGACAAGTGGAAGGACCTGGCCGACCAGGTCGAGCCCTTCGTCGTCCCGCTCGAGAAGACCGACGTGGCGCTTCAGGACCTCAAACTGTTCTGGGCGGAAAGAGCGTAGGAGCGACCCTACCAGTCGAAGCGGAGTCCCACCGAGAGTCCCCCGTCGAGCGAGGGGCCCACCACAAGGGGGCTCGCGGATCCTCGGACGCGGGCTGAGCGCTCACCGGCCTTCCCGGCCGCGCCGAAGATGGCCCAGAGGGTGCCACCTAGCCCCGCGACGAGTCCTAACGCACACGCCGATCCGCATTGCTCGCCGGCCTCGTCGTAGCTCGCGACGAAGAGAACGAGGCCACCGACGCGCACCGCGTTGGGCACGAGTCCCGCCTTCCAATCCCCGGCGTACGCGTACCCGGCGGTCGGGACCAGCCATTCCAGGACGCCCGCACCGATCGCGTTGGGCGCATGGGGTTCGAGTTCGTCGTTCTGAGCCGAGGCGAGGGCGGGCTGGATCGCGGCGAGGGCGATGGCGCCCGCCACCCCGATCACGATGCGCATGCGCGTCATGGGGCGTTCCTGTCTGAGGTCCACAGGAAATACGCCGTTTGATGGCGGATAGTTGCGCGGAGACTGCCGACGCCGAGGTCGCCAAGTACTTTGCGATACAAAGTTGTGGCACGCGGATTGCGTCCGGAGAACGCGACGAGTCCTCCGGACCGGAAATCTCCCGTGTCTCCACAGCTCAAGTCCCTGACCACCCTCGCTGTCGTATTCCTTCTCCTTCAACTCCCCATCCAGCTGATTCAAGGGGTGACCCGGGAGCGCCGTGCCACCCGTGACGAAGCGGCCCAGAGGGTCCACACCTCGTGGGGAGGCCCCCAGAGCATCGTCGGGCCTCGGTTGATCGTCCCGCTCGACGACGGGGAGTCCACGGAGGTGGCGACGTTCCTACCGACGAACGTCACGGTCGAAGCGACGCTGGAAACGGATCGACTACGGAGAGGCCTCTTCGAGTTCCCCGTGTATCGCGGGCACTTCGTGATCCGAGGCTCGTTTTCGAGATGGGAGCGAAGCGAGCTCGCGGAGCGCGTCTCTCCGGACGCCTGGGCAGAGGCGGAGCTCGTCCTCGAACTCCTACACATCCGCGCGATCGGACCCGATGCTCGACTCCGCTGGGGAGGCGACGTCGTAGAGCTGCGACCCGCGAGCAGCTTCCTCCCGGGTTCGACACCCGGCGTGTACGGCTCGGTCGGTGCGGATGGCACGTCCGACATCGACTTCGAGATCACCTTCTCGGCGCAGGGCTCGGAGCGCCTGTTGGTCAGTCCGCACGCGGGCCAAGCCGACGTCACTGTTCAGGGGGACTGGAGCGCCCCGAGCTTCACCGGCTCGTGGCTCCCCACAGATCGAAGTGTCGACGCAGGCGGCTTCCGCGCCTCTTGGCACATTCCAGCGCTCGGCCGCGGACTGCCCATGGAGTGGGTGGCCTCGGCGCCACCGTTCCGGGACCCAGCGATCGACGGATTCGGCGTGGAGTTGATCACGCCGGTCGACCCGTATCGGATGGCCGAGCGGAGCACGAAGTACGCGTCCCTCTTCCTGGTGCTCACCTTCGGGGCGTTGTGGCTCTTCAGCATCCTCAGCAGCCTCTCCGTCCACCCGATGCACTACGTCCTCATCGGTGGAGCGATCGCGCTTTTCTACCTCCTCGAGCTCTCCCTGAGTGAGCACCTCGGATTCGTCCCTGCCTATGTCCTGGCGACCGTGACGATCTCGTCACTCATCGGGGCGTATGCGAAGGTGGTGCTTCGCGCGGCCGCCCGAGGGGCCGTGCTCGGAGGCAGTGTAGCCGGGACGTACGGCTTCCTCCTGCTCACGTTGAGGCTCGAGGACTACGCCCTGCTCGCAGGTTCGCTCGCCCTACTCGCCTTGTTGTCCGGGGTGATGTTCGCGACGAGGCGGGTGGATTGGTACGCGATGGACGCGGGGACGGCTCGATCGTGAACGGCCACCAACAACCCGCTTCGCACTCAGAACTTCCCGCTGTTCGCCCACTCCTCCTGCGGGGGCACCGGCTCGATCGCGTCCCAATGTTCGACGATCATGCCATCCTGCAGGCGGAACAGGTCGATGATGGCGAGTTCTTGGTCCCCCATCTCTGCGCGACACAGCGTGGCGACGAAGTTCCCCGAACCGACGAGGAGCACGACCTCCGTGTAGCGGAGGGCGAGCCCCTGCTCCGCGAGCTGACCCAGAAACACCCCCAAGCCTTCGAGTCCATCGCCGACCTGAGGATTGTGTTGATGGTACGAATCCGTCGATACGAATTCCGTCACGCGATCTCCCTGCCCCTCCTGAAGCACCACACGGACGAAGTCGCGCACCCTCTCCTTGTTCGCATCGGTCCGATCGAGATCCTCGACGTCCGTCGGCCCATCGATCTGAGTGCGTCCCGATACCGTCTCCTCGGCCCACGCCTGGATGACATCCCAGTGCTCGACGATCCGATCGTCCTCGTCCGTATCGAAGAGATCCATGGTGACCCACTTGGCCTCTCCGTCGTTCAATGACTGGAAGGCGTGCACGAAGACGTACCGGCCATCCTCGAAGCCTCGAATGATGTCGATCTCGCGCTTCGGATTCCGTTCGATGAAGGCTTCGAAGAAGGCGACGAACCCCTCTACGCCGTCGGCCACGCCGGTGCTGTGTTGGGTGTACCGCTCGCCCGTATACCGCTCCACCGCCTCACGAGCGCGTCCGTCCCGGATTCCCTCAAGGTAGAGCGCTGTGACGTTGTCGAGCTTGCCCATGGTGTGGACCTCCTGGAAGTTCGTGACACCGCATGAACGAATCACGCCAAGCAATCGACATCGCACGAGGCACAATCGTGCCAAAAAATGACCAGAATCGGCCACGCCCTTCGCCGATACGAGATGTCCACTACGAGAGCCCGCTGCACGCCGCCCTCCCGGTCGAGGTGCTCGACCGCACCACCCTGATCGATCGTTTCGAACCCGACTTCTTCCGCCACCCCGAGCGGGTCGACTTCCACTTACTCATCCTGAGCCTCGATGGTCGAGGCTCTCATTGGGTGGACTTCGTCGACGTGGACCTCGGACCGGGCTCGATGGTGCACATCTATCCCGGACAGGTGCACCGACACGACCCGACCAGCCGCTTCGCGGGGCTGATCATTCTCTTCCCGGACTCATCGCTCGAGGCGAAGCAACGCACCCCGTTCGAGCCGGATGGTCGGGTGCACCGCTGGCAGCTCGGGCCGGAGATCCTCGACCCGGTCCGAAGGGTCGTGGACGAGATCCGCAGAGAGCAACCTCACTTCACCGGCAGCCCGGCGGACCGCGATCTCCTCCTTGCCTACCTGAACGTGCTCCGGCTCCAGGTGCGTCGTGCGGCAGCCACAGGCACGCGGCCTCGCGTGGAAGACGAAGCCGCCCCCGACCGCTTTCGCTCACTCCTGGAAGAACAACTCCTCCGGCACCGATCGGTCCAATGGTTCGCCCGCGAGCTCGGATGCTCCGTTCGCACCCTGTCACGCCACTGTATGGACCGATACGGGCGATCGCCGAAGCGCGTCATCGACGACCGACTCTCACTCGAAGCGAAACGGCTCCTCGTGAACAGCACCGCCAGCGCCGAGTCGATCGGTCGCCGACTCGGCTTCGCAGAAGCGACTCATTTCACCCGGTTCGTGCGTCGAACGACAGGGGACCCGCCGGGCCGCTTCCGCGCTCGCTGGCAGGGGTAACGAGCAGCTCGGCGCCACGCGCGCTGCGCCGCCACAGGACGTTCCGTCGGCGTTCAGAACAGGGTGAACTCGACGTACAGCATGTGGGAGTCGACGCCCGGATTGACCCGCCCGAGACCGCCGTTCGAGAGGTGGTGCAGCCGGTATCCCGCAGCCACGTGTGCGTACGGGACCTGTACGCGCAGACCGAGCGCGACCTCGGCGGTGAAGTTGAACCGGGTCGTATTGGCGGCCGGCGCGGGAATGTCGAAGAGCAGAGCTCCTCCGGCTGCGTCCGCTTGGATCGAAACGAACTCGGGCCCCAGGCCGAGTCGAACAGCCAGCGGTCGAATCCCAAACGCTCGAGCGGTGGCACGAGGTGCCTGTCCGACACGCCATTCTCGGGAAGGGCCGATCCCGTACGCCGTCGCCGGACCGAGCGCCGTATTCGCGAGGCGCGCGTCTGCGATCAGCGCGATCGGGTGCTCGATTCGCCACCACGAGCCGGACGCGCTGCGCACCAACCCTACCACCTCCAACGAAGAGAAGTTGGTCGAGTGAACAACGCTGGCCGGTCCTCCGGTTGCGAAGGAGCTCGCGTATCCGAGGCCCCACTCGGTAACCGAAGGCTGCGCCGATGCCGGAAGTACAACCAGCGCGACGAGCACGATGCTCGCTGCGAGCAGCCTCCCCGCGGATCGCAGCCGATTCCACACGTTCAGGGACCTCCGCCCGGCACCACCCGGTAGCGCACGACGTACTCCTCGTCGAAGTCGCCTCGTTCGGTCACCCACACCGAATCGCCACGCGCGTCGAGGAGAACAGACTGCCGGTTCGGGAGTGTGACGGACCCGACGAATCGGCCAGCCGGCTCGATGACGTCCAGGGTCAGCGGCTCCCACCATTCGACCGGAGGAGGCACGCTTCCCCGAAGCCGTCCCAGTTCCTCTCGTTCGGCGCGATCGGCCGCCGACTCGGGCTCGAGCACACCGTGGGAATGTCGAGCGACCCACAGCCGACCTTCGCCATCGATGCGCACGGACCAAAATGGCGGCTTTTCTCCGGGAATGTCGTCACCCAACCCGGCATCGGGGCCCCAGAGGCCCGCGACGTGCGCCGCATGGGCGCGGAATTGACTCCGCTCCTCACCGTCTACGCGAACAGCGTCGTACTCGCGCTCGAGGCGGACCGTGCGCCCATCCGGGAGTGGGTAGTGGAGCGCGTATTCGGACGTGTGCGCTTGGACGAGATAGCCACGGGGGCTCATGGCACTGACCGCCATCGGCGAGAACCCGCCGAAGATCCCGAACGCGTAGTCTTGGCCTCCGAGGACGCGCCGCCCGCTCGGGGGAGCCCACACGGAGTCGGTGACGGTTCCCTCCTCGTCGAGGTGATACCAGATCGGGAGGCGTCGACTCTGACTGTCGGGGTTGGGCAGGCTCCAGAACTGCAGCAGTGACCCTTCGTCGGAGACGCGGAAGACGTCATAAGGCCCCATGATCACGCCGATGGCACGAGGGGCTGACGAGTCGAACACGCCGTCGGGAGAGAAGTAGTTGATACGTCCCTGCCACGGATCGAAGATCACCACCCGGCCGTCGGGCATGCGCCCCATCCCAGCGATCCCTTTGAATTCGCCCGGCCCCTCACCCTCCCGACCCAGGTAGCCGAGGAAGTCTCCCTCCGGTCCGAAGCGCCGCACCTCCGCACCGTCCCCCACCCACATCTCTCCGTCGTCCAGCACGACGAAGCCACGGATGGTGGTGAAGGACTCCTCCACGGGCCCCTCGAGGACGCCGATGCGCACCTCTTCGACGAGCGTCGGGTGATTTCCCCACTCCGGAGCGTTGTCGACGCGGACGACCAGGGTATCGGCCTGAGGCTGGAGCGCGACCATTCCCGCGAGTACCCACGACGTCACCATCTCTCGATCCCTCCGCTACGCAGACACCTCTTCGCCCTCTTAGTCGACATACGACGGCGATTACGTTGCGCTACAGAAGCAGAGGCGTTGCAGCTCACTCTACCGAGTGCGTCATCGCTCGATCTGGAAGCCAACGACCTGGCGAACGCCCATCTCATCGATCCGGGTGCCGAACGCGCGATCCCCACTCGCCGAGAGCAGGACGATTCCAGCCGGGGCGGCCAACTCGGCCAACCACGTCCCTTCCTCGGAGAAGATGTCCCAGGTCGTCGGAGTCGGGTTCGACGGGATCGACCGACTGTCGAACCAACGGTAGCGCTCGACCCACACATTGCGTGCGTCATCGACGAAGACAGCCGAGTACGGCGGCTTGGTCGGCGCGACCGGCGTCGCTTCCATTTGCTGACGCATTTGCGCACGCTGCTCTGCGCTCACCTGTGGCGGAAGGTTCGACTCGAAGAACGCCAAGAGCTGGCCGATGTCCGCCTCGGTGACGGGCACGGCGTCCGAGGGCATGCGCACGATCCGACGCGTCTCCCCCTCTCGATCCAACACGCGGTACTCTGGAGCCTCGCCCGTGGCGTGGAGGACGTGTTCTCCCAGAGGCATGTGGAAGCCGAACGCACCGAAGAGGTAGGACGACGTTCGCTCCCCATTCCAATACGTCTGCGAAAAGCGCACGTCCGCGATCGTGTCCTGCGACACGCCGTCCGGATCGACGGCTAGCAGGAAGTGCCGGAACCACACGGGTCCCACCTCTTGGGGCTCCTCGACCGCCCCCATCGACGAACTCAAGAGCGTCCCGTCCGAGAAGGCGCCGTGGAAGCCCACACTGAAGCCGTTCGTTCCCTCAGGGGTCGGACGGGGAGCGGGCGGAATCGGGACGTCGCGTGAGTAGCCGCCGTCCTCGCCGAAGATCTTCATCGATGGTCCGCGGCGATCCCACGCCGCGAGGGAGTCGCCCCGGTACGACTCAACGGACCAGAGTTGTCCTCCGAATTCACCCGGTCCGCGCCCCGGCCCTCCGACCTTCTGCGTGAACGTCCCTTCGTCGTCGAAGAAGAGGAGTGCATGCCATCCGACTTGATTCCCATCGCCGACGACGACGCGCCCATCGGATAGAGCCAAGACGGACGTGGGGTCCAGCGGCGTGCGTTCGACGTCGGGGTCCTCGAGGACCTCGAAGACCGGCTCGTCACTCAACCGCCAGGGTCCTCCGGCCGGGGCCTGATTCTCCACGATGGTGATTCCGGCACTGTCGCGAACAACGGACTCTGCGACTTCCGTTCGGACGTCGTCCGTGCGCGCTGCGTCGCCGCAAGCCGCGAGCACACCCAGCCCCGTCACCCCCACGACCGTCCGTATGATCCTCGCCTTCATCCGGCCACCCCTTGCTAGTCCCCGATCCCGCAACCTACGCCGGGGAGCAGAAAACGCGCATCCCCGGCCCGGCCTCCGTACGGGTCTACGCCGCCTCGGTCCTGAGAGTCAAACGCCCCTCAGCGAAGTCGAGCAGGAGCGCCACCGTGGCGTCGAAGCGCTGAAGGTGGAAGACGTGGTCCGCCTCGGCGATCGTCGTGAAGTGGGCGTCCGGGAGACAACTCGCGATGTACCGACAGATCTCGGGGGGCGTGAAGCAGTCGTGCTCGCCGGTGAAGATCAAGGTCGGGCAACGTGGCGGCCGAGTCAGATCCAGTGGGGGCGATACGAGGATCCGTCGCGTGTTCCACACGAAGCGGTCCAGCTCCTCGTCGCTCATCCGCAGCAGGCTTCGGTGAAGAGCCCGCACCACCGGGCGACGCCGCGCGATCGTCCGGTCGGGGTCGGAACACAGAAGCCGTTCGACGGTGAAGTCCGCGAAGGCATCGCGCTTTCTCGCTGCGGCCAATACGACCCCCTCCTCCATCATGGTGCGGAGGTCAGAGTCGAGGGCGTGCATGACGCCGGCCAATACGAGCTGCCAGACCCGAGTTGGATACCGCTGCGCGAATCGATACCCGATCGGGGACCCGTACGACGCACACACCACATACGCGGGGGGAAGATCGAGTTCGGCGAAGAGCCGTTGCAGCGCGTCGGCCAGGAAGTCCAGGCCGAATTCAGGCGGAAGCGCATCCGCGTCCCCCGACCCCGGAAGGTCGACCAGGAGCACACCGTGCTCTTCCTGGAAGACGTCGACGAAGCGCCCCCACGACTCCATCGACTGGAACGCTCCACTCAGGAAGACGACCGGCGGGCGCCGTTCCGAACCCGTTGCGGGCGGGTGCCACCGATAGCGATACGCGTAGCCCTCGAGTGAGAGCCAATGGTCGGGCGTGGTCATCCGAATCCTCGGCGGCAGGTAGAGTCGCGGCGTCTACCCACTCAAGCGATAAACCCGCTGACCAGGGGTCATGCGACCGATCTCCGCCCCCAACGCCCTCGCCTACTCGAAAGACGCTGGACCGTGTCGACACGATTCTGGACAACCGTGTCCACAACCGCCATACTAGGGCATGCCGAGACCACGAGAGTTCGATCGAGACGACGTGCTTCTGACCGCCATGGAGGTGTTCTGGACCCATGGTTACGAGGCGACGACGATGACGCAGCTGCGCCATGCGATGGGTCTGGGGCGACAGAGCCTCTACGACACCTTCGGGGACAAAGACGCCCTCTTCAACGAGGCGCTGGGCCGCTACATCTCGCTCAACGACGCGGATGTCGACGCTCATCTGGGCAAGAACCAGGGACTCGATGGTATCCGACGCCTCTTCGACGCCCGCATCGACATGCTCTCGTCCGGTGCGCGCCGAGGCTGTTTGATGATGAACTCGTGCGTCGAAGTCTCCCCACACAACCCCGATGTGGCGCAGAGACTCCGGTCAGGACTGAAGCGCATGGAGCGAGGCTTCGCGTCGGCGTTGGACCAGGCGGTCGCCGAGGGGACGGTAACCCCCTCCACGGACGTCGACGCGCTCGCCTTCTACCTCACGGCCCAGATCGGCGCCCTCGTGGTGATGGCGAAGAACGGCGCGACGAAGGGGGAGCTGACCCAACTCTCCACTCAGGCCCTGAGCGTACTCCATCCCTGACCCTCATCTTTTTTTCACCAATTCTGGACAGCAATGTCCATAACAGGAGGTCCACATGACAATCCGATCCGTACTCATCACAGGCGCCAACGCGGGCCTCGGCCGCGAAGCCGCCCGCCAACTGGCCCAGCGGCCCGAGATCGAGAAGATCTACCTGGCGTGTCGCAACGCGGCGAAGGCACGACTCGCCAAGAGCGAACTCGAGGCCGAGAGCGGGCGTCGAATCTTCGATGTCGTCCTCATGGATGTCTCCGACCCCGCCTCGGTCCGCGATGCGGTAGCAGGACTCGCTGGGCGGATCGACGGCATCGTACTCAACGCGGGCGGCATGGGTGGCCACGACTCGTTCGCGCAGGTCCCCGCTGGAGTCACCAGCATCTTTGCAGCCAATGTGCTCGGTCACGCGGTCCTCATTGACGAACTTCTCGCGCGCGACCTCGCGCCATCGACCGTCCTCTACGCGGGATCGGAGGCTGCTCGCGGAATACCGCGCATGGGCGTGCCGCGTCCGGAGCTGCAGACGATGTCGGTCGATGAGTTCGTCTCGATCGCCGAGGGCTCCGCGTTCGCGCCTCGGACCGACCCCATGGTGGCCTACGCCCACGTCAAGCTGTTCGGCGCCCTGTGGATGGCCTCCCTCGCCCGGAGCCACCCATCGATCCGTTTCGTGACCATGAGCCCTGGCGGCACGACCGGAACGAACGGCATGGATGACCTCCCCTTCCTGAAACGGTTGATGTTCAAGCACGTGGGTGGAGCGTTGATGCCGCTGTTCGGGATGATGCACGGACTCGACGTCGGGGCGAGACGGTACGTCGATGCGCTGCTCGACTCGAGGTTCGAGAGTGGTCACTTCTATGCGAGCACCGCTGGCTCCCCGACCGGTCGTGTGATCGATCAGGCCGAGCTGTGGGACCTCTTCAGCTCACCGGCCGCTCAGGACAATGCTGCACGAGCCTTGGAGCGATTCACCCGGCACGCCACACACTCGCCGACGTCGCTCGAGGGGGTCGCCTGATGGAGCCATTGATCTCGGCCATGCCGGCCATCGTTGCGGTCGCGCTCTTCGGCTTGGGCGCCAAGACCGTCTTCGCGCCCACGTCGATGCTCGACAACTTCGGCATCGACCCGCGCGGTCCTGTCGGTCTCAATACACTGCGAGGGGTGATCGGCGGCCTCTTCTTCGGGGCCACGGCGATGCTCGTGTCCGGTCTCGCAACCGAAGACCCGACGTGGTTCTTCGCGGCCGCTCAGCTCCTGACAGCAGTTGCGGCCGGTCGACTCCTCGGACTTGCCGTGGACGGCTTCGAGAAGACGGTCATACCACCGCTCGTGCTCGAAACCGTGATGATCGCGATCCTGGTGGGCGCCTATGTGAACGGATGACTACTGCTTCACGACCTCGTCCAGAAAGACGCTGTTGGACACCGCGACCGTTCGCCCATCCCTGGACAACAGCGTCTGAGTCGGGGTGATCGCCACCAGCTCACCGCTCTCACCGAGCACTTCGAGTTCTCGCCCGATGTCGAACGTCTTCCGCGCGTAGAAGCCGGCGAGGATGTTCCGGGTGACGTCGCGACTACCCAGCCCGAACGCGAGCCCGAACGCCAGCGCCATCCCGGCCAACACGGCCGACGTCACGACACGAATGATCTCCGTGTCGATCTGCAGTTGGCTGATGGCCATGATGCCCAGCACGAACATCAGGGTGCCGGAGACGAGAGAACCGAGAGAGCCGGCGAACTCGATCCCCGAGTTGCTCGCAGCCTCGGTGACCGCCCGGCCCGCGAACTGCGCGGCCGTACTCCCGAGCACGAGGATGAGCAACGCGGCGACGATGTTCGGGAGGTAGGCGGTGAAGGCCCCGATCGCATCGGAGATGGCGGAGAGCCCCATCGAGTCCGCCGCGGTCTTGGCGAACAGGATGAGCAGGAGGTAGTAGACGATCCGCGGCACGACCTGGTTCAACGAGTCGCGTATCCCGATCCGCTGCAGAGCCTGATCGATCCCCACCTTCTCGATGAGCGAGTCGAAGCGAAGCCGCGTCATGATCGTCCGGAGAATCCGCTCCACGACCTTCGACACGACAAGCGCCGCGACGAAGAGGGCGATCGCAAGGAGGACACGCGGCGTCCACGCGATCAGCGAGTCCACGACTCCCTGGTACGTGGCGATGAACTGGTCTCGCACTTGAGTCCACATCAGTCGGTCTCTCCTTCCCCGCGTTCATCGGGGTCGACAATCGAGAAGATCATTCGGAAGAACTCGAGGACGACGGTGCCGAGCCCGGTCCACGAGAGGGTCGCCACCTGCGAGCTCAGGTCGCGACGTCGGAGTCTGTTGCGCAGACGCACCAAGAAGCTCGAGGAGGGCTCGACGGTATAGTTACGAAGCGCCTCGATCGGCTCGCCGAGGTCGTCGACCTCCTCGACCGGCGGATCGACGTGATCGTCAGCCATGAGCAGCCTCGGCCGCGTCTGCGTCCTGCTCGGCGAAGATCCGTCGGAACTCCTCTCGGCCTCGCTTGATCCGCATTTTCACCGCGGAGAGTCCGATGCCCAGCTCGTCCGCGATTTCCTCGTAGGCCATGCCGTCCATGTCGCGAAGGATGAGCGGAATCCTGAGCGTCTCGGTCATCTCGAGCAGCACGGCACCCACCTGCTCGCGGGTATCCTCCTGCTCCAAATGACGCTCCGCCTTGGCCTCCGCTCGGGCAGCGTTCTCGGCCACGACAGGATCCACGTCCACCGTCTGCACCCGCTTCTTCGTGACGAAGTTGATGCAGTGGTTCGACTTGATCCGTCGGATCCACGTCTCGAACGACGACCGCCGTTCGAAGCGGGCAAGACCGAAGTACGCCTTCACGAACACTTCCTGAGCAAGGTCCTCGGCATCCGACGGCGAACCCGACAGATACCGGCAGTTGGTGACCACCTTCGCCTGGTGCCGACGTACGAGTTCCTCGAACGCTCGAGTGTCCCCTTCGAGGGCCTCTTGCGCCTGCATCAACAGCTCGCTGTCGTCCAAGCTTAAATCAATTGACATCGGACTTTTCTTGAGGATGGTCTCCCAGCCCCGTACTCTGGACCGCCGTGAGGGCGGGAAAGTCACACGCGACTTCCGGAACGCCAAATGGGCAGGCGCGAAGGTGACTTCCGATCGCAGTGCGCGGTCGAAATGGGCGGAAACTTAAACGGTCGGCGACCCCTCGCCGGCCAGGCTCCATACCTGGGGAGGACCCATGCTCAAGGAGTTCAAGGAGTTCGCAGTAAAGGGCAACGTGCTCGACATGGCGGTCGGGATCATCATCGGCGCGGCCTTCGGCACGGTCGTGAAGTCGCTGGTGTCCGACGTCATCATGCCCCCGATCGGGCTCCTGCTCGGCGGCGTCGACTTCTCCAACCTCTTCGTCACGGTGAACGAAGGGGCGACGGCCGGACCCTACGGAACGCTCGCAGCCGCCCAGGAAGCCGGTGCGGTGACGATCAACTACGGCGTGTTCATCAACGAGATCATCTCGTTCACGATCGTCGCGTTCGCGGTCTTCATGCTCGTGAAGTCGTTCAACGCGATGCAGCGTCAGGAAGAGGAGGCACCCGCGGCACCGCCCGAGCCGTCGGCTGAGGAGACCCTCCTCGGCGAAATCCGCGACCTGCTCAAGGCTCAGCAGGGCTGATCACAGGGGGCGATGGAGCCCTCATCCGTTGTTCGAACGTGTCGAGGCCTCGGGGGTCGTTCCCTCGGGGCCTCGATCTTTGCCTACCCATTCGTGAGGCAGCTGCCTCGAAGAATTCCCTACACTCCGGAGCCACGAGATCGATAACGTGGACGCATGCACGCACTCGATCTCTTCTTCAAGCTCGCGGTCCCCTTTGTGATCCTCTGCCTCGTCGTCGCCAAGCTTACGCTGGCGTACGACAAGTCGGCGGGGATCTACGACTCCGCAGCAGGCGAGCGCACGCGCGATGCCATCAAACGAGAAGTACGGGACGACGAAAGGCGCGATGGTGATCGCGGGCCTCTTCGTCGTGCTCTGGGGTCTCACGGTCTTGGCCATGATCGAGAGTTGGGGCGCGATTTTCTTCACCTTCGTGATCGCGGCGGTGATCGTCATCCCGTTCATGGCGGTGTGTGCCGGCGCGATCATGATCTACACCTTCGCGGTGCACGGGTACGCACACGTGCGGAACCGCTAACGCGCGAAGCGACCCACCTCGACGTTGAGCATGGCCCCGAACGTCGGCTCCTCGACGTTCAGGTTCACGAACGCGCGCACGCCCACACCGATGAATCGCGAAGGTCGCACGCTCGCGCCCAATCGGACGGGCACACCGAGCGTGCGCCGATTCGGCTCGGTCGCCGGGCTGAAGACTTCCGGCAGGACAACAGTGTAGGCGAGTCCAGCAGCGAAGAAGGTGGAGTACGCCCCCGCCGCTCGGGTGCGCCCGTAGAGCGCTCCGATCTCCATGACCGACTCATCCAAGGGGACGGCCGGGTCACGGAAGGGGGACTCCCCTTCGAGCACGTTGAGAATGCCGCCCGACGTCATCATGAAGACGTGCCCGCCTCGCTGATGGGATAGCTCGAGGGTGACGGCTCGCCCGATCTCCCCCGATGCTCGCCCCGCGCCGACGCCCAGTGATGCCCAGGTAGACTGCGCCTCGAGACGCCCCGAAGGGGAGAGCAGGAGCGCAAAGACTCCGATCGCGACGCCGGCGCGTACGAGCTGAGCCCGAACCGTCGACGCCGCGACCAGGTCGATCACAACAGGGTCGTTTCGTACAACTCCTGGTTGTATCCGACGACGAGCCGATCGTCGACCCGCACGGTCGGGGCTCGGAGCTTGCCGGACCGACCGAGCATCATCTCCAGCAGGTCTTCGTCCGAAGGCCGATCCGTCTTCATGTCGAAGTGGAGCACCTTCTTCCCCTTCGCAACGAAGAGCTCGGACACACCATCGAGGAGAGCCAGCGCTGCCTCGCCCTCGATCGGATCCTTGCCCGTGCTCTGAACCTCGCCGTCGTCCACCCCATGCGTCTCGAGAAACTCCCGAGTTCGTTTGCAACTGGTTCAGCCAGGGCGGTGATATCTCCACTCGATGGAGCGCGTCATTCGTTGTCCTCGTTCGATGTGCGATTCCACTCCGCGACGAGCAGGCCCCACACGAGGGTGTCCCTCAGCTCTCCGCGGATCTCCGTATCGTGCCGAAGATGACCCTCCAGCACCATGCCGCACTTCTGCAGAACGCGCGCCGACGCCGTGTTCTCCGCGTCGCACGCGGCCCAGACTCGTCGCAGACCCAAGACGTCGAAGGCCATCTCGATCATCGCCAGCGATGCTTCGGTCGCGTACCCGAGGCCCCACGCGCGACGGTGGAGGGCGTAGCCCAACATCGCCTGATGTCCCTTCACATAGATGCCCGCGGTGCCGACCAGACGATCCTCCCCCTTCGGGACGATAGCGAGGCTGAAGTCGTCTCGGGGTTCCTCCGCCGCGCGCTCGATATTGCGCGCCAAGAAGTCCCGGGTGACTTGCTCCGTGTTCGGGCCCCATGGGACG
>JBCCEZ010000085.1:0-17364 GCA_039030015.1 Gemmatimonadota bacterium | reverse complement strand
GAGTCCGGGAGCATCATCCCCGACGACGTCTCGACATGCGGCGCGAATACGATGTCGGGGCGGCCTTCGCGGATCGCGGCGGTGAACTCTTCCACCGGGACCGGTGCGAAGGGTGCCTGCGGGCTCTCGTCGCCCCGCGCAGCCTTGAAGACCTGTTCGGCTGCGGCGAAGCCCCCACTCTCGAGGATTTGGCTCCACCGGTAGCTGAACCAGCCGTTGCGGAGCACGTAGCACGTCGCGTCGTTCGCGAACTGTCGTGCCACCGCCTCCATGCCGAACGTCCCGCTTCCCGGCACGACCACGACGGCGTCCGCGCTGTACACGTCCTTGAGCGTGCCCGAGATCTCTCGCATGACGGATTGAAAAGAAGCCGACATGTGGTTGAGGGCGCGGTCGGTGTACACCACCGAGTACTCGAGCAAGCCTTCGGGATCGACGTGGGGCAGCAGTCCGGGCACCGGGTGTACTCCGTTGGAAGTGAACGTCGCGGCCAATTGGCGTGAGGGGGGCCCGCTTCGCAATGCGTGCGTCGTATGGAGCCACCGTGCGATATTCCTGCCGCTTCGAACCGACACCCTCGGGACCACTCACGCGTGACTCCACCCGCCCAGCGCTCCGGCTACGTCGCCCTCGTGGGGCGACCCAATGCCGGGAAATCGACGCTCCTCAACCGACTCATCGGGGAGCATCTGTCGATCGTCACGCCGAAGGCCCAAACCACATGGCAGCGGGTGACCGGCGTGCTTACGGTCGATACCGACCAGATCGTCTTCCTCGATACGCCGGGGCTGCTCGAGGTGCGGGACCTCCTGCAGAGGTCGATGCTGGGCGCCGCCCTCGAAGCATTGGAGGAGGCCGACGTCGTTCTCCTCGTGATCGACGCCTCCGACCCGCCGACCCGCAGGGACGAAGAGCGGATTCTCGTCGCGCTCGAGGAGGTACGCGTCCCGTGCATCGTCGCCCTGAACAAGGCGGACGTGGCTCGAGCTCCGCACATCGCTGCATGGGAAGCGTGGGTGACCGAGCACGTGACCGCGGAAGAGACGCATCTGATTTCGGCGGACACGGGGACCGGGACGGGCGAGCTGCTCGCAGCACTGCGAGCCCGGCTCCCCGAACATCCGTTCCTGTACCCCGAAGACGATATCGCGACGGCGCCGGTTCGCTTCTTCGTGGCGGAGCTGGTCCGCGAGACGATCTTCGAGCAGTTCCGGCAGGAAATCCCCTACTCGGTCTTCTGTCAGGTGGAGGAGATGCGGGAGAACCAGAGTCCGGTCTACATCGCGGTGAACGTCTTCGTCGAGAGGAAGTCGCAGAAGGGGATGGTCATCGGAAAGCGCGGTGCTGCGGTCCGGGCCCTCGGACAAGCCTCCCGTGAGAAGATCGAGACCTTTCTCGGGACGTCGGTGTATTTGGATCTCTGGGTGAAGCCCCTCCGCGCCTGGCGAAAAAACCGCGCCTACCTGGGCCAACTGGGCTTCCGGGTCCCTGAAGACGAGGATTGATGAGCCGCTCCACGAGTGCCCCGAGTCGGGCGATGTGCGCTCTGGTCGCGCTACTGAGTGCTGCCGCGATTGGTGCACCGAGCGCTCAGGCTCAGGACGAGCGCGCCGAGGGCGCCCTCTTTCTCCTCCTCCCAGTCGGCGCTCAGGCCGTGTCGCTGGGTCGCGCCATGACGTGGGTCGAGGGTGCCGAGGGAGCGTTCTGGAACCCCGCAGGATTGGCGGGCGTCGACCGAAGCCAAGCCGTCGTCTTCCGCGGGGACCATGTCGCGGGCACCGCCACGGCGGCCACCGGATTGTGGACCGCCTCGGCTGGTAGCGTCGGTGCGTCGTACTACCTGCTGGACGCCGGTGACATCGATCAGACCGACGAGTTCGGCAATTACACCGGCACGATCACGATCCGGAACCACCTGGGTGTCGTCTCCGGCGCTACCCGACTCGGAGATCGCGTCGCCGCGGGCGTGAATCTGAAGGTGATCCGCTTTCAGCTCGCCTGCCGCGGCATTTGCGCGGACGAAGGAACGACCGCCACGACGTATGCGGTCGACCTCGGCCTGCAAACGCAGCCCACGGACCGACTCCGGCTCGGCGCCATGGTCGCGCACCTCGGTCCAGCCTTGCAGGTGTTGAACGCCGAGCAGGCGGACCCACTCCCGGCCCGCGTCCGTTTGGCCGGCGCGTACGACGTCGTGGGGGCGTTTACCGAGAGTGACCAACTCCGCGCATGGGTCGCGTTGGAGGTCGAGGACCGCGTCCGAGATCTAGGGTCGCCGAGCGTGTACGTGGGCACGGAGATGACGGCCGGCGCGGTGGATGCGTTTTCTCTCCGCGCCGGCTGGGTCTGGTCGGACCTCGATCAGGAGGACGGGGGCCGCGTCGGCCTCGGGCTGCGCTACGAGCGATTCGACCTGTCGATCGCCAAGTCGCTTGCAGTTTCATCCCTGACCGGGGAGACCGAGCCCGTCTCCGTGACCTTTTCGATCGGATTCTGACGGAGTGACCTCACTCCGGCGGGTGGTCGCGCTGCTCGCGTGGGCCTTCCTCCCCTCGACCGTCGCGGCTCAGCACCGTGCGTCGTTGTGGCCCGATCTCGATCCCCCGACTCCGTTTCTCCAGACCGCAGAAGGTGTTGGCCCGTCCGTGGCGGTGGTTGGTGCCTCCTCGGCGGTACTTCCGGGCCTCGGACAGCTCCTCATGGACCAACGGAGGGGGTGGGCCTACCTGGCGCTCGAGGCCGTGGGGTGGTGGGCGTGGACGAACCGCAGGAGCGCGGGCGCGGACGGCCGACAGGCCTACCGCGACTTCGCCTGGGAGCAAGGCCGGTTCCAGTCGTCCGATCGGGTCGAAGGAGACTTCGATTACTATGAAACCATGTCCAACTGGGATCGCTCTGGTCTGTTCGACGCAGATCCGGCCGCGGGCGGCGTTCAGCCGGAAACCGATACAGGCACCTTCAACGGGTCGGTGTGGTCTCTGGCGACGCGGCTCTTTCCCGAGCTTCCTGGAGGCGGATCGGAGCCGCGGCCCGAGGCGTTGGCCTACTACCAGGAGCGGGCGTACGGCGCAGAGCTCGGCTGGGATTGGTCGACAGGCGGCCCCGGGGCCAGAGATCGATTCGGCGAACTGATCGAGGACAGCGACGCCAAGTACCGCCAAGCCACCAACGTGCTCGGGGCAATCTTGGCCCACCACGTGGTCTCGGGTGTCGACGCCTTCCTGTCCGCACGGACGAGGGACCAGCTCCGTCTCGGCGTCTACTCGATGCCCAGAGACGGAGTGCAGGGGTGGGGCGTACACCTGTCCGTGCCGGTCCGGTGAGGCGACAAGATGTCGGCTAGACGAAAGGGTGGTTCCGGCGGTCGTCGGGGACGGCGAGGCGGGTCGAGAGTCCGTGGCGGAGATCGCGTCCCGAAGAGCGCGGGAGAGTCGGAACGGGCGGTGCTGGATGCGCTGGCCGCGTCGACAACGGGCCCCCTCAAGGCCAAGGAGTTGGCCCGAGCGCTCCGCGTATCGACCCACGACTACCGGAACTTCCGCCGGCTTCTCCGAGGGATGGAAGAGCGAGGCGTGGTCCACCGCGTGCGAGGACATCGATACGTGGTGACGGATGAGCGAAGCACGGTCGAAGGCAAAATCCGGGTCACTCAAGACGGTCACGGCTTCGTTCGTCCCTCCGGCCCCGGCGAGGACGTGTACGTGGCGGCCCACAAGCTCGACTCGGCGATGGACGGCGACGGGGTCGTCGTGCGGATCGATCGCCAGCCGCGCGGCCGGAATCCGGAGGGATCGGTACTGCGTGTCGTGTCGCGAGCGCGCGACCGTGTCGTCGGGACGTACCGCGAGGGACGCCGTCTGTCGTACGTCACGCCGCTGGACGCGCGCTTCCGGCGGGATGTCCTCATTCACGACGGTGCTGAGGGCGCCGCGGAGGACGGCCATATCGTGGTCGTGTCACTCACGTCGTATGGGGACGCGCACGTGGGGCCGACCGGTGAAGTCTCCGAAGTACTGGGCGCGATCACAGACCCGGGCGTCGACGTATTGGCGATCGCGCACGGATTCGGACTCTCTACGGATTTTCCTCCGGAGGTCACGGCCGCCGCCGAAGCCGCGGCACGAGGCGGTCTCGCCGAACCGGGGCCGGACCGAGTGGATCGAACCGACCTTTTGGTGTTCACGATCGATCCGGCCGACGCCAAGGATCACGACGACGCGCTCTCGCTTCGGGAAGGCGCTGACGGAAGGCTCGAGGTCGGGGTCCACATCGCGGACGTCTCGCACTTCGTGCGTCCTGACGACGTGGTCGACGCGGAGGCGTTCGCTCGCGCGACGAGCGTGTACCTCGTGGACCGTACGATCCCGATGCTGCCGTACGTCCTCTCCACCGACGTGTGTTCGCTGGCCCCCGGCGGTGACCGCTTTGCGGTTTCCGTCTTCGTCGAGCTGGATCGAGAGGGCAACATCCTGGACCGACGCTACGAGCGGACCGTCCTCCGATGCAGTGCTGGTCTGTCTTACGAAGAGGCCCAGGAGGTCCTGGACGGGACGGGGACGGTTTCGCGCGAGATCGATGAAGCGATCCGCCGGCTGGACGATCTCGCACGGGTACTTCGGGAACGGAAGCGGACCCGGGGCGCGCTCGATCTCGATCTTCCCGAGGCGACGGTGATCCTCGACCCGGACGGAAGCCCGGTGGATATCCGGAAGAGGGATCGGCTCTCATCTCATCGGCTCATCGAGGACTTCATGGTCCTGGCCAACGAAGTCGTGGCGACTGACCTCGAGGCTCGAGACCTGTCGGCCATGTATCGCATCCACGAGAGACCGTCCCGGGAGAAGATCGACGCGTTGGTCGATACCCTCGCGCGGTTCGGGGTCTCGATGCCGAGACGGGGCGCGATCAAGCCGACGGATGTGCAACGGGCCCTCGAACAGGTCCGCGGCAAGGAGGAGGAGGCGTTGGTGAGCCACCTCGTGCTTCGATCGCTCGCGAAGGCACGGTATCACACGGTCAACGAGGGTCACTTCGGACTCGCGTCATCGGCCTATGCCCACTTCACCTCTCCGATCCGTCGATATCCGGACCTCGTTGTGCACCGGGTGCTGACGGACGTGCTGATCCACAGCCGTCCTGAGCCGTGGCCCGATCGCGATGCGCTGGAGCGGGCCGCCGAGCATTGCAGTTCCCGGGAGCAGGCAGCCGCCGAGGCCGAGCGCGCTTCGGTCGATCTGAAGAAGGTCGAATTCATGGAGCGCCACCTCGGGGACGTCTTCAGCGGGCGTGTGTCCGGGGTGATGCCCTTCGGCTTCTTCGTCACACTCGACGACGTGTTCGTCGACGGGTTGGTCCATGTTCGAGCGCTCGAAGACGACCACTACCGCTTCGTGGAGCGGGAACACGTGCTGAGGGGCGAACGGGGTGGCAGGGCCTTCCGTCTTGGCGATCCGGTTGAGGTTCAGGTCGTCCGGGTCGATCGCGAGCTACGTCGGATCGACTTCGGAATCCCCCGCTCAGGGCGGCGCTGACCGCACGGGTGCACAGGCGCGCATCCGCCTGTGGGGGCACGATTTCCGGCGTCGTTGACCTTGGTGCAGGGGAAGGGTAACGTCCCGGTAGTCGTCGTCTCTTCTCCCGAATCCATGGCCTCCGACAAGACGATTCTCTTCTATGCGTCGGGTGGCTCCGAAGCGTCCGGCTTCGTGGCGCGTTTTGCGGAATCCAGAGGTCTGGTCTTCGACGTCGTCGCCCGTGAAGACGACGTGCGTGCGGTCCTGAACCGAACGTACCCGGGTTGTGTCATCCTCGACGGTGGCGGGGACGCGCGGCAGATCGCGGCGCTCGTGACGAGTCTCAAGGTGGACCCGTTCACGGGTATCGTGCCCCTCGTGGTCACCCTCCCGGAGGAGCGGACCGACCAGGCCGTGGACTTCCTCGGGGCTGGCGCGGACGAGGTTCTTCAGGCGGTCATGCCCGAGGACGAACGCATGCTCCGTCTCGAGCAGGTGCTCCGTCGCGCCGACCGGGACGTGTCCGTGCACCCGACGACGCGTCTCCCCGGGACGAATCACATCGCCCGGGATATGCAGAACCGGCTGGATGCAGGGCAGGAGTTCGCGGTCTGTTACGCCGACCTCGATCACTTCAAGGAATTCAACGACCGCTACGGGTACGCCTTCGGCGACGGGGTCATCCGAATGCTGTCGCGTATTCTCCGCGACATGGTGCGCGGTCTCGCCCCGGGCGGATTCGTCGGCCACATCGGTGGCGATGACTTCATCTTCAACGTTCCCCTCGACTACCTCTAGGCGTGTTGCGACGGGATCATCGAAGTGTTCGACGATCTCATTCCGTATCAGTACACGGAGGAGGATCGGAAGGCGGGGTACTTTCTCGGGAAGGACCGCCGTGGCAACATCCATCGGATCCCCTTGATGGCGCTCTCGATCGGCGTCGTCACGAACCAGTTCCAAGACTTCGAGCACACCGGGGCGATCAGCGAGTTGGCAGCCGAGATGAAGACGTATGCCAAGTCGTTGCCCGGTTCGAAATACGTAGTCGACCGGCGCCATCAGTCGCCGGCCTTGCCGACGGCGTCGGCACAGGAAGAAGATGTACTGGCCCGCTACGACGAGCGGGGTCAGCCGATTCAAGCGAAACCCTGAACCCTACGGACCATGGTCATCACCGTCACCTGCCCGTCGTGTCAGTCCGCCTTCCCGGTCGATCCGGCGAAGATCCCCGAGGGTGGTGTGAATGCCCGCTGCTCCTCATGCGGCGACATCTTCCGAGTCGAAAAGCCCGCGGAGCCCGAAGTGCCGGCGACGTTGGAGGCGCCAGAGGCCGAAGTGGCCGTGGCTCCGCCGGAGCCCGAGCCGACTCCGGAGCCCGAGCCCGCTCCCGAGCCGGTGGCGGAGCCGGAGCCGACCCCAGAACCGGAACCGGAGCCGACGCCCGAGCCGGAGCCTGACCCCGAGCCGGTCGCGGAGGCTCCCGCAGCGGACCCGTTCGCGCAGCCCGCGCCGTTCGAATCCGGGGAGGCAGCGGCCGCACCGGCCGAAGAGCCCGCGGTCAAAGGCTTCACCTTCGGGAAGCGTGATCCGACCGACAAAGCCAAACGACTGGCGCGCGTGCTGGTGTCGGACATGATCATGTATAACGCCGACCGGCATCGGGCTGCGCTGGATCAGGGTACGCTTGTCCAAGACTTCGAGGAGGAGATCCAGAAGTCGTGGAAGGAGTACGTCGAACAGGTCGGCGAGGACCTCGCGAACGGCGAGGGGAAGGGCTTCTGGACCGACGCGCTGAACGACATCCTCGCGAAGGGCCAGCAGGTCTTCTAAGGCCCCGTTTCGGCCGGTATATTCCGGCCGAGGAGCGGAGGGGTCGCCCACGGCGGGGCGACCCCTCTTGTCCGTTTTTCCCCGTCGCTCTCGAATCCCCGGTTCGCACGTATGAACAAGGATCAGCTCCAGGCGCTGGCCGAATTGCGCGAGAAGCTCTCGGATCTCAGGGGGTATCTTTGACCTGGACCGACGCGAAGAACGGCTGAGGCACCTCGACGACCGCATGGCCGCTCCCGACTTCTGGAATGACCAGGACTCGGCGCGCGAAGTGATCGATGAGGCGAACCGCCTCAAGAGTTGGATCGGCCCGTGGAACGACCTCACCGGGTCGGCCGACGATCTGGACACGATGGCCGAGCTCCTCGAGCTCGAAGACGATCCGGAGCTCACGGCCGAGTTCGACAAGGGCCTCTCCGCGTTGGCGGCCGGCACCGAGGCGATGGAGGTCCGGACGATGCTCCAGGGGGAGGACGACCACCGCGAGGCGATCGTCAACATCCACCCCGGTGCGGGCGGCCTCGAGTCTCAAGACTGGGCCGAGATGTTGATGAGGATGTACACCCGTTGGGCGGAACGCCGAGGCTTCACCGTCAACGTCCTCGACCTTCAGCAGGCCGAGGAGGGCGGGATCAAGAACGCATCCTTCGAGATCAAAGGCGACAGTGCGTACGGGTACCTGAAGGCGGAGGGCGGGGTGCATCGGTTGGTTCGCATCTCACCGTTCGACGCTCAATCACGCAGGCATACGTCCTTCGCGAGCGTGTTCGTCTACCCCATGGTCGAAGACGACATCGAGATCGAGATCGACGAAGGAGATCTCCGCGTGGACACCTACCGGGCTTCGGGCGCCGGTGGACAGCACGTGAACAAAACCGACTCCGCGGTGCGGATCACGCACGAACCCAGTGGGATCGTCGTCGCATGTCAGCAGGAACGGAGTCAGCACAAGAACCGCAGCACGGCGATGAAGATGCTGAGGGCCGCACTCTATCAGCGCGAGCTCCAAGAGCGCGAAGCGGCCAAGAAGGAACTCCAGGAGGGGATGAGTGACATCGCCTTCGGGAGCCAGATCCGCTCGTACGTCTTCCAGCCGTACACGATGGTCAACGACCATCGAACCGAAGTGAAGATCACGGACGTGCACGGTGTCATGGACGGTGATCTCGACCCCCTGATCGAAGCCTACCTCAAGCAGCTCGGCGCCGGAGCCGAGTGATCGAGCGCGACGCACACATGGATGATCTGAGTCAGGTTCTACGCCACCGTCGGGAGAAGCTCGAGACCCTTCGAGAGAAGGGAGTCGAGCCCTTCGCGTACAACTTCTCTCCGTCGACGACATCGACCGCTGCCATCGCCGCCTTCGGGACGGCCGAGGAAGACGAGACCCTCTCGGACGATGGTCACGCGGCATCGGTCAAACTCGGGGGTCGAATCGTCGGCTGGCGCGACATGGGCCGCTCCGTCTTCGCGCACATCGAGGACGCCGGTGGGCGCATTCAGCTCTACTTCCGAAAGAACGTCGTCGGGGAGGAGGCGTTCGAGGGACTGGGCCTCCTGGACGTGAGCGATTGGATCGGTGTGGAAGGGCCCACCTTCCGCACCCGCACCGGCGAAATCACGGTTCAAGTCGAGTCGTACGTGCTGCTCACGAAGTCGTTGCGCCCCTTGCCGTTCGGTAAGGTCGAGACGGACGCCGAGACCGGGGAACGCATCGTTCACTCCGGCTTCCAGGACCAGGAAACCCGGTACCGTCAGCGGTATGCCGACTTGGCGGTGCATCCGGACGTCCGCGAGACCTTCCGCACTCGCTCCCGGATCGTCACGGCGCTGCGCGGCTTTCTCGATCAGGAGGGGTTCCTCGAGGTCGAGACTCCGGTGCTCCAGCCGCTGTACGGGGGCGCCTCGGCGAAGCCGTTCACGACACATCATCACGCCCTCGACCAGACGATGTACTTGCGGATCGCGGACGAGCTGTATCTGAAGCGTTTGATCGTCGGTGGGCTCGACCGGGTGTATGAGATCTCGAAGGACTTCCGGAACGAAGGGCTGTCGCGAGTGCACCAGCCCGAGTTCACCATGCTGGAGTGGTACCAGGCGTTCTCGGACTACGAGGACCAGATGGAGATGGTCGAGCGGATGATTCTCCACGTGTTGGACGAGGTCATCGGTTCGCGGACCCTGACCCTGGGGGACCACGAGGTGTCGGTCGAAGCCCCGTTCAAGCGACTCGGACTGGTCGCCGGCCTGTCGGAGGCACTGGGCCGCGACGTACACGAGATGTCGGAAGACGAGCTCCGGGCCAAGGCCGAGGAGGTCGGCGCGCCCGACCTGGACGGCGCGGGGCGCGGAAAGCTGATCGACAAGCTCTTCGGCGAGATCATCGAACCCGACCTCCTGCAGCCCACCTTCGTGATCGACCATCCGAAAGAGCTCAGCCCCCTCGCCAAGCCCCATCGGAAGGACGGGCGGCTCACCGAACGGTTCGAGTTGTACATGGGCGGTGCGGAGATCTTCAATGCCTTCTCCGAGCTGAACGACCCGTTGGACCAGCGCGAGCGCTTCGAAGCCCAGGCGGCGTTGGGTGCGGCCGGGGACGAAGAAGCGCAGCCGATCGACGAGGATTACATCCGTGCCCTCGAGTACGGGATGCCTCCGACGGGCGGGGTGGGGATGGGGGTCGATCGCCTCGTCATGATGCTGACCGGACAGAAAACGATCCGGGATGTAATCCTCTTCCCGATGCTCCGAAACGAGGAGGGATGAACCTGGCCCACTCCATGCAGGTAGGAAGCGCATGAACGACATCAACTGGTTCATCGCGCGGCACTACCTCCGGGCCGGAAGAGGTCGGGGCCTCCTCTCCCTCATCACGTGGATCGCTCTGGGTGGGGTCATCCTGGGAGTCGCGGCCCTCATCACGGTGATTTCCGTGATGAGCGGCATGCAGCACGAGTTGCGGAGCAAGATTCTCGAGTCGACGCCGCACATGTACGTCATGGAGTACAATGACGCGCTTCGGCTCCACGACTACGATCGGATCATCGACTCGATCCTCACCGTCGACGGCATCGTTGCGGCGGCGCCCTTCGCGTTGTCGAACGTTTCGCTCGTGCTCGATGGGGGGCGGTACTCGGAGTCGGCGTACCTGTTCGGTGTCGACATCGATACGACGCGGATGGCTGCGACAGACATCGAACGGCAGATCATCGACGGCACGTTGGACCTGGCTCCGACCGAGTCCGGCGTTCCCCCGATGCTCGTCGGCGTGGAACTCGCGAATCGGATGAGCCTCTTCACCGGCGACACCCTCGTTGTCATGGCGATGGACAATCTGAAGCCGGACATGTTCGGGGGCTTCCAGCCGACGCTCCGGCAGTTCGAGATCACCGGTACGTTCGAGACTGGGATGTACGAGTACGACGCGACCAACATCTACACGACGTTGGTCGATGCGCAGGAACTGCTCGGGCTCGACCCCAGCGACGCGAGTGGGATCGGGGTTCAGACCGAGGACGCGGCCGACGCCCAGGCGTTCACGACAGCGGTGGGTGACCTACTCGGGTATCCCTACGTGGCCCAGTCCTGGATCGAGCGAAACCAAGCGCTGTTCAGCGCCCTCCAGCTCGAGAAGCTGGCGCTGGGGCTGATCGTCTTCCTCATCGTACTCGTCGCGGCGTTCAACATCGTGAGCACACTCGTGATGGTGGTCGCCGATCGGACCCGAGAGATCGGAATCCTGCGCACGATGGGGATGTCGCAGAAGGGGATCCTACGGATCTTCGTGATCCAGGGGGTGTGGATCGGAGTGATCGGGACGAGCGTTGGGGCCGCCTTGGGGATCGGCCTCTCGTGGGCGCTCGATCGGTTCGAGCTCATCCGCATTCCTGGCGATGTCTACGGCGTCAGCCACCTTCCTGCGATGATGGATCCGGTCGACATCACGACGATCGTGGTCGCGAGTATCGCGGTCTCCTTCGTGGCGACGATCCATCCCGCCCGACAGGCCTCGCGACTCGAGCCCGTGGACGCCATCCGACATGACTAGTCCCGCACCCCTCGAGGCCCGAGAGGTTTCGAAGCGCTACACGGGTGGAGACGGTCGAGAACTCTCCATTCTCGAAGCCGTCGACTTCCGCCTGGGTGAGGGTGAGGCGGTCGCGATCACGGGAGAGAGCGGAGCCGGGAAGTCGACGCTCCTCCACCTCCTCGGCGCGTTGGACACGCCCACCGCCGGTGAGGTGCTGGTTGGCGGCCGGTCCGTGGGGGGGCTCGATGACGAAGCGTTGGCCGATGTCCGAAGTCAGAGCATCGGCTTCGTCTTCCAATTTCATCACCTCCTCCGAGAGTTCACAGCGCTGGAGAACGTGATGATGCCGGCGCTGATCGCGGGAACCCCGTTTCGCGAGGCCTCTCGCGCCGCGGAGTCCCTCCTTGCGGACGTTGGACTCGCGGAGCGCACGACGCACAAGCCGCGTCAACTCTCCGGGGGTGAGCAGCAGCGGGTCGCCGTGGCCCGGGCGCTCGTCAACGAGCCCGTCGTGCTCCTCGCCGACGAGCCGTCGGGGAATCTGGACACCGAGACGTCCGGCCAACTCCACGACCTCCTCTTCGAGCTGCGCGATCAGCATCGCCTGTCCATCGTCGTCGTGACCCACAACGCCGAGCTCGCCGGTCGGGCAGATCGGGCGTTGGTCCTCCAGGGCGCTGGGCTCCATCCCGCGGCGGTGGGGTAGACGGTCTCCGGAGAATTCCGATGGCACCAACCGGGGCCTCGGAGGTATTCCACCACCGAGTCTGACCGAAGGCCCGCCAGGATTCACCATGGGCGACCAGAACTGTCAAAAATGCGGCTCGACCGATGCGGTCGTGCACCTCACGCAGATCGTCAACGACGAGATGACGACGCAGCACCTGTGTGAGTCCTGCGCCAAGGAGATGGGCTTCGACACTGGCCCCTCCAAGTTCGACATGCCCGCCATGGACGTGCTCGCTCAGATGGCCGCCGAGTCCCCGGTCGAACGGGCGACCGCCGAAGCGTGCTCCTTCTGTGGACTCACCTACCACGACTTCAAGAAGACCGGCCGGTTGGGGTGTCCGCACTGCTACGAGACCTTCGCGGCGTCGCTGCCGGCTCTCTTGAAGAAGATCCACGGCGACTACCGCCACGTCGGTAAGGTCTACCTGCCTCCGGATCCCACGGTTTCGGACATGGAGCGTCAACTCGACGGACTGCGGCGCAAGCTCGAGCGCGCGGTCCAGTCGGAAGACTTCGAGCGTGCCGCGGAGCTTCGCGACCAAATCCGGTCGCTCGAGCCCGCTTGAGGATCCCGTGAACGACTTCGCCTCGATCCCGGACCATGGTCTCGGCTGGCTTCAGGCCGACGGTGAGCACGCGGACATCGTGCTGTCTACGAGGGTCCGTATCGCTCGGAACCTCCAGGGGCACGCCTTCGGCCCTCGCGCACGGGTGAACGACCGTGAGGCGGTGCTCCGCGAGTTCAAGCGTTCCAGCACGCGGTGCGATGCGTTGAAGGAGGGGGCACTCCTCGAAATCCCCGAACTGCCGGAACGCACCCGCCGGATCCTCCACGAACGACGCTTGGTTACCCAAGATCTTTTGGGGCCCGAGGGCGACGACCCGGCCAACGGTACGGCGGTCCACTTCTCGGGCCGCGACCCGGTGAGTGTGATGATCAACGAGGAGGACCACCTCCGGGTGCAGTCCCTCGTGTCCGGCTTGCGGATCCGCGACGCGTGGAATCTGGTCGATCGCCTCGACGAGGAGTTGGGGCGTGAACTGCCGTACGCGTACCACCACGACTTCGGCTTCCTGACGAGCTGTCCGACGAACGTCGGGTCGGGGCTGCGGGCGTCGGTCTTCATGCACCTCAATGGCCTCGTCCTCACGCAAGAGATCGGCAAGGCGCTTAAGGCGCTCTCGGAACTGGGCCTGACCTTCCGAGGGCTCTATGGGGAGGGCTCGGAGGTCGTCGGGAGCTTCTTCCAGATTTCGAACCAGACGACGCTCGGGCGCACCGAAGAGGACCTGATCGACGACCTGGAGCGCGTCGCCCGCAAGCTCATCGCGGACGAGCGAAAGGCTCGGCATTTCCTGCTTCAGAGTGCGCGCGCCGAGACCGAAGACAAGATCTGGCGGGCGTACGGGGAGCTGCGCTATGCGCGGCTCCTTTCGGGCACGGAGCTGATCGGACTTTTGGCCCCGCTCCGTATGGGAATTTCTCTGAAACTGTTGCCCGGACTCAGTGTATATTCCCTCAACAAGATGATGGTGTTCACGCAGCCGGCGCACCTGGAACAGGCCGCCGGTTGCGAGCTTTCTTCCGAGGAGAGCGACGCACATCGAGCTTCGTATGTGCGCCGTGTCCTGGCCACCGAGGGTGTCGTCGCTGATTCCGACGATCACGCCTCAGAGCAGCCCTGACGGTCATGAACTACAACTTCACAGATAGAGTGCGGAAAGTGCTGGCGATGGCCCGAGAAGAGGCCATCAGACTCCAGCACGACTACGTGGGTACCGAGCACATCCTCCTCGGCCTGATTCGAGAGGGCGAGGGTGTCGCGGCTGCGGTCCTCCAGAACCTTTCCGTGGATCTCGACCAGATCCATGAGCGCGTCGAAGAGTCGGTCCGAAAGGGCAAGGCGACGATCGCGCTCGGTGAGCTCCCGTATACGTCTCGTGCGAAGAAGGTGCTCGAGTTCGCGATGGCGGAGGCTCGGGACTTCAATCACTCGTACGTCGGGACCGAGCATCTGCTGCTCGGACTCCTACGCGAAGAGAAGGGCATCGCCGCTCAGGTTCTGAACTCGCTCGGCGTCACCCTCGACGAAGCACGTGGGGAGACGCTGAAGGTTCTAGGCTCCGAAATGTCACCGTCCGAACCCGCCGGAATCGGCGGTGGAAGCGACGTGACGCCGGGCGGCGGGTCGGGCAAAGGGGACAAGAAATCGAAGACGCCCGCGCTCGATCACTTCTGCCGAGACCTCACCGAGCTCGCCGCGAAGGATGAACTCGATCCAACCATTGGGCGCAGTGAGGAGATCGAACGAGTTGTAGAGATCCTCTGCCGTCGGAAGAAGAACAATCCGGTCCTCATCGGAGAGCCCGGAGTCGGGAAGACGGCGATTGTCGAGGGGCTCGCTCAGATCATCGCGGGCGGTGAAATCACCGAGGCGCTGAAGGACCACCGGGTCCTGGCCCTCGACATGGCCGCGGTGATCGCAGGGACGAAGTACCGAGGCCAATTCGAGGAGCGCCTGAAGGCGGTCATGAACGAGATCCAGCAGAGCAAAACGGTCATCCTCTTCATCGACGAGCTACATACGCTCGTCGGTGCGGGAGCGGCTGAAGGCGCGATCGACGCGTCGAACATGCTCAAGCCAGCGCTCGCTCGTGGCGAACTCCAGTGCATTGGCGCGTCGACCCTGAACGAGTATCGGAAGTACATCGAGAAGGACGGGGCGCTCGAGCGTCGTTTCCAGCCGGTGATCGTCGATCCGCCGGCGGTGGACGAGACGGTCGAGATCCTCAAGGGGCTTCGTGGCCACTACGAAGACCACCACCGGATCGTGATCCCAGACGAGGCGCTGGAGCACGCCGCCAAGCTGGCAGACCGGTACATCACCGATCGGTTCCTTCCCGACAAAGCGATCGACGTCATCGACGAGGCGGGCGCACGCGCGCGCATCGCGAGTCAGGTCCCGCCGTCGGATGTCGAAGAGCTCAAGGAGCAGCTGGCCGAGATCGCGAAGCGCAAGGAAGCGGCGATCGGCGATCAGGACTTCGAGCGGGCCGCGGAACTCCGCGACGAGGAACGCGAGCAGTCTCAGCTCATCCGAGCGCGCCAAGAAGCGTGGGAAGAGGAGCGGAAACAGCACCGCCCCGAGATCTCGATGGAAGAGGTCGCCTTCATCGTCGGCCGGTGGACCGGGATTCCCGTGCAGCGGATCCGTCAGACGGAGTCCGAGCGCCTCGTGCACATGGAAGACGAGCTGCACAAGCGGATCGTCGGCCAGCACGACGCGATCACCGCGATCTCGCGAGCCATCCGTCGGAGTCGTGCGGGCCTCAAGGACCCACGTCGTCCGATCGGTTCGTTCATCTTCTCGGGGCCCACGGGCGTCGGGAAGACGGAGCTCGCGCGGGCCCTCGCCGAGTTCCTCTTCGATGACCGCGAGGCCCTGATCCGCGTCGACATGAGCGAGTACATGGAGAAGTTCTCTGTGTCCCGCCTGATCGGTGCCCCTCCTGGCTACGTCGGCTACGAGGACTCCGGGGCACTTACCAAGGCGGTGCGCCGTCGCCCGTACTCGGTCGTCCTGCTCGACGAGATCGAGAAGGCCCACCCGGACGTGTTCAACATCCTCCTTCAGGTCCTCGACGAGGGACACCTGACGGACAACTACGGCCGGGTCATCGACTTCAAGAACACCGTGCTGATCATGACGTCGAACCTCGGCGCTCGTGACATCAGCAAGGGCGGGGGGCTCGGCTTCCAGACTGCGGACCCGAAGGCCAGCTACGACATCATGAAGGACAAGGTGTCGCAGGAGATCGAACGGGCGTTCAATCCGGAGTTTTTGAACCGGGTCGATGACACGATCGTCTTCCACCCGCTCACGAAGACCGAGATCGGGGAGATTATCCACATCCTCATGGAAGACGTGCACGCCCGCCTCCGCGAGGAAGAGATAACGCTTCGCTTTACGGACGAGGCGATCGCGTTCCTGGTCGACGAAGGGTACGACGAGAAGTTCGGCGCTCGGCCCCTCAAGCGGGCGATTCAGCGTCATCTCGAAGACCCGCTATCCGAGAAGATCCTTCAGGCCGAGTTCAGCGGCGGCGACGAAATCGAAGTCGACGTCGACCCCGACGGTCCCGGCCTCATCCTTCGGGCGGAGTCCACGACAAAAACGTGACCAGCACAGCCCTGCATACGGCTCGCTTCTCGAGGAAGGCCACCGCGCTCGCGGCGGCCTTCTTCGGCGTCATGGCGGCGGCGTCTACGACGACTGTCGAAGCTCAGCAGACCCCTCAGGCCTCCGGCGTCGTGCGCGTCGACTCCCTCGAAGTTGCAGGGAACCAGCGGTACGACCGTCAGACTCTCCTCGCCCTGTTCGCGATCCAGCCGGGGCAGGAGATCACCTATCGGGCCGTACAGCGCGGCACGAAGGAACTCCTCAACACCGGTCAGTTCGACGATGTGAAGATCCGGGCCCGGGAACCGAACGGGGCTGGGGTCGCACCATACATCGTGACGATCGAGGTCGTCGAGGCCCCACTCGTCCGGCGGGTCTCGATCGAAGGGCTCCAGAACGTCTCGGCCAGGGAGGTGCGGGATACGACCGGCCTGAACGCCGGCTTCCCGCTGCGCCAGCAGGCGATCATGGACGCCAAGGCGTACATCCGCGACGAGTTGGCGGGCGAAGGCATCCCCTTCGCGGAAATCACCGAGAGCTTCCTCCAGCTTCCCAACAACGAGCTGGAAGTCATTCTGACGGTTGCCGAGGGGCAGCGTGTTACCGTGGCTCAGGTCGAGTTCATCGGGAATGAACAGATTCCCGATGCGGACATCGAGGGTGCGATGTCGACCAAGTCGGAGGGCTTCTGGTGGTTCCGTTCCGGGGGCTTCGATCAAACCGACTTTTCGATCGATTTGCAGGAGTCGATTCCGCGGCTGTATCGGTCGCGGGGCTACCTCGATTTCGCCATCGTAGGCGACACACTGATCGTAGATCCGGAGAGCGGAAAGGCTCGCCTTCAGATCACCGTGGACGAGGGGGAGCAGTACCTGCTCGGCACGTTCTCGGTTGAGGGCAACAACCTCTATGAGGACGAAGAGCTCGAGCAGCTCTTCCGGTCCACGCGTGGGGGCGGCCTGTTGGGGAGCTTGGGCTTCGGCGGGGGCGGCGTTCAGAACGAAGAAGGTCAGATCTTCGATTCCGAGGCGTTCCAGGTCGCGATCGCACAGGTCACGGAGCGTTATCGCAACGAGGG
>JBCCEZ010000084.1:0-17484 GCA_039030015.1 Gemmatimonadota bacterium | reverse complement strand
GCCGTTTCCGTCGAAGACGAAGATGACGTTCTGCCACGTCCTACCCTCCATCCGGAGCGTGTTGTGGCCGATCGAACCCATGTACCCCGCGAAGCCGGCCGGGACGGGCGACGGGAGTCGCGTCTCGCCACGCTGGAGGACGAAGATCCGGTCGGGGGACTCGGCGTAGACGCCCGAGTTCCCGCCGAACGCGAAGCCGTCCGACGCGAAGGGCTGCGCCCATCCCTCGACGATGTCGTAGGGAAGGGGGAGAACGGGATCTGTTTGGGCGTCGACTTCGGATCCGATCGCCGCGGCGCTGATGACGATCACGGCCAGCGTGAGGCTCGAGGACCCGGCTCCTGAAGAGGGACGGCGGGTGTTCAAGGCGCACCTCCAAGGCCATCGAGCGCGACGGATCCGTCCGCCGTTGTGAGGAATGGACGGCCTCCCTGAAGCACGAACCGCCCGAACTCGGCGCCGCCACGGACGAGCACCCCCTGGAGGCCCGTCGTGCCGGCTGAGCTCTGGCCTCCCCTCGATTGGGTCCCCATCTCGACGCGAACGTCACGGAGCTCATAGACCTCGCCATCCAGCGTCAGCGCGCTCGAGAGCAGTGCCGTCGATTGGCTGGCCGCGCCGCGCTGGGACGGAAGCATACGGAGGCTCTGGGCGGAGACGAGCGAGCTCGTGTGCTGCTCGTTCACGCGCAAGGACAATCCGGGGCCCTCGATGGTGCCCGCCACCGAATACGTCGTCTGGACGTCTTGGCCATCGAGGTCACGGACCCCGCCTGTCCGTCCGGAAGAGCGGAGGGACATCTCGTAGCGACGATCCCATTGGGTGGTCCATCCGTTGACCTCCGTCTCGAACGACGCTCCATCGAATCGGACCGAAATCTCGGCTTCCGCGAGGTCGGCGAGGCGGTGGCTGTATCGGAGTTGGTGCGGTGAGAGGAGCCACTGATCCGAGGTCATCGCCTGTGTGTTCCCCACGGCTTCGTGCACGACGAACTCGTGGATTTGACCGGCGTAGTGCACGACGAGGCGGTCCGACGGCTGGGGCGCGTATTGGAACGCTCCGCCGTATCCGGGGGACAGCGTCCCCGTGTTGCGGATTTGCCCCATCATCGCGGCGCCGGAGAGGATCGTTGCCTGGTAGACCGCCTCGATCACCATTGCCCGCGAGAGGTAGAGGTTGGTGGCCGCGATCCGCGGCATTCCGAACGCGATTTGCATCCCCCGCTCGAAGCCGGGGCCGGACTGGGCGTGCGTCGACATCGGCAGGCAGACGAGCGCGAGGAGGAGGAGAGACGTCGGGGCTCGTTTCATCGGACGCTCCGTGAGCGGGGAGGCCCGGGCAAGCTGCCGGGTCGCGAAGGCGCTCCGCAACCCGATGTCGGAACAGCTACGGCTTCGCGAAGCCGGTGACGCGTAGGATCGTGCCGTCCGGAGACGCACAGATGTGGTTGATTCCAACCTGCTCGCCCATCGGCCCGTGGGTGCGCCACGCCACGAGCGCCTCACCCCTGCAGATGCGTACGTCCCCGTCGGGCTCCAGGGCGTAGCCCGGCATGTAGCGGAAGCAGTTGGCGATGTGCTGGTTCAGCAGATCGACACCGGACATCTCCGTCCAATCGTCGCGGAACTCGACGTCCGCGGAGCAGCATCGGCGGAGCGTTTCGAGGCGTGACGCGTCGTCCTGATCGTTCCAAGCCGCGAACCAATCCGCGAGTGTCCGGTCGAGGCCCGCCGCCAGATCCGTGCGGTTGGCGACGAGGGCCATCTTGCTGAGGTGGAAACGCCACCCTCCCTCGTGGTCCATCGCTTCCGCGGTGGAGGGGAGTTGGGCGTGCGTCAGGTGCACCCGACACCCTCGCTCGACGGCTTCTACGGACATGGACACGAGCGAGCTACCGGCGGGGAAGTGGTCCGCCTGCGGGCCGGACTCCACCCCCCACGTCATCTCGATCGTGCGGGCCTCGGTATCGAGCCGAACGATCGTGCCCGCGATCACGGTCTGGAAGTTCGGGAATTCTGCGCGGAAGGCGCTGCCGACCGTCGGTTCGAAGGTGACCTGGCCATCCATCCACCCGGAAAAGAGCTCGGGCGTCGTGAGGATGCCCCACACGGTTTCCGGGCTCGCCTCGATGTCCCGGGTGAGGTCGACGAGAGGGGGGACCGTCATGACGCAGTGTCCGGATCAGAGGAGGGAGGAGTCGCGCGCTCGGCCATCGCCTTGAGCCGATCGAGCCGGTCGGTCCAAAAGGACTCGAGAACCACCGCGAGGCTGCCGAGGTCCTGCTTGCGCGCGGTGTAAAAGCGCTGTCTGCCCGCTGGCCGCACGGTCACGAGCCCGGCCGACCTGAGTTTGGCGAGGTGCTGAGAGACCGCAGCGATCGACACGGGCACCTGCTCCGCGATCTCCGAGACTGTGCGCTCGCGATCCCAGATCAACTCGAGGATTTCCAACCTTCGTGGCTCGGTCGCGGTGCGCAGGGCCGAAGCCGGGCGGATGCGTGTTGTCGTCGGCATTCGTCATTTTAGTGACCACTTAAATATAGTGCAAGGAGAGTCGCCGTTCGTATTGTTCCGCGCGCCTTTCGGGGGCGTCGTGCGGGATGATCCAACGGCAGGGGGAGGGAGTATGGGAGCGCGGACGCGATTGTGGGCCATGGTCGTCGCAGCCCTGGTGTCCGGGGCGGCCTGTTCGGACACCCCGATGGCCGACGCACCCCGGGAAGCCACGGGCATCGAGCTGGTCTCCGGAGACCAGCAACAGGGAATGGAGGGACAAGCGCTCCGAGATGCGCTCACCGTCCGGGTCTTCGCCGCCGATGGGCTCGGTGTGGAAGGGGTCGACGTGACCTTCTCGGCCACAGGGGGCGGGGGCCGCGTCGACGAAGCGACGGTGACGTCCGGGCCCGACGGCGTCGCGGCGACCGGCGGCGTCTTCGGTGACGCCTCCGGAGATCAAACGTTCGAGGCCAGTGTCGCGGCCCTAGGGACCGTCGAGTTCACGATGACGGGCTATCCTTACGTCGGACTTCGACCGATATCGGGTTACGTCGCCGAATTGGTCGCGGAGGAGACCGGCACCACGGCGACCTTTGGTGGGCTACTCGTGCGCGGCCTCACGTACAATCCCGATACCGACTACTTCCTGACGATCAACCGACAGGGCTTCGACGACATCGTCGAGATCACGCGGGCGGGTGAGTTCCGAACGATCGTGAGTGGCTTCGGAGGTGGTGGGACCAAAGACGATCACTTCTCGGTCGGCTCCGGCAACTTCGGCTGGGTCGCCGAAGGGCATGGGCGGACGCTGACTCCGTTCACCCCGGCCACGGAGGGAGGGGTGCGGGCCCCAGACCTCGTCGTGCCGGACGACCCGAACGGCGGGAGTCCGGAACTCCACGCCTCAGAACCCGACGCCAACGGCGACCTGATCGTCGGCTTCGGGCCCTCGGAGGGTGTGGCCGAGGTCGGGGTGCCTCGGGATTGGTATCGAGTGACGCAGGCGGGCGTGATCACCCCACTCTTCACGTCGTCGAACTCCGTCATCTTTTGGATGACCCGCGACCCTTCGACCGACCGCTTCTACGGCTTCGATCTGTACGACAGCGGCTCGTCGGCCGGGTGGTCGACGGCCAACTCTCAGCTGGTGGAGATCGACATCGCCGCCGGCTCCATCGAGCCGGTCGGGTCCGAGCTCGACGGGGACTTCGTCGACCTCAGCTTCGACTATTCGCGAGACCTCGTGGATCGCGACGTCATCTGGGCGATCCGAAACACCTTCTCGGTGGAAGAGGTGAACCCGGCCGATGGGACGAACCCGGATGGCGATTTCGTCGTCGCCCTCAGCGACAACGCGCTACGAGGCCTGGCGATCGCGCCGAGCACGTCGGATTCGGGCACGACGAGCATGTACGTCCTTGTCCTCGAGACCGTCGGGGACGACGTCACGGCTCGCCTCGTCGAGGTCCGCCGCTGGTAGCCTAGGCCGGGAAAATCGTCCGGATGGCGAGCTGCCGATAGTCGAAGATCGACTCCAATTGGCGCCGGATCACGAGGGTGTGCACGAGGTCGCCGAGCGGGCCGAACGGGAGCGTGTACTCCACGCGGTCGATCATTTCGACCCCCTCCGGTACGGCCTCGAAGAAGTGCCGGTGATACCAGCGGGTGTACGGGCCGCGTAGCATCTCGTCGGCGAACATCTCGTCCTGCCGGTACTCGGTGATCCTGGATCGCCACGACATGGGAAAGACCTGCCAGCGGAGCCGGTACTGGATCTCGGTCCCTTCCTGAACCCGCTCGTGCGTCGTCGACTTCACGTTGAAGTGAAGCCACGATGGAGTGATCCGCTCGAGGTTCTTGGGGTCTTCGAAGAAGTGGAAGACCTCGTCGAGAGGTGCGGGAACGATCTGTTTCCGTTCGAGGATGTGCGTCGTGCTCATCTTGCTTTCGGCGCGAATCGATAGTGACCCACGAGCCACTCGGCGCCGCCCTGGTATCCGAACAGTTCTTCGCACGCGAGGAAGAAGAGGCGCCAGCGCTGGAACCACCGGCCCGCGTCGGCCCCGTACGTCCTCTCCAGGACGGGCCATACCTCGCTCTTCCGGTCCTCGAGATTCTCCCGCCACGCCCGAGCCGTTTTGCTGTAGTGCTCGCCCGGAACTGCCCACTGCTCTTCCGTCTCGAAGTGCTCGTCGAAGCGGGGCAGGAGGTCGAGAGAAGGCATGATGCCGCCGGTGAAGAAGTGACGGGCCATCCAGTTGTCTTTGCCCTGCGCCTCGTACGGGTACGCGTACTCTCGGTGGCAGAAGACGTGGACGAACACCCTACCTTCAGGCCGCAGCCACGAATGGATGCGACGGAAGAGCTCCTTGTAGTTCCTCATGTGCTCGAACATTTCGACGCTTACGACGCGATCGAACGTATGGTCGAGCGCGAGATCGTTCATGTCCGCGGTGATGACGCGGACATTGTCGGGTGCCTGCGACTCGATGAAGCGCCGTTGAGGGGCGGAGTTGGAAACGGCGGTGATTCGACTATTCGGGTAGGTGCGGGCGATGTGCAGGGTCAGTGACCCCCACCCGCACCCCAGCTCCAAGACATCCTGCCCATCCTCCAGTAGCGCCCGCTCAGAGGTGCAGCGCAGCATCGCGGCCTCGGCCTCTTCGAGCGTATCCACACCGTCGGGCCATAGCGCACCGCTGTACTTCAGGTGTGGCCCGAGGGCGATCTGGAAGAACTCCGGAGGCACCTCGTAATGCTGTTCGTTCGCCTTCTCCGGGGTCAGGGCGACGGGGCTGGCTTCGAGTTCACGGACGAAGTCGGCGACCGCGGGCCCGCTGGCGGCGTCCCGGAGGCGCTGCCGAAGCTGCGCCTGTACCCCCAGGCGGAGGCCGGCGAGGGGGATCCATCCGCGCTCGGCGAGCCGGACGCCCAGGGTCTCGCTCATCGAACCTCCTCGAGGGTGGTCTCGAGCGAGACGGCGGCGTCCGCCGCGCGCTGGCTCCAGGTCTCTGCGTCGTCGGGTATGGAAAAGAGGAGCTGCTTGCTTCGGAGGACGTACTCGGCGAAGCCGCCCTCGCAGTAGCAGAGGTAGAACTCCCAAAGCCGACGGAATTCCTCATCGAACCCCATCGCGTCGATCACTCGCTCGTTCTCCGCGAACTTCGCCCGCCATCGCCGCAGCGTCTCCGCATAGTGCGGGGTGATGTCTTCCTCGTGTGCGAGCGCCAATCCGGCTCGCTTCGACGACGTGCGAATCGCTTCCATCGACGGGATGAAGCTGCCGGGGAAGATGTACTTCTTGATGAAGTCGACCTGGCGCTGACGGGGGTCGTACCAGTCGTCGAGGATCGTGATGGCTTGGATGGCGCAGGCGCCTCCGGGGCGCACGAGTGACGCGCACACGTCGAAGTAACTGTCGAGGTACTGGTGCCCGACCGCTTCGATCATCTCGATGGACACGAGCTTGTCGAAGGTGCCGTCGAGGTCCCGATAGTCGTCGTTCAGGATGGTGACGCGGTCATCCAGGCCTGCAGCCCGGACCCGCTCGATCGCGAGTGCGCGTTGTTCCTTCGAGATCGTCGTTGTGGTCACACGGCAGCCGTACTTCCCCGCCGCGTGGATCGCGAAGCCACCCCAACCCGTGCCGATCTCGACCACGTGGTCGGCGGCCGTGAGGGCCAACTTCTGGCAGATCCGATCGTACTTCGCGATCGAGGCTTCCTTCATCGTCGCGTCGGGCCGCTCGAAGACACCGGCGGAGTACGTCATGGTGTCGTCGAGGAAGAGCGCGAAGAAGTCGTTCCCGAGGTCGTAGTGCGCGCTGATGTTCTTCTGGGAGCCCCCGCGTGTGTTGCGATTCAGGTAGCGGAGGATGGCGAGCGCCGGCTGGGAGAGCCGCGCCAGTCCCGTCTCCAAACCGTCCAGGACGGCTCGGTTGGCGGCAAAGAGGCGAACGACGTTGGCGAGGTCGACCGCCTGCCACTCGCCTCGAACGTACGACTCGGCGGCACCGATGTGGCCGCCGAACGCCACCGACGAGAAGAACGCCGGGTTGTGGATCGTGATGTTCGCTGAGGGGGAGCCACCGGGCCCGTATGTGTGCTCGCCTCCGGCGAAGCGCACGGTCAGCGACCCACGCTCGAGCGTGCGCATGCCTTTTCGCACGATTTGCTCGAGTGGTGCACGCAGGGGGTTCACGCAGCTCTCCGGGCGGGATGTTCGTGGTACGGGGTTCCCTTCAGTCGGAGTCGGAGGGCCTGCCCGTAGATTCCGGCCGCGACCTTCAGGGTCATCCACGGATACCGAATCAGGGTGGTCGCCATCGAAGCACGGGAGATCTCTCGGCGCCGTACGAGCAGCGTCGCGTCGAAGACTTTCTCACCCTCCGTCCGGTTTTCCATGTGGACGAAGAGGCGGTCGCCGGGGTCGCTGAAACGCCAGGCGTACTCGTGCTCCATCGACATGAAGGGTGAGATGTGGAAGGCCTTGGCGAAGCGGTGCTTCGGTCCACAGGGCTCCTGCCCGCGTAGCGCGTACGTGTGCCGTTCGCCCCACGGCGTGTTCGTGATCTCCGCGAGCACCGAGTGCACCGTCTCGCCGTCGGCCTCGAAGCAGTAGTAGAAAGTCACGGGGTTTTGGACGTAGCCGAGGTAGCGCAGATGCGTCAGCACGCGAATCGGGCCTTCCGGGGCCTCGCCCAGCAGCTCGGCGGCGCGGGCGCGCACCGCGTCGCGCAGGGGCGTCTCCGCAGGTCCGAGGTAGTCGGATCGGCGGAACCATGCGGGCGCCGGGCGTCGAGCCGACCAGAGCCAGTATCGGTCGAAGACGTCCGGCAGTTCGTCGAGGTCGAGGTACATCATGAACAGACCGTACGAGAATGCGTGCCGCGTGGGTGCAGTGCGTCGATGACGGACCGTGCCGTGATAGATGCAGCTCTTCACCCGGCCACTCCGAAGGCCCGGGCCACGTCGACGCCGCTCCGGACCCCGTCCTCGTGGAAGCCGAAGCCCCAATACGCGCCGCAGTAGTGCGTGCGGTTGCGGCCGCTGATCTCGTTCCGGCGCTTCTGCGCCTCAATGCCCGCCAGCGTGAATCGAGGGTGGCGAAAGACGGTCTTGTACAGGATGCGATCCGGGGAGATGGAATCCGTGTCGTTGAGCGTCACGCAAAACGTGTCGATCGAATCGATCGACTGCAGTCGGTTCATGTTGTACGTCACCGTCGCGGCCGCGTCCACCGCGGACGAGATACGGTAGTTCCACGAAGCCCAGGCCGTGCGGCTCTTCGGCAGGAGAGACGTGTCCGTGTGGAGCACGACCTCGTTCTTCTGGTACGGGAGGGAGCCCAATACGGCTCGCTCCTTCGGTGTCGGGTCGGCCAGCATGCCGATGACTTGATCGGAGTGGCACGCGAAGACCACGGAGTCGAAGAGCTTGTCATCGACGGCCACGGTCTCCGCGGACCGACGCACCGATCGGACTCTCGAATTCGTGCGAATCCGATCCCGGAACGGGGCGATGAGCGCCTCCATGTAGCGGCGCGATCCGCCTCGAATCACGCGCCACTCGGGCTCTTCCCGCTCGGAGAGCATTTGGTGGTTCGCGAAGAAGCGCACGAAGAACTCGACCGGCATGTCCAGGACGCTCCCGCGCGGGATCGACCAGAGGGCCGAGCCCATCGGCTCGAGATAGTGGCGAAGCAACCGTTCTCCGTAGCCGCCTCGCTCCAGGTATTCGCGGAGTGTTTCACCCGCGCGCCCCGCGGCGAGCACCTCTGGAGCGCTCCGATTGAAGCGGAGAATGTCCCGTACCATTCGGATGAAGGCCGGGCTCCACGCGTTCGACACTTGGGCGAACAAGCTCCTCACCGTCGCCGTACTGTACTCCACGCCGGTGCGGTCGCACCGGACGCCGAAGCTCATGTCCGAGACCTGGCTCTCCACGCCGAGCTCGTCGAGGAGCTTCGTGAAGAGAGGGTAGTTGTGCGCGTTGTGCACGATGAAGCCGATGTCGACGCCGTGCGTGCGACCGCTCCCATCCAGCACATCGATGGTGTGAATGTGGCCGCCGACCCGATCGCGGGCTTCGAACACCGTCACCTCGTGCTGCTCGTGGAGCAGGCGAGCTGCGACCAGTCCGGAGACTCCGCTACCGATGATGGCGATGCGCACGTGAGATCAGGAGCTAGGGGGTGGAACGGAAGAGGCGACGACGGCCGACATTTGTCGACCGCCGCCGCCAACCGCGGGCACGTCGGGTGCGTTCGCGCCGCGCGGCTTATGCACTACCGGTTGGTGCCGGTAACCTCGGGCGGAAGCATGACCGCATCGATGATGTGGATCACGCCGTTCGACGCCTCGACATCCGTCGCGATGACTTTGGCGCCGGCAACGAACACTTCACCCATACGGACCTCGATGGGGGCCTGGACGCCGGCCACCGTCTCGGCTTCGCTGATGCCTACGACCTGCTCCGCGCGCACTGCGCCGGGCACGACGTGGAAGGTCAGAACGCGCGTCAGTGCTTCTTTATCGGCCAGCAGCGCCTCGACGGTGCCCTCGGGCAGCTTCGCGAACGCTTCGTCGGTCGGGGCAAAGACGGTGAACGGCCCTTCGCCCTGGAGGACGCTGATGAGGTCCGCAGCTTCGAGTGCCGCGGCCAGCGTGGTGAACTGTCCGGCTTCTACGGCCGTCGAGACGATATCCGACTGGTCCTGCGCCGCGACCGCGGCGGGGGGCTCCGAGAAGCGCAGCCATCGCCGCGATCGAGAGGAGCTTGCGAGACATAAAATCGACTCCTGGTCGAGAGTTTGTTTAAGAATTGTTCAGGGAAATTAGATTGCTGTTCGCGTTTGTCAAGGGATGTCGAAAGTCATCATTTGACAATAGTTGTACACGAGTATAGAATTTACCCATGGACTACGACCCGACATTCCCTCGGCATCCGATCCGCGTGGTCGCTCAGCGGACTGGATTGACTCCGGCCACGATCCGTGCATGGGAACGGCGCTACGACGCCGTCCAGCCAGCCCGTTCAGACGGCGGACAACGGCTGTACTCCGATGCGGACCTGGATCGGCTTTCGACCCTCCGCGAGCTCACCGAAGCAGGCCGTTCTATTTCGCTGGTGGCGTCGCTCCCTGAAGACGAAGCGCTCCAGCTTCTGCTCGAGGATCGTGTGGCCACCCCCGCCCCGGCGTCCGAGCGTGGCGGAAACGATCCCTCCACGCAGGTGGACGAAGCGTTCGCAAGGATTCTGGCGTACGACTCGGAAGGACTCGAGCGGCTCCTGTGGCGCTCGGTCCTCTCGCTCGGAGGGCGAACCTTCCTCGACGATGTCGTCGGCCCGCTGCTCCGTAAGGTCGGTAGCGGGTGGGTAGAGGGCACTGTCGCCCCATCCCAAGAACACTTGGCGTCCGAGGTCGTCGACCACGTACTCGATCGGCTGGCTGCGACCTCGAGGGCTGACGGCGGCGCGACGCTCGTCGTGAGTACGCTCCCCGGAGAGAGTCACGGCCTCGGCGCCAGACTCGTGGCTACGGCCGCGGTGTTGGAGGGCTGGAGTGTCGCCTTCCTGGGCACGGACCTGCCGGTGTCCGAAATCGTCGCGGCCGCGCGCGGGGTCGATGCGGCTGCAGTCGCGATCTCGCTTGTGAGACGCGAGGACCTCGAGGCGACGACTCGAGCTCTGGCTGAGCTCCGAGCCGAGCTCGACCCCCACATCGCGCTCCTGATCGGCGGCGGGGCTGCCGCCATGCTGGAGCGGGAAGAACTACCCGAGGGCGTTTGGGTCGGAACCGGCCTCCGTGACTTGCCCTCCCCTCCCTCCGTTGCGCGCGGGGCAGGTCGCCTCCGTTAGGGCACACCCGCGTGTAGTCAGCTTCACCGAACCGCGTGTACCAGACTGCGATGACTGTCCTGACTGCAGCACCTACCCTGGAACGCCCCGCGACGATGGATCACGCTTTCATCGTCGGGTCGAGTGTCGAGCCCGACGAACTGGAGAACCGCCGCTGGGTGCGCGGGATCCAGGCGTCGGATCACGCCGTCCTGGAGTCGTTCTTTCGGTCGGTGCAGCCCCGGCTTCTACGATACGCCGAGCGGTTCGTGAGCGGAGACGCTGCTCACGACATCGTGCAGGAGGCGTTCGTGAAGATCTGGTCGGGTCGAGAGCAGCTCGATCCCAACCGATCGCTCAAAGCGCTCGCGTACAGGACGGTCCGGAATCTGGCGTTGAACCGGGTTCGCGATCGGAATCGACGCGGGGAGCTGCTCCAGCTCAACGTGGTCGAGAACCGACGCCCGGCTCGCGCGGATGCGGCCACGATGGAGGAAGAGCTCTCGGAGAAGGTCGAGGGTTGGATCGAGGCGCTGCCGGATCGTCAACGTGAGGCATTGAGGTTGAGCCGGGTCGCGGGGCTGACGCACCAAGAGGTTGCGGAAGCGATGGACTTGTCTGCCCGTACCGTAAACAACCATCTGGTGCGCGCGCTGCGAACCCTTCGGGATCATGTGCGCGCGTACGATCCGACGCTTCTCAGCCCATGAGCATCCACGACGAGCCGCTGCCCGGAATCCTGGGCGCGGAGGAAGACCGGTCTGAGTTGAAACAGACCTGGCGCCTCCTCGAAGAACCCGAACCCGTACCCACCGCCGCGACCGATGCGGCGTGGCTGGACCTCACGCGCAGGCTGGCGGATGTCGAAACGCCGGAGGACGTCGAGGGCGAGGTCGGCACGACGCATCCGCGCAGCGACCGTCCCAGGCGCACGCGTGGCCCTTTCCTCCAGGTCGCTGCGGCGATTCTGGTCTCGCTCGGCGGTACCGGTGTCTGGTACAGCACACCCGTCGTTCACACCGCAGCAGCCGGATCGAACGAGACGGTCGAGCTCGCGGATGGGAGCCGAGTCCTTCTGAATGCCGGATCAGAGCTCCGATCGCGCCGTGGATTCTCGCTCCTGCCGGGGGTGCCCGCCTCGACCCGCCGGGTCGAGCTCGACGGCGAGGCATTCTTCGACGTGGCGTCGGATGGCCGGGCCTTCGAGGTCGTCACCGCGGGTGCACGGGTCCACGTACTCGGGACTCGATTCAACGTGCGGGCGCGGGACGGAGAGGGATCGAGCGTCCGGGTTACGGTCGAGGAAGGATCGGTCGCCGTCGAATCGGAGGGCACGAGCGGTCGTGCGGTCCTCGAGGCCGGTGAGTCGGTGCGCGTCGGGCCGACGGGCGTCCTCGAAGAGGTGAGTGACGTGCCGTCCAGCCGAATCGCACCGTGGCGAAACGGCGGGATCACGTTGGTGGACGAGCCGTTGAGCGGCATCGTGCGGGAACTCTCGGTTCGGCTCGACGTGTCGATTCGCGTCGCCGCCGAGGCCGCACCGGGAGCCACGATGAACGTCTTCTACAGTCGGCTCGACTCCATCGAATCGGTCCTGGCGGATCTGGCGACCCAACAAGGCCTCCGGTACCGGCAGACGGCCGAAGGGTGGGAGCTGTTCTGAGGCGTCGAGCCGGAGTGAAGTGGGCTGCCGGGCTTCTCGCCCTCGCAGCCGTTTTGGCGTCTCCTCGTACGGGGACCGCCCAAGAGAGCGGCTACTCGATGGCCGTTCGTGGCGTCTCGGTTCAGTCCGCCCTCGAGGAGTGGGCGGAGTTGACCGGCGTCAGTCTCGTCTATTCGTCCGACGTCGTGGCGGGTCGACGCACCGTGTGCCGTCTGGATGCCGCGAACGCCGAAGAGCTGCTTCGCTGCATCGTCGACGGTGCCGGGTTGGACTTCTACAGGCTCTCCTCCGGGACGTACGTGGTCATCCGGGACCCTGCCGCGACCCCCGCCTATGGCACGATCACGGGACGCGTACTCGATGCGGTGACGGGTGAGCCGATTCCGCTGGCTCGCGTCGAACTCACGGGAAGCGAACGGCGCATCCTCGCGGACGGGGGCGGGTCCTTCGTCCTGCCGCGGATGCTTCCCGGCGCGCATCAGCTGACGGTTTCGGGCTTCGGTTATGCGCCCCGGTCTCTTCCTATCCGAATCGGTGCCGCCGAGTCGGTGCTCCGCGAAGTCCGACTGGACCCCGAAGTGATTCAGTTGGGCGCCGTCGTGGTCGATGGCCTTCGCGCTCCCGGCCCCCGATCGGCTTCGTCGCCGCTCGCCGGTCCCGGTGACGTGATGCCCTCGTCGATCGAGGGCTCCGCCGCCCTCCGGTCGAGTGTGGGGCTGGCTCGCCGTCCTCTCTTTGCCGAGCTCTCGCTCCAGGGCGGCGCACCGGGCGAGCACGTCGTGCGTTTGGACGGTGCCCCTGTCTACGACCCGGTCGCCCTCGGGCGCTCGAGGAGCGCCTTCAGCCCGCTGGCCCTGCGCCGCATTCGGCTCTCCAAGGCCGGGTTTAGTGTGAAGGACGGAAGCTACGCCTCTGGACTCGTCGATGTCGAGCACGCTGTGTCCGACGCGACCGGCCCGGGCGGAGTCGGTGCATTCGCGGATCCGTGGAGCTCCAGTGTGGGCGTGTCCCTTCCCTTGTTGGCGTTCGGTGGGGAAGGCTCGATGATGTTCTCGGGACGTCGCAGCAATTGGGACGTCTTCCGAGAGCCCGCGCTCGACCAGGCCATCCGTGATTGGAACCGCGTCGACCCCGTCTTGATGGGCAGCCTGCTCGGAGACGCGGGAGCCACCGGGGCTCTCCTTCCGTACACGTTCCACGGGCACGGGGCCGACGTCGGCTTTTCCGACGTGCACGGGGCGCTACGACTGTCCTTCCCGGGTTTTCGCTCCGTGAACGCCTCCTTCTATCGGGGCACGAACCGTTTCGGGTCCGAGCTCTTCGCCAGCGGCACGGCCCCAGGCAGTTCGCTTCTCGACCGCCTGGTCGTCGTCGGCGAGTCGTACGACTGGTCGAACCTGATGGCTCAGGCGGGAGCGGACTGGCTCGTCGGTAGCCGCGCATCGATGGCCGTGCGGTCGTGGTACAGCGAGCACGAACTCGTCCACGACTATGCGATGGCCGACGGATCCGAGGTCGGGTACGACCCGCTGACGTCGGACGTCTCCTCTGTCGAGACGGCGCTCCGGGCCCGTCTCGACGCACGCCCGCCGACAGGTGAGGGGAATCGAATCGAGGAGATCGGCGCAACCCTGCAGGCCGACTTCGTCGCGAGCCCCAGCCACGTCCTCTCCGGAGGTGTGGAGGCGATTCGCATGTCGAGTCGCGCTCATCTCGACAACGACCTCGTCGCGTCCGTCGCCACTCACGTCGACTCGTGGCGCTTGGCGGGCTTCGTATCCGACGAGTGGCGGCTGCCGGGCAACCTCACCCTCGAGGGTGGGCTTCGCGTGACCTCCGTCGGTGGAGGTGGGACCTTCGCCGAGCCACGGCTCTCCCTGCAGATCGACGGCGAGTCCGGCGCGCTCGGCACATGGAGCGCGCGCGCCGCGGGCGGGGTGTACCGTCAGTTCGTCGAGCAGTTCGATCTGACCAATGTCGGTCCCAGCGCCTTGGTGCCGTCGGTGCGGTTCTGGGTCCCTTCAGACGGGTCGGTCGAACCGTCTCGGTCCCGTCACCTCGCCTTCGAATTCGTCGCCACCCCCGCCACCGAATGGGAGGTGCGAGCCGAGGCGTATCACAAGTCGCTGACCGAACTCCCGAGCCTCGACTTCGGCGTCCTCACGAGCCGGCGCGGTGGTGACGTCTCCATCGTCGACCAATCCGAATTCATCGCCTCCGCCGAGGGTGAGGCGTACGGCGCCGGCGCCCGCGTCGGGTGGTCGCGCGGCCGCGCGAAGGTGGAGGGCGGGTACGACTGGTCCGTGTCGGAACGGACCTTCCCGTCCCGATTCGACGGTGCTCGCCAGCCCGCACCGTGGTCGGAGCCGCACCGCTGGCGTGTGCTCGGTCGGGTGCCCGTCGTGGGCGGTTGGGCCGTAGACACGGAGTCTACGGTCGTTCGGGGTAGAAGCTGGGCGCTCCGTCGCGCGTACTACGACTTCCTCGCGTTCCACGACCAGGTGGGCCTACCCGCCATCGGAGTGCCCGGTGAGGACCTCCTGCCCACGCTGTACCGCGTGGACGCCGGGGTCAGCTGGCTCGGACGCGTGGGTGAGGCCCCCGCGGAATTCCGGTTCGAGGTGCTGAACGTGCAGTCCCGCCAGGTGCTCGACTACTCGCTGGCCGCCGATCCGACGGAGACGTCCGGGTTCCGCCGCGTGCCGCGATTCCTCCCCGGTCGGAGCTACCTCATCTCGATGCGCATAGCGTTGTAGAATAAAAAATTCTACAAATGCTGCACACGAGTGGTCATCCCTCCGCCGCCACGTGTAGTGCGGGCAGTTCAGTCGGTCGAATGAGTCGGTCCGACGCCACCAGCACAACGTGGGTGCACACTGATGACGTTCCGAATTCGACGCGGCGTTCGTGCCGCCTTGACCATGATGCTCGCCGTGACGTTCGTCGCGTGCGACGACGAAACGATGATGCCGGAGGAGCCGGACAACATTGCCGAGATCGCCGGTGCGACCGGTGATGTCAGCACGCTCAACACGGCACTCGGCGCGGCCGGCCTCGGCGCGACCCTTCAGGGTGACGGACCGTTCACGGTCTTCGCCCCCCGCAACGCAGCGTTCGACGCTCTCGGCGCCGACGTCGTGGCCGCTCTACTCGAGACGGGCAACGTCGACCTGCTGACGAAGATCCTCAACTTCCACGTCGTCGCCGGTGTGGCCGCCATGTCCGGTGATCTCACCGATGGCCAGACGGTGACGACGGTGCAGGGCGGTGATCTCACGATCGGCGTCGCCGGCGGCGCCGTTACCGTGAACGGTGCCAACGTCGTCACGGCCGACATCGAAGCCAGCAACGGCGTGATCCACATCATCGACGCCGTGCTCGTGCCCGAGGTGAACGTCCTCGAGCAGGCGATCCTGACCGACGGTGTGCAGACGCTCGTCGCGGCCGTGATCGCGGGTGACCTGGCCGGTACGCTGTCCGGTGACGGCCCGTTCACGGTCTTCGCTCCGGTCAACGCGGCCTTCGACGCTCTGGGTCAGTACACTCTGGACCAGCTGCTGGACCCGGCGAACATCGCCATCCTGCAGGAGATCCTGACCTATCACGTGATCGCAGGTGACATCCGTGCCGCCGACCTTACGGACGGTGCGATGGTCACGACCGTCGAAGGTCGCGATCTCACGATCGACCTGTCCGACGCCGCCGACCCGAAGGTGAACGGTGTCAGCATCACCGCGACGGACGTCGTGGTCTCCAACGGCGTGATCCATCTCGTCGACGAGGTGATCCTCCCGTCGCTCGACGCCGTCGAGACGGCGATCATCACCGAGGGCACGGGGACGCTCGCGTCCGCCGTCGCAGCGGGTGACCTAGTCACCACGCTCACGGGTGCCGGTCCGTTCACGATTTTCGCCCCGGTCGACGCGGCCTTCGAGGCGCTCGGCCAGTACACGCTCGACGCGATTCTCGAGCCGTCGAACATCGCCATCCTGCAGGAAATCCTGACGTACCACGTCATCGCCGGTGACATCCGTGCAGCGGACCTGACCGACGGTGCGATGGTGACCACGGTCGAAGGCCGTGACGTCATGATCGACCTGTCCGATCCGACGGACCCGAAGGTGAACGGGGTCAGCATCACGACGACCGACATCGTGGTCGACAACGGGGTGATCCACCTCATCGACGGCGTGCTCCTGCCGGAGTTCGACATCGTCGAGAAGGCGATCGTCACCGAGGGCACCGGCACGCTCGCGACCGCGGTTGCGGCCGGTGACCTTGTCGGGACGCTCACGGGCGCCGGACCGTTCACGGTCTTCGCTCCGGTCGACGCGGCCTTCGAGGCGCTCGGCGAGTACACGCTCGACGCAGTCCTCGACCCGGACAACATCGCGATCCTGCAGGAGATCCTCACGTACCACGTGATCGCCGGTGACATCCGCGCGGCCGACCTGACGGACGGCGCCATGGTGACGACGGTCGAAGGTCGCGACGTGATGATCGACCTCTCCGACCCGACGGACCCGAAGGTCAACGGCGTCAGCATCACGACCACCGACATCGTGGTCGAGAACGGCGTCATCCACCTGATCGACGGCGTACTCCTTCCGGAGTTCGACATCGTCGAGAAGGCGATCATCACCGAGGGTACGGGTACGCTCGCCTCGGCTGTGGCTGCGGGTGACCTCGTCGGTACGCTGACGGGCCCTGGGCCGTTCACGGTCTTCGCTCCGATCGACGCGGCCTTCGAGGCGCTCGGAACGGACAAGCTCGACGTCCTCCTGGACCCGGCGAACATCGCTCTTCTGCAGAAGGTCCTGACGTACCACGTGATCGCCGGCGACATCCGGGCGGCCGATCTCACCGACGGCGCGATGGTCGCGACGGTCGAGGGCACGGAGGTCATGATCGACCTGTCCGACCCGACCGATCCGAAGGTCAACGGTGCCAGCATCATCACGACGGACATCGTGGTCGAGAACGGTGTGATCCACCTCATCGACGGCGTGCTCACCGAGAACGCCGACATCGTCGACGTCGCCACGCTGAACGGCTTCCCGACGCTCGTCGAGCTCGTGGGTACGGCTGGTCTCGAGGCGACGCTTCGTAGCGACAACAACGGCGACGGCTTCACGGTCTTTGCTCCGACCGAGGATGCGTTTGCCGCCCTCTCCGCTGTGCCGACGGGCCAGGACCTGATCGACGTCCTGACCTACCACGTGGTTCCGGCCACGGTCGGCTCCGGTGACCTCAGCGACGGTCAGGTGGTCACGACCGTCGAGGGCTCGACCTTCACGGTCAACATCTCCGGGTCGGACGTGACGATCACGGACGGGGCAGGAAACACGGTGAACGTGATCCTGACCGACGTGGCCGCTTCGAACGGCGTGGTCCACGTGATCGACGGGGTGATTCTCCCCAGCTGATCGAAGTGAACGTGCGGTCTCGGGGGGGAGACGCACGTTCGAGCCCCGCTCGGCTTCGGCCG
>JBCCEZ010000083.1:0-18368 GCA_039030015.1 Gemmatimonadota bacterium | reverse complement strand
CACCGGGGGTGGTATATGTTTGCTGCAACGCGCCCCGCCGGCTCGCGCCGGCGGGCCTCCTCGTTCGATCGGTACCGTGGAGACCTACCGGTCGTCGCGGTCCTGTTGGCTGATGAGCCGGGCCCGGTCTTCCTTGATCTTGGCCATGCCTTCCTCGTCGAGGTGGGTCACAGCGATCCACGCGTGGGACATCTCATCGGCGGTCCGGTCCCCGATCCCGACCCACTGGTCTGGGTCCGGGTTGTATCGGTTGTTCGCGGTGTTGTCGTACCACCCTGTGAGAATCAGCTGGTCGCCGACCTCGAGGAGGGGAGCGACGTCGTCCTCGTAGATGTGGCTGTGGTGCCAGAGCGCGCTCCAGTTCGACACCATGCTGACCATCTCACGACGGCCGTTCGCACGCAGAATCTCGATCGACATGGCGACGAGACGGGTGTGTCCGTGTGGCTGCCAGCTATCGATCCGCACCGGGTGGTCGAACGAGTGGAAGCCCTGAGTCATGAGGGTGCCGTGCGGTGGGATGTCGTACCCGCGACCACCTTGTAGGAAGTACAACGTGAGCGACTGGTCGTACTCGCTCTCGTAGTTCTCCGGGTGCAGCCAGATCCCGACTTCGACCTGGTCCCCCTCGATCTCGACGCCGTTGGGCCAGTAGTGGATATCCCACGTCACATCGGAGTTGGCGGGCAGCTTCCGGCACGCACCCTCCGGGACGATTTCGCCGACCTTGCCGAGTGCGTACTCGGACAGTCGACCGGCCCGTTCGCCTTCGACTTCGAGGGATGAGTTCGCATGGTGCGCGACCGCTCGTCCGATCACCGACGGCTTGGTCTCGATCGCCATGATGCAGCGATCGGAGACGTTCCCGACCGGATTGGTCGGACGCCACCACCGGTCCTGGCCCGACTCGGGGACATCGTACGGATCCGAGGCGACCACGATGTCCGGGGCACCGAAGCGCTCCGCGAGACGGAACTCGGCCGGATCCGGCCACTCGATCGGATCCGGCATATCCGCCGGGTCTCCCTCCGGGGATCCCTGTGCGACCCACTCGACGATCGTGGCGACCTCGTCATCCGACATCCGCCAGTCTTCCTTCAATTCCTGAATCCCGGCGTCGTTGTCGTACTGGTACGGCGGCATGTCACCGGATTCGACCATGCGGGAGATCCGGCGCGCATAGCGACGGACATCCTGATAGGTCATCAACGACATGGGGCCGATGGCACCGGGCTGGTGACAGACCTGGCAGTTCTCCTGCAGGATCGGGGCAACGTCCCGCGTGAAGGTCAGGTCGGCTTGCGCTGCGTCGGCGCTCGGCCCGGCGGTTTGTTGCGCGCTCAGCGCATTCCCGTCACCCGACCCTGCAGCCACGAGGAGTGCGAAGACGCTCGCACTCATCAGCCGCGATCCCGTCCCGTGGGTCCAACCCTTCATGATCCGCTCCTCACTCGAAGCACACGGGCCGCACCGAGTCGGTGGAGCCCCTTGGATACTGCATCACACAACATAAGGACTGCTATTGGTTCACGCTTACAGCGATGTACCCGTTCGTCCAGCAGCATTGATGCCCGGGTGCGCTGTCGTTGTTGCTGAAGTTGTCGATCCGAACCCGGATGATGTACTCGCCCGGGGTGTCGAACGTGGCGGTGATCCGCGCACGGTCTGCATCCGGGCCTTCGGTCGGGATTCGAACAGACTGGCGGGTCGCCACGGGCCCCGGTCCGTGAGGTCGGAGTCCGCGTCGGGCCGGTGCGATCCCCTCCGGAGCCGCCGTCCGCGACTCGAAGTTGATGTCGGCTCCGATCGGGCCGTGGTACTTCCACAGCGTCATGTTCACATGACCGAGCTCTCGCTCCCCGCGGTCGCGGGTCCAGAAGTCGACCTCGATCGGCTCCCCAACCGAAGCCGTCAGGGTTTCGGGATACCAGATACCCTCGACACCCCATCCTCCGGGCTCACCTTCGGCGAATTGGATTTCCGGTCGCATCGAGCCCGCTGCCATCGGACCGGTGCTCAGCTCGTACGCTCCCTTGATGATCGGGCCCGGCGATTCGAGTCGACCGGGTACCTTGGTCTCGTATCCATCCGTGCGGAGCGTCCACCATACGTCGCCTTCGAAGTCCTCGGGCACGACGACCCCGAACACACCGCGCTCACGCGGCCCTCCGAAGCCGGTGTAGCTCACGACGGGAAACGAGGTGGGTTGGACGCCGTCGTACTCGGCCGGTTCGATCCGGTTGTTGACCCCGAGTGGGATCTCGATCAGCTCGCCGTCGTTCCGGTTCATGAACCCGAACGACAACGTCCACGTCCCGTCCGCATTCTGATAGAAGCCGTCGAAGTACGGCGCGACGAAGTTGTTGTTCGCGTTCGGCGGGGCGAGGGGGAACTCACGCCGATTCCAGTCTTGGGATTCGACGGCGAGGGGCGAAATCGCCGCGGTGACGGCGGTGAGGGCTAGAGCGGTGGTGAGTCTCCGCAACTCGGTCCTCCTTGCTGCTGATCGCGTCCGGATGTCTACCGATAGACGTGCACCGAGCATTGTGCGGCCTGGTGACGGATCCCGAAAGGACGGATGCACCGGCGGGACCGGGGTCGGTGGCCTCCGAGGTTGTCCGACGTGTTCGGCACATGGTTGCCGAACGAGTCGGGAGGGCCGGGCGCCGTGCCCGACCCCCCCGGTCGCGTACTCGTCGTCGACCCTACACGAGGGGCGACGTCCCGAACCGCGTGATCAGCCGGGGCAGGTGGCCTGCGCGCCGTTCCCACTGCCCGAGTACACGTAGTACTGGAAGCCGCCGTCATCCACGTTCGTGCAGGCGAGGCTGCCGCCGTTGCGCACGATGCCGGCATAGCCGCCGGTCAGGGAGATTGTCGCGTTCGCCACGACGAGGCCGCCGTTCCCGTCGACGTTGATCGTGCCGGTGCTGTTGGATCCACCGAACCAACCGTCCGACCCCGCGTGCATCAGGTCGACGTACTCGAGTCGGTTCGATGCCGAGACCGTTCCGAATTCGAGCCCCTTCCAGTAGCCCGACAGCGCTTCTCGGCCACGGAAGGTGATGCGGTTCAAGGCATCGCCGACCGCGTTGAGCGAGCCGCCGTCGTCGACGATGAGGTGAGCACCCTGCTCGAACTCGATCGTCGTACCGGGCTCGATCGTGAGGGCTGCACGGACGAAGGTGCGGTCCATCACGCGGTAAAACGTGCCGTGGTTCTGCCAAAGCTGGGACGTTTCGACGCGATCGTTGTTGCCGAAGGTGATCCGGATCGCGTTGTCGTCGTTGTTCGAGACCAGGACCCCGTCGATTTCCCCCACCCGGTTTGGATGGAGGATCATCGCGCGGGCGTTGTCGGTGACGATCACGTCGTCCAGCCCGGTGATCTCTCCCTCAGCCGGTACCCACAGCGCGTAGTGGTCGCTCGAGTACAGCGTCGAGTTCCGGATCAGGAGCTTGCTGTCCTCGGCCAGGTAGATCATGGCCCGCGAGTCCACGGCGCCCGTCCACTGGTCGGACCCGCCGTTCCCCATCTCGACGTACTCGAACACGTTGTTCACCGACTGCGTTTGGAACTGGATGCCTTGCCACCAACCCCGCACGTCCTCGCTTCCGACAAAGGTGATCGACTCCTGGACGGTGCCGGTGGCGTTGAGGCTTCCGGCATTGCGCACGATCACGGACACGTCGGAGCGGGCGTGGATCGTCACGCCGGGGTCGATCGTGAGGTCCGCGTCGATGAAGAGTCGCTCCTGCAGCTCGTACGGAACGCCGATGTTGGCCCAGCTCTGTGCAGTTTCGACGCGATCGTTGTTGCCGTAGCTGATGCGGACGACGTTGTCGTCGTTGGCGACGAAGGCGTTGTCCGTCCCCATGCCCTCGACGTTGTTCGGATGGAGCCACGCGGCGACCGCGTTTCCGTCGAACGTCGTGCCCGTGATGGAGAACTCGGCTTCGCCGTAGGCCGTGAAGCCTTGAGCCGCGCTCCCGATGATCTCACTCATCGAGATGTTCACGAGGCTGTTGCCTTCCAGGAGCAGGCCGGAGGCCGAGTACGTCGCTCCGCTCCACTGGTCTGAGCCGCCGTTTTCCACCGTCACGTACTCGAGCCGGTTGTCGGCGCTTCGGCTGTCGTCGAAGCGGATGCCGCGCCAGTGGGATGCCGGGTCCGTGCTCGTGAACGTGATCGGCATGAGCGCTGTACCGATCGCGCTGAGTCGAGCGTCTCCGTTGATCGACAGCGAGCCAGACGGGCCGAACGAAACCTCGACGTCGGGCTCGACGGTGAGCGTCCCGTCGTTCACTGCGAGTGCGCTCTGCGCGGTCCAGCAAGTACCGGACGGGAGCGTCGTCCCATCGGCGACATCCGATTGTACGAGCAGGCCACAGACGATTGTGAGTTCGACCGTGCCACTGAAGACTGTGTTCTCCACGCTCGTCGCGGTCACAGTCACGACTCCCGAATTCAGAGGCAGCACCGCGGCGGTCGCGAGTCCGTTCGCGTCGACGGTGAGACGCGTCGGGTCGTCGCTCGACCAGGTGACGGCGGGGTTCACACCGAACGGGGCGACGGTCGCGGTGAGTTGTACCGCGCCACCGATCGCGACCTCGTCGGAGGTCGCCGTGACCGACACTCCGGTCACTTCGAGCGGGCCGGGGTCGATGGGGGGTTCGGTCGGGACTTGGGCCTCACAGGAGGCCAACACGACGATGAGCGCCAGGTACGGGGCGCGGGCGAGTGTACGCATGCTTGAGGCCCTCCGACGGTGTCGGTCTTGGTTCGGCGCCCACTCTGGGTCGCCTCTGGAGGGCTGAACGCAGTTCGGGAGAGAACCCCGCCACGCTTCCTCCTGCCACGAACGCCAATAGGTGGGCGAGCCGCGTGTGTGGCGGGCCTGGTCGCGCTTTTCCGTTCCCACTTCTAGACTCGCAAGCCTTCCCACGCCGAGAGGACATGAGCACGGATCCGGACCGACCCGACACCCGAGACCGACCCGCCCAAGACGCGGTCGTGTGGGAGCGATGGGCCGAAGTCGATGCGCTCCTCGAGCAGCTGCTCGACATGCCGGAAGCGCGGTGGGAGACCTACCTCGCCGGGGCGCACCGCGAGGATCCGGATCTCGTAGCCGCTGCGCTGGCGCTCGCGAGGGAGAGCATCGATACCGGGCCGGACCTCGGGCCCGGAGATCGGATCGTGGATGCGGCTCTCCGGGAAGCAGGCCCAGAGGACGAGGAAGAACCGGACCCGATCGGAGGGCGTGTCGGGGCGTATCGGATCGTCTCCGAACTCGGCGCCGGCGGCATGGGTTGGGTCTTCGCCGCTGAGCGCGACGACGAGACCTTCGAGCGACAGGTCGCGATCAAGATCATCAAGCGGTCCGTCGCCAGTCGTGATGTACTGGCGCGCTTCGCCCTCGAGCGGCAGATCCTCGCGTCTCTCGACCACGTCGCGATCGCGCAGCTGCTCGACGGCGGCGTCACTCGAGATGGTCGGCCCTACCTGGTGATGGAACGGGTCGAGGGAGAGCGGATCGACCGATGGGCGGACCGACATCGCTTGGGTGTGGACGCCCGACTGCGCCTCGTGCTTCAGGTCATGGAAGCCGTCGAGCACGCCCACCGGCACATGGTGATTCACCGGGACCTCAAGCCCAGCAATATCCTCGTGCGCGAGGACGGGACGGTGAAGCTGCTCGACTTCGGCATCGCCAAGTTGATCGATCACCCCACTGCAGGGGCCGGTACAACGCGCACTGGGCGTCGTTTCCTCACGCCGGAGTACGCCGCCCCCGAGCAGCTTCTCGGCGAGCCGGCGAGTGCCCAGACGGACATCTATTCGGTGGGCATCCTCCTCTACGAACTCCTCACGGGGAGCCGGCCGTATGAGGGTGGAGCTCAGGGCTCCGTGCTCGAGCAGGTCGTGCGCGGCGAGCAGCCTACCGCACCGTCGGCTGCGGTCCCGCCCGTCGATACGCGCGGTGGTCCCGCCGGGCAGGCCGGGGTCGGGCAGGACGCGGTGTACTCGGCTCGCTCTACGACGCCGGAGGCCCTCCGACGTCGCCTCCGGGGAGATATCGACGCGGTCCTGATGCGCTCGCTGCGCGCCCGACCCTCGGAGCGGTACTCCACGATGGCGGCGTTTCGGGACGACGTCGAACGGCACCTCGCCGGTCACGCGGTACACGCCCGGGGCGACGCCCGCGCGTACCGCATCCGGAAGTTCGTCGGCCGTCATCGGTGGTCGGTCGCAGCCGCGTCGGGGGCCCTGCTCCTCCTGTCGGGCTCCGCTCTCGGCTTGGCGCTCCAGCGAGGTCGCCTGATCGAGCAAACGGAGATCGCTCAGGCGGCGACCGCCGAAGCGGAGCGCGAGGCGGAGACCGCTCGGGCGACGACGGACTTTCTCGTCGGACTCTTCGAGGCGAACGCTCCTACGGAACGTCTCGGAGACACCCTCACGGCTCGTGCCCTCCTGGACCGAGGCATCGCGCGGGTGGATGAGCAGCTCGAGGGGCAGCCCGAGGTTCGAGCGGAGTTGCTCCGTTCCCTCGGTCGTGTGCACATGAGCATGGGACTCCAGGAAGAAGCGCTCCCGCTGCTGGAACGGGCCGTCGCACTGGTTCGGGACTCGACCGACGACGCTGCGCCGATCCTGGCGTCGATGCTGTCCAGTCTGGGTGCCGCCCTGGACGTGTACCGAGACTATGACCGCGCGGAATCGGCGTACCGAGAGGCGGTCGTCGCCGCCCTGGAGGCACGGGACACCACGGCCTTGGCGTGGGCCAGAATCGGCCTGGGGAGCGCCCTGAGTCGGCAGGAGCGCCCGGACGAAGCCGAGGTCGAGCTGCGGGCCGGACTCGCTCTCCGCGCGTTCGAGCCCGGGGACGAAGAACAGGTCTGGAGGGCCCAGCGAGTGCTGTCGAGCATCGTTCGCCGACAGGGCGACCTCGAGGGTGCGGATAGTCTGCTTCTCGCGGTCGTGGAGGGTCGGAGATCGAGCCCCGGCGAGCTCCTCAGCTACACGCGTTCGCTGAACGACTTGGCCGTCGTGCGTCGACTTCGCGGCCAGTATCCGTCGGCGGAGGCGCTGTACGAGGAGGCGATCGACTCGGCCACGACGATCTTCGGGCCGGCGCATCCAGAGACGCTGCAGTACCGCGCCAACCTCATCACGACGTTGGCTCAGGGCGGTAATGTGGAAGGATCGCTGCGAGAACAGCGCGCAGTCATCGAGGACTCCCGATCGATGTGGCCGGACGGTCATTGGCGAACCGCGCGTTCATTGATGGCGCTCGGTGGAGCGTTAATTCGATCCGGACGGCCGGATGAAGCGGTGCCAGCGTTGTCGGAAGCGGTCGACATGGGCATCGAGCAGATGGGGATGCGCCACTCGTGGACCAACGTCTACCGAGCGTGGTTGGGCGTCGCGGCCGCGCTCACCGACCGGTCGGAACAGGCGGAACAGTTCTGGACGTGGAGCTTGGAAGGGCTCGAGGCCTACGAGGCCCTTCAAGACGATGCGTCGGTGGCCTCGATGGTGGAGGTGCTCGTCGCGACCATGCGAGAGCAGGGACTCGAGTCGGAAGCCGTGCCCTTTGCGCGACTCCTGGGCGACTAGACTCCGGCGCCACCTGGGGGTTCCGTGGCCCGCTGGCGCGGGTACTTTTTCGGCCAGCGCGCGAGCCGCCGCTGACTCTATCAGCCCCCGTACCGTGTCTGCGAACACCCGCGAGATTACGCAGCTCCTGGAAGATTGGAGCGATGGCGACGACAAGTCGTTCGATCGCCTCATCGAGCTGGTTTACGACGACCTTCGTCGAATCGCGCACCGACAGCTCGGCGTGGGGCGTCGCGACACGGTCCTCGATACGACGGTCCTCGTGCACGAAGCCTATGTGAAGCTGGCGGGTGTCGACGAGGCGGAATGGTCCGGACGCGCACAATTCTTCGCCTTCTGCGCTCAGGCGATGCGCCGAATCCTGATCGACTTCGCACGACGTCGTCAGGCCGAGAAGAGGGGGGGCGATCGTGTCCGGGTCCCGCTGGGACCCGACTCTGCGGCGATCGATACCGACGTGGCCGAGCTGCTCGCGATCGAGGACGCGGTGCGTCGCCTAGAGGCCCGCAACGAGCGAATGGCCAAGATCGTCGTGTGTCGCTTCTACGGTGGGATGTCCGTTCCCGACACCGCGGAGGCGTTGGGGACGTCGGTGCGCACCGTCGAGCGGGAGTGGACGCGCGCCCGCGCGTATTTGCGACAGGCGCTCCGAGCCGACGAGGCTCCCGAGGGTTGATCGGCGGGGGCGGTAGCCCCAATGCGATACGACGCGGGGCTGGCCAGCCTCTTGGGGTGTCTCCGGCTGGTCTAAGGCTGGGTCGCCAAAGTACTCTCCCGCGAGGTGTCTCACACGGAGGGGAGGTTCGGATGAGAGCAGTGCTTCGGGCGGGTATGATTGCGGTGGTGTGTCTGATGGGCGGGGCGGTGGCGTCGAGTGCCCAAGTCCTGAACATGCCGCTGCCCCCACTCCCGGACGACCAGGAGATTCTGGTCGTCGAAGTCGATCTCCCACCGGGCCGCGTCTCCCGGCCGCACCGACACAACGCCCACACGTTCGTCTACGTGTTGGAGGGCACGGTGCGGATGCAGGTCGAGGGCGGGGAGCTGATGACGCTGTCGGCCGGCGAGATGTTCTACGAGAGTCCGAGCGATGTGCACACCGTGTCCGAGAACGCGAGTGACACCGAGCCGGCGCGGATCCTGGTGCACTTCATCAAGACGGTTGGCGCGCCGGTCAGTACCCCGGTGGGGGACCCGAACTCGTAGGAAGCCCGTCCTGACGGGGACGCGATACGGCCGTTGACTCCGTCTCGGATCCATGCTATCTCCTAATACCTAAGGAATTAGGAGTTAGATATGGATGTGCGGTTTACACCACGCGAGTTGGACATCATGGGTGCCCTGTGGTCGAAGGGCCCCTCGACCGTGTCGGAGATTCGAAGCGTCCTCGACGATGATCTCGCCCACAACACGGTCCACACGATGCTGCGCGTGATGGAAGGGAAGGGGTACGTCTCTCGGAAGCGCGAGGGACGCGCGGATCGGTACGCCGCCGAGGTCGAGCGGGTCGCGGCGGGCGATAGCGCGTTGGGTCGCGTCACCGATCGACTCTTCGGTGGGTCTCCGGAGGAGCTGTTGCTTCGCCTCGTGGACTCCGGTCTCGAGCAGGATGAGCTGAGGCGTATGCGAGACCTCCTCGATCGTCGGATCGAGGAGATGGAGGACGACGGATGATCGGGTACGCGATGCTCTACGCCGTGGTCGTCTCTTTCCCCGTGGCGCTGGCTGCGGTCGCGGCCGCGCGCGCCCTTCGAAGTGGGAAACGACCGGAGCGATTCGTGTGGCTCGCGGGAATCGCACTGCTCGGGTTCGTGCCCCTCATCGGTCTGACGCGTCACGCGCCGGAGCCCGAGCAGGCGATCGGTCCGGGTCCACTCCCCGACGTGGTCGCCGTCTCGGACTTCGCCCCCATCGATCGGGGGATCGCGGGTCTTCCGGCACTCCTCGAAGTTCCGCCCCCGCCGACACTTGCGGTGGCCGAGTCGTCGATCGGGATCGACGCGATCCTCCTAGGGCTCTGGCTCGCTCTCACGGCCGTCCTCGCTCTACGATGGTCGGTGGCGGCCTTCCGCCTCCGGCGCACACTCGCGTCGGCGACACGCGACGAACTCGGCGGGATCGCCGTATGGCGAACCGCGGACGTGGGCCCCGGCGTCGCGGGCGTATTCCGCCCCCGCATCGTCGTTCCCGAATGGCTGGCGTCCCTGCCGGAGTCTCAGCAGCGACTCGTGGTGCGCCACGAACACGAGCACGTACGTGCCGCCGATCCGTTGCTCGTCGCGGTCGGACGTATGGCGCGGGTACTGATGCCGTGGAATCCCGTCGCTTGGGTGCTCTCCTTCGGACTGCATCGAGGCGTCGAACTCGACTGTGATCGCCGCGTGCTGCGCGTGCACCCGGACGTCGAGACGTACGGGAGTACGCTCATCGCCGTCTCTTCCCTTCACTCCGGAGCCTTTGCGGGTGCTGCAGCATTCGCCGACTCCGAAGCTTCCCTTCGCCAGAGGATCCTCGCCATGACTGCACGTCCCGGAGCTACATCCATCGTCAGCGTCATTGGCGCCGTGATCCTTGGCGTGATCGTCATGGTCGGCGTCTTCCAGGTGCCCGTTCCCACGCTCCAATTGAGTTTGGGTGCGGATCCGCTGACGCCCGTGGCGGCGACCGCCGACGCCCAGTCGGACGGGGAGGCCGCACGTCTCGCCGCAGAGCTGGACGCGCTCCGAGGCGAGGTCGAGGCGCTGCGAGAGAGACAGGTGATCTCGAATGAGCGCGTCGAAGAGGCAGAGCGCGCCCGGGAGGCGCTACTCGACCGGTTGAGGGCCGCGGAAGACGCGATGGCGGCCGCACCGACGGGCGATACGCCCTTGGACGGGAGCGTGCTGGGTTCGATCAGCGGCCTGATCGAGGACGAGGTGAGTGGACTCCCGCTCGAACACATCCAGGTCTTCATCCGCGGGACGGGTGTCGGGACGCTGACCAATGGCCAGGGCCAGTTCGCGCTCGAGGCGCTCCCCGCCGGCGATCACGAAGTCGTCGCGTTGCGCATGGGGTATCGCGAGACCAGTCAGAGGGTCGCGGTCGAGGGTGGCACGATGACGAACGCGGACTTCCGCATACGCGAGGTCGCGATCGACATCGACGGCGTGCTTCACACGGAAGATCCGGTGCGCCGCGACAGCTGGACCCACCCTGGCGTCTACATTGACGGTCGACCTGTGCGTGACCATGAATACGCCTTGGATGTGCTGACAGAGTTGCACGCGGAGGGCCAGATCGCGGAGATCCAGGTTGTTCAGGGGGATGCCACCCGCGAGATCCTGGGGCGGCATGTCGAAGCCGGCGCGATCCTTGTCACGAAGAAGGTCGCCGGGTCTGTGTCGCCGGGGCCTCATGCCTACGTGCGGCCGATTTTCAGCCCGTCGGATGGACGGCCCCGGTTCACCCCGTTCGTCGTGGCGCCGCGCCTGGTGAACCCCGAAGAGGTGCAGGTGGCCTTGGCCGAAGCCTTCTCCTCGGATGTTCAGGACAGTGGTCCGGGCGGGACCGTGGAGCTGTACCTCTTCATCAATGAAGAGGGGATGGTCGAGGACACCCGCATCAGCCAGAGCTCTGGTGTTCAGGCATTCGACAACGCCGCGCTCGCCACGGCCGCCGTGCAACGCTTCAGCCCAGCCCTCAACCGGGACCAGCCCGTGCCGGTCTGGGTGAGTATGCCGATGACGCTCCTGAGCGGGATGTAGCCGGCTTCTACCCCACGAAGTGGCATGCACTGACGTGCCCGGGCCCGACGTCCTTGGGCTCGGGCACGCTTTGCGCACAGATCGCTTCGGCCCGCGGGCATCGTGTTCTGAAGACGCACCCAGACGGCGGGTCGATCGGGCTGGGGATGTCCCCGACCAGCACGGTCCGCGTCCGTGCGCGACCCGGCTCCGGTAAAGGGACCGCGGAGAGCAGCGCCTGGGTGTACGGATGCGTGGGGGTCTTGTAGAGCGCCTTCGAGGGGGCGATCTCCATGATCTTCCCGAGGTACATAACCGCGACTCGGTCGCAGATGTGCTCGACGACCGCCAAGTCGTGCGCGATGAAGAGCATCGTGAGGTCGAGCTCGCGCCGCAGGTCGCTCAGGAGGTTGATGACCTGAGCCTGAATCGAGACGTCGAGCGCGGAGACCGGCTCGTCGGCCACGATGAAGTCCGGATTCACGGCGAGGGCGCGTGCGATTCCGACACGTTGGCGTTGCCCGCCCGAGAATTCGTGCGGGAAGCGATCGAGCTGAGCCGGGTGCATGCCGACCTGCTCGAGCAGCGCGGCGGCTCGGTCGTTCCGGTCGCCCTTCGTCCCGATCCCGTGGACGGAGAGCGCGTGGGTCAGGACGGTCCGTACGGACTCGCGCGGATTCAGGCTCGCGTAGGGATCTTGGAAGATGATCTGCATCCGCTTGCGGAAGCGTCGCATCTCGCTCGGAGAGAGACCCAGAAGGTCTGTGCCGTCGAAGCGAACTCGGCCTTCGGTCGCCTCTTCGAGTCGGAGGACGAGTCGTCCGACCGTCGTCTTGCCCGACCCGCTTTCGCCGACGAGCCCCAAGACTTCGCCGCGATTCACGCTGAAGGACACACCGTTCACGGCTTGGACGTGATTCACCACCCGGTTGAGTGCGCCCCCGCGGACCGGGAAGCGTTTGACGAGGCGGTCGACTTCGAGAAGCTCGTTCGTGGTATCCGAGCGTTCGTGCGGGGCCGGTTCGTTCATGCCCGCACGTCCGCCAGGTCGAGTTCGGACCAACGAAGGCAGCGGACGTGATGATCGGGCCCGACGTCGTCGATCGGCACGGCCTGCTCGGCGCATCCGGGTTGCACGTGGTCACAGCGCGGAGCGAAGCGGCAGCCCGCCGGCCGATCGGCGAGGGACGGTACGTTGCCGGGGATCGTGGACAGCCGCCCTTGGTCGGCGCTTCCTAGACGGGGGATCGAGCCGATCAGACCCGCGGTGTACGGCATGCGCGGTCTGCGGAAGATCTCCTCCACCGGACCACCTTCGACGATCTGCCCGGCGTACATCACCGCCACGCGTTGGGCGATCTGCGCGACCACACCGAGGTCGTGTGTGATGAAGATGATCCCCATGCCCAACTCGGTCTGGAGCTCCGCGATCAGGTCCAAGATCTGAGCCTGGATCGTCACGTCGAGCGCGGTCGTCGGCTCGTCCGCGATCAGGAGAGAGGGCCGACACGCCAGAGCCATGGCGATCATCGCCCGCTGGCGCATACCGCCCGACATCTCGTGCGGGTAGTTGTCCACCCGGCTCGTGGGCTCGGGGATTCCGACCGTGTGGAGCAAGTCGATCGCCCGATCCCTCGCTTCCTTCGGGGACACGGACTCGTGCTCGACCAGGACCTCTGAGATCTGTGCGCCCACCGTGTGCACCGGGTTCAGACTCGTCATCGGCTCTTGGAATATCATGCCGATCTCTTTGCCCCGAACGCGCCGCATCTCCTCCTCGGGAAGGGCGGTGAGGTCCCTGCCGCCGAGGCGGATCGCACCGCGGGTGATTTGCCCGACTCGTGCGGGCAGGAGCTGCATGATAGAGAGCGCGGTGACGGACTTCCCCGAGCCGCTTTCGCCGACGATCGCGAGCGTCTCCCCCGCGTTCACGGTGAAGCTGACGCCGTCCACCGCCACGAGTGGGTCGCGTCTGCTCAGGACGAAGCTCGTCTGCAGGTCGTCGACCTCGAGCAACGGAGCGGTCATCCGCGCAGCCTCGCGCCTACGTGTGGTGTCACCGCAGGCCCAGCTCGTCCAGCGCCTGGGCGACCCCGTCGAGGTGCGTGAGGTGCATCGAGGCGTAGTTGGGGGAGAGCACAACACCGTGTCCGCCCGCCCGGTACGTCGCCATGACCGAACGGTACACGATGTCTTTCGAGCACGTCGCCGTCTCTTCCTGCGTGCGAGGCGCGTCGACACCGATCCCCATGTAGACCTTGGCGTCGTCGCCGACGCCGGCCAGGGCGTCGACACACTGCCCGTGCACGTAGGTGTCCGGGTTCATGCCCGCCGAGACGAGCTCGGCGAAGGGCGCCTCGTTCAGCCCTAGAATCCGGAAGAGAGCCCGTGTGGACTCATCCGGCTCGAAGTCGCGGAGTACCGTGTTGCGGAAGAAGGAGAGTTCCCGGTGCCACACCTCTCCCGCCTGATGCTGGTAGGTGATCGGCTTCACGAAGTCCGCGTACCGGGTTTGCTCGGCCCACGGCCACTGCGCACGGCGGATCAGATTAAAGTGGTTTCGGTTCCAGACGTTGAGTCCGAACGGCAGTTCAGGCTTGCACCACTTCACGAGACCGTACAGCTCGCGGTCGAGGTCCTTGTTCCGCTCGAGCCAGAACTTCTCCCACACGAGGGCCTCGGGGTTGTCGAGCACGGTCCGCAGGAAGGTGATGAGCGTGCCGTCGACGAAGTGCTTTCCGGCCGCCGCCTCCTGCATGAAGTCGTAGAGGCGGAGCATCGCATCTCGGCACCGTTCCACGTTGATGCCGCGGTCGATGGCTTCTCGCCGCGCCGGCTCGGAGAAGTCGCCCGGGGCACCGCCCTGGATCAGTGTGTCGAGAGGCGAGTTCCGCTCGTTGCACCACATGACGCCATCGATGTCGTGGTTCCGGACCTGATCCTCGATCATCGAGTGGATCCACTTCCGGTATCCCGGATTCGACGTCGACGGGGAGCCCCCGATTCGACCGAAGAGATCCACCTCCATCGCCTGAGCGAGGGTGGGGATCTCGACGTTCCCGGCCGAGCCGTGTCCCGCGTACTTGAAGAAGGGCTCCATCAACTCGATGTAGACCTTCATCCCGCGTTCGTGCGCGTCGGGCACGACCATCTTCAGGATGTCCTTCCCGGCGAACTCCGGATCGCGACTCCGATAGTCCGCCATGAAGGTGTCGCTGTAGAAACGCGGGTCCGGATCGAAGTACGCTCCACCCCGCATCTGGTAGGGCTCGGGCACGCCGTGATCCGGCCACCCGTCGAGTTCGTGACTGATGGAGCGCCCGGACTTCAGTCCGAGCCAGCTCACGGTCCCGAGCATGAGCACGTTCACACCGACTCGGTCCTGAAGCGTGCTCAGGACGGTGTCGACGCCTTCGTCCACGAAGGAGATCGGGGAGATCTGAATGCCGACGAAGCGGTCGTTTGAGTTCTGCGTCATCTGCGTCAGCCTGCCTTCGCCTTCTCGGTGAACGCCGCGATCCGCTCCATCGCCTCTTCGATCATCGGAAGTGGTTGGAGGTAGCTGATCCGGATGTAGTCGGTGCTCTCGTCGCCGAACATCGTCCCAGGGAAGAGCATCACGCCTGTCTCCGAGAGCAGCCGTTCGCAGAACTCCGGGGAGGGCATCCCGGTGGAAGAGACGTTGGTATAGATGTAGAAGGCCCCGCCGGGGTGACCGTAGGTGTAGCCCGCCGCGTCGAGAGCCGGCATGAGCCACGCCCTTCGCTCCGCGTACGCCTCGATCATCGCGTCGATCGGCTCCTGCGGGCCGGTCAGCGCGGCCAACGCCGCGTGCTGGCTGATCGTGCACGCATTGATCGAGAGCGTGTGGCGAGGCTCTGTGAGCAGCGCGACGAGGTCGCGTGGGGCGGCCAGGTATCCCACGCGCCACCCGGTCATCGAGTACGTCTTCGAGAAGCCGTTGATCGTGATCGTTCGCTCGCGCATGCCGGGTAGCGTGGCGATCGAGAGGTGTTCGTTCGGCGCGTAGATCATCCGCCCGTAGATCTCGTCGGCCACGATGAGGAGGTCGTGGCGGATCGCCAATTCGGCGATCGCACGGATCGCGTCGGGCGGGGTCACGGCACCGGTCGGATTGTTCGGCGAGACGAGGACGAACATCCGCGTCTTGGGCGTGATCCGCTTCTCGATCTCGGCGGGGTCCAGGGCGAAGTCGTCCCGCTCGAACGTGGGAACGGGGATCGGCACGCCGCCGCACAGGCGCACCGCACTATCGTAGCTCGTGAAGCGAGGGCTCGTGATCAGGACCTCGTCGCCGGGCGTACAGAGCCCGAGCATCGTGAGCATGATCGCTTCTTGCGCGCCCGCGGTGACCGCCACTTCGTCGGCCTCGTAGTCGAGCCCGTAGCGCTGGGTGAGGTCCTCTGCGATCGCCTCACGGAGCGGCTGGATACCGGTCGGACCCGTGTAGTGATGGTGGTTCGCGTCGAGGGCCGCCTTCGCCGCCTCCACGATGTGCGCGGGGGTATGGAAGTCCGGGTCTCCTCGGCCGAGCGCGATCACGTCGTCCAATCCCGCCGCGATCTTGAGCATTCGAGTGCGGAAGGAGCCGTCCTCCTCGACGATCCGTGGCGCGAGCCGATCGGTAAGCAGGCTCATCCGTACATCCTCCGTCCCGCGACGAACGTCGTCCGGACACGTTCGAGAGCGAAGAGATCTTCGTCGGGGTTCCCGTCGACGACGATGAGGTCCGCCGCCTTTCCGGCTTCGAGTGTGCCGATTTCGTCCTCCATGTTCGACACCTTCGCGGCGCGCACCGTGATCGACGCCAGGGCGTCCATGTTGTCGGGGCAGACGCCCACCTTGACCATGTGCGCCAGCTCCGGCGCGATGACGTCGTGCTCCACGGCCGGACTCCCGGCGTCGGTCCCGAAGACGATCGGCACGCCGGCTTTGGACGCTCGCACGAGCCCATCGTAGCGGGCCGGATCTTTGATCGCCTTCTGACGCTCTTCGATCTTCCATTCCGGGATACCGAACTTTCGTGCGATCTCCGGTTGGCTCTGCTGAACGATCGGCGCGAAGGTCGTCACGACCGGGATGTCCTTCTCGAGGAGGAGGGCGATCGTCTCGTCGGACATCGAGCCGCCGTGCTCGACGCAGTCGACTCCGAACCGAGCCACGCGCTCGATGCATGCGTCGTACGTGGCGTGCGCCGTGATCGGGAGACCGTTTCGATGGGACTCGTCGATCACGGCCTCGAGCTCTTCGTCGGTGAACTCGAGCGTGTCGTGGCACGCCATGATCTTGATGAGGTCAGCCCCGCCGCGGACCTGTTCCCGCACGGCTCGCCTCATCTCGTCGGCGCCACTGGCTTCCCGACAGACCCAGTACGTGTGACCACCGGTCTGGATGATGGCAGCACCGCACACCTTCAGCCGGGGACCGGGCACGATCCCCTGCTCGACGGCCTGCTTCGAGAAGAGGTTCATGTCGTGGAAGCCGAGGTCGCGCACCATCGTTACACCGGCACGCAGGCTCTTCAGCATGTTGCCTGCCGCCTTGAAGGCGGAGATGGGGCGGGGGTCGTCCATCGACTGGCGAGCCAGATCGTGGATGCCGTCCCAGTTGAGGTGCGCATGACTGTTGATGAGGCCGGGCATGATCGTCCCCCCGGTCTCGACCGGGCCCGACTCGTCAGGCATGTCCGAGCGTGCGCCGACCGCGGTGACCCGGCCGTCTGCGATCGAGACGAATCCGTCCTCGATCACCTCGCCCGTCATGGTAAGGACCCGGCCTGTGAGCGTGATCGCCGATGCGGGCACGTCGAACATCGGCTTCGTGATCTTTTGATATCGCCAGGCGGCGGGTTCGGGCATGCTGCGGTCCTCAGTGGGGGAGCGGTGAGTGGGGTCGGGTCGAGCGTGGAAGCGTGGGCGATCGGATCACACGGCGAGCACCCGACGCTCGGGAGGGTGATGCGAAAGGAAGCTGCTCGCCACCTCCACCCCTTCCGGGCCCACGATCAGGGTGTCGATCGTGCGCCATCCGTCGAGTCCCGGCCGGTACACTCCGGGTTCGCACGAGAAGACCATGCCGGGCTCGACCGGAGTCGCGTCTCCGGGCGAAAGCCATGGCGCCTCGTGCCCTTCGATGCCCATCCCGTGTCCGATGCGATGGCGTAGGGACTCCCCGAGCCCGGCGCTACGGAGCACGTCGCGTGCGGCTCGATCCACCTCGGCACACGGTGCTCCGCGTTCGAGCGCGGAGACGGTCGCGGCGGTGGCGTCGGCCATGGCGGACATGACGTCGAGCTGTGCGCGTGTCGGTTGGCCGACGACGAGCGTCACGCCGCTCTCGGCGTGGTATCCGCCGAGGCTGCATCCGATTCCCGCGATGATCGGGTCTCCCGGTTGGGGCCGACGACTCGTCACGGCTCCGTGGGGCAGGGCCGCCCTCGGGCCGGAGTGCACCGATGCCGTGATCCCACACTTCGTGCCTGCGAACGCGTCACCGTGTTCACCGAGCAGATGCGTGCGCGCGTGATCGGCGCAGTCGGCCATCAGCTCGGCTTCGGTGCCGCCCCCTCGCACGATGCTCGGTCCTTCGGCGAGGAGGCGTGTGAGCACCATATCCGCGAACGTGGTGGCCTCCCTGATGAGGGCGATTTCCTCCGGTTGTTTGCGGACTCGCTCCGGCCGAGCATGGTCGACGAGATCCAGCCGGTCGGACTCTGACCGGGCGTCCTCGAGCAGAGACCCGTCCAGGCGATCGATCGCAACCCGGCGCCCGGAGCACGTGCGGAGCATCCACAGCTCCGGAGGGATGTCGCCGGGGAATTCTTCGTAGGTGCGCACGCCGACGCCCGGCACGGACTCCGCGTTCTCCAACTCGAGGTGCGCAACCAGGAGCTCGGCTTCGCCGTCTACCGGCAGGAATGCTCGCGTACTGATTTCTGAAAGAACAAAATGTAATCGTGCGAAAAATGTGTTCAAACGTAATTGTGTTCTGTCTGTGTATGAACACAAT
>JBCCEZ010000082.1:0-18437 GCA_039030015.1 Gemmatimonadota bacterium | reverse complement strand
TAGAGCACCTGCCTTACAAGCAGGGGGTCGGGGGTTCGAGTCCCTCAGAGCCCACTCAGAAGAAGGCCCGTCTCACCGAGTTCTTGGACTTGGTGGGGCGGGCCTTCTGCGCAGCAGATCCGTGGGCAAAGCTCGAAGCTCCGCCGTCGTCCCGAGAAAGCTGTTGCCTGCCGGGTGCCTTCGACTTCAACCTGGAACCAGGACACGAGCCTCGTTCCATGCTCTTGGAGTCTCCCTTGGCATCCCGTCGTTGCAACCCGACTCGCCTTCTGCTCTTAGCCGCAGCGCCGGTGGTGCTGGGTGCGTGCACCATGGTCGGGGCTGTCGAACCGGTGACGAGGCCGACTCCGACCGGAGCAGAGCGAGGTGAGGCGCGACCTGCGAACGCGCCCGATTCGCGCGGCGATACGGAGCATCAAGGTGCGACCAACCCGATCGGCGAGCGCGTCGTGCAGGTCGCGCTGGAATATCTCGGCACGCCCTATGAATGGGGCGGCACGGATGCGAACGGCTTCGATTGCTCGGGACTTATTCAGTTCTCCTACGCGCGCTTCGGGATCCAGCTCCCCCGTGTGAGCTCAGCCCAACTCCGTCAGGGTTGGCACGTCGATCCGACCTTTGGTGCACTGCGCCCGGGGGACATCCTCGGTTTCTCGGCGCGTCCAGGCGGAAAGACGACCCACGTGGGCCTGTATGTCGGCGGCGGAGATTTCATCCATAGCAGCTCGAGCGGCGTTCGCATCTCGACGCTCAGCAACCGGTATTGGCGAGAGCACCTGGTCGCTGCTCGGCGCGTCGCCGAGTAGCGGAGCGACCCCGGAACCCAGCTCACCCGGCGAGGCCCCCCGAAACCGTCGAAGAGCGCACGCGTACTCACTCCGGACCTCTCCTCGATTCGACGGCCTCGTCATGCCGCTCCGATTCCATCCCCGCTTCTTCGCTGCCGGGATCATCACGCTCTCGGTCCTTCCGAGTACCGCGACGGGCCAATCTCTCGTCTTCCCCAGCGGACTGGCGCTCGATTCGAACGGCGACGTCGTCGTCGCAGATCGACAGGCGCACTTCGTCTTCCGAATCGTTTTGGAGACGGGCGCGATGTCCGTGATCGCGGGGACCGGGGACAGCGGGTTCTCGGGAGATGGAGGGCCGGCGAGCGAGGCGGTGCTCTCGGCCCCCGAGTGGGTCGAGTTCGACGACAGTGGCAACCTCTACCTGGCCGACCGCGGCAACTACCGGGTCCGCGTGATCTCCACGGATGGCGTCATCCGGACGATCGTCGGCGACGGTGACTATGAGAGCGACGGGGACGGGGGGGCCGCGATATCCGCGTCGCTGACGCACCCGTTCGGACTGCACCTTGGGCCGCAAGGCGACCTCTACATCTTCGACACCGAGACTCACCGAGTGCGTCGCGTCGATGGCCGAGGCACGATCACGACTGTGATCGGCAACGGCGACCAAGGGTTCAGCGGCGACGGGGGCCCCGCGACCGACGCGACATTCTATCGCCCGCACAACGGAGTCTTTGCACCGGACGGGACACTGATCTTCGGGGACAGCTTCAATCAGAGAATCCGTCGCTGGCATCCGACGACCGGGCTGATCGAGACGCTGTACGGACGCGGCGAGCAGGGCTCGCCGGTGGTCGGAGAGGCGGCGGACGATGCGGCCTTCACGTACTTCGGGGGCATGCTACTCGCTCCAGACGGAGACCTGATCTTCACCAGCCTCGATCACCGCATCTACGAGATCGACGCCTACGACGGGACCGTGCGTCACCTCGCGGGAACGGGCGAACCGGGGTTTTCGGGCGACGGTGGGCCAGCCGTCGACGCGGCGATCAACGTGCCCTACGGGATCGTGATGACTCCGTCCGGTGACCTCATCTTCTCCGACGCCAGCAATTCACGCGTGCGCGTGATCGATGCGGAGACGGGAGTGATTCGGACATTGGCCGGGGGCTGAGGCGGCAAACGAGGCGTATCTTCACGCCATGCTGTACATCGCCCTTCACTTCGTCCTGCCGGCGCTCGTCGCCCTAGCGATCGATCGAGACCGCTGGCTGAGGATCTGGCTCGTGCTCGTCGCCACGATGCTGGTGGACGTCGATCATTTGCTCGCCGACCCCGTGTACGATCCGGACCGCTGTTCGATCGGCTTTCACCCCCTCCACTCGACCCCGGCCATCGTCGTGTACCTAGCCATGTTCGTCGGACCGATGCTGATGCGGCGCATGGACGCGCTGCGCGAGGACGGCATCGTCAGGGTCGTCGCACTGATCGGCTTGGGGCTCGTGTTGCACATGGCGCTGGACGGGATCGACTGCCTGGTCTGAGCAGACCGACCTCCGCGGAACCTCGGCAGGCTGCACCCCTCACGTCACGATCGAGCCTCCCGAGGCGTAGGACTAGCACACGGGATGCTGAAACCACAGATGCCATGCGACACACCCTACTCCTGTTGACCCTCGCGACTGCCGCGTGCGGGCTGCCGTTCGGGATCGAGGATCAGGAGTTGCCGATGACGGTCACGGACGCGGGCTCGTACGTGTTGAGCGTCCATGCCTCGACGGGTGAAGTCACACTGGCTGTGCCGTTCACCCTGACGAACGCCACGGACGAAGTGCTCACGATGGTGCACTGCGGGAAGGAAGAGCCGGACTTTTCGCGTAGGTCGGACCAAGCGTGGGAGATCGTTCCAGGCGGCCCGGAGCTCGGGTGCTTGTCGCTGACGCACGTCCAGCCCGGGACGACCTTCGATGGGACGGCCCGGGTCTGGTGGGACGCTTCGACGACGCCCGCAGAGCTCGAAGGGACGTATCGGCTTCACTGGGGCCGGCTTTGGGCCGAGTGGCACGACTACGACAACGAGTCGGAGACGTGGGGCACTCGGCTACCCGAGGAGGCATTGGTGTCGAACACGTTCGTGGTGATCGCACCCTAGGGTCGAACGTGTGCGGCGCCCCCCGGGCGCCTACTCCATCGCGGCGATGGGGATTCGTGTCACTCGTCGGGCGGCCAGCCGAGCAGATAGCAGTCCGATCGCGATCACGGTTGCCCCGAGCGCCGCATAGGTGAGGGGGTCGTGGCTGCTCACGCCGAACAGTTGACTCTCGATCGAGCGCGAAGCGATCGCCGCGACTGCGACGCCGAGGATGACCCCACCGGTCACGGTGCGCGTAGTCAGGACCATGATTCGCCTCGTGACCCGACGGACGTCGGCGCCCAGAGCCATGCGGATTCGCAGTTCGGTTGCTTGTCGCTCGACTCGGTAGGAAACGGTGCCGTGCACGCCGATTGCGGTAAGGCCGATCGCCAGGAGGGCGAGGCTGAACAGGAGACTGGCGAGGAGTCGCGTGGACTGAGCGGGCGCCTCGATTCTCTCCGACAGGGGCCGGAGGTCCCAGAGGGGCACTTCGGAGTCGATCCGCGCGGCTGCTTCCTCGACCAACGCCATCACTCGGGGTTCTGAGCCGCCTGAGCGTACGAGCACCGTCCCCCAGCTGTGAGGGTGTCGGCCTCGCGAGACGTACACGTTCGGCAAATCTGTTCGGGTCAAATGCTCCCGCACGTCCCCCACGACGCCGACCACGGTGTGCCACTGGTCGTCGTCGATACCGAGGCGGACTTGGCGACCGATCGGGCTCTGATCGCCCCATGCGTCCTGTGCGAACGAAGTGCTCACGACTGCTACGGGCTGGGATGTCTCGTCGTCCGTGCTGAGCAAGGATCGCCCTGCCATGACCGGTACACGAAGCGTCTCGAAGAAGCCCTCACCCACGGGTTGGACCACGGCTCGGTGCCTGAGGTCGCCCCCGAGTTCTGCTCGCACGACGACTTCGGAGGGGACGTCGAAGGCGAGCGAATATCGGAGAATGGCGGCGGACTCCACCTCGGGTATCGATCGAACTGTGCTGAGCAGTCGACGGAAGTAGTCCCGCTGCGACTCTTCCTCTTGGTAGGCTCGTGAGTGAAGCCCCACTTCGGCAGCGAGGGCCCCGTGAGCCGTGTACCCCATGTCGACACGGGAAAGATCGAACGCGGCTCGCCCGAGTAGGCCGCCCAGGATCAAGACTGCGACAGACATGCCGATTTGTACTGCTGTGAGCGCGTCCCTCGAACGAGCGGTGGCCGAGCGGCTGCGTAGGAGACTCTGGGCCGACGGGTTCGGATGGAGTACACGATCCGTGACCGCCCCGAGGAGGAAGGTGACCACGAGGAGCCCGACCCCGAGGATGAGGAGGTCGACCGTCGAGAGGGTCAGCGCGCTGGTCCCCCCCGGCATCTCTCCGACTCGTGACTCGAGCGCCTCGGCCAGAGGTGTGAAAGCCAGCACCGCGGTAGCACCACCGGCTACTGCGGCGGCGGCGACGACCGTTGCGGCCTCACCGAAGACCTGCCCCCTCAGGCGCCATTCGGACGCTCCGAGCGCCCGGCGGGTCGAAAACTCCTTCCTTCGATGCTCAGCGCGCACCAAGAAGAGGGCCGACACGTTCGTCAACGCGATGGACAGGAAGGTGCCTGCGGCGATCAAGAGCGTGAGGACCTCGGCGGTCGCTCGTTCTCGATAGCCGTCACCAAGCGGCGTGAGGCTGGGCCGCCAGCGCGGGTCGACCGCAATCTCCGATTGAGTGGATACGGCCTCGGCGATTCGTTCTGCCGCGTCTGACCGGTCCACACCGGGGCGGAGGCGGATCATGCGCGGGGCGGTCCCGCCGACGATCGGCGTGACGACGTCGGTCGCTTTGATCGGGAACCACGCATCCTGGGGAAGCACCCCGATGACGAAGAGCTGGACTGGGTCGTCGAGATCTCCGGCGGAATGGGCGCGGAAGGACGTGCCGATGACGTCCTCCGCTCCGCCAAACTGGGCGAGCCACAGGCGATGGCTGATGACGGCCACATTCGGTGCGTCCGCCGGCCCGAAATACCGGCCGAGAGCCGGCGGGCGACCCAAGAGAGCGAAGAAATCACTGCTCATCTGTGACGACCTGATCCACTCGGTTCGCTCCGTCCCTACGACAGCGAGCGGCCGCTCTCGCTGCGTCAACACGGCGTCACCGATGCGTCTCGCCACATCCCAGTCGACCGTGCGGATATTGTGCGGGGCGCCCCATGGGTCGAGGCCCTCACCTCCAGGCAACGTCCAATAGTCGAGAGTCACGATGCGGTCCGCCTCGGGTAGCGGCGGCGCTTGTAGGAGGTAGCCCTTCGCGATAGCGAGTACCGTGAGGCACCCGGAAAAGCTGAGACCGAGGAGCGTGACGGCGGAGACCGTGAAGGCCGGCGTCCGAATCAGCCCACGGACCGACTGAGAGATTCCACCCCGGCGAACCTCCACGAGTCCGGCGCGCGCGGCGTCCAGCCGTTCTCGAAGTCCCGCCCGCACGAGGTCGAGCAGAATCCACGCGCGGTACGTTGTGCGATTCCGCCGCGAGCGGCCGGCGGTTTGGGCACGCTGGATCGCGCTTTCTGCGAGTTCTTCTGCGAACACGACGCGGAAGCGAGAGGGAAAGGCGATACGGATCACCATCCGCACGAGGAGCGCGAACATCATCCGGCTCCTTCGAGCAGGTCCGATTGCTCGGCCCACGAGACGAGACGGGCGAGGCGTTGGGCTTCCGCGCCAGCCGCCTCTCGGCCGCTGGTCGTGATCCGATAGGTTCGGCGGTTGTCCGAGGCGCGCGTCGGGGCTTCCTCGATCCAGCCGACCTTTCCGAGGTGAGCGATGGTCCGGTACAGCGTCCCCGGCCCGATCTCGACAGCACCATGCGTGCGCTCTTCGATGGCTTGCATGATGCCGTACCCGTGCATGTCCTCGCTCGCCAGAGCCAAGAGGATGTGAAGCATGGCCGGAGTGACTCGGGCGTCGATCGGAGGTGTCGGCATCCTATGTATCCATCATGAGTATGTTCATCATGGATATATTCGAACGAGCGGTGGGTCAAGGCGCGACCCGCGTGAGACTTGCGGACCTGGTGGCGAAGGGCTCCCTACCGCCTGCTCGAAGCGTCGATCCTCCAACGAGAACCGGCGTCCGTGCGTCTGAACTAGTGTCCCACCGCGCTCGCTCGTGATCTCGCATGCGTTTTCGATTGCTCGTGCTGTTGGCGTTGGCCGCGCCCGCATCTCTGACCGGCCAAGAGGCGAACCTCGAGGCGCTCCGCCGCGCGCAGTCGGAGGAGTCGTTGGTGGCCGACCACCTCACCGCGCTCGCGTATCGATTCGGGCCACGCCTCGCCGGGACCCGCAGCTACGGCGCATCGGCCGAGTGGGTCGTAGGTCGCCTGGCCGAGTGGGGCGTCGACGCTGATCTGAGCTCGATCGAGGCTCCGTTACGTGGCTGGGAGATCGGCTCGCACTCGCTGGCGTGGACCTCGCCGCGCCGGCAGAGACTCCACGCTCATCCGGTGCCTCACACGGGGGGGACGGACGGACCCGTGATGGCGGATGTGGTGGTCCTCGAACGGCCGGAGGATTTGGCGGGTGATCTAGCCGACCTCGACGGGAACGTCGTGGTGTTGGGGTGGACGTATCGCCCCGACGCGAGCTTGCCGATTCAGAGCAGGACGCCTCGGCTCTCGGACGATCTCCTGCTGCGCGCCGAGGCGAGTCCGGATCCCAACGACCTCATGATCGGATACCATGCACGACGTTCCACGCTGGATGCGATCGACCGTTGGCAGGCCCGGAGAGCCGCGCAGGGCACGCTGACGTCGCGGCTCGCGGACGCGGGAGCGGTCGCCGTGCTCGTCGGTAGCTCGAGAGCGCCGGGATTGCTCCAGGTGGACAACAATGGCTGGCTCGAATACCAGCCGTTCCGAGGCGATCCGGTCCCTCCACCGACGTTCATCGTCGATCAGGCAGACCTCGGTGAGCTCGTCCGTTCAGTCCGAGACGGGGTCGAGACGCGGGTATCGGTCGAGTCCTCGGTCGTGTCGTACTTCGAACCAGAGCACAACGTGAACGTCCTCGCCGATCTGCCGGGTGTGGGGGCATCAGACGAGGTCGTGATCATCGGGGCACACTTGGATTCGCATGCCTCGGGGTCGGGCGCGGCGGACAACGCGTCGGGGGTCTCGGTCATGATGGAGGCGATCCGTTTGATCCAGGCGTCCGGCATCGACCACGACCGCACGATCCGGTTGGCTCTGTGGGCCGGTGAGGAAGGCGGCTTTTTCGGGAGCCGTGATTACGTGTCGGAGAGAGTCGGCGACCTTCGATCCGGGATCACCGGAGCGGAGCACGAGCGGATTTCGGCGGTTTTGAACTTGGACAACGGGGCAGGGCGAATCCGAGGCGTCTTCGCCCAGGGCAACCCGGGGGCGGCCGACGCGTTTCGGGAGATCCTCACGCCGTTCCGTGCCGAGTCCGGCCCCGGAGACGGCGCGGTCGTGCTACAGAACGCCAATCAGTCGGATCACGAGGTCTTCGACGCTCTAGGCATCCCGGCCTTCCAGTTCGTCCAGGACCCGATGGGGTACCTCCCGTTCGTTCATCACACCCAACTGGACGTCCCCGATCTGATCCGCATTCCCGATCTCGAGCACGGGGCCGTGCTGGTTGCGTATACCGCGCTGGCCTTGGCGAACCGGCCTGACCGTCTGCCGCGTCGGCCTTACCACTCGGTGGTACCGGTCCTCGAGGGGGCGGAGGAATTCCGACTCGAAGGCCACACCGATGCTCAGCGTGTCTACCTGATCGGGGATTTCAACAACTGGGCGATGTTCGACACACCGATGCAGCGCGAGTCGGGCGGCTGGGTCGCCCGCATCGACCTCCCGGCCGGGCGCCACCTCTACAAGTTCATCGTAGATGGGAGCTGGACGAACGACCCGAGCACGCCGGAGGACGCGCTCGAGCGCGACGGTGAAGGTCACGGGGGGCTCACGGCGCGCATCGTGCCGGAGCGTCGCGACTGATCCTCTCGATCGAAGCGGTCAGGGTGTGAGACCCGCCGACCGGCTCCCTCGCACGGCGGTCGTGCGGTAGGATCCGTCATGTCCGACGACTCTCCCGATTCGGGCCACGCGGCCGGCGTGCCTTCCGACCGATACGATGTCGTCGTGATCGGTGGGGGGCAGGCGGGGTTGGCGCTCGGCTACTATCTGCGACGCACCGAGCTCGACTGGGTCATCCTCGACGATCAGGAGATACCCGGCGGAGCGTGGACTCACGCGTGGGATTCCCTACAGCTCTTTTCACCGGCTCGGTGGAGCTCGCTGCCCGGTTGGCTCATGGAGGGCGCGGAGGACGAGTACCCGACCAAGGAGGACGCGCTCGGGTACTTCACCGCATACGAGGCCCGCTATCAGCTCCCGATCCGCCGCCCTATCCGGGTCGAATCGGTGCACCGGGCGCCAGACGACTCGTACCGCTTCGTTCTGCACACCTCGGTGGGAGAGCTCTTCGCGAGAGCTGTGATCAGTGCGACCGGTACGTGGCGTAATCCGGTCCTCCCGAAGCCGTCCGGCGGGGATCGGTTCGAGGGAGTGCAACTTCACTCTGCCGAGTACCGCAACGCCGTTCCCTTCGTCGGCCAACGTGTCGCGGTCGTGGGCGGCGGGAATTCGGCGGCGCAGATTCTCGCCGAGGTCTCCAGGGTCGCCGAAGTCCTCTGGTGCACGCTCGAACCGCCAAGCTTCCTGCCGGACGACGTCGATGGCCGCTACCTGTTCGACCAGGCGACGATACGGTATCGAGCCCAACAGGCCGGACTCCCTCCGCCGCCGTCCCACAGTCTCGGAGACATCGTCATGGTCTCCTCCGTTCGCGATGCGCGAGATCGGGGCGTGCTGGTCCACACACCCATGTTCACGTCGCTGACCGAGACCGGCGCGCACTGGGAGGGCGGTCGAAGCGAGCCGCTCGATGCGATCGTCTGGGCGACGGGATTCAAGCCGGCCCTCGGTCATCTGAACGCCCTGGATCTCCGAACCTCGAAGAGACGGACCCCCACGCGCGGAACGCGCTCGGTTGAAGAGCCTCGTCTGTGGCTCGTCGGGTATGGAGGGTGGACGGGCTTCGCCTCGGCGACCGTGATCGGGGTGGGGCGCACGGCCCGGCAAACCGTCTCCGAGGTCGAGGAGGCGCTGCACGCGTAGCCGCCCGACGCGGGTCGGGATGAGCCCCGTGGCTACCGTTCCAGGACGGTGCGGAGCAGGGCGACGAACGGGTCGACGCCCTCCATGAAGTCGGCTTCCGAGTACCGCACTTCGACATCCGGCACCACACCGCGACCGGGTTCACACCCACGCGTCGGCACGTGTTCGATGGCGGCCACGGACATGAGGACTCGCACGTCGGTGCGCCCCGTGAACAAGATCGGGATCTCGCCGATGTGTCGGCCGCATTCACCGATCGTTTCGGTCCCGATGACGACGACGTCCGCCCTCGCGGCTCGGAGAGCGACGATCATTTCGACGGCCGCCGAGTTGGTGGCATCGTCGGCGAAGACGACGACGGGGCCGGCGTGATGCGGCTTCGACCCCCGCATCTGGTCGGAGAATGGATCTCCTTCGAAGCGCCAGAGCTCGCCGGCGCGCTCTCCGGGGAAGGTCGCGAGAACGTCGGGTGCGCTGAACGGGAAGGTGACACGCGCGCGAAGCGCTCCGGGGATCTCCCGGGTGCGGGTCGCGATGTTCACCCACTGCGCGTAGTCGCCGTCGATCAGGTGCTCGAGTACGGCGATGCCGTTCGTGCGGAAGCCTCCGTCGTTCCCGCGCAGATCGAGGACGAGCGGCTCGGCGCCTTGGAGGGACGCGAACAGCGCATCGACGCGGTCGCGATAGGCCGCCTGATCCGCGACGCCGAAGGTCGGCATCCTGAGTAGCTTCGCTCCTCTGGGGGCGTCAACCAGCCAGGGGTAGGCGGGCAGGCCCTGTGGCGGGGCACCTCGGCTGGGCGCGGACACTCGGCCGCGGCTCAGCGCGCCGAGCTCGGTCGGAGTGACGGGATCGAGCGCGATGATCTGCTCCTCCCCGTCCGGGAGCCGAACACGCATCGAGTAGGTCGAGTCGGTGCCGAATCCGAGGTGGAAGTGGAGCGTGAAGTCACGCTCGACCCGGGCCCTTCGGGCCGCGGGTCGGTCTCCGTCGACCAACGCGAGGCTCGAGAGCTCGGTCCACACGTCCTCGATCGGCTGCCCTTGGAGCTCGATCAGCTCGGTACCTCTGGGGAAGGCCGGAATGCTCGCGTCGACGAGGATCCGCTCTCCGACCTTCCTCGGCAGCATCGGCAGCAAGAACGGGCCTGGCCGCACGCCCGGTTGGAAGGACGGCAGCGCGACCGCGAAGTGGGAGTCTCCGACCAAGGAAAGTACCCGATGCATGCCGCGGGCGACGTCGAGGTCGGTCGCGGACTCCATCGCGTCGAGCAGCTCGGCTTCCCGCTCCGCACGTCCCGCTAGAACCGCCTCCGAGACGTAACGGTAGGGATCCGGGTGCACGGATTCGACCAACGCCAGAAGATCGTGGAGGTCGCGCGCTGGGTCGGGTTGAGCTGCGACGGGGGCTGCGCAGACCGCCGCCAACAGGCCGGCCATACGGACGACCTCGCCTGCCGGACGACTCAGGGCTTCCCGAGCCAGGCCCACGCCACGAAGTCGATGAACGGCGGTTCGCCACCGAGCTCACGAATGCGTCGGTTGATCTGAGCACGGTGCTGGGTCGTGTGGGTGGCCACCTGCACCATCATGTCCGCGAGCGAGATGCGCACCGGGGGCTGGCCGATCATCTGTTCGATCACGTCGGCCCATAGCACTGGATCTCGACGCCCGAGCTCCTCCTCCGGGAGTGCGGCCAGCCACTCCTTCACGGCGGTGTAGTAGCTTCGCCCCCACGCTCGGAGTTCCTCGATCGACGCGAAGTCGTCCTTCTTCTCGGGGTCCGGCGTGCCTCCCGTCCACCCGCTGAAGTAGGCGAATTGCACGAGATGGATGTGGAAGAGGCTCTCGCGAACGAAGGGGTCGGCGGCGATGGCCGGGGTGCGGACGACTTCGTCCCACACGAGTTCGTCCGCCCACTCCATGTGTCCGAAGAGGTCGTGGAAGTCCGTCCGGTTCATTCGCCCAACACCGTCAGATACTGGCGATCCCACGCGGCGATCATGCTCTCGAGTTCGGCGTACGGCCCGGGCGTGTAGGCACGTGACGCGATCCCCGCCTGCGACCGCTCACTGACCTCCCAGTCTTGGCTGTTCGTCATGTTCCAGAAGTCGATGGCCGGCGACGGGTCGAAGTCCGCCGCTGCCATCGCCTCCGGATGGAAGAGCCAGTCGCACACGATGCGCGTCTGGTCCGTGGCCAACCGGTCGACGCGGTGGATCAGCACGTAGTCCGGGTGCAGGCTCAACAAGAGGTTCGGGAAGACGGTGTAGTAGTGGACCTGTCCGAGCTCGTCTCCCTCGAGGCCGGCGAACGGTGCCGCGCAGCGCTGCCCCGTCATGGTCATCGAACCGTCCTTGATCTCCATCACCATCGGTCCGCCGAGGAACGGGCCCTCTTCGAGGTCGTTCTCCGCGTTGCGAAAGGGCGTCAGGCGGTTGAGCACCGGGTGCAGCGACGGGCAGTGGTAGCACTCCGAGTAGTTCTGGAAGACGAGCTTCCAGTTCGCCGGGATGTCGTAGACAATGCGATGGGCGATCCGCACGTCTGCCAACTCCCATCGACCGAACTTACCGATCAGCGGGGCGAAGGCCTGTTCGAACGGTTCCGGATCGTGCGCCAGGTTGAGGAAGATGCACCCCTCCCACAGCGCCAACCCGACCGCATGGAGCGGGTACTCGGACGGGTCGAAGCCTTCGACCTCGTCCATGAATGGCGCACCGATCAGCGTCCCGTCGAGGGAGTACGTCCACGCGTGATACGGGCACTGGATCGACTTCGAGAACGACCCCGAGGCGTCGAGGACGAGCCGCGTGCCCCGATGCCGACACACGTTGTGCAGCGCCTGGATGCGATCGTCGTGGTCGCGTAGAACGATGACGCTCTCCTCTTCCATCTCGAAGAGGAAGTAGCTGCCCGGCTCCGATAACTCGGACGTCCGGCCTGCATACAGCCACCGGTCGCGGAAGATCTGCTCGGTCTCCCGCTCATAGACGTCCGAGTCGACGTAGTAGCGTCGGTCGAGCGTCTTCTGTTCCTGGGCGGTGCGGCTGGTCATCGAACTCCTCGGGTGCGCAGCGCCCGGTGTTCGTGCGCCGGCGCCAACCTACGGGATGTCCCTGAACGCCATCAACCGAGCGCGCGGAGGAGACATACTGGCGTCCGTCAACGCTCGACTTGATCGATGTACTCGGCGTACCCCTCGGCCTCCATGTCATCGACGTGTACGAAACGCAGTGCTGCGCCGTTGATGCAGTAGCGCAGCCCGCCCCGATCGGCCGGCCCATCGGTGAACACGTGGCCGAGGTGGCTGTCTCCGTGCGCGGAGCGGACCTCCGTGCGCTCCATGCCGTGGCTCGTGTCGCGCTTTTCCAGCACATGGGCGTGGACGACGGGTTTGGTGAAGCTCGGCCAGCCGCATCCCGAGTCGTACTTGTCGGAGGACGCGAAGAGCGGCTCCCCAGACACGACGTCCACGTAGATCCCAGGCTCCTTGTTCTTGAGGTAGGGACCGGTGCCCGGGCGTTCGGTACCGTCCTCTTGTGTGACCCGATATTGCTCGGGGGTGAGTGCGGCAACGGCTTCCGGGGTCTTCTGATAGTCCGACATGGCGACGTCTCGAGTGGGTTGTTGTCCGGCGGCCCCGCAACGTTCTCTGACGTTGCGAGGCCGCGTCTTCGTCACAGGGGGCTGGTTCGACCTAGCGCCGACGGATGCCTGCGGCGGCCCCGGACGCATCGGTCTCCACGGGTCGACGACGCTCGAGCGTCCTCGGCTCCGGGTAGATCTCGTCCAGTGTCATCGCGTCGTAGAGCCGGCCGTCTTTCATCACGTAGTGGAGATCGACGGTGTTGCGAAGATCATCCATCGGATTCGAGTTCAGGACGACGATGTCGGCGTACTTGCCGGCTTCGATGCTCCCGAGTTCGGCTCCTAGCCCGATCGCCCGAGCCCCGAGGATCGTCGCGGCCCTCAAGATGTCGTGCGGGGCCGCGCCCCCGGAGCCCATGGCCCACAACTCCCAGTGGTATCCGACACCCTGGATCTGACCATGCGAACCGACGCCCATCCGGCCATCGGCCTCGAGCATCTTCTTCGTGAACTCCGCGTGCTTCGGGAAGACGTGTTCTTCCGGTAGGAACCAACCCGCCTGACCCGGGCTCCCGCCCGCCTGCGGACCGCGTCGCCGCGCTCGTGTATCCAGGTTCGCCTTCGGGATGAAGACGTTGGCCTTCGGGTCGTCGTGCACGTTCTCGGTCGCATAGAAGTAGTTCTCGCCGAAGGGCCCTCCGTAGGCGACGAGCAGCGTCGGGGTGTTCACCGTCTCGGATGTCTCGAACAGCTGCACCACATCCGAGTAAATGGGCGCGATCGGAAGGTTGTGTTCGACGCCGGGGTACCCGTCGATCGCGTGCGTGATGTCGATCTTGTAGTCGAGACCGCCTTCGGTCGTCGGCATGATCTCGAGCTCACGCGCCGCCTGGATCACCCACTGACGCTGCTGGCGGTTCCCCGTCATGTACATCTTCAGCGTCTTGGTGTCGAAGTACTCTCCGTATCGGCGGAGTACGTCCTTCGCGTGCTCCAGATTGGCGATGTTCTCGCCGACGAAGACGCCCGGTCCCGTGGAGTAGATCCGCGGCCCGATCATCTCGCCGGTGAGCACACGGTCGGTGTAGCTCAGGACATCCGTGAAGGCGGTCTGCGGATCGCGGGTCGTCGTCACCCCGTAGGAGAGGGTGGCCAAGTACTGCCACACTTCCTGCGGGTGGATCTCCGGTACGAGCCACATCGAATGGTAGTGGATGTCGATGTAGCCTGGAGCCAAGGTCTTTCCGCTGACGTCGACGACTTCGGCTCCCTCCGGGATCTCGACGGAGTCCGCGACCCCGACCGCGGTGATCTTGTTGTCGACCACGATGACCACGCCGTTTTCGATCACGTGAGGCGTGCCGGTGGTGTCGCCGGGCGTCTCCTGCATCGTAATGATGCGACCCCCGGTCAGAGCGACCGTCCCACGGGGTACATCTCGCGGCATCTGAGCTTCGATCCTCCGCTCTGTGGCCTCGTACGCTTCCGTCGTGTCCGCGAGGATTTCTTCGTCCCCGCTTCGTACGGCGTCGGCCCGTGCCGCGACGTCTTCCGCCGCTGCGCGAATCGAATCGGCACGTGCGATCAGCGAGTCCGCGACGACCTGAACCGAGTCCGCCCGTAGCTGGACGACTCGATCCTCGAGATCTTCGATCGTCGACTCGTCGCTCGTGGTGTCGACCGAATCGGCCGCGGCCTCGACTGCGGTGCTCACCGAGTCGAGTTCCGCACGCACATCCTTCAACGTGTCGCTCACCGCCATGGCACGCGCCCGGATGAGTGCCCGTGCGTGAGCCGCTGCCTCGTCCTCGGCTTCCTCGGACTCGACGTGATCGATGTCGTACGAGAAGAGCACGTTGCCCATCGCCCAATGCAACGTCTGGCCATCGGCCGACCACGACGGGAACTCACCACCCACGTCCGTCAGCTTGCGAACCGGCACCGGCGAGGCGCCGAGGTTCGTCAACACGACGTTCGGAGCGGTCGGGCCCGCGTTCTCGAGGTCGACGATGAAGATGTCGTTCCCGAACTGCGCGAACGCCTGATTGCCCTCAGGCGACATGACGACGAGCCCCGCCGGCGTCGGCAGGCCCGCTTCCCGCGGGGACGGGTTCGTCGGGTCGTCCGAGAGGCGCCACGGATACACGCGCCGCGGCAGATACTGAGGCGTGCCGGGGTGTGGCGTGACGTAGCCCTGGACGCCCTGACGGCCGAGGACGCGAAGGTGCCGCTGGACGTCCGTCCCGTCCCACCGGAACGAGACGAGTCCTTCGATCGGACTGTAGGCGTAGATCCGCTCCGAGTCGCCGCCTGCGAAGTGGGCGGCGTCACGCAGTCCCGTGGGCCCGATTTGGGTGGCGTCCCCGCCACCCGCGGGGATCCAAACGAAGTCGGCGCCCATCGGCGAGAAGAAGATGTCGGAGGCGGTCTTCAGGTCGCGCGCGGCGCCGCGGGTCGCGACGATACGCTGGCCATCCGGGGACCACGCCGTGTTGTAGTACATCGCGGCACGGGTCGTGCGCTGGACGGGTGCTCCACCCGCGGCGGGGACGGTCATGATGTGCCCGCCTTCCGCGTCGTCCCACGTGACGTACGCGAGCGACTGTCCGTCCGGCGACCACACCGGATGGAACTCCCCCACGTTCGCGTCCGTCACACGCTGGGGTTCCCCGTCGGGAAGATCCTGCACCCAGAGCCGATCGAAGGCCGTGAAGGCGATCCGTCTTCCGTCCGGCGAGGCGGCGGGAGATCGGATCTGACTCGCCGTCACCATCGCGGCCGAGTCGATCGGGTAGGCGAAGTCGACCTTGGGCCCGATGCCCACCTCAACGGGCACCTCGAAGTCGATCTCGGTCGGGTCCGCGCCGTCGACAGGCACGTTCCACATCTTTCCGCCGTACGACATGATCACCGACGATCCGTCCGGCGTGAAGCTGTATCCGGGCATCAGGTCCAGCGGGGCACGCGACTCCTGATCGTCCCGCTGTACCGGGTAGGCCAGCCAATCTTCTTGGCCTGTCGTGAGATCGCGCATACGCAGGCCCGTTTCCGCGTTGTACCGCGTCGCGTAGACGAGCGTGTTGCCGTCGGGTGAGATCGCCGGCCGCATTCCCGAACCGTAGCGGTTCGTCATGACCGTATTCGTGCCGGTCTCACGGTCGTAACGGTAGATCTGATAGCGGGGCAGGCGTGCGTTGTACTGCCAGTCGCCGATGCCCGCCGCATACCACACGTACCGACCGTCTGGGCTGAACGTCGCACCCAGCATCTTCATCGGTCCGGTGGTGCTGCCGACACCGATCGGTGCGGCCCGATCGGCGTTGTACATGTACAGCTTGGCCGAACCGCCGAGTGGTCCGCCGGACCGGCTCACGATGATGTAGTCTCCGTCCGGATCCCATTCGGGGGAGACGAAGAGGTTGTTGTTGCCCCGGGAGACCTGGGTCGTATCCGTCCTGTCCAGACGCATCGTCCACAAGTTGTCTCCGCCGCTCTGGTCCGAGATGAAGGCGACGGACTCGCCGTCCGGGCTGAAGCGCGGCTGCACCTGGAACGCCATCCCCGTGAGGAGCGGAGATGCGGTCCCTCCGGTGATGGGCATCGTGTAGAGATCCCCGAGCATGTCGAAGACGATCGTCTGGCCGTCCGGGCTGACGTCGAGCGACATCCATGTCCCTTCCGTGGCTGTGAACTCGGCCGTTCGCGCCTGGGTCAGCGAGAGGGGGGGCGCGTCTCGGCCGGGCGGTCTGGCTTGGCCGTCGACCGAAGCGGGAATCGTCCCGAGCGCGATGAGGGCCAGCGCGGCCCTTCCGAAGCACGTCACTCGGCGGTTCATCGTGCGCCTCCTCGGATTCCGGCGCGGGTATTGGGCGGTGTCTCACGCCATGGCTCCGGTGGCGCCGCTCGTTGTCGAGGCCACTGTTCGTCGAGTGTATCCCCGTCGTAGAGACGGCCGTTCATCATCACGCGGTCGACCGTGTTCGTGTTGCGAATGTCGTCCAGCGGGTTCGCGTCCAGGACGACGAGGTCCGCGAGCTTCCCGACCTCGATCGAGCCGAGGTCCCGCCCGAGGCCAATCGCCTCGGCCCCCATGATCGTGGCCGCGATGAGGGCGTCGTGCTCACTCATGCCACCGCTCTGAAGAGCCCACAGCTCCCAGTGGTATCCCAAGCCCTGGAGCTGACCATGGCTGCCCACACCCGTCTTGCCGCCCCCCTCGACGAGGTCGGCGAGCCAGGCGGATGTCTCTTCGAAGGCGTACTCCTCCTCCATGAACCAACCGCCCGGTCCAGGGCCAGTGGTCTGCAGGCGACGGGCCTTCATGTCGATCTCACGCTTCGGCGTGAAGTAGTTGAGTTTCTCGTCTCCGACCACGTTCTCGTTCGTGTAGAAGTAGTTCTCCGCCCACGGGCCGCCGTACTGCACGAGCAGGGTGGGGGAGTTGACCGTCCCCGAGGTGGAGAAGAGCTCCACCACGTCTCCGAAGGCCGGCAGGATCGGCATCGCATGCTCGACGCCCGGATACCCGTCCATGGCGTGCGTCATGTTCAGTCGGTAGTCGAGCCCACCCTCGGTCGTCGGCATGAGGTTGAGCTCGCGGGCCGCCATGATCAGCCACTGACGCTGACGGCGGTTGCCCGACATGTACATCTTGAACGTCTTCGTGTCGTAGTACTGGCTGTACTTCGCCAGGACCTCTAGCGCGTGTTCGTACGAACGCACGAAGTCGCCGCCGAAGACGCCGGGCCCGGTGGAGTACACGCGCGGCCCGGGCATTTCGCCCGCCCGCACCATGTCCTCGTACGAGAGGACGTCGGTCGTCGCGGTCTGAGGATCCCGAGTCGTGGTGACGCCGTAGGCGAGGTTCGCCTGGTAGATCCACGGACGCTTCCAGTGGAAGCCCCACAAGTTCCACATGTGGGCGTGGGTGTCGACGAAGCCCGGAACGATCGTCTTCCCGGAGACGTCGATGACCGTGGCGCCCTCCGGCACGTCGCCTGCGCCGGAAGTCACTGCGGTGATTCGGTTGTTCGTCACCACGATGTCGGCGTTCTGAACGATCTCCGTGCCGTTCATCGTGATCGCGGTCCCGCCCCGAAGGACGACCACACCCTGCGGGATGTCGCGTTCGGCTTCCACGCCGTAGCGCGTCTCGTCGGCTTCGTATGTTGCGTCCCCGGTCGCGGCATCCAGGTCGAAGGTGAAGAGCGCGTTCCCCAGCGACCAATGCGCCGATCGGCCGTCCGCGGCCCACGTCGGGAACTCGACACCGAGCTGGTTCAGCTTCCACACGGGTACCGCAGCGGAGTCGGGTTTGACGACTTCGATGGTCGGCGCGGCCCCGTTCACCGGCGGCACGGTGACGATGTACAAGTCCTGCTGCACCTGAGCGAGCGCGTGTTCTCCCGTCGGCGCCATCATGACCATCCCCGCGGAGAAGGACGGGATCAGCTCGCGATTCCCGTCGAACTCGGTCGGAAGCACGATGTCCGAGTGGAGGTCAGGCGTGTAGCCCTCGGCGATTGCGCCGGCATCCGCGTCGATCCTCCGGATGACCCTCAGGTGCACCCTCTTGTCGGTGTCGTCCCACCGCGCGGAGGATAGGGCGAGGGTGGGCCCACTGTGCGGGAGAGATGTCAGGGCAAGTCGGTGTCGCGGTGGCTTTCTCGGATCGTGGCTGAAGCGAAATCCGTTCTGTTCAAATACTTCCATGTGATCCATGATACAGGTCTCTTCGGCATGTG
>JBCCEZ010000081.1:0-19001 GCA_039030015.1 Gemmatimonadota bacterium | reverse complement strand
GGTTTCTTGTCCTCCCGGGGGGCCTCGGCATCTATTCCCTCCACGGGGGGGGGGCCTTTCCGGGTGTCGCCGCCGGCTGCCACGACGGCCAATGCCGCGAACGCAGCGACTCGGAAGCGGTTGTTCCTCGACATGGTTCCTCTCCTTGATGGCCGCGAAGTGCGGCGCAAGACAGTTGGATTCGGGCTTGAGTGACCCGAGCGTCCGAGCTGTATGACACGGCTGCCTGATCCGTGGCCGTGCGGAGGAGGACTACGCGAACGGAGCTACCAGACCGTAAGGCCGCCGGTGAAGGAGAAGACCACCCATGTGTAGGTCAGATCGACGGTGACCGGTCCGGCTCGGGCGAGGAACACCGGCTGTGCATAAGGCAGGATCGGCACCCGGTCCGCGAGCCATCCCAGTCGATGGTCGTACCCGTAGACGAGCCCTGTTCGGAAGCCGGCCATCAAGCTCAGGGGACCCTTGGACCCTTCGACCCAGGCCCGTTCGAATCCGACTGCCCACCCGCGAGGCCCGTGGGTCGTGATGAAGGTGGCTCCGAAGTAGCCGTCGACGATGCCTCCTACCGCCCAGTTGTTCGCGAACCCGTTGTCCAGGCTGTAGACGTGGGCGGTCGTCATCCCGACGATCACGCGCTCGTGGGGGCTGTCCCACGACCAGAGCGTCCACCAGGGCCCTCGTTCTTGCCCGCTCACGTCCGCGGTGAGCCCCAACGAGAGGGTGAGGGCGAGCGCGAGCGCCGCACGGCCGTGGTCGTGACGCCAGCGGGGCGACCTTCCTCCCCCTCTTCTCGAACGGTGGGTCATGGGCTGCGGCGGGCTACGGTGTCGACCGAGGCGGCGTGCAAGAATGGAGCCCGACAGTCGTTCGGCAGGCAGGGAGGTGGCAAGCCGGCTCTCGGTTCAGCACCTTGGGCGCTCACCGCGGGCGGGGCCGGAAGGGCCCCGCGGGATTGCAGGAGTAGAGCGTGCACGAACACGTTGCTGGCGTAGCGTCCGGGACCTTCATAGGTCACCTCATCCCGGGGCTCGTCTTCACGGTGTGGGGCCTGTGGTGGCTCTTGGAGCTCGTGAGCTCGGGTCGGCCTCGAGAGTTCGGAGAGCCCGTCGAGCGGTCGATCTTTCCCACCTCGCTCAAGATCGTCGCTGTCATGGTGGCTCTGCCGCTCGAGCTTCCCAACGCGGGGTGGGAGCCCATGGACTGGGTCATGGGTTGGCACCACATCACGGGATACATCGGCTTCGCGCTCTCCGGCCTCGTGGACATCGCGGCCAGACGCGGTCTGCTCAGCGCCCGCGCAACGTACTTCGCGCTTGCCGGCGCCGCCCTCAATGGTGCGATTCTCTTCTACGGCCACGGAAATGAGCCTGGCGTCGAAGGGGTCGTGCACTCGATCCTGATGTTGATGTTCTTCTCCGTGGCGGTGTTCCTCGTCCTCGAGACGGCGTTGCCGGAGTGGAAGCTCGAGTGGTTCCGGATCGGCTCGATGATCGGGTTGGGTCTGTGGCTGACGATTGGTTCGTGGATCCTCTTCCAGTCCGGATGGGATCTCGCCGACCACGTCCGGGAGGGGCACGTGTGGCTCCGATTCTCGTGGATGGTGATGGCGGTTGCGGCACTGACGACCCTGTGCAGCATTCGAGTCTCGGGCGGCCGTGACTGACCTTCTGAACACATTGGGCCCCATCTTCGGGCTCCTGATCCTCGGGTTTGCGTCGGGCCGTACATCGTGGATGACGCCGGCTTCGGTCCGGGGTCTGGTCCTCTTCGCCTTCACCTTCTCGATCCCCGCTCTCCTGATTCAGAGCATGGCCGAGTTGGTCGTGCCGGATCAGTTCGATGCAGGCTTTCTGCTGTCGTTCTACGGTGGCTCAGCGATCGTGTACGGGGGTGGCCTGGCTGTCGCGCGCTACGGGTACGGACGTCCGCTCGCGGACCAAGCGATCTTCGGGCTCTGCGCCTCGTTCTCCAACCTCGTGTTGATGGGCATCCCGGTCGTCCTGGCGGTACAGGGGCAGAGCGCGATGCTTCCGATGATGCTGATCATCGGCTTTCACTCGGCGACCTTCATGCCGTTGACCGTGGTGCTGATTCAGGCCGACCGTTCGGCCGATGGGGCGTCGTCCCCCGCGTTGACGAAAGTGGTATCGGAAGTCGCCCGGAATCCGATCATCGTGGGGATCTTGGTCGGGCTGGCACTCAACGTCGGTTCCGTGCCCCTGCCCGGTGTGGTCGACGAGACGTTGGCGATGCTCGGAGCGACGGCGGTTCCGTGCGCACTCTTCGCTCTGGGTGCCTCCCTCGCCGGGATGCCGCTCGGCGGCGACGCGGTCGCAGCGCTCGGCCTCGCCGGCCTCAAGCTTGTCGTGCACCCGCTTGCCGTTTGGGTGCTCGCGGTACCGGTGCTGGGACTCGAAGGGCAGAACGCGACCGTAGCGGTCTTGCTCGCGGCGATGCCGACCGGGGTGAACGTCTACCTCTTCGGCGCGCGCTACGACGCGGCCGCCGAGATCGCGGCCCGCACCGTTTTGCTTACGACATCCGGTTCCGCGGTGACGCTTTCCCTCGTGCTTGCTTGGCTCTGACCCAGTGGATCTCTAAGCTGTCCCTTCGAGCGCAAAGCCGCTCCCGCCCGACCCCCTGCCATGAGGTGACGACAATGGATCGACGTAGCTTTTTGGGCGCTTCGGCCGCCGCAGGTGTCGCTTTGGGCACGGGGTGCACGCCGTCGGAGTCCGGGGCACCTACCGCCGCTGCTCGAGACGGTGTGACTCCCTTCGAGCTGGATGAGGTGACCGTCGCGGAGCTTCAGGCCAGCATGGAGCGCGGCGAGCGTTCGGCGCGAGAGATCACGGAGATGTATCTGGCCCGGATCACAGAGATCGACGGTCAGGGGCCCGAACTCCGATCGATCATCGAAACCAATCCGGACGCGTTGGCGATCGCGGACGAGCTGGATGCCGAACGCGCTGCCGGCAACGTCCGAGGGCCGCTGCACGGGATTCCGGTCGCGATCAAGGACAACATCGACACCCGCGACGGGATGACGACCACCGCAGGGTCGCTCGCGTTGGAGGGTTCGATACCGCCGCAGGACGCCTTCATATCCGCGCAGCTGCGCGCTGCAGGCGCGATCATCCTCGCGAAGGCGAACATGAGCGAGTGGGCGTACTTCCGAGGCGTGCGGGCGACGAGTGGGTGGAGCGCCCGCGGCGGCCAGTGCCGGAACCCCTACGCGCTCGATCGAAACCCGTGTGGATCGAGTTCGGGATCGGGTGTCGCCGTGTCCGCCAATTTGGTTCCCCTCACCGTCGGCACCGAAACGGGTGGTTCGATCATGTGCCCGTCGTCGATCAACGGGGTGGTCGGGATCAAGCCCACGGTGGGTCTGTGGAGTCGCTCGGGGATCATTCCGATTTCTCACTCCCAAGACACGGCCGGGCCGATGGCGCGTACCGTGCGAGACGCGGCGGTTCTGCTGGGACCGCTGACGGGCGTGGACCCTCGCGACGAGGCCACCACGGCCAGCGCAGGAAACAGCCACACCGACTACACACAGTTCTTGGATGCCGATGGACTTCGTGGTGCTCGTATCGGCGTGGCGCGAAGCTTCCCGTTCCAGGATCCGCGCGTACTCGCTCTCTTCGATGAGGCGATCGAGGCGATGCGAGAGGCGGGCGCGACGATTGTCGACCCGACCAACCTCCAGGCGTCGGCGTGGAACGATCCACTGTCCCTCGTCTTGCTCCAGTACGAGTTCAAGCACGATCTGAACGCCTACTTGGAGAGCCTGGGGCCGGATGCGCCGGTGAAGAGCCTCGAGGAGGTCATCGAGTTCAACCGCGCGAACGCGGACCGCGAGATGCCCTTCTTCGGGCAGCAACAGATGATCGCCTCCCAGGCCCGGGGGCCGCTCACCGACCCGGCGTATCTGGAAGCAAAGCAGACGATCCAACGCGCAGCCCGCGAGGACGGGATCGACCGCCTCGTCGCGGAGCACCGGATCGATGCGATCGTGGCGCCCACGATGGGTGTGGCGTGGCCGACCGATCACATCAAGGGCGATCGACTCGACGGGGGGAGCAGCGCCGGGCCGGCCGCCATCGCGGGATACCCCGACATCAGCGTCCCGATGGGCTTCGTTTCCGGGTTGCCCGTCGGCGTGTCGTTCTTCGGCGGAGCATGGACCGAACCGACCCTGCTTCGGATCGCCTACGCCTACGAACAGGCGACGGGCCACCGCCGACCGCCGACGTTCGCGGCGTCACTGGGGTAGGTCGCCCCAGTCCCGTCGCTCAGGGAGTGCTCCTTGGATGCGCATGAACCAGGGAGCAGCCAAAGAAGGTGTCGGGCACCATGTCAGGAATGACCGGGTCGCCCTACGTTTTCTCAATAGCCGTCCTTAATGGCTCCCATCTTACCCCTCCAGGTACGAACCATGCGCGTGACCACGACCTCTGCACGATCCCTCCGTTGGGCGACCCGACTCCTCTTCGTAGCGCTGATCAGTGCCTGTGCGGGTGGGGGTGAAGAGCCTGCCGCCGAGACCGAAGAAGAGATGGTCGAACGGGCACGCGGCATCCATGAGCGGGTCATCACGCTCGACACGCACGTCGACATCAGCCCGGCGAACTTCACCTTCGAGCGCAACTACACGATGGACCTGCCGACGCAGGTCGACCTTCCCAAGATGGAAATGGGCGGGCTCGACGTCGCATGGTTGATCGTCTATGTCGGGCAGGGGTTCCTCGACCAGAATGGGTTCGACAACGCGTACGCCGCGGCGATCGAGAAATTCGACGCGATTCATCGGTTGACGGAAGAAATTGCGCCGGACCGGATCGGGCTCGCGCTCACCTCCGACGATGTGAGGAGAATCGACGGAGAGGGGAGGAAGGTGGCCATGATCGGACTCGAGAATGGGTACCCCGTCGGCATGGATGCGTCGCGAGTACAGGAGTTTTGGGAGCGTGGCGCGCGGTACATGTCACTCGCGCACAACGGGCACAGCCAGTTGGCCGACTCCAACACCGGAGAGCGCGACGACGTCTGGCTTCACAACGGACTGAGCGACCTCGGGCGTGAGGTGGTGTCGGAGATGAATCGGTGGGGCATCATGATCGACGTCTCCCACCCTTCGAAGGAAGCGAACATGGAGACGTTCGCTCTGTCTCAGGCTCCCGTGATCGCGTCCCATTCGGCGGCCCGCGCCGTGGGCGACGTGCCTCGTAATATGGACGATGAGCAGCTCATGGCGATCGCCGAAAACGGCGGGGTCGTGCAGACTGTCGCGTTCCGTAGCTACCTCCGGCCCGACAAGAACACGGCCTATACCGAGGCCGCGCAGGCGGTCATCGCCGAAGTCGCCGCCGAGCGCGAGTTCGAAATTCCGCAGGGCGGCCGCGGCGCGATGTTCCGGATGATGCAGTCGATGACGCCGGAGGAGCAGCAGGCGTTCATGACTGAGTTCCAATCGATCCAGCTCGAGGCGGACGCACGAATGGCCGCATCGGAGGATGGGCCGGCGCCCGTAGACGTCGACGACCTCGTGGACCACATCGACTACCTGGTCGAGTTGATCGGTCTCGAGCACGTCGGGATCAGCTCGGACTTCGACGGAGGTGGCGGCGTGACGGGATGGAACGACGCTTCCGAGACCTTCAACGTCACGTTGGAGCTCGTTCGTCGCGGCTACTCCGAAGAGGAGATCGGGATGCTGTGGAGTGGCAACCTGCTCCGAGTTCTCGACGAGGTTCAGGCGGTCGCCGAGGAGATCCAAGCGGGCGCCTAGAGCGGGGGCGCTCCGAGTCGAGTTGCCGATGTGCCCAGCGCGCGTTCGACGGCGAGGGCGATGCCGAGAATGGCCTCGTCCTCGCCGCCCTGCGCGATGAGCTGAAGGCCCACGGGCATACCCGTCGAGTCCAGTCCGACAGGGACGGTGACGGCACATAGCTCGAGCAAGTTCACTGGGCAGGTCGGGCGCAGCGTCTGAACGTTCACGTCGACGTAGCGTTCCAGGTCGTGCTCCACGTCGGAGACCGGCGGCGCCGTCATGAGGTGGCTTGGAAGCACCAGAATGTCGACTTCGGCGAAGAGGTGGTGAACGAAGGCCGCCATCCTTCGCTGCTTCGCAAGAAGCTGCCGGTATGGGTCGCCGTCGAGGTATAGCGCGCCGTCGAGTCGACGACCGACGGTGGGATGGAGTCGATCGAGCCAGTCCGGGAGTTGCCCGCGAAGGAATGCGTTGCACTCGGCCTTCCCGATTCCACCGTTGAGGTACAGGTCGACCGCGTCATCCAGGATCGTCGCGACGGTGTGATGCAGCCGCGCTCCCTCGGACTCGATGTGCTCGAGTGCGGACTCCAACTCGGACTTGATGTCGGGCTGACAGTCCTCCCAGATCGTGCATTCTGGGAGCCCGACCTTGAGACCGTGGAGGGAGGCCGTGTCCAGCGCTTCCAGGAAGGCTTCGGCGTCGCCCCAGCGCGGGTCGACGGCCCCGTAGAACCAGGCGCTGTCCTCGACGGTCCGTGTGAGGGCGCCCACCGTATCGAAGGTGTCGCTGAGCGGGACCACACCCGCCGTGGACCACAGTCCTCGCGTCGTCTTGTGACCGACCAACCCGTTGAACGAGGCCGGGATTCGGATCGAGCCCCCGGTGTCGGTTCCGAGCGCGATCATCGCGGACCCTTCCCACAGACTCGCCGCAGCTCCGCAGGACGACCCCCCGGGGATCCGAGCGGTCTCGGCGTCCCAGGCGTTCCGAGGTGTGCCCCAGTGGGGGTTGAAGCCGACTCCACCGTAGGCGAACTCGACGGTGTGGCTCTTCCCCATGACTACGGCGCCCGAGGAGCGCGTCCGTTCGACCAGCCAGGCGTCCCGTGACCAGGGGTCCGCGGGGAGCTGAGCCGCAGATCCGGCGAACGTCGGCATGCCGTCGACGCCGAACACATCCTTCACCGAGACGGGGATGCCGCACAGCGGTGGAGCCGACCCGGTCGACAGTCGTGCGTCGGCCGCCCTCGCGTCGCTCCGCGCCTGATCGACGTCGAAGTGCTTGTAGGCTCCGAACGCGTCCCCCTGTTCCGCGTGGGCGCGGATCGCCTCTTCGACGAGGTCGACGGCCGTCACGTCACCCGAGCGGAGGGCAGCCGACACCTCGCGGAGTGAGGTCGGGCGATGGCCTGGGGGGGCGGCGTCCATCAGAAGCGGTTCGTCAGCGGTAGTTCCCGAACATCAGCTCGACACCGTAGTCCTTCGGCTTGAGGAAGGCGATCACCTCCTGCAGTTCGTCGCGCGATCCGGACGTTACCCGCAGCTCTTCGCCCTGGATCTGGACCTGCACCTTCTTGAAGCCTCCAGACTTGATGTCCTTCGAGATCCGCTTCGCGGTATCCTGATCGATCGAGCTCTTCAGTCCGACGACCATACGGGCACGCCCGAGAGAGCCGACCTCTACTGCGCCTTCATCGATGTTCTTCAGCGGCACCTGCCGACGACTCAGCTTCTCTCGGAGCACGTTCATCAGCTGAGAGAGGCGGAACTCGTCGTCCGCCTCGAGCTTGACGGCCCCGGCTTCGCGGTCGAGGTCGAGCGAGCAGTCGGTGCCCTTGAAGTCGTATCTCGTCTGCGTCTCGCGCACCGCCTGATTCACGGCGTTGTCGACTTCCTGCATGTCTACGGAGGTCGAAATGTCGAACGACTGTTTCTTGGCCATCGTCTCGGTATGGGGTGGGGATCGAACGCTCCCGAAAGCTAGGTCGGGGACGCACCCGGAGAAACTGGACAAAAAGTCCGACACCGGTACCGAAATACCTCTAAAGCACGGGGATTCGGGCGCAGTACGGGCCCTCTCGGGTGGCACGCTTCGTGAACTACAATCCGCGGCCCTGCGCGTGGGCGACTCAATGCTCGAAACATTTCGTTGCGCCTCGCTGTAGATGGCTCCTTATTCGGATAAACATTTGTTTACGGAGGGTACCCACATGCGGCGTTTCGCGTTTGCGATGTCTGCGGTCCTGACGCTCGCCGTTCTGGCGCAGCCGGTGGACGCTCAGCTCAAGTTCGGGGGCCACGCGGCCCTGATTTCCGGGATCGAGGCAGCCCAGGAACTCGACGGCACGTTTGGCTTCGGTGGCCGGGCGGGGCTGGAGCTCCCGGCGCTTCCGGTCGGGGTCTGGGCTACGGCCACGTACTTCGCCCCGGATTGTGACGATTGCTCGTACTGGACCGGCGCGCTCTTCGCGAAGCTCGGCCTGCCCCTTCCGATCGTCTCCCCGTACGTGATCGGCGGTATCCAGCGCCGCGCGACGTCCGTGGGGAACTTGGACATGTCCGAGAACGATCCCTTCGCCGGCGTCGGCGTGTCGCTGGGCGGTCTCTTCATCGAGGGTCGGATGGAGTTCAACTCCGACGATCCCGCGCTGCCGGACTTCGACAACGATGCGTTCATCTTCATGGGTGGCATCATCATCGGCTGATCGGCCGATCGGCTTCGCAGCGAGACGGGCGGGAGGTCGCGATCGCGGCCTCCCGCTCGTTTGTCGTATTCAGGTATTTTGCTCCCATCGCGTCTCTCTCGTCGAAGGGTAGCTCGGGTGTCACGGCGGACCTGCACAGCCTTCGCACTCATGATCTGGACGGTCGCGCCGCCGCTGTCCGCCCAAGAGTGTCAGGACGGCGTCGTTCGCGACCTCGTCATCGAGCGCGAGAAGCCGTTCGTCGCCGAGGCCGCGCCCGATGCTCGCCTCGGTTGGCTCTTCCGCACGATGAACGCGTTCCACGTACGGACGAGAGAGCGGACCATCCGCTGGGAGCTCCTCTTTGCAGAATCTGAGTGCTACGACCCGTCCCGGATCACGGAGTCGGAGCGAACGCTTCGGGAGCTACCGTACATCCTCGACGCAGGGGTCGACGCCGAGCCTCATCCGGACGGAGGGTACCGAGTCCTCGTACGGACGCAGGACAGTTGGGCCGCGTCAGCGGGCGCGGCGTTCTCCTTCGACGAGGGTGTGACGCTCACCGGCATCCGGGCCAGCGCCAAGAACGTCCTGGGTACGGGTACTCGTGGAAGCCTGTTCCGGTCGTCCTTCCGCGAACGGAAGCGCACGGGGCTGTTGGTCCGTCAACCGAACTTCCTCGGGACACGGGTCGACGCGACCCTCAGCGGCGGCAAGGCGCAGCCAGATCGGTTCTGGCTCTTCTCGTTCCTCCGACCCTACTCGGGCGAGGTCGGCGCGATGGCGTTTCGCCAGACCTACTCCCGACGTGACGACTACTTCAGCTATTCCGCCGGACCCACGCAGCCGTACACGCAGGCGTACGCACGCGTCGACGCTGAGCGATGGACCGCTCAGCTCCAACGTCGTTTCGGAGATCCGAGTGGAGCGAGGGTCGTCGCGGGCGTCGGATTTTCTCGGACATCGCTCGTCGTTCCCGGCGATGGCTTCTCGGCCGTCTTCGACAACAACTTCGATGATCCTACGGACGGTGTGCCCGGCATCGCGGAGCTTCTCGCCCGTCAGAGCTCGTCCGTCGATGTCGATCGAGTCTTCGTCAGCCTAGGGCTCCGACGGATCCGTTTCGAGGAGCATCGGGCCATCGACGCCCTTTCCGCACCTCAGGACGTGCCGATGGGGGTGGAGCTGATGTTGACCGCGGGCCCCGCGGTGGGGAGTCGCGGGCCGGTGGACGCGCTTCCTTGGTTCGGCTTGAGAGGAAGCGCTGCGTGGGGGGCGCGGAACGTGTACGGCCACGTCGATGTCGACGTCGAGGGCCAGCGCGGTTCGGACGGACTTCGAGACGTGCTGTACGAGACGCGAGCCCTCGGCTACTGGAAACAGACCGATCGCGCGGGGACTACCGTTCGTGCTTCGATCGCCGGGGGGCACGCCCACCGTCATCCCTTCCAGTTGACACTGGGTGGGATGGAGGGCGTTCGCGGTTACGTTGCGGATGCCTTCCCCGGTGGGCGTCGTGTGCTCGCCTCCCTGGAGCAGAGAACGAGTGTGTTCGGATGGGATCCGGGCCTCGCCGAGTTCGGCTTCGTGTTCTTCGCCGACGCGGGTCGGATGTGGGCCGGGGATGTGCCTTTGGGCCAGGACAGTGGTTGGCGCGCATCCATGGGCGGGGGCGTGCGGCTCGGGCTCCCCAAGGGAGGGCAGGACGTGCTTCGAATCGACGTGAACGTACCGGTCACACCGGCGTCGGAGCAGAGCGCGACGTTCCGGATCTATGCCGAGATCTTCGGACTGCTCGACCGTCGCGGCTGGCCGAGTCAGATGCAGCGGAGCCGTTGGTTCGGCCTCGATACGAGGTTGACCCGACGTCCCTTGGACCCGCTCGCCGGTTCATGAGGCCGCCCGTTGAAGGGATCGGGTCGCCCGATACGGCGTAGCATCGTGTAGGTAGTATCCATCGCTCGACGTGAGTCACCCATGCTTCGTGTTCGAACTCTGTTGGTGTGTGCCGTGCTCCTCGGGTCGATGGCATCGTGCGCGTCGTCAAACTCCGCGGGAGCGTTCGAGGGCGGCGGCGAGGAGGTGGTAACCATCCGCGTGCGGAACCAACAGCTCGAGGAGGCACGCGTCTATCTGTATCTGGATGGTCAGCGGCAGCGCCTCGGCTCGGTACGCGGCAACGACACCCGGACGTTCCGGCACCCGATCGACGGCCTTCGGCGCGTGAACATCGAATTCGACATCACCCTCGGCGCGCGCTGTGTGACCCGGGGTGTCTCCCTCGGCCCCGGCGACTCCTTCGAGATGACGATCCCGAGCATTCTGAACGGATTCGACGGGTCGTGCGGACGATGATGCGACAGGCGATGGCTCTCGGTGCGGGCGTCGGCATCGTGTTGGCCGGCTGCGCACCGACCGACTCTGCCGACGGGGACGGGTCGGAGGAGGCCCTCCCCTCGGTGTCGACCGAGATCACCGCGTCGAATTCGTTGATGCGGGGCTTTCTGGTACTCGGTCCCGAGGTGCGGAGCATCAAGCCCTGTGACGAAGATGCCGAGCTGTGGGTGATTCCGACTGCCGAAGTGGAAGAGGTGTACGAGTCTCTCAGCGGCGAGGCGTACGACGCGATCTTCATCGAGGCCGACGCGGTCGTGGGCCCGGCGCCGGCGAGCGGCTTCGGAGCCGACTACTCCGGACTCGTGACCATCCGGAGCCTCCGCAGGGCAGAGCCGTCTTCCGAGGGCTTCGGGTGCGAGGAGTCGGTCGACGCGTTCGAGTTCCGCGCCACGGGGCAGGAGCCGTTCTGGCACCTGCGCGTCACTCCGGACGGCCTGCTCCTCTCCACGCCCCTCATCCCGAGCACCGTCTTCGAGGCTACGCCAGCCTCGATGGCCGCCGGGGGGTGGGAGTACACGTCGGAGTCCTCCGGACCGGAAGCGCTCGCGATCACCGCGATCTTCCGGGAGGGAAGGTGCTCGGACACGATGACAGGGGCTGTGTTCTCCTGGACCGCTGAACTCGATATCGGCGGCGAACAGCTTCGTGGCTGTGCGTGGGAGGGAGCCCTGGCTCCGCGCTGAGCGCTCCGCTCAGATCCTCGCCTGGACCGTATAGAGCTGGTGGTAGCGACCCTCGAGTGCGATGAGATCGTCATGTCGTCCGCGCTCGACGATCTCTCCGGCTTCGAGGACCAGTATGAGGTCCGCCCGCTGGATCGTAGTGAGTCGGTGCGCGATGACGATCGTCGTGCGATCGCGGAGGAGGTCGTCGAGGCTCGCCTGGATCAAGGCCTCGCTCTCGGTGTCGAGCGATGACGTGGCCTCATCGAGGAGGAGCAGCCTGGGGTCGGCCAGGAGAGCCCGTGCGATCGTGACGCGTTGACGCTGCCCCCCGCTCAGCTTCACGCCGCGTTCACCGATGATCGTCTCGAGTCCCTCGGGGAAGCTGTCGGAGAATTCCGTCACGTAAGCCTGTCGGGCGGCCTGGTCGATCTCTTCGTCCGTCGCATCCGGGCGCGCAAACCGGAGATTTTCCCGGATGGTACCGTCGAAGAGAAAGTCGTCTTGGAAGACGAGTCCCAGCTGTTTTCGATATGAAGCGAGCTTGACGGTCCGGAGGTCGACGCCGTCGACCGAGACCGTACCCCCGTCGGGCGTGAGGAACGTCGCCGCGAGTCCGGCCATCGTCGACTTTCCGGAGCCCGAACTCCCGACGAGTGCGATCACGGTCCCGGGTGTCGCCTCGAAGGAGACACCCTTGAGAACCGGCTTGTCTTCTTCGTAGCGGAAGTGAACATCGTCGAAGCGGATGTGCCCGTTGATCCTCGGCATGTCGCGAACCCGTTCCGGGTCGTCGTCTTCCTCCGGCCACGCCATCAACTCGGCGGTGCGATCCAATCCGGCGAACGCCTCCGTCATCTGGGTGCCGATGTTCGCCATCTGAATCACCGGGGCGATCAAGAAGCCCAAGAAGAGCACGAAGGACACCAGGTCTCCGTTGGTGAGCGCGCCCTGCTCGATCTGCCAGCTGCCGTATCCCATCACGGTCACACTGGCCATGCCCATGAAGAATGTCCCGAGACTGGTGACGAGGCTGGAGGTGGTCAGCGTGGTCTTCACGTTGTCGAAGATCCGCATCACTCCGGCCAAGAAGATTTCCCCCTCCTTGTCGATCGCGTGGAAGCCCTTGATCACCCTAATGCCACCGAGTGCCTCGGTGAGTCGGCCTGTCACATCGGCTCGGATCTTCCCGCGCTCGCGGAAGGCGGGTCGCAACGTTTGGAAGGCCCTCGTCGAGACGAAGCCGAACGCGGCCAGCGGGACGAGGGAGAGACCCGTCATGACCACGTTGATGTTGACCAAGAAGACGAAGGCGACCACCGCCGTGATCGTCCCTCCGACGAGCTGGACCAAGCCGGTGCCAACCAGGTTTCGGACGCCCTCCACGTCGTCCATGATTCGGCTGACGAGCTCACCGGATTTCGTGTTGTCGAAGACCCGAACCGGCAGTCGCAAAACGTGTTGCTGCACCTGAGCCCGAAGGTTGGCGATCAGATGCTGAGCCTCTACGGCCAGGAGCATCGTCAGGCTGTATGACGTCGCGGCCTGGATCGCGATCGAGACGCCGATCGCGATGAGAATCTGATTCGTGCTCAGCGCGCCGAGGAACCCGATGGCCCCAGGGGCCATTGTGGATGGGTCGGGCTGCGACCCGTCGATCAGAGGCTTGGAGAGCGCCGGTAGGACCAGTCCGGCGAGGCGATTGAGCACGATGAGGCCCAGTCCGCCGGACAGAAGAAGGCGGCGCGGCCATATGATTTCCTCGAAGGCGTGCCGAAGGCTCGCACCCGAGATCTTCTTCTTGGATTTGGACATGGTCGCGGAAGATACACTATGATCCGATCGATGAGAGGTCGCGTGCCGCGCGACCGCCCCAACCCCATCTCGCTCATGAAGAGATCAGGAGTCCGGATCGCCCTCGTCGCGAGTGTCGTTCTCGGCGCCACTGCATGCGCGCAAGACACGCTCCTCGGCTTCGCCATCGGGGATATCTCGGGCCTGTGGCAGGCGTCCACGTACGTTTACGAAGAGACGGGCGCGGGCTCCGGAAGCGTCGACCTCATCTCCCGTGACGGCGCTCTGTTCACCATGACGGTAGTCAACGCGAGCCCACCCGTGGCGAGTACGACCTTCGACGACGGCGCGGGCAACGTGGTGTCCGGGGGTGGTCCAGTGGACATCGTCGTCGGCACGCTCGAGATCGAGGGAGACCTCTACGTGATCGACCACCAAGACGACCAGATGACGTTGACGAATCAGTCGATGACCTTCGACTTCGGCTCGGGCGCGCGTGCCGCCAGACTCACGATCGAGCTCGCTCGTCGCTGAGCCCCGGGTCTCCCCTTGGGAGGCCTTCCCGCGCCGTGTAGCTTAGCGCTTCCTCCGGAGTCGGCCGTGCCGGCTCCGACCGCACGAACCGTCGGTCGGCGACCCCGATCGACCCCGAAGCGCGACCCGATCATGGCGCACGAAGAGAAGGACGGATACGTCCCGTCCGAAGTCGAAGAGAAGTGGCAACGCCTCTGGGATGAACGCGGCACCAACACGTTCACCGCGGAGGAACTCGAGTCTGCGGACGACCCGTACTACAACCTCATGATGTTCCCCTACCCCTCCGCCGAGGGGCTCCATGTGGGCAACATCTACGCGTTTACGGGAGCGGACGTCCACGGACGGTACCACCGACTTCGCGGACGGACCGTCTTCGAGCCGATGGGCTTCGATGCGTTCGGAATCCACTCGGAGAACTTCGCGCTCAAGATCGGCACCCACCCGATGGATCTCATTCCATCGAACGTGTCGAACTTCACGCGGCAGCTCCGACGGATTGGCGGGATGTTCGACTGGAATCACTCCGTCGATACGACACACCCGTCGTATTACAAATGGACGCAGTGGATCTTCCTGCAGCTCTTCAAGGCAGGCCTCGCGGAGCGGAAGGAAGCGCCGGTCAACTGGTGCCCCCCGTGCATGACGGTGCTCGCCAATGAACAAGTGGTCGCGGGCACGTGCGAGCGTTGTGACGCGCCCGTGGAGCAGAGGCGACTCGCCCAGTGGTTCTTCAAGATCACCCAATATGCACAACGCCTCCTGGACAACTTGGAGACCATCGACTGGTCATCGACGACGCTGAAGGCTCAGTCGAACTGGCTGGGCCGGAGCACGGGGGCAGAGTTGCACTTCCCCGTCGTGGACCGCGAGGGTGAGGACACCGGGGACGTCGTCGAGGTGTACACGACCCGGCCCGACACCGTGTTCGGCGCGACCTATATCGTCCTATCTCCCGAGCACCCCCTCGTGGAGTCCGTTACGGACGACGGCCTCCGTGCGCCCGTGTATGCGTATGTCGATGTGGCCACCAAGAAGGACCTGATCGCGCGGCAGAAGACGGACAAGTCGAAGACCGGCGTGCCGACTGGCGGCTATTGCCGCAACCCTGCGACGGGCGAGCTCATCCCCATTTGGGTCGCCGACTACGTCCTCATGGAGTACGGCACCGGGGCGATCATGGCGGTTCCGGGCCACGACGCCCGAGATTTCGAGTTCGCGCAACAGTTCGACTTGCCTATCCGGAGGGTTGTCGCAGGGCCTGGGGAGAACCCGGATACGCCGTTGCCTGAGGCGTACGTCGGTCCTGGTGCGTTGGTCAACTCAGGCCGTTTCGACGGGACCGACGTGTCGAAGTCCGTCGATACCGTCACCGCGTGGGCCTCGGAAGAGGGGTGGGGAGAGGCGAAGGTCAACTTCCGCCTGCACGATTGGTGCATCTCCCGTCAGCGGTACTGGGGGCCGCCGATCCCGATCATCCACTGTGACAACTGCGGGTCCGTCGGCGTGCCGGAGTCGGACTTGCCGGTCGTCCTGCCGCGCGTCGAGGACTTCCGGCCGGATGACTCCGGGATCAGTCCGCTCGCTCGCGTCGAGGAGTGGTATAAGACGACGTGCCCGGAATGCGGAGGCGCGGCGCGGCGCGAGACCGACGTGTCGGATACCTTCCTCGACTCCAGCTGGTACTTCCTGCGGTACCCTTCCGCCGATGTTGACGACGCCCCGTTCGACTCGGAGCGGACCCGCCGTTGGCTGCCGGTCGATACCTACATCGGCGGCAACGAGCACGCCGTGCTGCACCTGCTCTATTCGCGCTTCATCACGATGGTGCTGAAGGATCTCGGCCACATCGACTTCGAGGAGCCGTACGACGTGTTCCGGGCGCACGGCCTGATCATCCGCGACGGCGCGAAGATGTCGAAGAGCAAAGGAAACGTAATCGTGCCGGATCCGATCATCGAGGAGTTCGGGGCGGATGCTTTCCGGACGTACCTCATGTTCCTGGGGCCCTTCGAGGAGGGCGGTGACTATCGCGCGGGCGGGATCCAGGGTCCGCACGGCTTCCTTCATCGACTGTGGGACTCCGCCGTGTCGGCATCGGACGAGGCCGCCGATCCGGACGTCGAACGAAAAGTCCACCAGACCATCGGTCAGGTGACCGAGCAATTGCCGGAGCTCGGCTACAACACGTCGATCGCGGCGATGATGGAGTGCCTGAACGCGATCCGGTCGGGCGGCCGGACGGCGAGACGGGCGGAGATCGAGCCGCTGGTCGTCATGATTGCGCCGTTCGCTCCGCATTTGGCGGAAGAACTGTGGGAGCGCCTCGGGCACGAGGGCAGCATCTTCGATGGCACAAACTGGCCCGAGTTCGATGCCGACAAGGCCGTCGAGTCGACGGTCGAGATCGCTGTTCAGGTGAATGGCAAGCGGCGTGGCTCGATCGAAGTGGCGGCCGACGCATCCGAAGACGTCGTGGTCGGCGCGGCTCGCGCGGACGAGAACGTCGCACGGCACCTCGCGGACGTCGAAGAGCGACGTGTGATCTTCGTGCCGGGACGGTTGGTGAACTTCGTGGTGGGTTGAGCGACCTGGGTGAGGGATTGGGCGGAACTACTCGTACATAAACCGGTGGCATGAGCACGACTGAACAGTTGGCGATCGACGCGATCCGCGTTCTTTCGATGGACGCGGTGCAACAGGCGAACTCAGGGCACCCGGGTACGCCCATGGCGTTGGCCCCCGTCGGCTATTCGCTTTTCCATCGGCATCTGAGGCACAACCCGACCGATCCCACGTGGCTCGGGCGGGACCGCTTCGTGCTGTCGGTCGGCCACGCATCGATGCTGATCTACTCGCTCCTCCACCTGAGCGGGTACGACGTCTCCGAAGAGGACATCCACAACTTCCGGCAATGGGGGTCGCCCACCGCGGGGCACCCGGAGTTCGGTCACATCCCAGGCGTGGAAATGACGACGGGGCCCCTCGGTCAGGGGGTCGCGACCTCGGTCGGCTTCGCGCTCGCGGAGCGTTGGCTCGCCGATCGGTTCAACCGTCCGGGACATGAGATCGTCGATCACCATACGATCGTGCTGTGCTCGGACGGTGACGTCATGGAGGGTGTATCGCACGAAGCGGCCGCCATCGCCGGACATCAGAAGCTCGGCAAGCTGATCTGGATCTTCGACGACAACCGGATCACGATCGAGGGTGGCACGGATCTGTCGACGAGCACAGACCAAGGTGCACGTTTCGAAGCGTACGGTTGGCACGTCGTGCGGGTGGATGATGGGAACGATGTCGAGGCGATCGACGCGGCGATTGCGGCCGCGAAGGCCGAGATCGATCGGCCCACACTCATCGTCCTTCGCACGACGATCGCGTTCGGGTCGCCCGGCAAGGCGGGCACGGCGGCGTCGCACGGCGCACCGCTCGGCGCGGACGAGATCGCCGCCACCAAGCAGAACCTGGGCTACCCGTCGCAGGAACCCTTCTTCGTGGATCCCAGTGCGCGGGAGCACTGGGGGCGTGCGGTGTCCCGCGGGCGAGACCTCCAGGCCGAGTGGGATCAATCCTTCTCGGCGTACCGCGAGGAGCATCCGGATCTCGCCGCCGAATATTTGAGCACGATGTCAGGGACACTCCCGGACGGGTGGGATGCCCACATCCCGGACCTCGCGAGTGTGGAGGCCGCGGACGCCACCCGCGGCTGGTCCGGCAAGGTTCTCCAGGGACTCGCCGCCGGGCTGCCGAACTTGGTGGGCGGGTCGGCGGACCTCGCGGGCTCGAACAAGACGACGATCGCAGGTGCGGATAGTCTGCTCCCGGTCACGCCTCAGGGACGGGTCGTGCACTACGGGGTCCGGGAGCACGCGATGGGCTCGATCATGAATGGGATGACGCTTCACGGGGGAATCCGCCCGTACGGCGGGACCTTCCTGATCTTCTCGGATTACATGCGGCCCGCGATCCGACTGGCTGCGCTCATGGAGCAACCGGTTGCGTACGTCTTCTCGCACGACTCGATCGGGTTGGGTGAGGACGGCCCGACCCATCAGCCGATCGAACAACTCGCATCGTTACGTGCGATCCCGAATCTCCTGGATCTCCGGCCGGCCGACGGCCCGGAGACGGAGCACGCGTGGAGGGTCGTGATGGAGCGCTCGGATGGCCCTTCCTTCCTCGCGCTCAGCCGCCAGAAGGTCACCGCCCTCCCGCGTGCCGGATCCGCGCTCGCGAACGGAGAGGGCGATCTGGCTTCGGCCGAAGGGCTCCGGTCCGGTGGGTATGTGTTGGCGGAGGCGTCCGGGGGCGCACCCACGGCGATCTTGATCGCGAGTGGGGCCGAGATCTCCTTGGCGCTCGATGCGCGGGCCGAGCTCGAGTCGGCTGGTGTGCCGACACGCGTCGTGAGTATGCCCAGCTGGTACCTGTTCTCGGAGACGGATCAGGCCTACCGTGATCAGGTGCTCCCCGCGGATGTGGTCGCCAAGGTGTCGATCGAAGCGGCCAGCACCTTTGGCTGGGAGCGTTGGGTCGGCAGTGGCGGACGATCTGTAGGACTCGATCACTTCGGCGCGAGCGCTCCCGCCGAGGTCTTGTTCGAGCAGTTCGGCTTCACGGTGGCCAATGTCGTACGCAACGTTCAGGAGATCCTGGCTCAGTAGCCGGCTCGGCCTCGCCCGCTCCGTGCGGGCGGTGTGGATCACGTGCGTGGTCGTCGCGTCGTACGCAGCTCCATCGGCGGCCCAGCTCCTCGGGGGCAGGGTGTCCGACGAACGAGACGACCGCCCGATCTCGGGTGTGCTCGTCCGCCTACTCGTCGATGGTGACCCCGTCGCGATCTCGATTTCGGATAGTACGGGCGGGTACCGTCTGGAGGCGCCCAACCCGGGTACGTATCACGTCGAGGCCGTTCGGCTCGGGTATCGGGACTTCGAAACCCCTCTGCTCGAGCTCTCGAACGAGGTCGGCGTGTACGAGGCGGACCTTCTGCTCCAGCCCGCACCCATCGAGTTGCCCGGCTTCACCGTGGAGACAGAACGGCTGACGGAGCGGGAAGTGAATCGCCGGCTGCGTCTCCTGGCCGGGGTGGCGCCGGCGAGTCTGAGGGTTCGTCCCATCCTCTCGGACCAGCTCATCGATCACGCGG
>JBCCEZ010000080.1:0-19726 GCA_039030015.1 Gemmatimonadota bacterium | reverse complement strand
CGTAAATACCGGGGTATAAGCCCACGTCGGGGTAAAGGCCCACCCCCCTTTTCAGCACCAAAGTCGTGCACAAGAAGTGGGCGATCGCGATCGCATGCCTCGTCTTCGTCTTGATCGGCCCGCCGCTCGCCCTTCGGTTCCCACGCGCGGGTGTGGGATTCGTGGTCTCCGCATCGGCCGTGATTTTCTTCATCTACTGGATCGGACTCCTCGGAGGCGAAACCCTCGCGGATCGTCGTGTCGCGGATCCGGCGGTCACGATGTGGTTAGGAAACGTCGTCTTCTTCGTGGCGGCGCTCGTCCTCCAGTCCCGAATGGGCCACACGTCCGGCACACCACGCGGAGGCGGGATCGGGGACACGATCGCCGGCTTCTTCGGGTCACGCCGCAGTGAGTCGGAGGCGACCTGATGCGCATCCTCGACCGCCTCGTCGTCCGGACCTTCCTGCGGCTGTTCTGCCTCGTCCTTGCAGCGGCCCCGCCCCTCTTCGTGATCGGTGATATCGCGGAGAACCTCGATCAGTACATCGATCGCGGCCTCACCATGGGCGAGGTCATGCAGTCGTACCTCTACCAGCTTCCGCTCTTCGTGCAGTGGTCGTTCCCGGTCGCCGCTCTCCTGGCGACGGTGTTCACCGTGCACTCGATGACGACGCACCGTGAGATCGTGGCAGCCAAGGCGGGCGGGATCTCCTTCCACCGCTTGGTGCTCCCGCTCCTTCTCGTCGGGGTAGGTCTCACCGGTGTCGCTCTCGCCCTCTCCGAAGTGGTCCCGCGAGCGAATCGCATCTCGGCTCAGATCCTGAGGTCGGAGACGCCCGGCCGCTCCTGGAGATCGGACTTCGTGTACGAGTCCGAGGACGGCTACACGTGGCAGGTCGATCGACTCACGGCGGCCGACGGCCGCGTGAACGGGTTGATCATCGAGAGGGGGCCGGAGCACGCCGACGGTTCGATGCACGTCGTCGCAGAGGGAGCCCGCTTCGCAGAGAACACCGGTTGGGTCTTGGCTCAGGGCTACCTACGCACCCTGCCCAACGACAGCACCGTACAGACATTCGAGTTCGACCGCTTGGCGATCCCTGCGATCGCGGAGAAGCCGGAAGAACTCCTCGAGGTACCGCCGGAACCCGACGAGATGACGTATGCGGAGATCGACCGCTTCGCGGACATCATCCAACGGACGGGTGGGAACGCGAACGAGCTGCTGGTGAAGCGTGAGCAGAAGATCTCGATCCCCTTCACCACACTGGTGATCATCCTCTTCGGAGCCCCTCTCGCCACGAGCAACAAGCGCGGGGGTGCCGCCTACGGGATCGGACTGTCGCTGGCGACCGTTCTGATCTTCACCATGATGCTGCGCGTGTCCGGGGCATTGGGTGAAGCGGGAGCGATGACTCCCCTGATGGCCGCGTGGCTCCCCAACGCCGTCTTCTTTGCGGCTGGCGTCTTCTTCATGGCGCGGGTGCGAACCTAGGGGAGTTCGCCGAGCGAGGCCGTGAATGCCTCGGTCAGCTCCACGTCGAACACCTCCTCGACCGGTCCTCTTAGTACGACGTCAAGCTCCGACGACACGCCGACGGTGAGCGATCCGCCCGGCATCGAAATTCGAAGATGCCCGTGGGGGCGTCGGCCCGTCGAGACGAGGGCGACGGCCACGGCGCATGCGCTCGTACCCGAGGCGCTGGTCGGACCCACCCCGCGCTCCCAGATGAGGGCGCGCCCTCCGAAGTCGGTTGCTTCAGCGAGCTGAACGTTCGCGCCCGCCGCCAACGCGGCGTGGCTCGTGATGCGGGGTCCCCAACGGTTGAGTGTCTCGTCGTCGAGGCGCACGCCCTCCCCAGCCTCCGACAGCACCACCATATGCGGATTGCCGACCGACACCGGGACGACCTCCGCGTCCGGCACATCCGCGCGAAAGTCCTCGTCGTTCAAGGCGACCGCGTCGGGGCCGACCCGTGCCCGGCCGATCTCGACGGACACGTCGTGCGTTCCAGCGACAACCGAGTGCACGGTCATCGCGACCTCGTCCCCTCCCACGTGGGCCACGACCGTTCGGATCTCGGGGTCGTGTCGCACGAGGTGCGCCGCCAGCACCCGCAATCCGTTGCCACTCCGTTCGAATTCCGAGCCGTCCGGGTTGAACATGCGGAGGCCGACCTCGGTCGTGGTGCCGCTCGTCTCTTGCCAGAGCAGGGCGACGATGCCGTCCGAACCGATGCCTCGGGTCCGGTCGCACACTCGGGTCACGGCCGCCGGGGTCGCGAGCCAATCCTCTCCCGACTCGAAGACCAGGTAGTCGTTCCCGAGCCCGTGGGCCTTGCTACCTCGAGCGGCCAGTCGAGGGGGTGGCGGCCAGCGCATCGTCGTGTAGTCCGAAAAAAAGGTTGGACGAAACCGATCGGGAGGAGTGAACGTAGATCGGACGGTCCGCACAACCAATCGGACCCGGCCGGTGTCGAATGGATGACGCGGCCTGGGTGCGCCGTGACATCAGGGACGATGGGGTGGCGATGACGAAGCGAAGCTGGGCAGCGCTCGCGATCATGGTGATGGTGGCGCCGAGTGCGTTGCACGCCCAGAAGCGATCGATCGAGCAGACGCGGACGACCGCGGAGAACCCGGCGCCCCGCGATGAGCGGTCCGTCGTCCGCGGGTGCTGTGAGGCAGGGCCGCTGATCCTGGAGGCGACCCGGGCGGACGACGCCTCGTTCGAGATCGACGGCGTGGACGACGAGCCCGTGTGGGCCACGGCGACGCTCGCCACCGACTTCGTGCAGTTCCAACCCGAGGAAGGTGATCCCTCGACCGAACGCACGACCGCTCAGGTCGTGTATGGCACCGACGCCCTGTACGTGTACCTCCGCGCCTACGACTCGGAGCCCGACCTGGTCGTCGGCCAGCTGACGCGTCGAGACCAAGAGTCGTACTCCGACCTCTTGGGTGTCGTGATCGACTCGTACTTCGACCGCCGGACCGCCTTCCACTTCGCTGTGAACCCACTCGGCGTGAAACACGACATCTACCGCTTCGACGACACCCAAGAGGATCCAGGGTGGGATGCGGTGTGGGACGTCGCCACGCGCCGCACCGAGGATGGGTGGGCCGCCGAATTCGAGATCCCGTACTCCCAGCTCCGCTTCCGCGACGCCGACACCCAGACGTGGGGCATCAACTTCGTCCGGGACATCGCGAGGAAGCAGGAGATGGCCGTGTGGGCGCCGACGACGCGATCCGACAACGCGATCGTCTCGCGCTTCGGCGAGCTCCGCGGCCTACGGGACCTCTCTGCCCCGAACCGGATGGAGATCCTCCCCTACTCGGTGGCGTCCCTCGAACGCTCTCCCGGTGACGCGGACAACCCCTTCTACTCGCCGAACGATGCGTTCGGGACGGGGGGTGTCGACGTGAAGTACGGGATGACATCGAACCTGACCCTCGATCTCACGATCAACCCGGACTTCGGCCAGGTCGAGGCCGATCCGGCGCAGGTCAACCTGAGCGATCGCGAGACGTTCCTTCCGGAGCAGCGGCCCTTCTTCCTGGAAGGCTCGAGCATCTTCAACTTCTCGCTGTCGAACGGAGACGGTCCGGACGCCAACGAGTCCCTCTTCTACTCGAGGCGGATCGGGCGCCCGCCGCAGGGCTGGGCCGATCCGTCGGGCGGCTACGTGAACGTCGACGACAAGTCGACGATCCTGGGCGCGTGGAAGGTCTCCGGGAAGACGGCCGGTGGCTGGTCGATCGGAATCATGCACGCGCTCACCGCCGAGGAAAATGCGGACATCGTCCCGGCCGTGGGAGCTCCTCACGAACAGGCGGTCGAGCCCCTCTCGAACTACGGCGTCCTCCGCCTCCAGAAGGACTTCCGTGAAGGCCGGTCCGCGGTCGGGGTCATCGGAACCGGACTCGTGCGGGACGGGGCCGTCGCGTCCGACCTGGTACTCCGCGATCGGGCATGGACGGGAGGGGTGGACTTCCGGCACCGCTTCGGAGCGGACAACTGGCAGCTCCGCGGATACGTGCTCGGCTCACACGTGTCCGGGTCGCCCGAGGCGATCGCACGCACGCAGCGCTCCTCGGTCCACAACTACCAGCGGCCCGACGCAGGGCACGTCACGTACGACCCGACGCGGACGTCGCTGAGCGGTGTGTCCGCAGACTTCGCGCTGACGAAGTTCGCCGGCGGATTCTGGCGCTACGGCACGGGGATGCAGCTGCGCACGCCCGGCTTCGAGACGAACGACGTCGGCTTCCTCAACAGCACCGACTACGTGAATCCGTGGGTGTGGCTCGGCTATCAGCACAATGCCGAGAAGGGGCCGTTCCGGAACTTCGGGATCAACGGCAACTCGTGGCTCGTCCAGGACTTCGACGGCAACCGTGTGTCGACCGGGCTGAACGTGAACTTCAACGGACAGTTCAAGAACTTCTGGTTCGCGTACGCGGGTGTGAATCAGCAGCTGTCGGCGTACTCACCTGGGAAGCTCCGCGGTGGTCCGCTCTACCGACGCGAGGCTCAGACGAACTTCTGGTCGGGCTTCGGGACGGACGGCCGCAAGATCGTTCAGGTGAACATGAACGGATTCGGGAACGTGCGTCCCGAGAGCGATTCGTACACCTTCGGCCTTTCGCCGAACATCCGCATCCGACCGAGCGGGCGTGCGACGTTCAACATCGGCTCCTTCGTCAACCGAAACGTCGACGACGCGCAGTGGGTGAGCCGCATCGAAGCCGACGAGACGCGCTACCTCTTCGGCCGGATCGACCAAACCACGGTCGGCCTCACGACTCGCGTCGACTTCGCCTTCACCCCGACGCTGAGCGTGCAGCTCTACGCCCAACCCTTCGTGAGCGCGGGGACGTACGACGACTTCAAGCAGATCGACGACCCGGTGGCTCCACGGTACGCGGATCGATTCAGCGCGGTGACGCCGACGACGTCGGGCACGGGCTACGCCGCCGACCTGGACGGCGACGGGAACGACGAGTCGTTCCGGAATCCCGACTTTCGCTTCAGCCAGTTCAGGTCGAACGCCGTCCTTCGTTGGGAGTACCGTCCGGGGTCGACCCTCTTCCTCGTCTGGTCCCAGGGGCGAGACGGCTTTTCGTCGAATGGCTCGTTCGATTTCGGGCGCGACGTCGGCGACCTCTTCGGCGTCACACCTGACAACGTCTTCCTCATCAAATTTTCCTATTGGATGAGTCGGTAGAGAGGATGTAGGTTTTTAGGGACAACCCGGGGCGATTTGAGGCGTATTGCGGCCCTGCGGAGCTCTTGATCGAAGAGCCCGCGAACGAGCTAAAAGGCCGGGACCCCTCCCGCGATCTTGCGTGAGGGGTTTCGCACTGCTGGAGGACAGCGTGACGGCGACTGATTGGGCCCGAGATCGGGCTACCCGCGTGCAGGAACTCGAGGACGCGCTCGAGCACCGCATCCTCGTCCTAGACGGGGCGATGGGCACGATGATCCAGCGTCATCAGCTGGGCGAAGACGACTTCCGTGGGGAGCGTTTCGCGGATCACGACAGCCCGCTGGGCGGCAACAACGATCTCCTGTGCATCACCCGACCCGAGATCATCCGCGACATCCACGCGGAGTATTTGGCGGCGGGATCGGACTTCGTCGGCACGAACACGTTCAGTGCGAACAGAGTCTCGCTCGCGGACTACGATCTGAGCGAGATCGCCGAGGAGTTGAACGAGGCCGCCGCACGCGTCGCCCGCGAGGCCGTCGACGCGCATCGTGCGGCCCACCCCGATCGTCCGGCGTGGGTGGCCGGCGCCCTCGGCCCGACGACTCGGTCCGCCTCGATCTCACCCGACGTCTCGGACCCGGGCGCACGAAACGTCACCTTCGACGACCTCGTGTTGGCATACAGCGAGCAAACGCGAGGGCTGCTCCGTGGCGGCTCAGACGTTCTCCTGGTGGAAACCGCCTTCGACACTCTCAACACGAAGGCGGCTCTCTACGCCATTTCGGTCGTGCTCGAAGAGCTCGAGATCGACGTGCCGGTCATGGTCTCCGGTACGATCACCGACCAAAGCGGTCGGACGCTCTCGGGGCAGACCCCTACCGCCTTCTGGCACTCGGTCATGCACGGCGCGCAGCCTGGGCCCGGTCGGCGAGCCGGTCTGATGTCCGTGGGCTTCAACTGCGCCCTAGGCATCGATGGACTCCGGCCGTTCTTGGAAGAGCTCGCGCGCGTCGCGTCGGTGCCGATCGTCTGCTATCCCAACGCCGGCCTGCCCAACGAACTCGGGGGCTACGACCACACGCCGGAGCACATGGCCGGACTCACCAGAGAGTTCGCGGAAGCCGGCTTCCTCAACCTCGTCGGTGGCTGCTGCGGTACCGGACCGGACCACATCCGGGCCATCGCGGAGGCCGTGCGAGGACTCCCCCCCCGGACGATCCCAGAGCCGCCACAACGGACCCGACTCTCCGGCCTCGAACCTCTCGCCCTCGGACCCGACTCCCTCTTCGCGAATGTCGGCGAACGGACGAACGTGACGGGTTCGCGCCGGTTCGCTCGCCTCGTGTTGGACGGAGACTACGCGACCGCCGTCGACGTGGCGCTCCAACAAGTCGAGAGCGGGGCCCAGATCCTCGACGTGAACATGGACGAAGGTATGCTCGACGCGGTCGCCGCGATGACGCGATACCTGAATCTGCTCGCGTCCGAGCCGGATATCGCCCGCATTCCCGTCATGGTGGACTCATCCGATTGGGCGGTGATCGAGGCCGGATTGAAGACGCTGCAGGGCAAGTCGATCGTCAACTCGATCTCGATGAAAGACGGAGAGGACGCGTTCCGAGATCGCGCCCGCGAGGTGCGACGCTACGGTGCGGCGGCCGTCGTCATGGCATTCGACGAAGACGGTCAGGCCGACTCGTTGGAGCGCCGCATCGAGATTTGCAAGCGCGCCTACGAGATCCTCGTCGTCGAGGAGGGCTTTCCACCCGAGGACATCATCTTCGACCCGAACGTCTTCGCCGTCGCGACGGGCATCGAAGAGCACGCACAATACGCCATCGACTTCATCGAGGCCGTTCGTTCGATCAAAGCGGAGTGCCCCGCCGCCCTCACCAGTGGGGGCATCAGCAACGTCTCGTTCTCCTTCCGCGGCAGCCCCGAAGTGCGTGAGGCGATGCACTCCGCCTTCCTCTATCACGCCATCGACGCGGGGCTCGACATGGGAATCGTCAACGCCGGCGCAATGCCGGTCTACGACGAGATCCCGTCGGAGCTCCTGGGGCCGATCGAGGACGTCCTCTTCGATCGCAACGAGTCGGCGACCGAAGTCCTGACCCAGATCGCGGGCGAGCGGACGGGCACGACCGCGAAGCGCGTCGAGGAGGACCAGGAGTGGCGAGCACTCCCGGTGCACGAGCGCCTCGTGCACGCCCTCGTCCACGGGATCGACCGCCACGTGGAGGACGACGCGGAGGAAGCTCGTCAGCAGCTCCCGCGCGCCCTCGATGTGATCGAAGGGCCCCTCATGGACGGGATGGACCTCGTCGGCGATCGCTTCGGCAGCGGGCGCATGTTCCTCCCCCAGGTGGTGAAGAGCGCCCGGGTGATGAAGAAGGCCGTCGCCAAGCTCGTCCCCTACCTGGAGGCCGAGCAGGCCGACAGCAGTGGCAAGGGCAAGATCCTCCTCGCGACCGTGAAGGGGGACGTGCACGACATCGGGAAGAACATCGTCGGCGTGGTGCTGCAGTGTAACGGCTACGAAGTCGTCGACCTGGGCGTCATGGTGCCCGCGGAGAAGATCCTCGAAGCGGCTCGAGAGGAAGAGGTGGATGTGATCGGGCTCTCCGGGCTCATCACCCCTTCGCTCGACCAGATGGTGCATGTGGCCGCCGAGATGGAGCGGACCGGCTTCGACGCCCCGCTACTGATTGGGGGTGCGACCACCTCGAAGGTCCACACCGCCGTGAAGATCGAGGAGCGATATCAGGGTCCGACCGTTCACGTCCTCGACGCGTCCCGCGCGGTGGGTGTGGTCTCCCAACTCCTGGACGACGAGAAGCGAAAGGACTTCGTGGCGTCGACGCGGGAGGAGTACGAGGAGGTCCGGGAACGACGAGCGGCCGGGGAACGCAAGCGAACCCTGCACCCGCTCGAGGACGCGCAGTCGCGCCGTCACGACATCGACTGGGCCGCCTACACTCCGCCCACTCCGAGCCATCCGGGCGTGCACGTCGTCTCGGACGTCACCGTGGCGGAGCTTCGCGAGTACATCGACTGGACGCCGTTCTTCCAGGCGTGGGAGGTCCACGGCAAGTACCCTGCGATCCTCGACGACGAGGTCGTCGGTGAGCAGGCGCGTTCGCTCTTCGCGGATGCGGAGGTGATCCTGGATCGCCTCGAGCGGGATCCCGAGGTCCGACCCTCCGCGGTGGTCGGGCTCTTCCCCGCCTTCTCGCGCGGAGACGACATCGTCGTCCGGACCGACGAGGGAGATCGAACGGTGCATGGCCTTCGTCAGCAGTTCGCCAAGGCCGATCGGGCCGCGATGGCTCTGTCGGACTTCGTGGCCCCGGAAGGCAGCGGGGTCGCCGACTGGCTGGGTGCCTTCGTCGTCACCGCGGGCGTGCGACCCGAACGGATCGCGGACGCGTACGCGGAAGCCCACGACGACTACAACTCGATCATGACGAAGGCGCTCGCCGACCGACTTGCCGAGGCGTTCGCTGAGCTTCTGCACGCTCGAGTGCGCACGGACTACTGGGGGTACGCCCCCGACGAGACCTTCGACAACGATGCGCTCATCGCGGAAGCGTACGCCGGAATCCGCCCGGCCCCCGGATACCCGGCGTGCCCGGACCACACGGAAAAGCGGACGCTCTTCTCGTTGCTCGCCGCCGAGGAGGCGATCGGTGTTTCCCTGACCGAGAGCTGCGCGATGACACCGGGCGCCTCCGTCGCGGGCTGGTACCTCTCCCACCCCGACAGTCGCTACTTCGGCATCGGGCGCGTCGGCCGGGACCAGGTCGAGGACTACGCCGCTCGGAAGGGGTGGTCGGTCGCCGAAGCCGAACAGTGGCTGTCGCCGAACCTGGGGTATACGCCGGGCGCCGACAGATGAAGGAGCTGCTCGACGACGGTCGGGTCCACGTATTCGACGGCGCGATCGGCACGCTCCTCTACCAGCGGGGCGTCTTCGTCAACGTCTGCTACGACGAACTCAACGTCAGCCGGCCGGATCTCGTTCGCGACATCCACGCCGAATACGTCGCGGCGGGCGCGGAGATCCTACAGACCAACACCTTCGGGGCGAACCCGATCAAACTCTCGTCGTTCGGTCTGGACGAGCGCACCGAGGAGATCAATCGAGCCGCTGCGACCATCGCGTTGGAAGCGGCCGGCCGGCGCGCTTCCGTGGCGGGCTCACTCGGCCCCCTGGGCATTCGGATCGAGCCGTGGGGCCCGACCTCGCGGGAGGAAGCCGAGGCTCACTTCGCACGTCAGGTTGCCGGCCTCCTCGAAGGCGGAGTCCGCGGCTTCGTGCTCGAGACCTTCGCCGACCTGACCGAACTCGAGTGCGCGGTCCGTGCCATACGCGCTGCGTGCGACCTACCGATCTTCGCACAGATGACGGTCGGGCAGGACGGTAAGACGGCGTACGGCCGAGACGCCACCCAGTTGGCCGACGACCTGGCTCGGACCGGAGCCGAAGTCATCGGCCTCAACTGCTCCGTGGGACCGTCCGTCATGCTCGACGCACTGGAAGAGATGGCCGACGCGACGGCGCTCCCCCTGATCGCGCAGCCCAACGCCGGCCTACCCCGGACGGTACGGGACAGGAAGATCTATCTGGCCAGTCCGGACTACATGGCGCAGTACGCCAGCCGGATGGTGGACATCGGTGTGCGCTTCGTCGGCGGCTGTTGCGGAACGACGCCCGAACACACCGAGACGATGTGCACCCTGGTGGGGTCCGTTCAGCCACGCCGCGTCGTGCCCCCGGTGCCCCGAGCCGTCGTCGTCCCGGACGCCGCCGTCGACCCCGTGCCGCTCGAAGCCCGCTCGGCTTGGGGGCGAAAGCTAGCTCGCGGTGAGCACGTCGTCTCCGTAGAGATCATCCCGCCGCACAGCTGGGATGCCACCGAACTCGTACGGCCCGCGCGCACGCTGCGCGTAGCCGGCGTAGATGTGGTCAGCGTCGTCGACAGTCCGAGGACACGAAGCCGCATGAGCGCCCTCGCCGCGGCGCAGATCATCGAGCGCGAAGTCGGCATCGAGGCCATGGCCCACTACACGTGCCGGGACAAGAACATGATCGGAATGATCTCCGATCTGCTCGGAGCCGCGGCGACCGGTCTACGGAACCTCCTCGTGGTTTCGGGCGACCTTCCGACCGCGGGGCCCTACCCGGACGCGACGACGGTCTTCGACATCGACTCGATCGGTCTCACGAACGTCGTCCAAGGACTGAACCGAGGGGTCGACCCGAGTGGAAACACGATCGGGACGCCCACCGAATTCGCCCAAGGAGTCGCGCTGAACCAGGGCGCCATCGATCGGGAGCGCGAGTTGTCCCGCTTGGGCTACAAGGTCGAGGCGGGCGCCGACTTCGCGGTCACGCAGCCGGTGTTCTCACCCGAGATGCTGGAAGCCTTCCTCGCGGAGGCGTCCCGTCGGACGCCACAGCTCGACCGCCTCCCCGTCGTCGCGGGGATCTGGCCGCTCCTGAGTGTTCGGACCGCCGAATTCCTCGCGAACGAAGTCCCGGGGGTCCAGGTGCCGGACGCCCTCATCGAGCGGATGCGTTCCGCCGAAGCGTCGGGAGCCGAGGCCGCCCTGGAAGAAGGAGTACGGATCGCCCTCGAGACGATCGATGCCATTCGCCCCTTCGTGCGCGGGTTTCACCTCACGGCGGCGAAGCGGAAGGTCGATATCCCGCTGCGGATCCTCCGAGAGAGCGGAGTCTCGGCCACCGCCTGATCCCGGGCCGAATCAGAGGTGCTCGAGCACCGCCCGGAGCCGCCGACCGGCCAACCGCTCGCCCAGGTTGCTCACGTAGATCTTCTCGGCCCCGACTTCACGAAGTGCTCGAATGCTCCGGGCACAGATCTCTTCGGGCGTCGCGCCTGATTCGAACTCCTCCATCAGCTCGTCGGTCGGGACCGGGAAGAATCGCGACAGGGTCTCGAGGGTTCGCCGACGAGCGGATCGGTAGTAGAAGACCCCGAAGACGATCGGCTTCGGGCTCACCAACGCCCGACGTGCCTCGAGGAGACGCTCGACGGCGCCCAGCGAGTGATGAGAGACGATCTGACTGAGGGCGAAGTCCGCGTGGGCGTCGTCCGCCTCGAGGAATCCGAGCTGCTCGTTGGGGTCTCGGTGTGGGTTGATCCATCCCCCCAGCGTGAGCGTACTGACTCGTCCGGCGAGAATCTCCCTCAGGTCACGGCCGTGGGGAACGCAGCGCGGGGGCGGAACCGAGACGTCGCCGCCGAGCACCGTGAGCGTTTCGAAGCCATCGGCGACCGCTCGTTCGGCAAACGTCTCACAGTAGTTCAACGTGTGCTTCGCCGTGAGGATCGGCACGATGCGTCGTAGATCGACCGTATCCCCGACGTTCGAGCCTACGTGCGCGAGGTTTTCCTCCTCCGCGGCGCCGACAGCGTTGTCGGTCAGGAAGACGAACACCTCCTTGCGTGTCAGCCGGCCCAGCGTGTGGTGCAGGTCGATCCACGCTCCCATCCCGGCGTCGGCATCGAGCTCGGAACTCGGAGGTCGGAGCTCGACCGTGACCAATGGCCCTGGTTCGCACAGGGCCTCGAGAAGAAGGCTCATGAGGCCAAGAACGCCTCGACGTCGTCCGCCGCCGTCGGAAGGTCGGCCGTGAGCACCTCGGCCCCCTCCGCGGTCACGACGACATCGTCCTCGATCCGGACTCCGATGCCCGCGAAGCGATCCCCGCCCTGCTCCAGCGCGGCGGCTCCGAAGTAGAGGCCCGGCTCGACCGTGAAGACCATGCCCTCTTCCAGTGTCCTCGACGCTCCCTCGAGGGCGTAGTCCCCCGGGTCGTGCACGTCGAGCCCCAGCCAGTGGGACGTCTGGTGAGGGAAGAAGGCGCGGTGCTGTGCCTCCTCGAGTACGTCGGCCAGCGGCCCGTCGAGGACACCGAGCTCGATCAACCCCGTCGCAATGACGGTCGACGCCGTTTCGTGGACGCGACCGATCGTTACGCCCGGCCTCACCTCGGCGATCGCGGCCCGGCGGGCCTCGTCCACGATGTCGTACACGGCGCGCTGCTCACCGGTGAACCGCCCGGCCGCAGGCCAGGTACGCGTCACATCCCCGTTGTAGAAGCCGACTTCGGCTCCGGCGTCGATCAGGACCAACGAGTCAGCGCCGATCGCGTCCGCGTTGGCGACGTAGTGCAGCACACAACCGTTCGCGCCACTTCCGACGATCGTCTCGAAGCCCGGGCCGTTCGCGCCCGCTGCCCGAAACGCACCATTCACCGCGGCCTCGACCTCCCATTCGCCCGCACCCGGGACGACGGCCGCGGCGCCAGCCCGATGGCCTTCGAGCGTGATCCGGCACGCTTCCCGGATCGCGGCGATCTCCGTCGACGACTTGAGGAGGCGGAGTTCATCGAGGATCTCCCCGGGATCGACGAGGGCACGCGGCCCCGCCCCCGTGCGCTGGCCACGGGCTCGGCCCTGCCGGAGCGCCCCGAGGACCAGACGCTCCACCTCGTCGGATCGTCCTGTCCTGTAGTGCACGGAGTCTCCCGCACCGATCAGCTCACCGAGACGCTCCGCGAGTTCCGCGATCGGATACACCTCGTTGGCACCGGCCTGCTCACCCGCCGCGTCCGGTCCGAGGCGCGGGCCGCTCCACAGCTCGGCGGCGGGGTCTCTTGGGCGAACGAAGAGAACGAGCCGACGGGCATCCCCACCGACCAGTACAGCGACCGTCTCCGGCTCCACGAGTCCCGTTGCGTACCAGAGTTCCCGATCGGCGACATACGGTCTTTCGGAGTCGCGCGACCCGAGTTGAGTCGGTGCCGCGGGGAGAACCATCACCCCACCACCGAGTCGATCGAACATCCGACCTCGGCGGTCGGTCAGCTGCTCCAACGTCGCGATGTGGGAGGGGGTCGTTTCCATGAGGCAAGTCTAGCCGGATTGGCCGCGAGCCGGGATAGATCGGTGACATGCGGCGCGCTATCCTTCATCCGACCGCACCCGAAACCACGACGTAGATGCCGATCTTCGCACGCACCTCTCTCTATACCACCGCCCTCTTGGCCGCGCTCGTCCTGAGCACGATGCCATCGGCGGTCGTCGCCCAGGATCCCCCGTCCGTGGTCACGATCGATCCGGTACTGGTCCGTGTCCTCGGCTCGTCGATCGGGACACGCGCACCGTACCCCATCTCGGTCGTGTCCGGCGCGGAGCTGACGCGTGGCACAGCCTCGGCCTTCATCGAGGAGGCGCTCCGCTCCGTACCCGGAGTGCAAATCCACAACCGATTCAACTTCGCCGTCGGGGAGCGGATCGCGATCCGAGGCTTCGGGGCTCGATCGCAGTTCGGGGTGCGTGGCATTCGCGTTCTCGTGGATGGGATTCCCGCCACGCTTCCGGACGGTCAGGCGACGCTCGATCACCTCGATCTCGCTGGGCTGGGTCGTGTGGAAGCGCTCCGCGGTCCCAACGCCGCGTTGTACGGGAATGCCGCGGGCGGCGTACTGCACTTCCGGACCACGGACCCGGCCCTCGCGCCGGCCAACGTCGGGATCCGCACGACCGGCGGGTCCTTCGGCCTGCTCTCGGTTCAAGGGCACGCCACCGGGACGTCGGGCGACGTCGGCTACCGTGTCGGCTTCACCGATCTTTCGTACGACGGCTTCCGGCGCGATCCCGAAGCAGACGACGGTTCGGCGTACGGTCGGGCAGACCGCCGCACGCTCAACGGGACCCTGGCGATACCCGCGGGCGACGGCACACTCCGGATCGTGGTGAATGGCATGGACCTCGACGCCGAGAACCCCGGTTCGTTGCCGCAGGCCACCCTGGATGAGGGACAGCGGGCCGCCTGGGGCTTCAACGTGCGCAGCGGCGCCATCAAGGACGTCCGTCAGGGTCAGCTCGGCGCCTCGTGGATGGGGCAGTTCGCGGGCACCGACGCCGAATTCGCGGCGTGGGGAGTGCGGCGTGAACTCTTCAATCCCATCCCGGGTCGAGTCATCGAGCTGGATCGGAATGCCGGCGGCGTTCGCGCGCTCTTCCAGGGCTCGAGCGACGCAGGGCAGAACTCGACGTTCGGATGGGGTGCGGGCTTCGAGACCGAATTCCAGAGCGACGACCGTCAGAACTTCGGGAACGCGGGCGGCACCCCCGATGATCTCCGGCTCGACCAGCAGGAGTCGGTTCGCGGGCTGGGACTCTTCGTACAGGGACGGCTCGACGTCGGAGACAAGGTCTCCTTCCTCGCCGGCCTCCGGTTCGACGATATCTCCTTCAGCGTCGACGATCGCTTCACGGCTGGCGGGGACCCGGACGATTCCGGGGATCGCTCCATGAACGCGCTGAGCCCCTCGGGTGGTGTCGTCGTCGCCGTCGCCGACGCGACGGAGCTCTTCGCCTCGGTGGGTCGTTCCTTCGAAACGCCGACGACGACCGAGCTCGCCAACCGCGCCACCGGCGCAGGCGGATTCAACCCGGACCTCGATCCGCAGTCGGGTGTGACGTTCGAGGGCGGAGCCCGGACCACCGTCGACCAGCGGGTGGCCCTGGAGGTCAGCCTCTTCCACACGGAGGTCACGGACGGCCTGGTCCCCTTCGAGGTCCCGACGGACCCCGGCCGTACCTACTTCCGCAACGCCGGTCGTATCACGTACACGGGGTGGGAAGCCTCCGCGGACAGTCGTCTCGCCCCCGGTGTGTCGGCGCGCGTCGCCTTCACCAACGTCGACGCCACGTACGACCTCTTCCAGACCGAGGACGGAGACTTCACCGGGAACGCCGTTCCCGGGCAGGCGCCGAATCGGTTCGACGCGACTCTCATTCTGGACCGAGGCCCCGGCTTCGTAGAGTTGCGGGGACTCTGGCAGGACGACGTGCCCGTCGACGACGAGGGTACGGCCAGCTCGCCGTCGTACTTCCTGGCCGACGCCCGTTTCGGCTTCGACGAGATCGAGTCCGGAACGCTACGACTCGCGCCGTTCGTGGCGATCGCGAACGTCTTCGACACCGACTACAACGCGTCGGTCGTGCCCAACGCCTTCGGAAGCCGGTACTTCGAACCGGGCCCCGGTCGGACGTATCGTGTCGGCTTCGGGGTCACGTGGGGGAACTGATCACCCGCGTGACGAGGGGCTAGCGGCCCCCAACTTCACAAAAGCTCCCGTCCCGAACGAGGGCGAGCGCGTTGGCAACCGCGCGCTCGCCCGTCGGGTCGGAAGGCCGATTCACCGGTCGCCCGTCGATCACCATCGCCGAGGACCCGCCACCGTCGAGATTCAACGCCTCGTCGGCCCCTAGGTAGCCGAACAGCCGGGCGAGTTCTGGTAGGGTCATGCCCGCCGAATGCGGGAGCTGTCGCCCGTCGACGACAACGAGCCACAGGACGTCGCCCGCGGAGTCGTAGCCGACCGCGGTGCGCGGGTGGCGGGCCGCTGCGAAGGTCGGCCGGGCGCGGACCTCCAGGTCTCCGACAGGCGCACCGGAATCGATGAGATCGGGGAAGCCCCCGACCGCTTCCGTATCCCCGTCCCCCGTCGCGTCGACACGCCAGCCGACGTCCACGCCGTCGGCACCCGCTTCCGCCAGCCCCATCCACGGCCCCCGGTCGGGATGCCACGCGAACGTCGGCCGAGACGCCGATGCGGTCACCCGGCCATCGACCACCTCCGTCCCGACGGTCGCGCCCTCGGGTGTGAAGAAGTCGGCATTCACCGCCGCGAGGATCGGCTCGTCGCTTTCGAAGACCATGCGAGACGTCGTGGCACGCCCTTCTCCCCCGCTTCGGCGCGCGGCTGGGCGAAGCACGGAGAAGCCGACCTCGCATTGGCCGAGGTCCGCAGCCACGAGATGGATCGCCCACGGACCTTCGGCCGCCCACACGTAGTGGTAGGTGACCCCGGGATGTACGCTCCGAGTGCGCACCGTGTCGGGCGTCATCGCCTCGAGGAGGGCGTCCCCGAGTGTCAACCGACGCTCGGCCGACCGGTCGGGGGCATCGCACGCCGCGACGCCGCCGAGCACCAGGGCGGCGAGCGCGTAGACCGCGGCGGAGCGCCGTTCTATACTCCGGCGCCCCACCATCGTCGACCGCGCCCCGTGAAGAGACCCACCTACCGCCTCGTTCTCTCGATCGCCCTCGCGGCGATCGCCCTCACGACGAACGCGTGGAGCCAAGAGCTGCAGGCCCAGGTGCCGGGCTCCAACGCGGGCCGAGGCGCTCGTTTCGGCATCGCGTTGGGTGGGATCGGGCGTTGGAGCGGAACCGTCGAGTTGTACGACGGCGCGAACAGCGCGGAGCTGGGCGTGGGGCTGTGGAGCGGAGCCGTCAGCGTCTCGGTTGTGGGAAAGCGGTACTTCTTCGGCTCCAGGGTCCGACCTGTCGCGGGTGCCGGGCTCTGGCTGGTCGCCAGCGGCGCCGGGGAGAACGGGTCGCGATCGGCGTGGGCGCTCGTGCTGCGAGCCCCCGTGGGCGTGGACGCAGGCTTCGCCGACCATCACGCGCTCGGCCTCATCGGAAACCTGAACCGCGCGCTCTGGGTCCGACGCGGGAACCCCGAGGACACCGCACCCTCGGTCGGTCGACTCGTGCCGCTCCCCGAGCTGTACTACCGGTACGCTCGCTAGCGCGTCTACCACTCCCCGGACGGCTCGTCCCAGCTCTCCGACCAGAACCGCTCCTCCTCGTCGTCGATCGTCTCCAGGTCGAGCGGATCGTCGTCATCGACGTAGATCTCGCCATGCTCGATGATGTGACTGACTGCGGCATCATCGAGGATCGGCACGGGGCGCAACGCGGCCCGCCGGCGGACGAGGAGCGTCACACCCGCGGCCACCACCAGCAGCGCGAAACCTGCGCCGAACACGAACCAGAACAGAGCGTACATCGGATCAGTCGATCGGGGTCATACCTACATACTTGAGGCCCGAGCCGGTGTTGAACAACACCACCTCGTCATCGGCATCGATGAGCCCCTTTTCCATGAGCATCGGAACTGCGGCGGCGGTCGCACCCCCCTCAGGAGCTGCGAAGACGCCGGTATCCGCCCCCAACTTCGCTACCCATTCGGCCATGAGGTGGTCCGGCACAGCGACGGCTCCACCGCCCGACTCGCGGATCGCGCGTAGAATCAGGAAGTCCCCGACCGCTCCCGGGACGCGGAGCCCCGAGGCGTACGTCTCGGCTCCCTCCCACATCCGCGCGTGCTCCTCTCCCTCTTCCCATGCACGCACCATGGGCGCGCAGCCCGCCGCTTGCACGGTGAACATTTTGGGTCGCTTGCTGTCGATCCATCCGAGGCGCTCCATCTCGTCGAACGCCTTCCACATACCGATCAGTCCCGTGCCCCCTCCGGTGGGGTAGACGATCGCATCCGGGAGCCGCCCACCGAGCTGCTCGGCGAGCTCGTACCCCATCGTCTTCTTGCCTTCGACGCGGTACGGCTCTTTGAGGGTGGAGAGCGCGAACCAGCCTTTCTCCTCCACACCCTTCTTCACGACTTTGCCGCAATCCGAGATGAGGCCGTCGAGAAGCTGCACGTGCGCCCCGAGCGCCTGCATCTCTTCGAGGATGGGGGCCGGCGTGTCCGTCGGCACCACCACGTGGACGTCGAGACCTGCGGCGGCTCCGTAGGCCGCGGCGGCGCTCCCCGCATTTCCGGCGGAGGGCAATGCCACGGCCTCGGCGCCCAACTCGAGCGCCCGAGACACCGCCAGACACAGACCACGGGCCTTGAAGGATCCGGTCGGGTTCTGTCCTTCATCCTTGACCCACACACGATGGACCCCGAGACGCGCTGCCGTCCTCGGCGCATCCAGAAGCGGCGTCCACCCTTCGCCGAGAGCGACCCGCGCTGCCGGGTCCCGGACCGGAAGCATCTCGGCGTAGCGCCAGAGATCCGCCTGCCGATGGGCCACCGCCTCCATCGACATCCGATCTTTGACCGCGTCGATGTCGTAGCGTGCAAAGAGCGGCTTCCCGACGTCGGACAGGCCGATCAACTGCTCCGAGTCATACGTGGTGCCGGTGGCCATGCATTCGAGATGAGTGGCTCCGGGCATCGCTACAGCGGTCATGCGTCCTCGACGGATGGGGTAGGCCACGACGCAGCGGGTCGCGGGATGCGGCGCAGTAGTATATCGAGTCCGACGGCGAAGAGGACCGCGGCGATCGGGATCAGCCAGAGAGGCGGCGGCGTGTTCGGATCCGAGAACGCTTCTCGGAGCGCCGGGATCGACACCAGCACGACGATCGCGCCGTTGTTGAAGAAGTGCATCGCCATGCCGACGAAGATCGATCCCGTCCTCCAGACCGCGAATGCGATCACCATCCCGAGCACGGCAGTCGGCATGAAACGGATCACCGTTTCGAACGAGAGGTGGAACGCACCGAAGACAACCCCGTTCAGGACGATCATCCGAACCGGATGCAACGTGCGGGTCCCCCCGAGGAGCACCCCCCGAAAGACCATCTCTTCGCAGATCGCGGGTGTGACGGCCACGAGAAAGAGGAGCCACGCCAGACGCTGAGGCGTGTCGGCGGTGACCAGCTCCTCGAGTCCTTCGAGCATCTCCCATGGCACCGGAAACACGAAGGTCTGAAGCCACCCGATCGCCCACACGAGCGGCATCGTGCCGAGGATCAGGAGCATGCTCCCGAGTAGACCCGCGGCGGACGGTGCGCGGAGCGACAGGGTGCGCTCCCAGTCGAATCCGCCCCAGCGGACGAACGAGAGCGCGGGGACCAAAAGAAGCAGCCACTGCGCAGCCAAGAGTCCCCGCTCTCCGAGGCCGATCTGGAGTTGGATCCCGACCCAGAAGAAGAGCACCGCGACGCCGGCCACGAAGAGGACCACCGTCTGCTGCGACGGCACCGCACCGCTGGCTCGGCGCGTCTTCCATCGCTCGAGCCAACTCGTGTCGTCCACCTCGGCCGCCTCACCGCTGCCGAACAAGACGCGTTCGCTGCCAAATGAATGCGATGCGAAGCCGAGCGCGGCGAGCGCCCAGAGTGAAGTCGACACGATCACCAGGGTGCCGAGCAAAAGCTCGGCATCTCCGGTCATCAGATCTCGAAAGAAGAAGGAAACTCCGGCCACGGGGGTGACCGCCCAGATCGGTCCGAAGTCGATCCCGGGGAAGATCGGGAGCATGGCCGGGATCAAGACCAACATGTACACCGGCGTGAGCGCGTTCTGGGCCTCCTTGAACGAAGAGGCGCGAACCGCGATGCCGAGGAAGATCGCGCCGAAGAGTACAGCGAGCGGAATCAACGTGACGAAAATCGCCGCCACGGCGGGCAGCGGAATCGATACCTCGAGCCCGATCACAGCCGTGACCTGGAGCAGGCCGGTCTGGAAGGTGAGCAGCATGCTCCCGAGGTTCAGTCCCGCCGCCACGACCCCGATCAAGGCGACGGTCACGAACTTTCCGGCGACGATGTCGCGCGCGGGTACCGGGGCGGTCATCAGCGTCTCGAGGGTCGCGCGCTCCTTCTCCCCGGCCGCGAGATCGATG
>JBCCEZ010000079.1:0-19779 GCA_039030015.1 Gemmatimonadota bacterium | reverse complement strand
GCGTGGCCGGCGCGGGGCCCCCCCGTGTCGCCCCACGCAATGGCGCGGTGGCGCCGCCGCGCGGCGCCACGGCCACCTTCGAACTACTCGATGACACCGATCCGGCGTGAAGCGATTGCCGGGGGGATACGCCGGTCAGGTCATCGTCAGAACGGAAGCGCGATCGGCGAGATCCTGTTCTTCGCTGCACGCTCCATGTAGCTCGGCGTGTAGACTCGGATATGACGGCCACCGCCGTACACCTCGATCATGTGGAACTCCCAGGGCTGGAACGCCTCCAGGTATTCCAAGCCACCGAGCACCGGAGCCTCGTCCACGTATACCGTGGGTTCGACGGTCCGGCCGCGCACGAACAGGCAGCGGTCGCTGAACTGGCCGTTGCAGGGCGTGAGCCACGCGGACGAGTTGAACTCGATGAATTCCACCGCGTTCTCGGCGACACTCGTGGAGAGGTCACCGGTGTCGTACGCGACCACGCTCGTTGCCGCGGCGTTGCGCCGCGAACGGAAACGGTCGCTCACGACCTCGAGGCCCTCGAGCACGATCGCCTGAGGTGCGAGTTCGATCACGAGCCCGTCGGGGCCGTCGACCTCGCCGATCCAGTCGAGCTTCTCATACCCGATGAGCTCGACGTTCAGCGCGAGCGTACCGGCGGTCATATCCGGAATCCGGAACCGACCCTCGTCGTTGGTGATCGAGCCCCATTCGGTGCCCGTCATCCCGACCCACGCGCCGATCAGGCGTTCGCCGGTGTCAGCGTCGACGATGGTTCCGATGAGTGTGAACTGTGCGTCCTCGGCCATCTCTTCCTGAGCGGAAGCTTGGGTCGCGAGGAGTGCGAGCGCGGCGAAGGCCAGCGCGAATCCTACCAAAACGGATGATGTCGCCCGGAACCGCGTTCCGAGGCTGTTCTGCATGTTGATCATTTCGGTCCCCCGATGTGTCATCGTCCCAACCCGCCCTGCTCTAGGGCAAAGCGAGTGCCACCGGTGCCAACACCGGCAGTCGGCGTGATCGAGGTATGTAAGCTGTTGAATGCGTGGGTTTTGTGAGGTTCGGGGCGCCGGGGAGCGCTAGCCCCAATCGATTGTGGGTGTCCTCCGTGGAGGGCACGGAGCACGATCGGAAAGGGGACACGCCCGGTGGACGATGACCCCCAAAAAAGCGAGTGACGGTAGGTGCACGCACCTACCGCCACTCTTGGCACGCCCCCCCAGGGCGTGTTGCCCACCCATCGAGGCGTGGGACTTGTGCCGATGGGAACGACCGTAGCCGAACCACACCGGCACAAGATTTTAGGCCGTCATCCGCTCTTCTTCGAAGTCGAAGACGGCCTCTTCGGAAACTTCAGCAAGGGGCATGCCGCCAAGCGGGATGACCCGGGTGACGTCTCCGTCGAGATACAGCGGATAGGCCCAGTCTCCATAGCGAATCACTTGAATCAGCTGCGGCTCACCGAGTGTGCCCACCGGGGCGACTTCCTCGGTGATCGACCGCCAGACTCGGTCCACGAGCGACATACGCTCCTGGACGGAGTCGGCCCACAGGGCCAGGCGGATGCGTTTCCGCTCCTGAATCGAAAGGGCTCGCACGACCCGTCGGTTGCCTCGGAAGCTGTGCGAGAGTAGGAAGGCAATCGCTTCACCCTCGGGCACGGGGTCCAGCCCGTGGTCGTGAAAACCCGGGGTCCGGACTCGCCGGCGATCGCTGATGTCTAGATATCCGTCGGCCGCAACGCGCATTGTTGGCCTCTCGTTTTTTGGGGGTTAGCGCCACCTGGGGGGTGACGTTCTGCCCCTAGAGAAAACAAGTCGCGTGCCGCGCCCGGTAAACATTTGGCGCTGGTTGTGCAAGTCCCGTAAGATGTTGCGATTGAGCACCTTGTGGCGATGCGACGTCGTGGGGACTCGAAGGCGCTCTGAAGCGTGAGCGGCAACAATGCTTCCGAGGAGGGCAAAGTTTATCGACCTTCCCGCCCATGCGAGACGAGCTAGGAGCCCATGTTTCCGCCGCCGGCGGGGTCGAACGTGCACCGGCCCGGGCCCGGGAAATCGATGCGGTCGTGCTGCAGCTCTTCACCAAGCAGCCGAGCCGATGGGCGGAGCCCACGATCGATACCGATCAGGCGAAGGCCTTCGCGCGAGCCCGTGAAGAGCACGAGATCGGGGTCGCCGGGGCCCACGACTCGTACCTGATCAATCTGTCGACTCCGGACAGGCGCCTATGGCGGATGTCCCAACGGTCCTTCCAGGCCGAACTCGAGCGGTGCAGGGCACTCGATCTCGACTTCCTCGTCACCCATCCGGGCAATGCCACGGACGGAGAGATCGACGCGGGCCTCGAGCGCAACGCCAAGGGCGTCGCGGAGTCGCTGGAGGCGGTGGACGGAAGGACCCGGGTTCTCCTCGAGCTCACCGCCGGTGGCGGGACGACGGTCGGAGCCAGCTTTGGGAACCTTCGGACGATCATCGACCTGATCCCGGAGGGGCTTCGCCACAGAGTCGGCGTCTGCATCGACACGTGCCACGCGTTCAGCGCTGGATACGACTGGGTGATGGAGTACGACGGCGTGTGGGAAGACTTCGGCGCGACGATTGGATGGGATCGACTCGGGCTCCTTCACCTCAACGACTCGAAGCACCCCTTTGGGTCGAGAAAGGACCGCCACGAGACGTTGGGCGAGGGGACCATCGGCATGGAGCCCTTCCGTCGCATCGTCCTCGACGAGCGGCTGCACGAGGTCCCGAAGGTGCTCGAGACACCGAAGGGAGACGACGTCGTCTCGATGGACGTCCGGAACCTCTCGTGGTTGAGGTCCCTGCGCTCCGGCGGTTGATTCGACTATATTGGTCGCCCGCACGTCGGAGGGCTCTTTTTATTGAGCCAACACATCGAAGCCGGGACTGACTCTCGGGAACGACGCTAGGCCCCGGAAGAGGGGAAAGCGGCAGCGCTCGGGGAGGTCACCACTTGTTGGTTACCGGGCTTCAATAATGCCCCTTCGGCGTGTTGCGAGGGCCGGTGCACGGTCGCCTTTGAGCGGCTCGGGTGCCGGCCCTCGCTCTTTTTCGGCTGGACCGGGACCCCCCTCCGCGGGTAGCCGAGGGTCTGAACGGAACCACCAAGGAGGACCTTTCCATGCCCGTCGTCCGCGCGACTCGACGCGTGCACTTCTGCTCCGCCCATCGCCTCTTCCGTCCGGACTGGACCGACGAGAAGAACCACGAGGTGTTCGGCAACTGCTCCAACGGGAATTGGCACGGCCACAACTACGTCCTGGACGTCACGGTGGAGGGACCGATCGACCCGGACACGGGCTTCGTGCTCGACCTCAAGGATCTGAAGACGGCGATGAATGCGCGCGTCGTCGATGATGTCGACCATCGGAATCTCAACCTCGAGGTTCCCTGGCTCGCGGAGATCATCCCTTCGACCGAGAACTTCGCGGTGGCGATCTGGGATCGTCTGTCCGACCAGATGCCGGATCGTGTGCGACTCCATCGGATCGTCCTACACGAGACGGTCAACAACTCGATCGAGTACATGGGCCCGGACCATGAAGGCCAGGTAGGGTCGTGAGCGACCGCTCGTTGGTCGGGATGACCGCGCTCGTCACGGGTGCGAGTCGAGGCATCGGTCGAGCCGTGGCCGATCGCCTCGCGGAAGCAGGCGCTCGAGTGTGGGGTCTCTCGCGGTCCGTGGATCAGCTCGAAGTGTTGCGGCGGGAATCCGGTGTGGTGCCGCTCGTCGCGAACATCGCGGACGACGCCGAGACGTGGAGCGCCCTCGACGGGCTCATCGACGAGTTGGGTGGCGCTCCCGACGTGGTCGTGAACGCGGCCGGGGTGTTCGGCATCGAGGCGTGCGTCTCCGAGACCGTTGCCGACTTCGACCGATCGCTGGCCGTGAATCTCCGAGGCCCGTTTCTGGTGACGCGAGTTCTTCTCCCCTCCATGCTGTCGCGCGGGTCTGGACTCTTCGTCCAGATCGGCTCGGTGGCGGGGCGGAAGGCTTATCCCGGGAATGCGGCGTACTCGGCGTCGAAGTTCGGCCTTCGGGGCTTCCACGAGGTGCTCGTGGAGGAGCTCCGGGGGACCGGGGTGCGGGCCTCCCTATTGGAGCCCGCGGCGACGGATACTCCGCTCTGGGATCCGCTCGATCCAGACTCCAGCGACGTCTTCCCGAATCGCGCCGACATGCTTCGTCCGTCGGACGTAGCCGAGGCCGTCCACTTCTTAGCGACGAGGCCGGGGACCGTCTCGATTCCGGTTCTTCAGATCGAACCGAGCTGATCGGTACGAGGCCCTCGACTCGTGCACCTACTCCTCACTGATCGCCTGGCTTGTCCTCGCTGCGGTCCGGCCTTCGGGCTGATCCTACGAGCCGATCGGATGGCCGGGCGCCGCGTAGAGGAGGGGGCTCTCGGGTGTCCCAACTGCCGCGATGCGTTCCCGGTGACGGGAGGACGGGCAGATTTGCGACCTCCTCCCAGACGAGCGCCGGTCGAGCCACGCCCGGAGACGGTCGAGAGATCGAGCGTAGACCGCATCGCGGCGCTGCTCGGCATCGTGCGCGGCCCTGGCACGGTCGTACTCGTGGGGGAGCCCGCCGCCCTCGCGACGCCGCTGGCGGCACGGGTCGACGATCTACAGACGGTAGCGGCCGATTCGGCGGTGCTCGCACGGGCGGATCACCCGAATGTGTCGTCGATCACGGTCGGCCGGGTGCTCCCGTTCTTCTCCTGGCAACTCCGGGGCGCCGTCGTCGACGGTCGCCTGGGCGAAGCGCTTCTTTGGGAGTCTGCTCGGGTGATTTCCAAGGGAAGTCGGGTCGTTGCGGTGCATGCGCCCGAGGGAACGAGCGAGGTCCTTCGGGAGGTTGGTCTCGACGTCCTCGCCGAAGAGGCTGGAACGGTCGTCGCCGCAAGGAGTTGAGCGTTGCGTCGGCCGCCACGGGCCGGGTAGTTTCCGGCACTCCTGGGGACGAGTCGTCGAGGGTACGCTTCGCCGAACTCCCCGCTCCCTTGCCCACGGCGCATGACGTTCTGGAAGAAGATTCTCGGGACAGAAGATGCGAGGCCCGTCGACTACTACACCGAAGGGCTCGACCTCCTCGGCGCGGGTAAGTTTCACGAGGCGTTGACCTCTTTCCGGTTGGCGCTCAAGGAGTCTCCGGGAGACGCGATCGTGCTCCAGCAGATCGCGATCTGCTACACGCGGATCGGCATGGTCGACGAAGCCGCGAAGACGTACCGACACGTCCTGCAAAAGGACCCGAATGCTGCGGGCGCCCACTATGGGCTCGCCTTCATCCTCCTCCGTCGCGAGGAGAAGCGGGAGTCGATTCGGCATCTCGAGGCCTTTCTCGCACACGCGCCGGACGACGACGACGCGGGTGCACACGTCGATCACGCTCGCTGGACGTTGGCGCAGCTGCGTGAACAGGCTCAGGAGGGCTGACGGATGTCCGACGTCCATACGCGCGAGGTCCGGCTCCGTTGGACCGGAGACGGACTCGCCTTCGAAGGCGGGACCGACGATGGGGTTCAGATCGGTGTGGACAGCTCGGGCGGGATCGGCCCGTCACCGATGGAGCTGCTCCTGTTGTCCGCCGCGGGGTGCATGGCGATCGACGTCGTGATGATCCTCCAGAAGTCGCGGGTGCCCCTCGACGCGCTCGAGGTGCACACGGTGGGCCGGCGGGCTCCGGACGCGCCGAAGCGATACCTCGAGATGCGGATGGAGTTCGCGCTGTCCGGGCCCGGAGATGAGGATCAGGCCAAGCTGCAGCGCGCCGTGGACCTGTCGAAGGACAAGTACTGTTCGGTCTTGCATACGCTCGACCCGGAGCTCGACTTCACGGTCACGGTCCGCCGGACCTGACGGATGGCGACGACTCTAGAGCACGCAGCGAACTCCACACCCGTCCCCGAGTCGACCCTCACCGGCCTCTTCTTCGAGGCTACGGACCGGTTCGGTGGGCGAGAGATCTTCCAACGCTTCGAGAGCGCCGATCGGGTCGTCGGGATCGGATACGACGACGTCGTCGACGTGGTGCGCAAGGTCAGCGGCGGCCTCCGGGCTCGCGGCCTAGAGCGTGGCGAAAAGGCGGCGATCCTGTCCGAGAATCGCCCGGAGTGGGCCTTCGTCGACTACGGATGCCTGTGCGCCGGCGTCGTCGCGGTCCCCGTCTATCCGACCCTCCTGCCCGGCCAGGTCCAGTACATCCTCGAGGACTCGGGGGCGCGTATGGTCTTCGCGTCCACGCCGGAGTTGGTCGAGAAAGCCCGGCAAGCCGTTGAAGGCTGCGAGCACGACATCGAGATCGTCGCGTTCGATGAGACGGTGGGGCCGGCAGCGACCGGATGGACCGACTTCCTGGCGGATGGTGCTGTCGTAGCCGAGGAAACGGGTCTGGAGGCGTGGCGCAGTGAGGCCCTCTCGGCTGAGCCACACGACGTTGCGACGGTTCTCTACACGTCGGGGACGACGGGCACACCCAAGGGCGTGATGCTCACCCACAACAACGTGGCGTCGAACGTTCGGGCTGCGGTGATGATCCTCGACATCGGTGAGACCGACAACACGGTGAGCTTCCTCCCCCTGTCGCACATCCTCCAGCGGATGATCGACTACCTCTTCTTCTGGGTCGGATGCCGCGTCGGTTACGCTCGCTCGATGGAGACGCTCATCGACGATATCGGCACCCTGGCGCCGACGGTCGTCGTATCCGTCCCGAGGATCTACGAGAAGATCTACAACGGTGTGATGGGCGCGGAGGGATTCAAGAAGCGGATCGTCGAGTGGGCCGCAGGCGTGGCGGATCGAGCAGCGGATCTACGACTGGCGGGCCAAGAGCCTGCGGGGGTTCTGGCGCTCCAATACCGACTCGCCGACAAGCTCGTCTTCTCGAAGGTGAAGAACCGCGTCGGTGGACGCCTTCGGTTCTTCGTGAGTGGTGGAGGGCCATTAGCGCCCGCCTTGAATCGGTTCTTCTACTCGATCGGGATGACGATTCTCGAGGGGTATGGTCTCACCGAGACGAGTCCGGTTACCAACGTGAACACGGACGTCGACTTCCGCATCGGCTCGGTCGGGAAGCCGATCCCAGGGACCGAGATCCGGATCGCGGGCGACGGTGAGATCCTCGTCCGCGGACCCCAGGTGATGAAGGGCTACTTCAATCTCCCGGATGCCACGGCGGCCGCGATCGACGGGGACGGCTGGTTCGCGACCGGAGACATCGGCGAGATCGACGCCGAGGGCTTCCTGTCGATCACGGATCGGAAGAAGGACATCCTAGTCACCGCGGGCGGGAAGAACGTCGCGCCGCAGCCGATCGAGAATCATCTGAAGACCCATGCGTATGTAGAGCAGGCGGTCGTCGTAGGAGACCGTCGCCGCTACTGCACGCTCCTGGTCGTGCCCGACTTCGGTGCGCTCGGTGCGTGGGCCTCATCTCAGGGCATCGAGGGTGGGCCCGAGCAGCTCGCACAGCACCCCAAGGTCGTCGCCCACGTGGAGGCGGAGTTACTCGGGATGCTGGGATCGTTCGCGTCGTACGAACGGCCCAAGAAGGTCGCGCTCCTGGCCGAGGAGTTCTCCGTCGAGAACGGCATGCTGACCCCGACGCTCAAGATCAAGCGCAACGTCGTCCAAGTGAAACTCGACGACGTCATCGATGGCTTGTCCGCCGGCGAAGCCGCCGACGCGACCGCGTACTGACGACGTGAGCAGCGATGGACCCGACGAGGTGGTCGTGCTCACGACGGCCGCCGGGATGGAAGACGCGACGAGGCTCGCGGAGGCGCTCGTAGACCGCCGATTGATCGCGTGCGCGAACCTCGTGCCCGGCGTCACGTCCGTCTACCGCTGGGAGGGGCGCGTCCAACGCGACTCCGAGGTCTTGCTGATCCTCAAGACGACTCGGGCCGTCGTGAATCGGGTGGAGGAGGAGCTGGTGGACCTCCACGCGTACGACGTCCCGGAAGTCCTCGTGCTCCCGGTGGTGGGGGGCTCGAACGACTACCTCGCGTGGCTTCGATCCGAGGTCGAGGCATGACGCCGAGCAAGAAGCGGCGCGGGAAGAAGAAGCAGCGCAACAAGAAGCGGAAGAACGATCCGGGCCAGGTCGAGCTCCTGCCCGATCTCGTCGAGCCCGAAGAACCCGAGACACCCACCGCCGAACCGGAGTCGACGGTCGGGGAGAGCGTGGTGGCTCTCCTGTCGAGCGGAAGGAGCCGCCGTCCGCGAAGGCTCCGCCGCCCGAAGTCCACGGTGCCGACGCCGCTGGCTCGGGCGCCGTTCCTCCCGAGCCCGCGACTCCGGAGGCGCCGCCACCCGCACCCGCACCTACGTCGGATCCGTCTCCGACTCCCGCATCGTCGGGCGCCGCGGCTCCCGAGGCGGAGCCTGCGACGCCGAAGCCTGCCGGCAACCAACTGTCTCGCGCTCGGGATTTCGTCCAATCCGGCCGGATTCAAGACGCGATCGAACTCTACGAAGAGATCCTTCGCGACAACCCGAGTCATCTCAAGGCGCACAACAACCTCGGCGTGCTTCTCGACGAGCTCGGCCAGCACGACTTGGCCGTACAGCACTTCGACGAGGCTTTGGCCTCCGATCCCGAGCACGTCGAAGTCCTCACGAACCACGGAACTGCGCTCACCGCCCTCGGCCGGTACGATGAGGCCCAGGAGTCGTTGAAGCGTGCCCTCCGGCTGACGCCCGAGGATCCGACCGCGCGACTCGCCGCGGCGGTGCTCTCGTTCCGTCGCGGCCTCTACCCACAGGCCGAAACGGAGCTGCGCTGGGTCACCGAGCAGAACCCGTCGGACGGTCTCGCGGTGTACTACCGGGGTGAGGCTCTGAACCGCATCGGGCGTTTCGAAGAAGCCGAGGCCGAAATGATACGAGCGGCGGAGCTCATGCCCGACGATCCGCGTCCCAGCTACACGCTCGGTCATCTCTACGTCCGTCAGGGCCGCCACGAGTTGGCCTCGGAAATGTACCGGAAGGCGCGCGACCTCCAGGCGGAGAAGGACGGAGCGGCGTGATCCGGGTCGCGCGGCACCCCCTCCACGAGAGTCGTTGCGAGGCCATTGTGCGGCCGATCCGAACGGACCTCGACCCCGTGAGCGCCGTGTCGCGAGACGTCATGGTGGCGGCGGGTTCCGGTGCGGAAGAGCGACTGAGGCGGATGGACTCGATGCCGCTCGGGGGCGCCGTCATCACCCCGGCGGGCGATCTAGCGTCCTCGTTCCTGGTGCACGTCGTCGTCATGTCCGCCGAGGAGTCGATGACCACCTCGATCGTGCAACGCGCGGTGAAGAACGCCTTCGGCCGTGCCGCGGATCTCGGCATCGAGAGCCTCGCGTTTCCCCCCCTGGGGCTCGGAGTCGGGAACGTCGAACCCGAGGTGTCGGCGGACGTATTGCTCGAACTCTTCACCCACCATTTGGACGAAGGCCGACCCCCTCGAGAGCTCGAAGTCGTCGTCTCGACGGACTTCGAAGCGGATCTCTTCGAACGCCTCCTCTCCGAAAAGTCTTGATACCCGACCGTGGCTTGCGCCACGGTGTATGGCGGGGGCGTCGCTTTCTTGGGGGAGAAGCTGGATGCGCAGACAGGTCATCGGGACGGTCATCGTTCTGGTGTGGATCGGGATGGTGGGGTGGCAAGCGCGCGATGAGTACTTCCAGCCCGAGCTGACCCGCCTGGCGGAAGCCGCGATGGGGCTCGCGCCGGGGATCAACTTCTACACGCTGTCCATGGGCGACCGGACCGTCGGTCAGGCTACGTCCAGGCTCGACACACTGCCCGACGGTTTCGAACTCGAAGATCTGATGAATCTCGAGCTCCCCGCGCTCGGGCAGACGGGGGTCGCCGTGGCTCGCACGCGAGTGAAGCTGAGCCCGTCCCTCGTCATGGAGGACTTCTCCTTCACACTCGACTCCGAAGTGGGTCGATTCGAGGCCAACGGTGAGCTCCTGCCCGATACGACGCTACAGGTCCGGATCTTGTCGGCGGGCAGTGAGCAGAACCTGAGCTTCCGGCTGCCTCAGCCTCCCGTCATGTCGAATGTCGTCCCGATCCGGGTGGCGATGGGTGCAGGGCTCGAGGTCGGTGAAACGGTGCGCCTACCGGTCTTCGATCCGACGAGTCTGAGTACGCGCACCGTCGAGGTGCACATCCTCGAGCACGACACCTTGTTCGTCACGGACTCGGCAGCCATAGACGGCTTCGGCCGTTGGGTCCCGGCGCGTGAGGACACGGTACCCGCGTGGAAGATCGCCGAGGAGTTCGGCGGTGTTCGTGTGGAGAGTTGGGTCGACGAGGACGGCCGGGTCCTCCAGGCCTCGAGCGCGCTCGGATTCTCGATGCAGAAGACGGAGTACGAGCTGGCTCGCCAGGCACAGGAAGACTCCCGTCTCGCCTCCGGATCACCGATCGACTCCGACGTCATCCTGTCGACAGCGGTGCAGAGCAACGTCGACTTCGACGATGTGACGGAACACGACGAACTGCGGTTTGTCCTGACCGGCGTCGACCTCGAGGGATTTCAGCTCGACGGAGGTCGGCAGACCCTTCGGGGCGATACGCTCATCGTGAGGCGCGAGAGTTGGGACGCCGTCGACGCTGGGTACGAACTGCCGTACGCCTTCATGGATCTGCGAGAGGCGCTCGAACCCGAGCCCCTGATCCAGAGTGACGACGAGAGGATCATCACCCGTGCCCGTGAGATCACCGCGGCGCGGACGCGCTGGCGGCAGGACCCCAAAGAGGTCGCCCGTCATCTGACGACCTCGGTGTACAACATGCTCGAGAAGGAGATCACCTTCTCGGTACCCAATGCGGTTCAGGTTCTCGAGACGCTGCAGGGCGACTGCAACGAGCACACGGTCCTCTACGTGGCCATGGCTCGTGCGCTGGGTCTCCCCGCGCGCACGGCGGTCGGACTCGTCTACGTGAACGACGCCTTCTTCTACCACGCGTGGCCGGAAGTCTGGCTCGGAGAGTGGGTCGCCGTCGACCCGACCTTCGGTCAGTACCCGGCCGACGCCTCGCACATCCGGTTCGTTATCGGTGGACTGGCCCAGCAGGTCGAGATCGTTCGCCTCATCGGCAACCTCGACATCGAAGTCTTGGACCAGCGTACCGCCCAGGAGGAAGAGTAGTGGAGCCCAACACCATCGAAGCTCGTCCAGAGGTAGACGTGACTGATATGCATGAGGAGGTCGAACCCGTCCTCGCTCCGCCCGAGCCCGCGCACACTGACGACTCGTACATGCTCGAGCTGTCGGACGTCCGGAAGCACTACGGTGGCTTCCACGCGGTGAAGGGCCTCGACCTCTCCGTCAAGCGCGGTGAGATCTTCGGCTTCTTGGGCCCGAACGGAGCCGGGAAGACGACCACCATCCGCATGGTGGCCGGAGTGCTCCGACCGACATCGGGTCGAGTCGTCGTGGGCGGGGACGATCTGAACAAGAACCCGGAACGGGCTAAAGCACGCGTCGGGTACATCCCCGATCGCCCTTACCTCTATGACAAGCTGTCAGGGGGCGAGTTCTTGCGCTTCGTCGCCGGTTTATGGGGCCGGGAAGGGGATGCGGTCGAGGCGCGCGCCGATCGGCTTCTCGAACTGTTCCATCTGACCCCGTGGAAGGACGAGCTCATCGAGAGCTACTCCCACGGCATGCGGCAGAAGATCCTGATCAGTTCCGCGTTGATTCATCAGCCCGAGCTGATCGTGGTCGACGAGCCGATGGTCGGGCTGGATCCCCGCTCTGCCCGAATCCTCAAGGATCTCTTCCGGACCTTCGCCGGCCACGGCGGGACAGTGTTCCTCTCGACGCATACGCTCGAGGTGGCCGAGGCGCTCTGCGATCGCATCGCGATCATCAACCAGGGCCAGATCATCGCCTTCGGCACGATGGACGAACTCCGAGCGCAGTCCGAATCCGGCGGGGCAGACCTGGAGGACATCTTCCTCAAGGTCACGGGCGGCGAGGCGATGAGTGATATCATCGACTCCCTGCGCGAGGCGATCGAACGGTGAGTCAAACGATGGCCCGTCCCAGGGCCGGTCTCTTCTGGCTCCTCCGCCCGAAGATTCGTACGAAGATGAACCGCGCGAAGACCGACGAAGGTCGGGTCTTCAAGGGCTTCCTGTTGGGCTTCGTGGGGCTCTTCTTCTGGGCTCTGATCTTCGCTGTGATCTTCCGGATGCTCCTCTACTTTCGGGGCACTCAGGGCATCGGAGACCTGCTGGCCGCGAAGCTTCTCGGCCTCGCCTTCCTCACCTTCCTCATGATCCTCGTCTTGTCGAACGTCATTACGGCGTTGTCGACCTTCTTTCTGTCCGAGGATCTGGAGTTCGTCGTCGCGGCACCCGTCGAGGCCGAGACGGTGTACGCCGCGCGGCTGATCGAGACGATCGTCGATTCGTCGTGGATGGTCGCGTTGCTGGCGGTCCCGCTGCTCTTGGCGTACGGGGCGGTCTATGCCGCCAGTCCGCTCTACTACCTGTTGGCGATCGGAACGGTGATCCCGTTCCTCATCATCCCGGCCGTGCTGGGCAGCGCGGGTACGCTCCTCCTGGTGAACGTCTTCCCGGCTCGCCGCACGCGCGACCTGTTGGCGTTGATCGGGCTCTTCGCGGCGGCGGGAGTGGTGACACTCTTCCGCTTCTTGAGACCCGAGCGACTCATGAGCCCGGAAGAGTTCAGCAGTCTCGTGGACTTCGTGGCCGTGCTGCGAACACCCACCTCGGCGTGGCTACCGAGCGAGTGGGCTTCGGACGCGTTGATGTCCTTCCTGTCCGGACGCTTCGAGTGGTTCCCCTTCGCCTTCCTCTGGCCCACCGCACTCATGACCCTCGTGGTCGGCAGCTGGCTCCACCGGCGGTACTTCGACGCGGGCTTCACCCGGGCTCAAGAGGGCGCGGAGCGGAAAGAAGGGCGTGCTCGCTCCCGTGTTCTCGATCGGATGCTCGCGCGCAGTGAGCCTTCGAGCCGGGTCATGCTGAGTAAGGAAATTCGCGTCTTCTTCAGAGACACGACCCAGTGGTCTCAGCTAATCCTGCTGGGTGTCCTGGTGGCGGTCTACGTCTACAACATCACCGTACTGCCGCTGTATACGGGTGAGCAGGTCTCCTTCCTGCTCATCAACGCCGTGTCTTTTCTCAATCTCGGACTCGCCGGCTTCGTCGTCGCCGCGATCGCCGCCCGTTTCGTCTTCCCCGCCATGTCCATCGAAGGTCGGATGATGTGGCTCATGAAGTCATCGCCGGTCGACGTTCGAAAGCTCTTTTGGACGAAGTACAAGGTCGGAACCGTTCCGCTGCTCCTCGTGGCGGTCCCACTGATCGTCGGCACGAACATCGTCCTCGACGCGACACCGTTCATCCTGATCCTCACGTCACTGACGATGGTGGGCGTCACCTTCGCGTTGACGTCGTTGGCCCTCGGGTTCGGCGCGCTGTACCCGAACTACGACACGGAGAACGTGGCGGAGATTCCGACCTCCTTCGGCGGCCTCCTCTTCATGATGGCGGCGGTGTCGTACTTGGCGGGTGTCGTGATCCTCGAGGCGTGGCCTGTCTACAACTTCCTCAATGCACGCGTGCAGGGCGGCGAAGCCGCGGTCAGCATGGTCCCGCTCTTGATGGGCGTGTCCGGAGCCGCCATCCTGACCGCTCTGGCGACGTGGTTGCCCCTGCGGGCGGGAATCCGCCGCGTGCAGTCACTCGATTTCTGACGACGGGGAACGGACGGGGCCATGCTGAACGCGATCAAGAACTTCTTCTCGTCGTCGATGACCCCGTCCGCGGAAGCGCCGGACGCCGAAGGTGCCAAGGACATTCGCCTCGCTGCATGCGCCCTCCTGCTCGAACTCGCCAACGCGGACGACGAGTTCACGGAGGATGAGCGCCAGCATCTCGAATCCGCGGTTCGCCGGCAGTTCGGGCTCGATGCCGACGAGGCGGAGAAGCTCCTCGAGCTGGCCCAGCAGCAACGGGAACAGGCCGTCGATCTTTGGCAGTTCACCAACCTGATCGCCGAGAACTACTCGACCGGCCAAAAGATGGTGTTGGCCGAGATCATGTGGGGTCTGGTCTACTCGGACGGAGACTTGGCCAGCAAGGAGGACTATCTCATGCGGAAGATCTGCAACCTTCTGCGCCTGGAACCCGGTTACCTCGCCGAGGCGCGGAAGCGCTACGCCGCGGGCAGTTGAAGAACGACACAAGAGGGGTGACATCGCCGGCGGGCGCCGGCATATTTCGAACGTTCACCCGACCCATTCGACACACCGACGACGATGCGTGATCTGGTCCCCGGCGGATACATCTTCACCCACCTGATCTTCTGGACCGTCGTAGGTATGGTGGCCGTCGGCACGAACGCCGTCGCGATCATCCTGTCCATCGGCCTCGGGCTGCTCGTCTTCGAGACGTTGACGCACCAGCGGTGAGCCCGCAGCAGGACCGCAGCACATCGAGGCGCCCTCCGGTCGGGGGCGCCTTTCTCGTTGTCTGGACTCCGAGGGCGAAGACATGAGCGGCTTCCTCATTCTCACGGGATTGGTCGGCTTGGGCATCGGGATCTGGCTCGGGATGCCGGGCCGATACACGCAAACGCCCGAAGACATCGATCGCGCCATGGAAGGGCCGTCGACCCGTCGCAGCCTCAAGAAACGTCAGATCAACCCACTCGCCTGGCTCCAGCGTAACGCGAGCGCGAAGGGCACTCCCTCACGGGGCCGTCGCCGGAGCCGTTCGGCTCGGAAGGGCTTTTCGATCGAGTCGCCGGAAGACCGCGACCAGGAGTAACGCCGGCGCTCAGGTCAGGAGGGCGTCGACCGCAGCGAGGCCGAGGCCGATCATCGCCCCCAGCAGGTAGCCGAGCTGGACGATCAGTCGGAGCTCCCGATCGGTGACCTTCCGGACGATCTCCTCCATCCGCGCGGTCGGGAAGTGCAGCACCTTCTCCTCGACCCTCCGGGCCACGTCGATGCGTTCGACGACCGCGGGTACCTGCGTCTGAAGCCAATCCCAGATCGGGTCGCCCAAAGCGGCCTCGATGCGCCTGGGGCCGTCCTCGGGGAACCAGCGGGCGGGGGTGCCGATCGGGCGATCCATGAGCCGCGACACGAGACGCTGTGCCCCGGCCTCGATCGCATCGCGGGCGATCTGCGTCCGAGCGAAGGTGACGAGAACCTCGGCGATCTTGTCCATCGGGATCCGCTCGAGCATCTGCCCCCACGTGCGGTCGCCTGCCTTCTCGAGCGCCGAGTGCAGGCGCTCGACGAGGAAGGCCCGGGTCTGAGGATCGCGCGCCATGTTCACGAGGTAGTCCGTGAGCGTCGCGCGCGCCTCGATCACGTTCTCGTCGTCGGGAGCGCCCATGACTTCGCGGACCGGGCGGCGTAGGAAGTCGACGATCGCCTGATTCACACCCCGCGCCATCGCGTCTTGCACGGCGGGGTCGCGAAGGATTTCGGACAGGCGCTCCGCCCCCTCGGCCTCGATCGTGTCGAGCACCTTGTCCACGGTGGATTCGGTCATCACGACCCGGGCGACGACCCGCTGGTGGAACTTGAGGTCTCGCAGGAAGCGCTTGAGCAGATCGTTGATCGTCGACTCGAACCGGGCGCGGGCTTCGGGATCTTCGAGCAGTCCGCCGAGTCGCTTCGCCGCCAACGGGAGGTAGGAAGCGATCGCCTTCTCCACGGAGGCGACGAGTCCGAGGGGGAGCACCTGCTCGAAGGTCCGTCCGGGTTCCAAGAACCGCTCGGAGGCTCGCTCGAGGTGTCCCGCCACCACCGAGCTGAAGTCATCGCTCTCGACGACGTTCTTGAGCCATTCGTCCACCGCCGACTCGAGGATCTCGCCACGTGCCGGCGTGAGCGCGTCGCCGATCGGCTGGTCGGCGACCGCGGCCACGAGGTCCTCCGCCCGACGGCCCATCGCCTCCTCGAAGGCCTCCGACTCGGCGTATTCGTAGAGCTGTCCGAGGCCCTTCCCGAGCGCCTCTTGGATCAACTGGTCGACGTCGTCGCGCACACCGGCCGGGACCAACTCGCCCAGGGATCCGCGCTCGGTGTGAAGAACCTCGTCTACGAAGACGGCGAGACGCTGGTCGAACGCGTCTCGGAACTCCTGATTGGCAAATGTGCTGGTGAGGTCGTCCGGCGTCAGAAGTCGGTTGCCGACGGTGCGACCGATGGCGGCGGCCAATCTCGGTTGGTTCTTCGGGATCGCCCCGTGGAGGAAGCCGAGACGCCACCGCTTGAACAGCGTCGGCGGCTCGTACGGGTGGAAGAGCATCCACACGGCGATCGTGTTAGTCAGTCCGCCCGCGAGAGCCCCGAACAGGACCTTCAGTGCGATGAGGAGAAGCTCTTGGTTCACCGATCGATCACCGTCGTTCGTGGACGAAGAGGCCGTACACCGGGTAACTGCCTTCGCTGGTTTCGAGCGTTCCCGTGACTTCGAAGAGGGCTCGGACCGGGAGGAGTGGACCGGGTCCTTCGCCTGCGATCAGTTCGCCGGACAGGGCTTCGATCGAGCCGTCGAGAGACCCGTCTGCCGTGGTGAGTCGCCACTCGGCGGGCACGTCTCGACGTGCCGGCGGGAAGGCCTCTCTCCGGCCCCACTCGACGTCGACCTGTCCCCACCGAAGGTCGCCTTCGGCGCCTCTGGTGCCCCACCCCCGGTACGGGGGAGCCGTGTCTCCACCATGCTCGGTTTCCCCGACGAAGACGAACTGTGCCGAGTCGCCCGAGAGGAGGAAGGCCCAATCGCCTCCCGGAGCCTGACCGTCCGCGCTGCTGCGCGACATGTCGAGGACCATACCATCGATCCGCTGGTCCGCGAGGTAGGCCGAGCCTCCGAGCACGTCGTACGAGCCGCCTCCGGTCCCCACCCAAGAGGCCCGTAGGTCGTCGAGGAGCACTTCGAGCTCTCGCGGGCCCTCCTCGAACAGAAGGCCGTCGATCGCCCCTCCTTCACGTACGAAGAGCTGGAGACCCCCATGGGGAAGGATGCGAGACGGAGAGCGGGTCGGTGCACTCCCCCAAACCTCCGACACGAAGCCGTCCCAGACCCCTCCCCGCGCCAGCCAGGCGTGTGCCTCGCGGAGCACGGTGTCCGGTGTCTCGACCGTGTGCAGCATCCATGGAACGAAGAACGCACTATCCCCGACGACGGAAGCGAATACCACGTTCCGTTCGTACATGCGCTCGGTGAAGTTTCCGGAGTCGGGCGACTCTTCCGCCATCGCACCGTCCTGAGGTGGTGCTTCTTCCCCGCCCGCGCAGCCGATCGCGAGGGCGACCCACGAGGACATCACGACCGCGCGCCCCAGGCGGGATCGCCTCACGACCATTTCTGCCCCAAGTGCGGGGACTGGGGCTCCAGAATCTGCGATGGGTCGGCCCCTAGCTTGCGGTCGAGCCTCTCCAGGAAGGACCGCACGAGACGTCGACTCCGCCCGAAGTCGCCTCGTTCCGTGCGCGCGGTCGCAGACAGGTCGACCCGTGTCTGGGCGTTCTCGTCGAGGCCGATGTCGATGCGGACCACGACCTCGGGCGCCAGCAGCCGGGCACGAACCGCGGCCTGGATAATCCCCTGCTGGTCGTCGGCCGATTCGATGCTCCACCCGTGCAATCCGCCGCCTCCCAGCCCGACCGAACCCTGCCAGACCGTCTCGAAGGGGATCGCGTACGTGCGACCCCTCAACCTCGGGTCATCGGCTTCCGGGCTCGTGAAGGCTTGGTTGTGCGTGAGGCCGTCGAGGATCGCCTTCAATCCCTCGACTCCGGTCCAAGGGCGAAACGGATGGAGACGTCGGCAGTGACGAGCTGCGAGCCCGCTTCGAGCGGGGGGGCCGCGTCCGCCATGCTGAACGTTCGAGCGGCCATCTCGGCCTCGTACGGCATGGGGCGCTGTGCGCCACCGGTCACCTCGAGCGGGGGCCCCAGCTGGTACCCGAGAGACGTTGCGATCACCTCGGCTTCGGCCCGGGCGGTCTCCACGGCGCGCGCGAGAGCCTGACGGCGTGCGTCCTCCGTGTCCGACGCGAAGAACGAGATCGAGGTAATCCGGTTCGCCCCCGCGGTGATCGCCGCGTCGACGAGCTCGCCGACCCCCTCGACGTCGGAGACGGTGGCCTGCACGCTGTTCATCGCTTGGTAGGCCACGATCTCACGGACGCGCCGCCCGTCGTTGGACATCTGGTACTCGGGGTTCAGCGCGTACCCCGACGTCTCGATCTCGAGGCCCGAGATGCCGGTCGCCCGAAGAGCCTCCAGGACGCGGTTCATCACGCGGGCGTTTTGTTCGGCGGCCTCCGCGGCCGTCGTGGCTCGACTCTCCAGGGCGACGCGAACCGAGGCGCGATCAGGCTCGATGGAGACCTGTCCTCGACCGCCGACTTGGACCCATCCGGGGCCGACCTCTTGGGCCGACGCGATCTGGGTTGCGGCGTCCACCGTGCTCATCGGCACCTCATAGGTATGGAGTCGACCGAGCTGCCCCGGATCCGATGGGGATTGGCCTCGGGACGGACTGGCGCACGCGGCCAGCGTGACGAGAAGCGCCAGGAATCGTCGAGATTTGATGGTCATTTCGTTCCCTCCGCGCGCGGGCCGTCCGGTTATAGTGTGGGAGTAGGATTACCGCTCGCCACAACTACGTGAGACTCCATGAAAGCCGTCATCCCGGTAGCCGGGAAGGGCACGAGGCTGCGCCCCCACACCCACCATACCCCGAAGCCCGTGGTCAAGGTCGCCGGCAGGCCGGTCCTTGCCTACCTGATCGACGAACTGATCGAGGTCGGCGTGGACGAAATCGTCTTCATCGTCGGGCATCTGCGCGACACCATGGAGGCGTGGATCAAGGAGCATTATCCGTCGCTGCGCTGCCAGTTCGTGCTGCAAGCCGTTCAAGACGGGACGGCGGGAGCGGTCGCACTCGCGGAGCCGTACATCGATGAAGATTTGTTCGTGATCTTCGCAGACGCCGTCTTCGAGGTCGATTACGGCCTGATCCGCACCCTGGGCACGGAAGGAGATGCCGTGCTTTGGGCCAAGGAAGTCGAGGACTACCAGCGATACGGCGTCATCGTGACCAACGAAGACGGTTCGATGAAGCAGATCGTCGAGAAGCCGTCCGAACCGGTTTCGAAGTTGGCCAACATCGGCCTCTACTACATCCGGAACCACGAGCTCTTCCTGGAGGGGGTCCGCCACACGATGTCGGTGGACCCGGGCGCGACCGGCGAGTTCTATCTGACGGATGCGTTCCAGTACATGGTCGACCAGGGCGGGAAGTTGCTCACGGCGCCGGTGGACGGTTGGTGGGATGCCGGTAAGCCGGAGACCCTGCTCGAGACGAACGCGCACCTCCTCGAGATCGGTCGGGGTGGCATCGATGACGCCGCGAAGGTCGAAGGCGCGGAGATCGTCGAACCGGTCCGCATCGAAGCGGGGGCCTCGGTCCGCGGGGGGCGCATCGGACCGAACGTCACCGTAGAGGCCGGGGCTACGATCGTGGACTCGACGATTCGAGACGCGGTGATCGGCGAGAGTGCGTCGATTCGAGGCAGCGACATCCACGACGCGTTGATCGGCGGACATGCCGAGGTCTCGGGGATGCGCGGTTCTCTCCGGGTGACCGACCACTCCTACGTGGCCGGCGACGAGGCGTAGTTCGCGGTGAGCCGGCGCCGCTCAGTCGGCGCCGGCCGCCCCGGCAATCGTATAGAGGGCCCGGACG
>JBCCEZ010000078.1:0-19863 GCA_039030015.1 Gemmatimonadota bacterium | reverse complement strand
GTGGCGGCCTCGCAGCGGGAGGGGTCCCCTCCACACCGGTCGATCCGACTTCCCTCGATTCGGGGGAAGGAGTGGTGTCGATCGCTGTCGTGGACGGGATCCGATGGCTGTACGTGCTCGGAGGAGACGATGAGGGTCTCCTCGCTGCCGCGCGCCTCTTTGCAGGGGTACTCCCCCACACCCGGACGCTCTCGTCCGCCCACCTCGACCGAGTGCGTGACGACCTGACGGACGCCCTCGACGCCGGCGATGTAGGCGGCGCGACCGTACGCATCCACCAGGCTCGCGCACGCTCCGGACAGGAGGGGATCTCACGCCTCGTCGTCGACGTCGCCAACGTCGACCCGGGGTCCGCAGCCGAAGCCCTCGAGTGGCTCACGACGGCCGATGGTGTGCTGGAGGACGACGGTACGGACGACGACTCCGCGGAGTCGGATGAGTCGGACGACGGCGAAGAGAATGCCGACACGACATCGGCGACGCTTCGGTACGCGGGGCTCACGTCGGTCGAAGTGCGCCTCATGGGGGGAGACGTCCTTCGCCTTCCCGGACGCGCGGAGGCCGATCGCCCCGGGCCGATCTCCGGCCGCCCCGGGAGCGGCGGCAAGGACGAGATGGACCTGTCCAACGTCTACACCAGCTCGGGCCTCCTTGGCGGTGGTCCGATCCCCGACCGCATCGACGCGATGCTCGTGCCGGGAGGCGCAGGGAACGAGGCGCTGCCCGACCTCGCGGCTCGGCTCGGCGTCGAGTCGACCGGACTCGTGGTGCCCCTCAGCGCCCCTGCCTCCTCCGTCGAGTCTCCGTCGAGCCGACCGACGATGGTGCTCTCGGGCGCCGGCAACGAGCACACGGCCGCGCTCGCCGAGCGGGAGAAGATCGACACGGACGAGCTCGAGCCCGGCACCGGCTTGATCGAGATCGTGCCCGAGGCCTTCGGCTCGAAGCCCGCCCTGGTGGTCACGGGGAGCGAAGAAGCCGGCGCCACCCGGGCACTGGAGCAACTCTCGGTCACCTTCCCCCACCTGGACGCCCGAGGAAAGGACCGGCCCACGATCGACGACGTGGAGCGAGAGCTGTGGGACGCGCTCTCGGGACACGCGCCCGTCGGCCAAGCAGCGATCGGCATGTACAAGCTGGATCGGCTCGCTGCCCGACTCGCGGACGAAGAGATCACGAGCGCGTCGGTCCTCATGTCGGTCGAACACGCGGACCCCGGACTCGAGGCGTACGTCGCGTCTCGAGCAGCCGCGGCCCTCGGCATCTCGGATGTGGCCGTCGAAATCGACGATCGCAACGTGCTGAACGCGGCCCCGATCCTGAGCGAGTCCGTGCGCTTTCCGGCCGAGGTCGACCGCTTCTGGGCGCTCTTCCGCGAGCAGGTTCTTCCTCGCGCCCGCGGTGCCGTCGTCGTGGAAGCGCGGCTGTCCGAGCCACCGGAGATCCGATGGGAGATCGAGCGAGAGGCGATGCGGGCGCTGGTCGAGGCGGGCGCCGACGAAAGCCGATCGCAGGTGCGCGTGCTCTCCGCCTTCAAGCAGGGCTACTCGTGGCTCTACGACGTGGTGCGGCCCGCGATCGAGGGTGAGGATCTCGGTGAAATCGTCATCCACTTCCGCCGCAACGACCCGCCGGAGTCGTGGCCTCAGCAGGCCATCCACACGCCGGTGCGATGGCTGCACGAGATCTTCCCGATCGATGAGATCCTCGAACGAGAGCTCGACATCGACCGGGAACGCATCCGGTTCGAGCAGACCGAGGACGGCCCGACGTACCAGGTCCGCGTCACGGACAGCGGAGGCCGCGAGCTGTACGCCGACAGCTTCGACCCGAAGTGGGTCATGCGACCGTACATCGACCGCTTTCAGGACTACGAGCACGTACGCGTTACCACGGGGTGGCTCCACGCCGAGTCCAACGGCGCCACGATCGTCGACGAGCGCATCCAGACCGACCCGGAGGCGTTCTGGGACTACTATCAGGCGACGGTCCTGCCCGCGCTGTACGACCACGTCATGGACGTGCACGACGGCCTCCCGCGTGGCGCGAGTGCCGACGCGCCGTACTTCGGAGAGCTGATCGTCGATCTCGAGATGAGCGAGCCCGACTACCGCCTCGGCATCGACAACGAGATCCATGCGCCGATGGACGCCCTGCACGAAGAGATCTACTTCGGGGCGATCGAGTTCTTCGACATTCTCGGGCGCAACTCGCGTGGGTTGGGGATTCAGTTCCCCGGGCGTGTGCTTCCGATCATGCGCCCTAAGAGCGACGGAAGTGGCGCGGTGGCCGAGGTACGGGTGACCGGCTTCGCGACCTCGCGACCTGCTGTCGTCATCGACTACACACGCGCCGACGGGACGACGGGGCGGGCACGCCTGGACATCCCGAAGACGACGCTCGAGCGCCCTTCAGCGCGACGAGCACTGGTGAAGGTGGACCAGCCGGGCCTCGATCACCTCGCGCTGCGCGTGCGGGTCGACACCGAGATGGACATGCGAGACAGCCTGATCACGACGGCGCGGGAGCTCTCGGTCGACGAGCGCATGGTGTCCGCCGAGCAGGTGACGGCGTCGATCCGTGAGATCGAGCTGTTGCGAGCCTCGGGGCTGTACCCGGACGCCCTCGCCTTCCCAGGCCTCGGCCGGATCGAGGTGTGGGCCGAATGGGGACATCAGCAGGATCCGGAGCACCGGATGACGGCGTCGTTGGCTCCGAACGGGTCAGCGGACGCCTTGCCCTCGTGGCGTGCCTTCTTGCCGGAAGGGTGGGCTCCCAGCGAGGAGCGCATCGTGCAGTGGGACACGCCGATCCATCCCGACGAGGCGAACGAGATGATGGCGCGCATGGCTGTGTCTCATCCCGAAGTGATCATGTACCAGGTCGGGCGCAGCTACCTGGGACGAGAGATCTGGGCGATGGATCTCATGCCCACGATCGAGTCGAGCCATTGGTCGGAGGTGAAGGCGACGACCTTCAAGCCGACGGTCCTGATTTCAGGACGCCAGCACGCCAACGAAGTCTCGTCGACGAGCCACATGCTCCGTCACGCGGAGCTGCTTTTGACCGACCCCGACCAACGCACCCGACTCGACCGAGTGAACGTCGTGCTGCACCCGGTCATGAACCCGGACGGGGCTCAGACGGCGTACGACCTGTATCGGCTGACGCCGGACTACATCCTACACGCCGGCTATCTGGGGCCACTCGGTCAGGACGCTACAGCGGGCAGCGGAGCCGACCACCCGATCTATCCGGAGTCGGCGGTGCGCGGCCGCATGTGGGACACATGGCTGCCCGACATCTTCCTCAATCCTCACGGCTACCCGTCCCACCAGCTCGTGCAACTCTTCTCCGAGTTCCAGGGCCTCGTACGCCGGGGCCGTGTGACCGAGCGGAACTGGGGCTTCAACAAGGGCTGGTTCATGCCCGGCTTCGGGTATGTCGACAGCCCAGACTTCCCACGTCACAAGGACGCCGCGTTCCAGATCCGCGACTACATCACGCGCGGGATCAACAGCAATCCGGACGTCTTCGAGATGAACCAGCGCGCCTACGACCGGTATCGGCGGTACGGGGCGGAGTGGGACGACGATGTCTTCAACCTGCCGATGACGGACTCGGTGCTCATCGAAATGCCGCTGAAGGGATCATCCGGCCAGGGAGGTGGGTTCAACCCGAGGGTGACGATCTGGAGCGGGCTTACGGAAGCCCCGGACGAAACGGCGTACGGCCCCTGGATGGAGCTCGTGGCCAGCGCCGGACTCTCCTGGGATCAAGCCCTCACGGACTACTTGGCGGACGGGGCGCACGAGGTGAAGAGGACGGGATCGAGGTTCTTCGGGGGTGTGAGTCTGCGGATGAATCGGCCGCGACCTCCAGAGGCGCCGGAGGGAGAGAACGACCTGAGCGCGGAGGACACGTCCGACGCCGGATCGGGTGACGCACCACGGGGCCGATGAAGCGAAGGCTCGGCCGCGCATCGGCGGTGGCATGGCTGACCCTCGGATGCATGGTGGGGGCAGGCTCGGCACCGCACGCGATTGCGGGACAAGGGATCGAGGGGATCGTGCGGCTCGCGTCGACTGGAGTCCCCGCACCCGGCGTCCTCGTCGCTGCCTTCGAGGAGGGACGGCGGGTGCGATCGGTTCTCACGAATGGCACCGGCCACTTCTCGCTCGAGTTGCCACCGGGCGTATACAGCCTTCAGGCGGAGCGGATCGGCCTCACGACTTCGACCGTCGAGCGGGTCGTCGTGGCCCCGGGGACCAACCCGTTCGAGACGATCGAGATGGCGGATCGGGCCATCGAGCTCGAGGGGCTGGTCGTCGACTCCCGAGTCCGTTCGTGTCGCACGAATGCCCGCGATGCCGACAGGATCCAACGGTGGTGGTCGGAGGTTCGGACCGCTCTCGGTGTCAGCTCAGCGCTGCAGGAAGAGGAGTTCGGCACCTTCATCGTCGAACGCTTCCAACGCGTGTGGGACGAGGACGACCCGGACGACTTCGAGGAGCCGGTCGGCGTCGGCCGGCGCTGGTCGATGAGCACGTCGACCCGACCCTTCGTGTCCGCGCCGGCCGAAGAGCTCATGACGGGGGGCTTCGTCACGGGGCGGTTCGGGATGAACCGTGAGTACTTCGGCCCCGATGCAGACGTGCTCCTCTCGACCACCTTCTTGAACGCGCACTGCTTCTCTCTCGAAGACGATGACCGCAATCGGCCGGGCCAGGTCGGTCTGCGCTTCGACCCCGTCGAAGAGCGACACATCGTCGACATCGCCGGGACGTTCTGGGTCGACACGACCTCGGCGACGCTCACTGATCTGGAGTTCGAGTACGTCGACCTCGACGGCCCCGACGCCGACGGAGCGGGTGGGCACGCGACGTTCGACTACCTCGACTCGGGCGCGTGGATCGTGTCGGAGTGGTTCATTCGCATCCCACGCACCGGGGCACGCGGTCGGCGGAACCGCCTCACCACGATCGGATACTTCGATGGCGGCGGAAGGGTGACCCCGATCCCTCGAGTCGGCGAACGCGGCGACTCGGGGACGATTCAGGGCGTCCTGCGCGACCGACTGCGCGGCGGGGTCCTCGCGGGCGCCACCGTCTCGGTCCTCGGCACGGATCTTCAGACGACGACCGACGACGCCGGCCGCTTCCGACTCGACGCGGTCCCCCCCGGCCTCCGCTACATCGGTGTGTCTCATACCGATCTGATGGCGTGGGGGATCGATGTGCTCCCGGAACCGGTCGAGCTGAGCAGGGGCGGGGCCGCCGACATCGAACTCGCCACACCCGACTTCAAGACCGCGGCGTTCACCCTCTGCCGCGACGCCGGCGTCGAGGCCCGGACCGGCATCACCGGCCGCGCGCTCGCCCCGGAGGGCCGCCCCCTGATGGGCGTCCGCGTGCGTCTTCAGTACGAGGTGCGCCACGGAGGCGGTGGATCGCTGTCGACCGCGAGCACGACGACCGACGAATCAGGGCGGTACGCGGTCTGCTCGGTCCCCCCCGACGTAGACGTGACGCTGAGCCTCCCCGTCGACGGGGAGTGGCGCTCGATCATCGACTTCCCAACCCGTGAAGAGCGGGTCACCGTTCGCGACTTCCGCTTCGACGGCTGAACGACACGGCTTGCCACCGATGCCCCGTTATCCGTACTTGGTGGCTCGCCGGCCAGCCAGGCCTACCGACGACAGCGACCCGCTCCCGGGATCATCATGAAGAACGTGCTCTCCGCCCTCCTCATCCCGCTCACCATCGTGGCCTGCGGCGGTGACGCCGAATCCGACGCGATGCCCGAGGAGGATCCGGGTGCCGGCTCGGTCACGATCGTCACCCCGATGAACGGCGCTCTGATCAACGGCACCGAGATCAGCGTGAACCTCTCTTCGACCGTGCCGATCGTTCCCGCGGGAGATCTCACCGAGGGGACAGGCCATCACCACCTGTATCTGAACGCCGAGCTCACGCCGGCCGACCAGCCGGTCCCGACGGTTCCGGGGAGCATCATCCACATGGGTGACGCCTCCTCCACGTACGTCTTCACCGACGTGGAGCCGGGCGAGTACACGCTGATCGCCGTCGTCGCGGACGGCGTGCATGTCCCCCTTCAGCCGTGGGTCGTCGACTCGGTGACGTTCACGGTCGCGGCCCCGAGCGGGCAGTAAGCCCGAAGTCGAAGCCGGCTACAAGCGTCGGAAGGCCCCGGTCGTCTCCACGACGACCGGGAAGCCGCCGACCCGCTTCGGGACACTCTTCCCGGCGGCGGCGTCGCTGACGTAGACCTTCAGGCACGGGCCGCCGCCCTTCATGCCGATGGCGGTCCCCGATACGCCCTTCTTGCCGAGCACTTTGGCGTTCAGCGACTCCTGCGCCGACTTGATGTCGCCGGCCATCAGCTCCCGTCGACCGTGATGTCGAAGCGGTCCAGGACGAAGTCGATCGGATTCGCGAGGGTCGTCGTCGCGGTGCCGGCAAAGAGCAGGCCGACCGGGCGTCGGTCACCGAGCAGGACACCCTTGGAGACGATCAGCGAGCCGGAGTCTCCGCCTGCGCTAAAGCCCTGGCCCGTAATGACGATCTGGCCCTCGAAGCGGGCCGTGCCCGTCCGGTAGCCGACATCGATCGTCGCGTTCAGGCCGGATACCTGACCGACGGTGTGGCCGGTAGTCCGCCCGTACTTCTGGACCGACATCCCGATCGAAGCGTCGATCGGCGACGTCCGCGGGGAGCCGTATCCGCCGGAGGGCGTCTCGGTCCCGACGTCGTCCGTGGAGACGTTGGCGATTGCGGCGTCGATCCGGTTCTTCTGGCAAATCATCGCCTTGCAGAAGTGAATCGGCTCGTAGTCGGCGAGGGTACCGATGACGTCATCGGGGTCCTTGCCGCCGTCCACCACTCCGGGCTGCAACAGGTTGTCGCCCGGGTTCGCGTTGTTGTTCGCGGCCCATACGTGGTTGTTCGAGAGCGCGAAGGTCTCGCCTTTGCTTGAGACTCGCGCGCCGAGCGTCCCCGCCGTGACCTGACCGTGGCCTGAGCTGACGCCGATCGGAACCGGCCTCGGGAACGAGTTGGTCGGATCGACGGACTCGTCGTCGTCGAGCGGAAGCGCCATGAATCGTCCCGTGACTTCCGGCACGACCTGGACACCTTGCACGAAGGTCGGGAAGGAGACGATCCCCGGCGACGTGAGGTAGACCTTCACGACCGCCTGCCCCTGACCATCGACGCCGATTGCGGTGCCGACGACCCCCTCCATGGCGAGCCAATCGTTTGTGACGTCGGCTTGCAGCGCCATCGCCTGCTCGAACGAGGAAGAGGTGTAGTCGTACGGGCCGTGTGTTCCGGCATAGAGCAACAGGTCGGCAACCAGCACCAATCCGAGCGCGAGGCGGAACAGGAAGATTCGCATGGTCATGTTCTACTATACGGGTGTAGTGCTCGCGAGGGTTCCGAAAGTCGTCCGACGTCCCATCTTTCCAAGCGCCGCATCGGCTACGGATTCCCTTTCACATCGCTGTGATTCGACGTTGCGTTCATCTCCCTATTCGACGGTCCTCATGCTCATTGCGTTGCCATTGAGCGTTGCGCTCGCTGGATGTGCGAGCATGCCCGGGCCCGGCGACGCGGACTACCCGTACAACGTCGAGGGGCCGTACCAGGGGCGATTCGTCTTCGACGGCCAGCCCTTCGACGCGACCCTCAACGTCCGGATCCGGTCGGGTGGCCGGGTGCGAGGCGCGTTTCGGGTCGGCGCTCCCGTCGAGCTCGACGGCGCAGTCGACGGCGTCGTGATCGACGACCTCCTCCGCTTGACCGTGCGCTACGACACGCCCCGAGGCTGCGAGGCGAGCATCGAAGGAGTGCTGACCGTGGAGAGGGGCGGAGACGTATTCGAAGGCCCGGTCACCGTCGACTCGTGCGGGGTGATCGCCGGGGGGCGGATGGCCTTCCGTCGCGTCGATCGACGATCTCGCTCTGAAGGAGTCCACTGAGGTGCCGGTGCGGCAACGGGTCTACCCGACCCACGACTTCGTGCACACGGTGTGGGAAGGAACCGTGACGATGGAGGACGGCCGCGCGCACAACGAAGCACTCCGGAACGACCCGGACTTCTCGCCCTCTATGCGACAGCTCTCGGATGCGCGCACCGCGCGCAGCGCCGTCAGTGGGGACGGAATACGGACGTTGGCCAAGACGAGCGCGTTCGGGCCGGAGAGTCGCCGAGCGATCCTGGTCGCGGACGACAACACCTTCGGCGTCTCGCGGATGTACGAAGCCCAGGCGGACCAAGCCGGGCACGTCCGGATCTTCCGAGACGAAACGGAAGCGTTGGAGTGGCTGGGCATCGACCCCGCGGTGATCGCGGAAGAGTGAGTCGGCCCGGCTAGGCCTCCGGCGGCTTCCAGTCGGGTGGCTTGACCAAGATCCGCCCCTTGTTCACCCAGCCGGGCGTGCTGGCGAGCTTCCTGGCCAGTCGGGCCAAGCCGTGCCCGAAGACGGTGATGGGGTTGTTCGAGTTGATCGGTTGATCGATGCCGTACCGGACCGGCTCGACCTCGGGCTCGAAGGTTCCGAACAACCGATCCCAAACGATGAGCATCCCGCCGTAGTTCTTGTCCCAATACTGCCGGTTCGAACCGTGGTGTACTCGGTGGTGGGACGGCGTGTTGAAGAGGAATTCGATGGGGCGAGGCAGCTTCTTGATGACTTCGGTATGGAGGATCGCTTGGAACTGCTGCACCAACACCTCGCTCAGGAGGACGAGAATGGGGTGGTATCCCAGCATCACGATCGGGAACGAGAAGAGGAGCGGAAACACCGCATCCAGGGGACCGAATCGGTACGCCACCGACATGTTGAAGTGCGGCGAGCTGTGGTGAACCGTGTGCGTCGCCCACCCCGCCCCGATGCGGTGCATCATCCGGTGGTCCCAGTAGTACGCGAGATCGGCCAGGAGGACACAGGTCAGAATCGTGACCCAGTTCAGAGACAGGTGTGGAAGGCTGACCGTCGCGTAGATCCAGAAGTACAGCTTCGTGACGAAGAGTAGGCCGAGCGCGTACTCGATTACCACGAACCCGACGAAGGTGACGACGTTGGCCAGCGAATCCCCGATGACATCGAAGTCGAGCCGCTTCACGAATCCGTACCGGATCAGTTCGAGCACAAAAAAGGGCAGAATGACGTAGACGAGGCTGAGGTCGTTCAGCACGTAGAACCACAGCTGAACCGTGTCCCAATTCAGGGCTCGGGTGATCGACTCGATCATCGATCATCGCTCCCGTCATCTGGCACTCCCTCGTACTCGAGTCGTGTCTCTTCCGCCGCCGCGTCGAAGGCGCGCGCGTCGTCCGAGGAGCTGGCGAGGTGCGCGGCCGCCGTGAATGAGGCCACGATCCCTGCTGTCACGAGGAGTTGGACGACGAACGACATGCGTGGGATCGCCCGACGTCCGGGCTTACCCATCGGTCCCGATCCCGTCCGAAGCCGCGCCCATCCCGCGCGCGATGGTGTCCCAGACCAACGCTTCCGCCTGCTCCCGCCCGACTTCTCCCCGCCCCACGGCGAGCGCCGCAGACCAGATCTGACCATCGATGCTGGCGACGATCCACGACGTCGGCATGTCGTTCCGGAGACCGCCTTCCTGCTTCGCTTCATCGACGAGCGAGGCCATCTCGTGCATCTGACGCTGGTAGGCCTGATGGAGCTCAGGATCACGTTCGACCACGGGTGTCGTCGCGAGGAAGTGGAACGTGTCTCCGAGCGCGACGCAGGCTTGGACGACACGACGAAGCGCGTCGGTGGCTCCCCGCGCCTCCGTCATCGCATCAGCGGCCGCCCGATCCCCTTGCTCGATCGCGCGCCACGCGAGCGCCCGGAGCAAACCGGGCCGCCCTTCGAAGAGCCGGAAGACGGTCGCGCGGCCGACGCCAGCTTCCGCTGCGATCTCATCCACGGAGGCACTCGGGTTCTTCGACAGCACCGCGGCCGCCGCATCAAGGATTCGATCTTCTTTCGTCATGGTCCGCCTCTGATACCCAATAGTCTCATTTGAGACTACATCGTATCACGAGATACGTCAATGTGACGCGAGACCTGTGCCGGGAGAACCGTACGGCACCCCATCGCCAACTCCGGCAACGTGCCCCAAGTTGGCGTTTCGCTCGAACCGTACGCCGACCTCGGAGACCGTGATGCACTCGGCACGCCCTCGCCCTTCGCACGTCACGACCCGGATCGCTCTCGCGCTCCTGGTCACCCTCCTCATGTGGACGCCCCTCGAAGCTCAACGCGCAGGCGGGAGCGCGGGGCCGCTTCCCTCCATCGCTGAGAAGACGGCGGGCATGGAGCGCATGGACGGCTTCCTTCCGCTCTATTGGGATGCGGACATGGGGCAACTGTGGATGGAAATTCCCGAGTTGGATCTCGAGATGATCCACTACGTGGGCTACGGCGCGGGTCTCGGGTCGAATGACCTCGGACTCGATCGAGGAGCGCTGCGCGGGTCTCGCATCGTGAAGTTCGAGCGTGTCGGTCGGAAGGTCATGATGATCCAGCCGAACTATCGCTTTCGAGCCTCGTCGACGAACGAGTCCGAGGTACGCGCGGTCACCGACGCGTTCGCGCGCTCGGTGCTTTGGGGCTTCACGGCCGAAGCCGAAACGGACGGCCGCGTACTCGTCGATATGTCGGGCTTCCTGCTCCGTGACCCCATCGGCGCGGGCAACCGCATGAGCCCAGGGACGTACCGCCTCGACAACTCGCGGAGCTCCGTCTTCATGGAGTTCACCGACGCCTTCCCCACGAACACGGAGATGGAGGTCGAACTGACCTTCGTCCAGCAGGGCGGCGGCGGGGGTGGTTTCTTCGGTGGCGGTGGAGGCGGATTCGAAGGGGTGAATCGGGTAGCCGCTACGGGCGAAGCCGCAAGCATCCGCCTCCACCACTCCTTCGTCGCCCTTCCCGACCCCGGGTACGAGCCGCGCGCCTTCGATCCTCGGTCCGGTTACGGAGCGGTCTCGTACCAAGACTACTCGGCCCCGCTGGGCGAAGAGATGACGGTGCGCTACATCCGGCGCCATCGACTCGAGAAGCAGAACCCGGGCGCCGCCATGAGTGATCCGGTCGAACCGATCGTCTTCTACCTCGATCCGGGAACACCCGAGCCGGTCCGCTCCGCGCTACTCGATGGGGCACGGTGGTGGAACGATGCCTTCGAGGCGCTCGGATATCGGGACGCCTTCCAGGTTCGGATCCGCCCCGATTCGATCAGCCCGCTCGACGCGCGATACAACGTCATCAACTGGGTGCACCGCTCGACGCGCGGCTGGAGCACCGGGGGCAGCGTCACCGATCCGCGGACCGGCGAAATCGTCAAAGGGGTCGTGACGCTCGGGTCTCTACGTATCCGGCAGGACTACATGATCGCCGAGGGCCTGCTCTCCCCCTACGAGACTGGGAACGAGTCGCCACAGGAGTTGGAGGACTGGGCGGTCGCTCGCATCCGCCAGCTTTCGGCACACGAGGTCGGGCACACGATCGGGCTCGCGCACAACTACTACAACAGCCGGGTCGGGCGCATCTCGGTGATGGATTACCCCCACCCGCTCGTAGAACTCGACGGGGACGAGTTGGACTACTCTGAAGTCTATGACGTAGGAATGGGTGAATGGGATATGGTCACGGTGGCCTACGGCTACGCCGAATTCCCAGAGGGGGCCGACGAAGAGGCCGAGCTGACGCGACTCCTCGACGACGCGTGGCAGGACGACGTCCGGTACATGACCAACCAGGACGTCAGCGGGACCCCGCAAGCCGATCAGTGGGCGAACGGGACCGACGTAGCTCACGAGCTGAACCGCATGATGGACGTTCGGGCGCACTCGCTCGAGCGCTTCGGCGAGCAGGCGATTCGGAACGGTCGCCCCATGGCCACGCTGGAAGAGGTCCTCGTACCGCTCTACATGCATCATCGGTATCAGACCGAGTCGACGGCGACAGCGGTCGGCGGCGTGGCGTACACCTACGCGACTCGCGGAGACGATCTCACCCCGATGTGGCGGGTCCCGGCCGACGAACAGAACGCAGCCCTGCAGGCGCTATTCCGGACGCTGTCGCCGTCCGAGCTCACCATCCCGGCGGACGTGGTGAACATGATCCCACCACGACCCCAGGGATACGGCCGGACACGGGAGCTCTTCCCTCGCTATACGGGCTCGTCATTCGACGCGATCACACCGGCGGTCGTGGCGGCCAGCCACACGGTCAACGCCCTCCTGACGCCGGATCGAGCCGCCCGGATGGTCGAACAGGACATGTTCGATTCGTCGCTGCCTGGCTTGGACGAGGTGTTGGGTCGCCTCCTGACGCATGTAGTCAGCTCCCCGACCAACAGCGTCTACGAAGCCGAAGTGCAACGGGCGGTCCAGGCCGTCGTCATCGACCGAATCCAGTGGCTGGCGGGGACCGCATCGATGCCTGCGGTGCGCGCCGCAGCGACCCAGACACTCCGGAACGCACAGTCCGTGCTCGTGGCCACGACCGACTCGCCGCACGCGCAGCTCATGGCCTCGAACATCCAACGGTTCCTCGACCGGCCTGCCGAGACCGCCACGATGCCGGGTTCACCCAACGCACCTCCGGGAGCGCCGATCGGCGATCCAGCCCTCGACTGGCTGGGCGGCCTCGGCATCGGCTCCGGCGCTCAACTCTGGCTAGACGCGTCGGGCGAGTGGTGCACGTGGGAGCCGGACGGGTACTAGGCCGGAGGCTCGCGTGAGCGATTCGAGCCGTCGGTTCACCGACCGCGAGGTGGCGCTCGTCCTCAAGCGGGCTTCCGAGATCGATGAGGTCTCGGAAGCCCGCTCAGGGCCGGCCGGAGGGCTTTCTCTTTCCGACTTGTCCGAGATCGCGGCCGAGGTCGGCATCTCGAAGGAGGCGCTCCAACGCGCCGTGTCTACTCTCGAACGGGGTGGCCCGTCCCGGAGCGTCCTGGAAGGGGCACCGCTCGTGCGCCGAGCCGTGCACGCGGTGCCCCGAGCGCTGGGCGAGTCGGACATCGCCGAGCTGATGCGGCACGTCGACGCCCGCGCGGAAGGAGCCGGCACGGTGACTGAAGCCCTCGGATCGGTGCGCTGGGCCGCAGCCGATCGGTTCGTGGGGACGCAGGTAACGGTGACGCCGAAGGGCGGGCAGACCTCGATCGACGTAATGGAGAAGACACCGGCCCGCCTGCGCAGGGTCGTGCATTTCCTGCCCGTCGCGTGGAGCCTGATCGGGGCCCTGCCCCTGATGGAAGCGACCCCCGGCGTGCTCCCGACGATCGCGATCGGCGCCGCCGCACTCGTCGCCGGAACCGCGGTGGGTCGGGCGGCGTTCTCACTCCTCTCGAACCGTTCCGAGGCCCGCGTGAAGCGTCTCGCGGCCGATCTGGCTGACGCCGCCAATCGCGCCTCGGAGGGCGCCCAAGTCCTCGAATCGGGCCCTTCGGAGAGAGACAACTCCGACTGAGAGCCGTAAGCCCCTACGGGACAATCGGATACGAGCGACCCCTCACCCTATGGCCCGGGTGGAATCCGCTCTATATCGTAAGGTACACGTCTGAACGCCCGGGAGCGCTCAGCCTTTTCCCCCGTTCGCGTGTCAGAAATAGAAATACGACACAGGGTTTTCTCGGTAGGAATTCGAGGCAGGAATGAACGCATCTTCGTCCGCGCTTCTCTTTGCAGGGCTCGCTTTGCTCGGCCTCGCGGCCGCGCCCGGTGAGGAGCCGACCGCTACGCACGACCTCGACGTCGTGTGGGCGGACGCCGAGCTCAACTCCAACGAAGTCATCGAACAGTACTGCACGCGCTGTCATTCTGAGCAGCGTCAGCGTGGCGGTCTGATTCTCGAAGGCTTCGACGTCGCCGAAGCATCCCAACACGCGGACATCGCCGAGAAGGTCATTAAGAAGCTCCGCGCGGGCATGATGCCCCCGGCCGGCGCCCGTCGACCCGAAGAATCGGTCTTGGCGGACCTGGCCACGGAGCTCGAAGATCGGCTGGACGACGATTGGAACGACAACCCCGATCCGGGGACCCGTCCCTTCCAGCGCCTGAACCGCGCCGAGTACGCCGCGGCGGTCGAGCACCTGCTTGGGCTCCAGGTCGATGTCTCGTCGTTCCTGCCGCTCGACACGAAGAGCGCGAATTTCGACAACATCGCCGACGTTCAGATGCCGTCGACCACGGTGGTCGAGGGATACCTGCGCGCGGCGGGTCAGATCGCACGAGTGGCTCTGGGTGACCCGGAGGCCGAAGTCGGCAACACGATCTACCGGATGCCGCGGGTTGCCTCTCAAAAGGAGCAGGTCGAGGGAGCGCCGTTCGGCACGCGCGGCGGCCTCTCGGTCGTCCACAACTTCCCGGCGGACGGCAAGTACGTCTTCCACATCATGCCGTACAACGCCGTCGAGGGTGAGGTATTCGGGCGCACCTACGGCGAAGAGCAGATCGAGATCTCGATCGATGGAGAGCGGGTCGCCCTCCTCACGATCGACCGCTGGATGCACGAGTCCGAGCCGAGCGGGTTGAACATGCGCACGGATTCGATCCAGGTCGCCGCCGGCCCGCATCGCGTTACGGCTGCCTTCGTCCGTCAGTTCGAGGGCGACTTGGACGATCTGATCCGCCCGATCGACCACACGTTGGCGGACGGGCAGATTGGGATCGGATACGGCGTCACGACACAGCAGCACCTTCAGCGCATGACGGTCCTCGGGCCCTTCGAGGTCACCGGCGTCTCCGATACGCCGACCCGCAGCTTCGTCTTCTCGTGCCGCCCGACGTCGCCCGACGAGGAGCGCCCCTGCGCCGAGTCGATCGTCGAGCGTCTCGCCGAGCGTGCGTACCGCCGCGAGGTGAGCGACGAGGACGTCACGGGCCTCATGCAGTTCTACGACCAGGGTGCGGAGGCGCGCGGCTTCGAGGGCGGAGTCCGCCTCGCACTTCAGGCGATCCTCGCCAGCCCGCACTTCATCTTCCGGATGGAAGAAGCACCGGAAGGTGTCGAGCCCGGCGAGATCTACGAGATCTCGGACGCAGACCTCGCGTCTCGGCTCTCCTTCTTCATCTGGGGAGCCCCGCCGGATGCGGAACTCCTCGAGTTGGCCGAAGAGGGCGACCTCTCGAAGGACGACGTCCTGGAGGAGCAGGTCTGGCGCATGCTTCGCGACCCGCGGGCCGAGGCCCTCGCGTCGCGCTTCGCGGGCCAGTGGCTCCGCCTCCAGGATCTCGAGAAGATCCGTCCAGACGCGCTCAGCTTCCCGTACTACGATCAGACCCTCGCGGACGCGATGCACCGCGAGACCGAGCTGCTCTTCGACTATATCCGGGCGGAGGATCGCCCGATCACAGAGCTGCTCACGGCCGACTACACCTTCGTGAATGAGCGTCTGGCCCGTCACTACGGGATCCCGGGCGTCCTCGGGGCCGACTTCCGTCGCGTTGAGTACCCGGATGCGAGCCGTCGGGGCCTCCTCGGCCACGGAAGCATCCTTACGCTGACGTCGCACGCGAACCGTACCTCCCCGGTCCTCCGCGGGAAGTGGGTCATGGAAGTCCTGCTCGGGTCCCCGCCCCCACCGCCTCCGCCGAACGTGCCGGAGCTGGAGGAGACGGAGGGCGCCGAGGAAGGACGGTTCCTCACGGTGCGTGAGCGCATGGAGATCCACCGGGCCAACCCGGCGTGCTCCTCTTGCCACAACGTCATCGACCCGATCGGGCTGGCCTTCGAGAACTTCGACGTGACAGGCGCGTGGCGCGCTCGCGACGGCGGGAACGTCGTCGATCCGTCGAGCGAGCTGTACGACGGCACGCCGATCAAGGGTGTGGGCGACCTCCGCGATGCGATCCTGCAGCGCCCCGAGGTCTTCTACCGCATCTTCACCGAAAACATGATGGCGTACGCCCTCGGCCGTCGCGTCGAGTCGTACGACATGCCGTCCGTCCGCTCGATCACGAGCGAGGCGGCGGATGAGGAGTACCGCTTGTCGGCGTTCGTTCACGGCATCGTGAGCGCACCGGCATTCCGTAGCACCCGCGCAGCTGCTCCGGCCACGGCAGTACCGGTCACGGACGGCGGCGAGAACTAGTACCACCCACCCGAAACAACACCGACCTCTCGAGCGAGGCTGATCACGATGGACTTCATCACCGGCAAACACATCTCGCGGCGCACGCTGCTGAAGGGCATGGGCGCTTCTGTGGGCCTGCCCCTTCTCGACGCGATGGTTCCTGCGTCCCGGCCGCTCTCCGCGACCGAAGCGGGCAAGGCGGCCGACAGTACCCGCCTCGTCTGCATCGAGAACGTGCACGGAGCCGCCGGATGTAACGATCTCGGCTCCTCGCTCGGGCTTTGGGCTCCTAAGGAAGAGGGCAAGGACTTCGACCTCTCGTTGAGCTCGATGAACCCGCTCGATGCCTACCGGAAGTATTTGACGATCGTGTCGGACACCGATTCCCGGATGGCCGACGCCTTCTCGCCTGGCGAGATCGGTGGCGACCACTTCCGCACGACGGCGGTCTTCCTGACACAGTCGCATCCGAAGCAGACGCAGGGCTCCGACGTCTACGCCGGCCCGTCCTTCGATCAGCTGTATGCGCAGCACCTCGACGGGCAAACGCCGATCCCCTCGATGCAGCTCACGATCGAGAACGTGGACCAGGCAGGCGGCTGCGCGTACGGATACTCCTGCGTCTACACCGACACGATCTCGTGGGCTTCGCCGACGCAGCCGCTTCCGATGATCCGCGACCCGCGGGCCGTCTTCGAGCAGCTCTTCGGCGCCGGCGGCACCCCGGAGCAGCGCGCCGAGCGTCTGGCGACGGACCGCAGCATCCTCGACTGGGTCATGGGCGAGATGTCCGGACTCCGTCGGGACCTCGGACCCTCGGACCGCCATCGCCTCGACCTCTATACGACGAACATCCGCGAGCTCGAACAGCGCATTCAGCGCATCGAGGCACAGAACTCTTCGGGTCAGGAACGGCAGATTCCCGAAGCGCCGGTCGGTGTGCCGGACGACTTCGGCGAGCACGTCCGCCTCATGTTCGACCTGCAGGTCCTCGCCTTCATGGCAGACGCGACGCGCGTCTTCTCGTTCAAGATGGGTCGCGACGCTTCGCCTCGGGTCTATCCCGAGTCTGGCTCGGACTCGCCGTACCACGCGGCGTCCCACCACGGTGGGCGCGAGGAGCGGGTTCGCGACTTCGCGAAGATCAACACGTACCACGTGTCGATGCTTCCGTACTTCCTCGATCGTCTCGCCTCCGTCTCGGAGGGTGACTCCACCCTGCTCGACAAGACGATGATCATGTACGGATCGGCGATGGCCGACTCGAACCTCCACAACCACATCCGCTGCCCGCTCTTCTTCGTGGGTGGTGCGAACGGGCTCCTCGAGGGTGAAAACCACATCCGCGCTACGGCCGGCACCCCGATGGCGAACGTCTTCCTCAGCACGCTGCACAAGCTGGGGCTCGACCACCTCGATCGGTTCGGGGACAGCACGGGCACGTTCTCGCTCTAAGGCACACGCGAAGGGAATCGGGGAGCGCCCCGGGAGATGACGATGGCGAAACGACTCACGATGATGCGGTTGACCGGCGTGATGGCCCTCGGGCTGATGTTGGTCGGTGCGACCGCTCTGGAGTCTCCGGTCGCAGACGCGGCCCAGGCGGGCGACGTCGAGCAGGTCCGCACGCTGCTGCGGCAGGGCGCGGATGTGAACGCGGCACAGTCCGACGGACTGACCGCGCTCCACTGGGCGGCGATGAACAACAACACCGAGCTCGCGGGCGTGCTGCTCTACGCCGGAGCGACGGTGCGGCCGCTGACACGGGTGGGAGGCTACACCCCGCTTCACCTCGCAGCACGTTCGGGACACGCCGAGGTCATCCAGTTACTCCTCGACGCGGGAGCCGACGCGAACGTCTGGACGAGCACGGGGGTGACCTCGCTCCACTTCGCAGCTTTGGCCAACGCCGACGCCGCGATCCGCGCTCTTGCGGCGGGTGGGGCAGATCTGGATGCACAGGACGGCTACCAGAGCCGCACCCCGCTCGTCTTCGCGGCCGGTCGCAACGCAACGACGGCGCTCACCACGCTCTTGGAGCTGGGGGCCGATCCGTCACTTCAGACCGACCTCAAGGACTACACGGCACGCTCCGACTACGACCGCGACGAACGGGCTCAGCGCGCCCGAATCCGCGCCGCCGAACGGGGCGACGAGCCGGTGAGCAACGACAACGCGGACCGATTCCAAGCACCGACTCCGCCGGACTCGACGCAAACGGATCCGGATGCCGATGATGACGAAGAGTCCGAGGATGACGAGGAAGAGGCCGAAGAAGAGGAAGCTGAGCCCGAGGAAGAAAAGAAGCCTGAAGAGCCGCCGATACGCGCACTCTCCTCCGCCGAACAGATCGGCGTTCAGGGCGGATTCACGGCGCTCCACTATGCGGCCCGCGAAGGTCACATGGAGGCCGCGAAGATCCTCGTCGACGGCGGCGCTGATCTCGATCAGCCGAGCGGTGGCGATCTGACCACCCCGCTCCTCACAGCCGTGATCAACGGGAACTACGACCTCGCGAAGATGCTGCTCGAGGCGGGCGCAGACGCGAACATGGTTAGCGATGATGGCGTCGGCCCGCTCTTCGCAACGCTCAACATCGAGTGGTCCCTGCGGACGTGGTACCCGCAGCCTCAGATGTTCCGGACGCAGGAGACGTCGTACCTCGAGCTGATGGAAGCGCTACTTAATGCCGGCGCCGACCCGAACGCTCGTACGAGCACGCATGTCTGGTACGCGGCGTACAACGCCGGCCGGATGGGAGTCGACTTCACCGGCGCGACGCCGTTCTGGCGGGCCGCCTACGCCACCGACGTGTCGGCGATGCGCCTGCTCCACTCGTACGGCGCCGACCCAGACATCTGGACGATCAAGCTGCCGAGCCGCCGCTTCTTCGGCGGTCCGCCGATGCAGACCACTCCGGACGACGAGCCGGAGCTCGATCCGTCGGGCCTCCCCGAGATCCCCGTGGGCGGTGAGGCCGTGCACCCGATGCACGCCGCTTCGGGTGTCGGCTTCGGAACGTCGCGTGTCGCACAGCAGCACCGAGCCGTCCCGGATGGTTGGCTGCCCGCGATGAAGTACTTCGTCGAGGAGTTAGGCGTCGACCCGAACCTCCGCGACGCGGACGGCTATACGGCGCTGCACCACTCGGCGGCTCGCGGTGATAACGCGACGATTCTGTACCTCGTCGAGCAGGGTGCCGACGTGACGCTCGTCAGCCGCCGCGGCCAGACGACGGCCGACATGGCGAACAGCCCCGAGCAGCGAGCTCAACCGCATCCTGCGACGATCGCTCTGCTCGAGAAGCTCGGCTCGCACAACAACCACAACTGTCAGTCCTGCGGGACGGGTGGCAATTGAACCGTCCCGACATGCGATGGCTGGTGGCCGCGCTGGGCGCGCTCGCAGTGAGCGCGCCCAGCCAGCTCCAGGCTCAGGACACGGAGTGGAACCGGTACACGCTGGAAGACCTGGGGGGCGTCTTCATCCGCTTCGAGATCTCGGACGCGTGTTCCGCGAGCGGCGTGGCTGCATCGGCCTTTGAGGCCGAGGCGTCCCTCAAGCTGATCGACGCCGACGTAGGCGTACTCACGCAGACGGAGATGCTCGAGAATCCGGCGATGCCGGAGCTTCGGATCTCGGTCGACTGCGCCAGCGGCGCGGCCAACACCGTGGCCTGGGCCGTGGGCCTTCGCGTGCAACAGGCGGCGCAGATGCTCCGTGACACGCAGATCACCCTGC
>JBCCEZ010000077.1:0-20162 GCA_039030015.1 Gemmatimonadota bacterium | reverse complement strand
GCGTGGCGGAACAATGGCAGGCGCTGGGCTACCTGGATGAGCCCGACTTCGACCGAGCATGTGACGAGTACGACGCCTTCGCCGCCGTCTTCGAAGAGAGCGGAGTGGCCGTCGAGTGGATGCCCTCCACCGACTCAGGACTCGACTCGATCTACGTGCGGGATGCTTCCATCGTCGCCGACCGCGGGTTGATCGGAGCCTCGATGGGGAAGGGCGCTCGGTCCGAAGAGCCGGGACTCCAGCTTCGTCAGGCCGGAGCGTTGAATCTCGACGTCGCCGGTGTGGTGGAGAGACCAGGATCCCTCGAAGGCGGTGACTGCACGTGGCTCGCGTCGGACGTTCTGGCAGTGGGGCGCGGCTACCGAACGAACCTCGCCGGGATCGATCAGCTGGACGCCATGCTCCCGGACGTGGATGTCCTTCGGGTTCCCCTCCCGCACTGGAAGGGGCCGGGGGACGTCTTCCACCTCATGTCGGTCGTGTCGCCGCTGGCCGACCGGGTGGCGCTCGTGTATCTGCCTTTGCTGGCCGTTTCCTTCGTCGAGTGGCTTCGAGAGCGGGACTTCACCCTGATCGAAGTGCCGGACGACGAGTTCGACTCACAAGGGTGCAACGTCTTGGCCCTCGGGCCGACTCGGGTCCTCGCTCTCGATGGCAACGTGGAGACGCGACGACGGATCGAATCCGCAGGCATCGAAGTCACGACCTTCGAAGGTCGTGAGATTAGCGCAAAGGGGTGCGGTGGCCCCACGTGTCTGACGCGCCCCCTCGGGTGGCGGCCCTGACGAACTCGCCCGCTCGGCTCAGTCGGGGTCGAGCGGGCGGTAGTTGATGCCGAGGGCGTCCAGTCGCTCAATGTGCCATCCGAGCCGGCGCTCGAAGTCCGGATAGTTCTTGAGTTCCGCCGGAGACCAGGTGATCTCGGACAGGGCGAACATGCGCGGGAAGATCATGTACTCGATGTGCTCCCCGGTCTTCATGTACTCGGTCCACACGTTCGCCTGGGCACCGACGATGTGAGCCGCGTCTTCGGCGCGTAGTTGGGGCGGAACCGGCTCGTACGAGTACACGGTGTCGAGCGGGAGGAAGCCTCCGATCGCGAATGGCTCCGCGTCCCGATCCTCGGACTGGTAGTAGTCGAAGTAGAGGTGGCTGTAGGGTGTCATGACGACGTCGTGACCGCGCCGAGATGCTTCGATCCCGCCGATCGTGCCGCGCCACGACATCACCGAAGCGTTCGGTGCGATCCCGCCCTCGAGGATTTCGTCCCAACCGATCATCCGCTTGTCGTTCGCGTTGAGGAAACGCTCGATACGGCGCATGAAGTAGCCTTGAACGCGCTCGACCTCGTTGATGCCCTCTCTCTGCATCAAGTCGCGGACGAAGGTGCTCTCCTCCCAACGGACCTTCGGGGCCTCGTCCCCACCGACGTGGACGTACTCCCCAGGGAAGAGCTCGATGACCTCGCCGAGCACGGTCTCGAGGAAGTCGAACGTCTCCTCGTAGGGGCAAAAGATGTCCTCGAAGACGCCCCAGGTTTGCGCGACCTCGAAGGGGCCGGGCGTGCACGCCAATTCCGGGTAGGCAGCGAGGGCGGCTTGGGCATGCCCAGGCATCTCGATCTCAGGAATGACGGTGATGAACCGCTCCGCCGCGTATGCGACGATGTCCCGCACTTCCTCCTTCGTATAGAAGCCGCCGTGGGGGACGCCGTCCCCGTTGAACTCCTCCGAGCCGTGACCGATCTGAGTCTGGTCCCGCCACGCGGCCACCCCGGTGAGGCGGGGGTAGGCATCGATCTGGATTCGCCAACCCTGATCCTCGGTCAGGTGCCAGTGGAAGCGGTTGATCTTGTAGCGGGCCAGGTGGTCCAGGTACCGCTTCACGAAGTCCGGTCCCTGGAAGTGGCGGGCCACGTCCAGGTGCATCCCACGATACGTAAAGCGCGGTGCGTCATCGATCGTCGCGGCCTGGATCGTGAGACTCGGTCCCGATGCGACCTCCGAATCCGCGGCCATCAATTGGCTCAGGGTCTGCAGCCCGTAGAAGACGCCAGCATGATCTCCGCCTCGGATCGAGACTCCCGATGAGGTCACCTCGAGGCGATAGCTCTCCGGCCCACCTTCGCCATCGACGGCTAGGTGGATCTCTCCAACGTCCTCGACCGGGAGGGGAAGCCCGCGGTCCTCGCGGAAGGGCTCGGCCCACACCTCGAGTAGCGCAGCCAGTCGGTCGTCCGCCGGGTCGGCCAGTGACACTGTGGTCGATGCGTCGACCACGAATACATCGGTGCCCATGGAGACGTCCCGCGGAATCGGCACGATGGAGTGCTCCGGCGGTTCGGCGCATCCGAATGCCACGGTCGCGAGAGTCGCGATCAGAAGGGTGCGTCGCATCAGCTCGACCTCGTCAGTACGCGTGTCTGGGTGAACTGCCGGTGCCCGTCCTTCGATTTGTGGAAGCCGAACCCGCTCTCCCGAGCACCGACCCACGGTGTGCCCGGCACGCCGCCTGCGGCCCGATTTACTCCGATCATTCCCGCGGTCAGTCGACGCGCCACCGCCTCGGTCTGCTCGTTCTCTCCGCCGAAGACGACCGCACCCAAGCCGAACACCGTGTCGTTCGCCTGCGTGACCGCGTCGTCCACGTTGTCGACACGTGTCACGCACGCCACCGGGCCGAACGTCTCGGCCGACCCGATGTCCATCTCGCTGGTGACGCCGGTCAGCACGGTCGGGGTGACGAAGTTGTCGTGGTGCCCACGTCCACCGGCGAGGACCTCGGCTCCGTCGTCCACCGCCGCGCCGAGCTGGGCGAGCACGTGGTCCCGCTGTCGGGCGTTCACCATCGGGCCCACGTCCGCGCCCTCGAGCCCATCCCCGACCGAGAGCGCTCCGGCGAGTTGCGCGAGTGCCGCCTCGAACTCGTCGGCCACGGAGTCCATGACGAAGATGCGCTCGGTCGACACGCACACTTGTCCGCAGTTCCGGAAGGAATTGAATGCCGCGAACTTGGCCGCCTTCCCGATGTCGGCGTCTTCGAGCACGATCATCGGGTCCTTCCCGCCGAGCTCGAGGACCACACGCTTCAGGCTGTCGCTCGCTTCGCGGAGGATGTGTTTCCCGACCTCGCGAGAGCCTGTGAAGGCGATCATGTCGACGTTGGATTGGACGAGTGCCTTCCCCTGATCGTCGGCACCGTGCGCCACGATGAGGACGTCGTCGGGAAGCACCTCCTGGAGCACATCCGCGTAGGCCTGTCCGCAGAGCGGAGTTTCCTCCGACGGCTTCAGCACGACGGTGTTGCCGGCGACGAGGGACGGCAGCACGAGCCAGTGGGGCATCGACATCGGGAAGTTCCACGGTGTGATGCACCCGACGACGCCGAGTGGGTCTCGGTAGACCGTCGATCGATACCCACCCTCCTCGAGGTCGTCCGGTTGGAGGGCTTCGATGATCTCGTCGACTTCACGCTCGAGCCCAGCACCGAGGGAGCGGGCCTCGGCCCTGGCCTCCTTGAGGGGCTTCCCCTGCTCACGAGTCATGAGGTCGCCGTGTTGGTCCACCCGATCCAAGAAGATGTCCGCGGCTCGCTTCAGAACGTCAGCGCGACCCTCCAAGCCCAGGGCTGCCCAGGCGGGTTGAGCCGCACGGGCACGATCCACGAGTTGTTGGATCTCGCTGGCAGGCGTGATCGGCACCTCGCCGACGACGTCACCCGTCGCCGGATTGATGGAGGGGAGAGTCGGCATGGGGTATGTCCTTCGATTCGCTTCGGCGAGTCGGATCAGTCAGCTTGAGCGCGAATGATGCCGAGGCGCACAGCGGGGCGCAAAGGAGGAGTGCACGGTGAGTGAGGAGTGGTTGGAGGGGGCGTTCGACGCGGTGCGTCGAGGGGCGCTCGGGGAAGTGGTGGACATCCTCGACGTGCACCCTGATGCCGTCCGGGCGCGGGGAGAGCACGACGTGACACTCCTGCACGCTGCCGCCGAACAGGGGCACACTCAGGTCGTCGACGTACTCCTGGAGCGCGGCGCAGACGTGGAGGCCGAGTCGGCGTGGGGACATACAGCGTTCGAGTGGGCCGCCAACATGAATCAGCGGGGCACCGCGCTACACCTTCGTGACCGGGGTGCCGGTCGGGCGGACGTGTGGCTGGCCGCGGCACTCGGATTGATGGACGAGGTGGCGGGCTACTTCGACGGAGCGGGACTCAAAGATGGCGCTGGGCGTTTCCCCCGCGCGGGGGCCCGACTCGACGGTTGGCCGGCGGACGCAGCGTTCCGGACGGGAGAGGCTGTGTCCGATGCACTCTACATCGCGTGTCGAAACGGTCACCTGGAGGTGGCTCGCTTCCTTAGGGAGCGCGGTGGCGACATCCAAGCGAAGGGGTACTTCGGCGCCAGCGCCCTCCACTGGGCTGCCGGCGGCGGGCATCGCGACGTGGTCGAGTGGCTCGTCGTCGAGGGCGCCGACCTCTCGGCGCGCGACCCGGAGTTCGACAGCACGGCGGCGGGTTGGGCTCGGGAGTTCGGACACGATGAACTCGGGGCCTGGCTGGACGGAGCGAGCGACGGGGCGACCGGATGAGCGGTCCGTTGTCTCTCGACGTGGGTCAGGTCGCGACCCGACAGATGGACGTGACCCCTGAGATCGTCGCGCGCTATGCGGAGATCACCGGGGATCGGAACCCGCTGCACTTCGATCCCGCCTTCACGGCTCGGACCCCGTTCGGCAAGCTCGTGGCGCACGGCGGCATCACAACGGGCATTCTCCACGCGCTCGTCGCGGAGGATATGCCCGGCCCCGGCACGGTCTTCTTGAGTCAGGATTGGAAGTTCACGGCGCCCGTCTTCATCGGGGACACGATCTCGGCCACGGCCGAGGTGTTGAGCGTGCACGAGCGAAAGCCCGTGTGTGAGTTGTCGATCCGCGTCACCCGATCGGACGGGGAGACGGTGTTGGAGGGATCGGCATGGTGCTATCGCTTCGTGGTGCGGGAGTAGTCGAGGATGAGTCCAACCACCGTGCTCGGCACGATACGGACGGCGACTCTCGTGGCGGTCGTCGCCGGGCTCTTCGCGTCCGGTTCGTTCGGGCCCGCCGCGGCCCAGACCACGCTGCGGGTCGTCGCCTACAACGTGAAGCACGGCGAGGGGATGGACTCGGTCGTGGACCTCGAGCGGATCGCGGATGTGCTGCGGCCACTGAACGCCGACGTGATCACGCTGCAAGAGATCGACGTGGGCGTCGAGCGCACGGACGGCGTCGATCAGGCTCGCCGCCTCGGGGAGTTGCTGGGCATGTCTTCCCACTTCGGGATGTTCATGCCGTACCAAGGCGGCGAGTACGGGATGGCGGTGTTGAGTCGGCGCCCGGTGGTACAGGTCGTCAACCACCGGCTGCCCGACGGCGACGAACCGCGAACGGCGCTCGAGGTGGTCGTGGCGGCGGGGCCCAATGGCGAGCCGGTGTCCGTCGTCGGCGTGCATCTCTATCGCACGCCCGAGGAGCGATTGGCTCAGGCCATGGCGATGTCGAGTGCGCTCGAGGCGCGGGTGCATCCGGTCGTACTCGCGGGTGACTTCAACTCGGTCCGTGGGGATGTCGTGATGCAGGCCCTGGACGAGGAGGGGTGGCACCTCGTCGAGAAGTCGGGGCCACGCGACACCTTTCCCGCGGACGCTCCCGAACGGGAGATCGATTTTGTGATGCTCCGTCCCGCTTCGCCGTTCGAACTCGTCGAGCATCGGGTTGTGGGCGAACGCGTCGCGTCGGATCATCGACCCTTGCTCGCCGTCTTCCGGATGTGGTGAGCGGACCCTCCAGGGGGACGACAGATGCAGACTTCCTCACCTCGATTCGCCGCGGCGGTTCTCCTCGGTGTGGCCCTCTCTCCGCTTGCCGGCCATTCGCAGACGGCTGATCTGGTCCTCCAGAATGGATGGGTCCTGGACGGCACCGGAAGTCCGGGATTCGTCGCGGACGTAGCGGTCCGAGACGGGCGGATCGTGGCTGTCGGCCGAGTCGACCCCGCCGGTGCGGCCCGAGTGGTGGACGCGAGCGGACTCGTCATCGCCCCTGGCTTCATCGACATGCACTCCCATGCGGACCGTGCGCTCTTCAGCGGCATCGAGGAAGTGCGGCGCGCGAAGAACCTCGTGGCCCAGGGCATCACGACGATCGTGGTCGGACCTGATGGTAGAAACCCGACTTGGCCCATCGAAGCGGAGCTGGCGGGCTATGCGCGTGGCAGCGCCGTGAACATCGTCCCCATGGTCGGTCACGGGACCGTGCGCGGCTTGGTGATGGGAGACGACCATGAACGTCACGCGACGTCGGACGAGATCGCGCAGATGGCGGAGCTGGTTCGGCTCGGGATGGAGCAGGGTGCGTGGGGCCTGGGTGCGGGGCCCGAATACCGGCCCGGGAGGTTCGCCACGACCGAGGAGTTGATCGCGCTCGCCGACGTCGTGGCCGAGTACGACGGCTTCTACTACTCACACCAGCGGAGCCAATCGCCTCTACCGCTCTGGCTGACGCCGAGCATCGTCGACGAGTACACGCCGCCACCGACGTGGCCGGTGGGATGGAGGCTCACGGCGACCGACGGTATGGCCGAGACGATCCGCATCGGTCGAGAGGCCGGCATTCGAGTCGTCGGGACGCATATCAAGGCGAAGGGACCGTCGACGTGGGGGCAGTCTGCCGTCGACGTCATGGCGATCGACCGCGCTCGCGCCGAAGGAGTCCAGGTCTACCTCGATCAGTATCCGTACGAGACGTTCGGAGGGGGGTCGGTGGAAATCGTACCGCGGTGGTATTACGCCCCGGTCGGTACCCCGCGTACCGGCGGCCTCGACGACCCGATGTGGGGCGACCGGACGTTGATGAGTGACCCCGTCGGAAATCTCCGAGCTCATCTGGCGGTCCCGACCCTTCGCGCCGAGTTGGTAGAGGACACCGAGTACATCCTCGATCTCCAAGGCGGGGCGGACCGGCACATCATCGTCATCGCTCCGACCGACCCGACGCTGGTCGGTCGGACGCTGGCCGAGGTGGCCGCGGAGGCCGGGAGGACGCCGGTCGAGCAGGCCATTCACTTCGCCGTCGCCCTCGGCACGCCGGATCTCCGATCGGGGGTCCGGTACCGTGGCTTGGCAGGCTCGGCGGAGGACGTCGAGCGGTACATGGTGCAGGAGTACACGGCGACATCAACGGACGGGGCGATCTCGACCGGCGCGCGCGCCGGCCAACACCCTCGGTACTTCGGCACGTACCCGCACAAGATCGCGACGTACGTCCGTGACAAGGGGACGATCACCTTGCCCTTCTTCGTGCGCTCGTCGACGGGCCTGCCGGCGCAGATCGTTGGCCTGACCGATCGGGGATACGTGCGCGAGGGTCAAGCGGCTGACCTGGTGTTGTTCGACTTCGATCGCGTGCAGGACCACGCGACGATCTTGAACCCGGGTGGCGAGAACGAGGGGATCGAATACGTCTTCGTGAATGGCGTTGCGGTCGTCGATGCCGGACGACCCACCGGGGCCCTCCCGGGAACGAGTCTGATCCGCACGGGGCCGCCATCTCGTTGAGCCCCGTCACTCGATCGCGTACACTCGGCGCATGAGCGAGCGCATACTGGTTACGGGTGCCACGGCACCCATGGGTCGAGAGGTGGTGAGGATTCTGCGGGAGCAGGGCGCCACCGTCATGGCGGGAACACGACGCCCGGATCGAGCACTCGACGTGCTGGGCGAGGACGTCGATGTCGTCGAGCTGGACTACAGGCAGGCGGCCACCTTCAACGAGGCGGTGCACTGGGCCGATCACCTGTTGCTTCAGCCTCCTGCCTTCGATCCCGATGCCCACGAGACGTTGAAGTCCCTGCTCGACTGGGCGGTTCAGGCCGGTACCCGCCGCGTCGTGCTCGTCTCCGCGATGGGCATGAGCGTCCGGGAAGACCTCCCGATGCGGCGGCTCGAGCACCACGTCGCATCTCTCGGGGTCGAGTACACGATCCTGCGTCCGAACTTCTACATGCAGTCGTTCGCCGAGGGGGTGCTGGCCGATCGAATCCGAAGCCAGCACCACTACCAGATGCCGGTGGACGACGCGCGGGTCACACTGGTCGACGCGCGTGACGTCGCCGCGGTGGCCGCGGCGGCGCTCGTCGAGGCAGGGCACAAGGGTGCCGAGTACACACTCACGGGGCCCGACGCTCTGACGCACGCCGAAGTCGCCGCGGTGATGACCGAGGCCTCCGGCTCTACGATCCGTTACACGGCATGCTCGGACGACGAGATGCTCGGATGGTTGACCGGCTCGGGGTGGCGCCCGGACGTGGCCGGTGTCGTCATCTCCATGTATCAAGCCGTGCGGGGCGGGGTTCGCGCCGAAGCCACCGACGATCTCGAGCGGCTGCTCGGTCGTCCCGCTCGCTCTTTCTCCGACTTCGCTGACGAGCACGGGGAGTCCTGGGCGTAACCCCACGCTCATCCGCCGGCTCCGTTCTCCTTCATTTGAGACTCCGATGAACCGCATTCTCCGTTCTTGCATCCTCCTGGCCACGGTCGGCGTCGCGACATCGCCCGCCCTTACCGCTCAGGTCAACGACGCCGCGGCCGAGGGCGATCGCTTCCACTACCTCGACGTCTTCGACCTCGAAGTCGCCGTCGACCCGCGGATTTCTCCGGACGGCTCGGAGATCGTGTACGTGCGCCGCGGATTCGACATCATGACGGACCGAGCGCGCACCGCCCTGTGGATGCTGGACGCCGATGGGTCCGACCACCGAGCGCTGACCGACGGCAACAGCGGCGTGGGTTCGCCGCGGTGGTCGCCGGACGGCTCGAAGCTCCTCTACGTCTCGTCCGAAGGAGGTTCGTCCCAACTCTTCGTTCGCTGGATGGATAGTGGCCAGGTCGCGGAGCTGACGAACGTCACGGAGTCCCCCGGCAACATCACGTGGTCTCCCGACGGGTCGATGATCGCGATGACGATGTTCGTCCCCGAAGCGCAGCCCACCTTCGCACGTATGCCGGCGCGGCCCGAGGGTGCGCAGTGGAACGAGCCTCCGATCGTGATCGACCGGTTGAGCTACCGAGGTGATGGCCAAGGCTACCTGCCGCGGGGGTACACCCACGTCTTCGTCCTTCCCGCCGAGGGCGGCACCCCCAGGCAGGTGACGTCCGGGCCGTACAACCACGGCGGCGGGCTGTCCTGGAGCCCCGACTCGCGCTCGATCGTCTTCTCGGCGAACCGCGGGAATCCCGACTTCGACGTCCGGAACAGCGAGGTCTTCGAAGTCGACGTCGCGACGGGGGCATTGACCCAGCTCACGGACCGCTTCGGACCCGATGGATCACCCGTCGTGTCTCCGGATGGCGGTTCGATCGCGTACACCGGGCTCGATGATCGGTACCAGGGCTACCAGGTCACGCACCTCTACGTCATGAACCGTGACGGTAGCGCGAGTCGTCGTGTCTTCGACCTCGACCGCGACATCAACAACCCGCGATGGGCTGCCGATGGCCGGGGGCTCTACTTCCAGTACGATGACGAGGGCATCACGAAGGTGGGCCACGTCTCACTGGACGGTGAGATGCAGACGGTCGCCGAGCACATCGGCGGCGTGGGCCTCGGCCGCCCGTACGGCGGTGGCTCGTACACCGTCTCCACCGGCGGTCGCATCGCGTACACGCACAACTCGACGAGACGTCCGGCCGACGTCGCGGTCGCGGCGCGGGGCGAGGGGATGCGGCAGCTCACTCGACTCAACGACGACCTGCTCGGACACAAGCAGCTGACCGATGTCGAGGAGATCTGGTGGGAGTCGTCCCACGACGGGCGCATGGTGCAGGGGTGGATCGCCAAGCCGCCGAACTTCGATCCGAGCCGGAAGTACCCGCTCATGCTCGAGATTCATGGCGGGCCGTTCGCCAACTACGGACCACGCTTCTCACCCGAGGTGGAGCTTCTCGCCGCGGCCGACTACGTCGTCTTCTACACCAACCCTCGGGGCAGCACGAGCTACGGAGAGGAGTTCGGAAACCTCATCCACCACGCGTATCCGGGGAACGACTACGACGACCTGATGTCCGGAGTCGACGCGGTCATCGACCTCGGGTACATCGACGAGGACAACCTCATGGTCACCGGTGGGAGCGGCGGGGGTGTGCTCACCTCGTGGATCGTCGGTAAGACCGACCGATTCAAGGCGGCCGTCAGTGTGAAGCCGGTCATCAACTGGATCAGCTTCTCCCTCACCTCGGACGGGTACTCCTCCTACTACCAGTATTGGCTGCCCGGACCCGTGTGGGAGGAGGGCAACCTCGAGCACTACTGGGAGCGCTCTCCTCTCTCGCTCGTCGACAACGTGACTACCCCGACGATGCTCATGACGGGGGAGGACGACCTGCGTACGCCGATGGCGGAGACCGAGCAGTACTACCAGGCGCTCAAGCTACTCGGTGTCCCGACGCAGATGGTGCGGATCCAGAACGCTCCTCACGGCATCGCGGGAAGTAGTCCGTCCAACCTGATCGCGAAGATCGCCAACGTCCTCGAGTGGTTCGAGCGCTACCGTGGGGTGGATCGACCGATCAGCCAATGACGAAGGTCGACCAGTTCGAGTCGGCGTTTCGGGCTGCGGCGAAGACGCCCTTCAAGTTCGAGCCCGTCGAGGTCGGCTCGGTCCTGGTGGTGACGGACCTCGAGGAGCGAGCGGCCTCCGACTTCAGTGCGGCGGTTCGCAGCTACCTCTCCGTTCTCGATCGGGGGGAGAACGTCCGCTGGCACTTTGCGCATGGTGGAGAATTCGACACGGTGCCGGAGTTGCTGGCGCTCATCGAACGGGAGCGACCGGGTCTGATCTGCACCTACCGGCACCTGCACTCGGACTCGTGGCGGTGGCCCTACACCCTGGGTGAGTACATCGACGTTCTTACCCAGGCGACCACGACTCCGGTGATGGTGCTCTCCCATCCAGAGCGGCCGCCCGAACGCGGCGTCACAGATACCGACCGTGTCGTGGCGATGACGGACCACCTGGTCGGTGACGATCGACTCGTGAACTGGGCGGCGCGTTTCACGGCATCGGATGGCAGGCTCGTTTTGGCCAACGTCGAGGACGAGGTGGCGTTCGAGCGCTTCATGGATGTGATTGCCAAGATCCCGAGCATCCAGACGGATGACGCCCGAGAACAGCTCGAAGAGCGCCTCGTCCGCGACGCTCACGACTACATCGGGAGTTGCGCCCGCGCCTTGGCCGGCGCGGGGATGCCTTTCGAGGTGGACGAGGTGATCACCCACGGTCACCACCTCTCCGAGTACCGTCGGATCGTCGAAGACCAGGACGCGGACCTCCTGGTGATGAACACGAAGGACGACGACCAGCTCGCGATGCACGGCCTCGCGTATCCGCTCGCGGTCGAGCTCCGGGCGATCCCGTTGCTGCTCCTATGATCCAAGGGGCGGCACAAGCGACGGATCACGCGGTGCCCCACGTCGAGATGAGCACCACGCTCGTCTTCGCGGGCATCCTCGTGGCGATGATTCTGAGCCTGGCCCTCGAGGAGAAGCTCCATGCCAAGAAGTCGCTGATCGTCGGCCTCTACGCAGTGGTGTCACTCCTCCTGGGCGCGATGCTGCTTCCGCTCCCGTTCGGGCCGTACGACATCGGGGGACATCCGATCAACATGCCGGTGTACATCCCTGGGGTGGACTGGGGAGTCATCACCATCATCCTCGGTGCGTCACTCTTCGTCGACGTCACGTCACGGTCGGGCCTCTTTACGTGGATCGCGATCCGACTGACCAAGGCCTCCGGCGGGGATCCGGTCCGACTGCTGTGGGCGTACGGCATCATGACCGTCGTCTTCAGCGCGGTGCTCAACAACGTGACCGCGATGATCATCGTCGGGTCGCTGACCGCGGTGTCCCTCGAGAAGCTGGATCGACGAGACAAGCTGTTGGGCTTCCTGCTCACCGAGGGCCTCCTCACGAACATCGGGGGATTGCTGACCCTCATCAGCTCGGTCCCGAACATCATCGTGGGGACCGCGGCCGACATCTCCTTCGTCGCCTTTTTCGTGCGTGCCAGCCCCTTCGTGGTCGTGGCGACGGTGCTCACGATCGTGATGGGCATGAAGCTGTTCGGGATCGAGGGGCTGGCCGACGGTCCGGCTCGCGCGGAGGCGGTGGAGCTCGTCTCGGGCTTCGATGAGAACGATGGCATCGAGAGTCCGGGCTTCTTCTGGTTTTCGGCCGGGATGTTGGTGCTCTTCATCGTCGCGATCGCGACCACGTCCGTGATGCCGTACGTCTCCGATCTGGGCATGGGCTTCGTCGCGCTGGGCTTCGCCTTGGTCATGCTCGTGCGCTTCAAGCACGAGGTCGACCAGTTCTATCGCACGATCGACTGGGATCTGTTGGGCTTCTTCGCCGCACTCTTCGTGGTGATCAACGTGATGGAGCACGCCCAGGTGCTGGGGTTGATCGGGGTGGGCCTGGAAGGAATCATCGACCTCGGTCCGACGCTGGGTACCGGGGCGGTCATGGTGGCCACGTCCGTATTCAGCGCGGTAACCGACAACATTCCACTCGCCGCGATGCTCGCGAAGATCATCCAGGGCATTCCGATGGCGGACGGATTGGCACGGCCACCGACGGATCCGTTGTGGTGGGCCGTGATCTTTGGCGCCAACCTGGGCGGGAACATCACCCCCATCGGGTCGGCATCGACGCTGGTGGCCGTCACGATCATTCACAAGAACAAGATCTCGCTCTCCTTCATCGGCTTCGTGAAGAAGGCACTTCCCTTCGCGGTCGCTCAAATCGTGGTCGCGTGTGCCTACGTGCTGTGGTTCTTGTAGCCTGCGGCGCCTGTGCAAGGCGGTCCGTCGACCTCGTCGTATCCAGTGTTCCAATCGCACGACGCGACAATGCTTCACGCGTCATCTAGCAGCTGGAGAGGTTCACTATGAGGTCGCTTCGGACCCTCGCACTAGGCGCCTTGGCTCTCGCGCTGGTCGCGTGCGGAGAAAGCACGACGGACCCGGTCGAAGAGGACAATCGAGAGATCCTCGCAGACCCGTCGTTCGCGGTGAACATCAATGAGATCATCCAGCGTCGGGGATGTGCTTCGAGCGGCTGTCACGGGAATGCCGCGGGAGGGATGACCCTGACGGCGAGCGCCGCCGCGAACTATGCTGCGTGGGTCGACGTTCCAGCGGCCGCGGAGAGCTTTCTTCGCGTCGAGCCGGGCAACGCGGACGACAGCTACGTCGTGATCAAAGTCGAGGGTCGCCAGGCGGTCGGAGAGCGCATGCCCCTCGGCGGAACCGCACTCGACAACATCGACCTGACGAATCTCCGGAACTGGATCAACAACGGAGCTCCGAACAACTGATGACACACATTGCCGAACGCTCGCGACGCGCGCTGGTCCGAGCCGCAACCGCCACGATGCTGATGGCCTTCTCGTACTCGCCCGCTGAAGGCCAGAGGATTTTCCACTCCAATCAGTCCGCGAACCTCCCGACGACCGAGACCCTCCGGGCCGGGAATTGGCTTTTCGAGATCTCCCATCGGTTCGTGCCGCCGATCGAGAATGGTGTCGACGCGTTGTGGGGACTCGACGGGCCCGTGAACAATCGACTGGGGATGGCCTGGGCTCCGGCGGAGAATACGCTGGTCGGCTTTCAACGCTCGAACTTCCAGGACAACCTCGAGTTGTACGCCAAGCGTCGCGTCGTCCAGGCAGATGTAGGTGGGAACCCCGGAGCGATCGCGCTCATGGGTGGAATCGCCTGGAATACGGACGTCATCGGGATCCAGGGTGCCGATGACAACGAAATGCAGGCGTACGCCCAGCTGATCGCCAACGTGCTGCTCGCGGATGGGGCGGTCGCTGTGGGTGTCGTGCCGAGTTGGCTCTACAACCCGCGGATTCGCGATGCCGAGTCGTTCAACTCGGTCGCGCTCGGCGTCCACGGCCAGTGGTACTTCGCGGACGGGAAGAGCTTGGTCGGCGAGTGGATCTTCAGTGAGCAGGTCACCGACGTCGAGAACGACAGCGGGACCTTCGGCATCGAGATCGAAACGCGCGGGCACTTCTTCAAGCTGATCGTCACGAATCAGACCTCGATGCAGCCCACGCAGTATCTCGCGGGGTCCGCGAGTTCGTTCGACACGGACAACTTGAGGCTCGGCTTCAACGTCACCCGCCTGCTTCCGTTTTGATGAGAGTCCCGGCGGCTGTGCGGAGCGCCGGTGGCGGGCCGGTACTACGTCAGAGGCCGGAGCCGACGTACTCCATCAGCGCCAGGTACAGCGCGCCTGCGATCGCCACGATCACGGCCATCTTGATCAGCTTCTTGAGGATGGCGTACAGCATCATCGCCACCATCAAGAGGATGGGAATCAGGAAGATCGGGTTTGCGAGCAGGTAGTCGACGATGCCGCTGACTTGGTCCATCGGGCCCTCGGGGATGCGGTTTCGTGCGTGGAGAAAAGGGCGAGGAACCGCCTCGATGTCCACATCTCTTAGATCCCTACGGGTAGGCGACGGTTGTGGTGCCAGACTTGCGAGACCGTAGCGGATTTCCGATTTCCCCTGGTCGGCGCGCGCGGATGTCGCGTGCGAGACCGTAGCGAAGTGGAGCACTGAGCGTGAGCGAAACGACCGGATCGACGTTCTTCGGCCACCCGAAAGGGCTGTCCACGCTCTTCTTCACGGAGATGTGGGAGCGCTTCTCGTACTACGGGATGCGTGCACTCCTGACACTCTTCATGACCACGGCCACGATCGAGACGAACCCGGGGCTCGGCTTCGACGTCGCGACGGCCACGGCGGTATACGGCCTCTACACGGGGCTCGTCTACCTGCTCGCGCTGCCCGGCGGCTGGGTCGCCGATAACTTGTGGGGCCAGCGAAAGGCGATCTGGGTCGGCGGGTGGATCATCGCGGCCGGTCACTTCACCATGGCCATCCCGTTGCTGTACACGTTCTTCCTCGGCCTGGTGCTCATCACGATGGGCACCGGTCTGTTGAAGCCCAACGTGTCGACGATCGTCGGTGATCTGTATCCCGAGGGCGGAGCGTCTCGAGATGCCGGGTTCTCCATGTTCTACATGGGGATCAACTTGGGCGCGATGCTCGGCCCGATCGTCACGAGTTTCCTCGGCGAGGGGTACCACTGGCACTGGGGCTTCGGCGCGGCCGGGGTAGGCATGGTCCTGGGGCTGATCCAGTACCGGCTCGGGGAGCGTCACCTCGGTGATATCGGGCATCTCCAGACGGACGATAGCCCCGAGGAGATCGCGAGAAAGTCGCGGGTCTTCTTCGGAGGATTCTTCGGGCTCGTTTTGGCCGTCGTGGCCTTCGGGTATCTGGTGTCCACGGGCGTGATCCCGCTCAGCATCACCCAGGTCGCCGCATATCTCGGGGTCAGCGCGTGGCTGGTCGTGCTCATCTTCTTCGTCTACCTGTGGACCCTTGGCGGCCACACCGCCGAGGAGAACAAACGACTAGGGGTGATCTTCTGGCTCTTTGTGATGATCGCGGTCTTCTGGTCTGGCTTCGAACAGGCCGGGACGTCGCTGAACATCTTCGCACGGGACTTCACGAGCCGGTCTTTCCTCGGGCTTCAACTTCCCGCGGGCTGGTTCCAGTCGATCAACGCCGGCTTCATCATCCTGATGGCACCCGTCTTCGGCATGATGTGGCTCAAGCTCGATCGCATGAACGCCAACCCATCCTTGCCGGTGAAGGCCGGGCTCGGCCTACTGGGATTGGCGAGCGGCTTCTTCGTGATCGCGTGGGGTGCGGCCAATTCTGGCCCAGACAATCTCGCGTCTCCGGCGTGGCTCGTGGTGATGTACTACCTGCACACCGTGGGTGAGCTGTGCATCTCGCCGATCGGATTGTCCGCGATCACCAAGCTCTCTCCGGTCCGCCGCGTCGGTCAGATGATGGGCGTGTGGTTCGTGGGAACCGCGCTGGGCAACGTCTTCGCGGGACTCGTCGGGGGGCTGCTCCAGGATATGGCACCGAGCGTCCTCTTCAGGACTGTCGCCATGATTACCGGAGCCGTAGGGATCGTGGGGATTCTCATGAGCCCGATCGTGCGCAAGATGATGGGCGGGCGCGAATAGGGCGGCTATCGCGCAGGGTGTGCTTCGTACGGGGCCGATGACTCGATGTCTCTATCGGTCTCGTTTGACCGGTGCCCAGTCGTTCGCCGCGCGATGCTCGTCGGTGAGGGCGTAGACCGCCTCGTCCCACCGCCTGAGCGGCGGACCCGCCTTTACGCCGACAGCGAAGATGATATCGCCTCTCTGGCGGGGGTCGACGCCAGCGAGAACGAGTAGCGCCTTTCGGGCGAGGCTGACCCGGCGGCCCCAGACCCGATCGGTTTCGATCGACGGCTGGAAGCCGGCCGATTCGAGCATGCTGGACACCTGCTCGGGGGTGTATTCGATGTTGTGCCGATTCGTCTCCAGATCCGGCAGTAACCAGGGGTAGTGCAGGGGAGGGCGGCGGATCGCCGAGCGCACGAGTACGGACCACGCCAAGACGTTCGGAGTCGACAGAATGATCGTCCCTCCGGGCCGAAGGACCCGATTGGCTTGGATCAGGAGATGCATCGGATCCAACACGTGCTCGAGCGTTTCGAAGCAGGTGACGAGATCGACCGACGCGTCCTCGAGAGGCAGCGGATCGCTTTGGACGTCACTGTGATGGATGGTCCGAGTCGCGCCACCGGGTCCCGGGATCGTGAAGTCGCGGCCGTCGTCGGTGAGCGTAACGCCTGTGACCGTACCGGCCGTCGTGAGGAGATCCATCACCGAGAGCACGCCGGGGTGGGTTCCGAGATCGAGGAGGGCGTGCCGCTCACCGAGTTCGGGCAGGCGCCGCAGAGTTCGAATCAGCCGCTCCCGATGCCACGTCTCGTCGTAACCGGCCGTGTTGAGGGCGGACCAGAGGTCCTCGTCGGTCCACCCGGTTGCTGCCCGAACGTGCTTCAGAGCTCTGTGTCCTGAGCTCCGACTCCAGCGACCTCGACCAGCTTCCGATACGCCACGAGGTGTCGCAGCGCCTCGTCCTTCCTGCCCGCCTGCTCGTGTAGGCGGGAGAGGTTGAAGTGCGCCACCGCGAGCGCCGGGTCCGCCCGCAGGGCGCAGCGGTACGCTTCTGCGGCCTGAGAGGGTGCGCCCCGATCCTCACGAACGACGCCGAGGTTGAAGTGTGCGCGGGCGTTCGTCGCGTCCGTGTCGATGGAGTGCCGGTAGTATTCTTCCGCGGCGTCGAGGCGCCCGGCTTCGTGGTGCAACCGACCGAGGTTGAGGTGCGCGTCCGAGTGGTAGCCGTCCAACTCGATCGCCCGCTCATACGCATCGATGGCCGCTTCGGAGTCCGTCGACTCGAGGTCGAGTGCTTCGTCGTACCAATCGTCGGCGGTGCGCGCGTCGATCGACGCGACGGTCGAAGGGTCCCTGGCCCGCACGAGCTGTAGGTGACGCCCGATGGGTGGTTCGGGTTCGGGGGCGGTGTCGAGATCGAACAGGAGTTGGCCCGAGTCCGCCTCCCACGTCGCGTCTTCGTCCTGCACTAGAACTCGAGAGCCGAGCCCGGACAGTGTAACGGCGCTGAGCGGTCGTCCCGCCGGTAGCTGCGTTCTCAAGGCTTCCAGGGCGGCGTGCACCCGTCTCGGCGGGACGTCGGCGTCGAAGAGGTCCCGCGCCGTGCGTAGGGTGACGAGGTCTTGGAAGGAGAAGACGTACGTGTGTCCGGTCTCTCGCTCCGGCTCGATCAGCCCCCGGCGGACCCATGCGAGAATCTTCGAAGTCGGCAAGCCCAGGGCGTCCGCGACCTCACGAGTCGTGAACCCCTGTCCCCGATGGGCCGAGCCCTGTTCAGCCTGAGGCGGCCTTCTTTCGGGACTTCTTCTTTGCTGCCGGCTTCTTTGCACTCTTCTTCTTTCCCGCCTTCGTCGCGGGCTTTCGAGCGGCGCCGTCGTCTTCCTCGATCGACGCTTTGAGCGCGGCCATGAGATCGATGATCTGAGTCTTCGACTCTTCCGCCGGTGCGGCGGTGATCTCCTGACCGTCGACCTTCTGTTGGATCAGCTCGAGCGTCTTTTCGCGGACCTCGTCCTTGAACATCTCAGGGTCGAAGCTGTCCGCCGAGGCCTGTTCGATCAACTGGAGCGCGAGGCCGAGTTCGGCTTCGTTCACGTCACCCTCTTCGAGAGGGACCTCCGTGAAGGAGCGGATCTCTTCGGAGTAGTAGAGCTGCTCCATCAGCAGCCCTTCTTCGTGAGGGCGCACCATCACGACGTTCTGCTTGCCGCGCGTCGCGTGCTTCGCGATGGCGACCCGATCCGTCTCCTTTAACGCTGCGGAGAGCAAACGGTAGGCGCGAGCACCGCCTTTGTCGGGGCCGAGGTAGTAGGCCTTGTTGAAGAAGAGCCGGGGTACCGTTTCCGCGGGAACGAAGCTCACGATCTCGATCTCGTCGGACTTGGGCGTCTCGACGACCTCGAGCTCCTCTTTCGTGAAGAGGACGTACTGCCCTTTCGCGAATTCGTACCCCTTCACGATCTCTTCGCGAGGCACGACGGTCCCGTCCGCGGGGTCGATGTATTGCTGGCGGACACGGACACCGCGCTCCTTCCAGATCATGTTGAAGGAGACCTTCCGGGAGGACTCACCCGTCGAATAGATCTTCACGGGGAGAGACACGAGCCCGAAGGCAATCGTCGACGTTCCAATCGCGCGTGCGGCCATAGTGCAAAAACATATGTTCCAACGACTTGTGGTCGCAACGTCGGCGTGTCCGATCCGTGAGCCCGTGCGATCTTGTTCATGAGTCCTGACTTGCGACGGACCTGCGCCGGATCCAGCTTCGCGCGATGACAATTCTGTTCATTGTGGGCGGCACCCTCTTCGGTGCCGCTCTTTTGTGGCTCTCGTGCTCTCGGCTCGAGGAATCCACACATAGACTCGCACAACGCTACGGTGTCCCCGACGCGGTAAAAGGCTCGGTGCTGCTCGCCGTTTCGTCGAGTATGCCGGAACTCGCAACGGCGGTCCTCGCGCCGGTGCGGCACAACGACTTCGAGCTCGGTCTCGCCGCCATCATCGGGTCCGCGATCTTCAACATTCTCGTGATCCCGGCGTGCTCGGTGTACGCCCGAGGCAAAGCGCTGGAGGCCGACCGAGACCTCGTCTACCGCGAGGCTCAGTTCTATCTGGTCTCGGTGGCAGTCTTGATGCTCGTGCTGAGCCTCTCCGTCATCTACAGCGGGACTCCGGCCACGGTGCTGGACGACGGTCGCCGGATCTTCGGTGGTGAGTTCACCCGCCTACTCGCGGCCTTCCCGCTCCTGCTGTACGGTCTCTACCTCTACATCCAGTTCGAAGAAGTGAAGAGGCACCGCTCGGACAACCCGCCGCAGGATGACGTCAATGCGGCGAAGGAGTGGGCGATCTTGGCGGGATGCATCGCTCTGATCTTGATCGGGGTCGAGATGCTGCTCGAGGTCGCGATCACGCTCGGAGAAGTCCTCCAGACGCCGACCTTTCTGTGGGGCATGACGATCGTCGCTGCCGCGACCTCCATACCGGACACCTTCGTGAGCGTGCGCGCGTCCGTGCTCGGCCGGACCGAGTCGAGCGTCTCGAACGTCCTCGGGAGCAACGTCTTCGACCTTCTGGTCGCCGTGCCGCTCGGCGTCATGATCACCGGGTCGATCATGATCAACTTCACGCAGATCGTGCCCATGATGACCTTCTTGGTCATCGCCACGATCGTGATGCTGATCTTCATGCTTCGAGACATGAAGCTCTCCATGAGAGAATCACACGCGATGATGCTGTTGTACGTGGCTTTTGGCGTGTGGATGACCCTCGAGGCCTTCGGCGTGATGGATCTCCTCGGAGTGCGGCCCGGCTAGACCGCACTCCGAGGATCCTCGACTACTCCTCCCGGAGCGTCACCGCCGGATCGGTGGCCGCGGCCTGGCGGCCGGGGATGTAGGTCGCCACGAAGGCGACCAGGAGCGTCAGGGTCGCCACGGCCCCCAACGCGATCGGATCGGTGGGTTCGACACGATACAGAAGACCGGCCATGCGTCGGGTGAGCATCGGGGTGGCGGC
>JBCCEZ010000076.1:0-20407 GCA_039030015.1 Gemmatimonadota bacterium | reverse complement strand
CTTGTCTTGGATGATCTGGGGTCATACTTCCATAGGCGCGATCATCTTCAGTATCAAAGACCATCACTGATGAATACCAATACCCGCTCTTCTCCCTTCCGTACGGAGTCGATGAGGTTCAGCGCCTCGCCTTCGTCCGTCTCGAGGGAGCGGCGGACCATATCCAGCTCCGCACTCACAGCGGCCTCTTCTCGGAGGTTACGCACCCCGCCCAACCGCTCTTCGAGGCGGCGGAGCCGTTCCCCCTTGTCTTCGGTCGACGACTCGAGACGTCGCTGTTCGAGCTTCATCTCCTTGAGTCGCTTCTTGCTCGTCCCGAGCTCACCCTCGAGCACGAGGGCCGGCTCTTCGATCTCTTCGAAGCGGGGATCGAAGTCGCGGATCCGTTGACGCACGTCCTGAATTCGGACGTCCAGCTTCTGGAGCTCTTTCAGTGCGGTGCGGCGCTGCTGCGTCATCAGATCGATTCGTTCGGGTCGGGTGGATGAATGGGATCCCTACGCGTCACGGATCCCCAACTGTACGAGGCGTCCAACTCTCGGCGTTCGGCCGCCAGGGTACTCTTTTGCGCGGCGAGGCGCACCTTCTCGTCGTCGTCCGAAGCCGACTCGATCCGGGACTGCAATTCCTGCTCGCGACGGGCCAGGGTCCGCACACGAATCCGATTCACGGAGTCGGTGAAGAGCTCCAGGCCATGCGAGAGCTCCCCCGGATCGAGAATTTCTTCGAACCGCTGCCGAGCGACCGGGTCCATCGATTCGGGCGGTGCCCGTAACTCCGGCTCGTCGAGAAGCGCCTCAAAGATGGCCCGGTAGTAGGGATCTTCAAAGTCCTCCGCGCGAACCACTTCCCCTGCCCGTTCCACCCACGACTCTCCCCGCACCATCACCCTCAGCAGGGTGGGCTCTGGCCCCATGCCGCGGAAGGAGTCGTGCGCCGCGGCGGGCGTGCGCGAGGCAGGCCGCCGCGGTGCCTTGTAGCCCTGCGGACGCGGGACTCGATGAGGGTCCTTGGGTGACGCGGCCAGTTCGGCCTCGAGTGTCTCGCGGCGCACACCCGTGACCTCGGCCGTTCGATCTACGTAGATGTCTCGGCGCGTCGGGTCGGACGTCGCCCGAAGCGTCGGCATGAGTTTGTCCACCGCGGTACGGCGGAGCTCGATCGAACCGAAGAAGTTCGCCTGTTCCAAGAGTTGGATCTTCCGCTCCAGGACGTCCTGAGCGTGCCCCATGAGCTCCCGGAGTGCATCCGCGCCCGAGCCTCGGATCAGCGTGTCCGGATCCTCGCCGTCGGGCAGGCTCACGATCCCCGGCCGCATACCGGCCGTCAGGAGCAAGTCCCCCGACTTGAACGAAGCCTTTCTGCCCCCGTCGTCCGAGTCGAAGAGAATGAGTGCGCGTTTGGTATAGCGGGCCAGCCGCTGAGCTTGCTCGGTCGTCAGGGATGTCCCCAACGGAGCGACGACGTTCTCGAATCCAGCGGCCGCCAACGAGACGACATCCATATACCCCTCGACGAGGATCACCTCGTCCTCGCGCCGGATGTTGTTCTTCGCCCACGAGAGCCCGTACAGGTGGCGCTTCTTCTCGTAGATGTCACTCTCGGGGGAGTTGATGTACTTGGGACCGTCTCCCGCCAGGATCCGGCCGCCGAAGGCGATCGTCTTTCCCGAGGCGTCTTCGATCGGGAACATCACCCGCCCGCGGAAGCCATCGTACGGCTCCTTCGAGCGCTCGCTCTCCTTGAGCAGCCCCAGATCGATCAGGAGCCGCTCGTCGAAGCCGTGCGTTGCGGCCGCGGCCTTGAACGAACGCCATTCGTCGGGCGCGAACCCGAGGCCGTAGCGTTCGGCGACGTCCATGCCGATGCCACGGTCGGCCAGGTAGGCCCGCGCCTCCACCCCGTCCGTCTCGTGCACGAGCTGCTCGCGAAACCACGTGCGTGCGAAGGCGGTGATTTCGTACAGCGGGCGATTGGGGTCTTCCTTCTCTTCCTCACGCGTGACCTCGATCCCGACCCGCCCGGCCACGTACTCGACCGCCTCGACGAAGTCCATCCCGAGGCGCTCCATCACGAAGTCGAACACGCCGCCGGACTTGTGGCAGCCGAAGCACTGGTAGAAGCCCTTGTTCGGCACGACATAGAACGACGGCGTCTTCTCGTCGTGGAAGGGACACAACCCCTTGAACTCACGGCCAGACTTCTTGAGGGAGACCTGTTCTCCGATGATCTCCACGAGGTCGGCCCGGTCGCGGATCTCGTCGATCAGCTCCTGCGGGATGCGCCCTCGCCTAGCCACGGAACTCCGCCACCGTGACCCCCGCCCCGCCCTCCCCTGGCCCACCCATGCGGAAGGACCGGACTCGAGCGTCCTGATCGAGGATCTCCGTAACCCGCTGGCGTAGCGCGCCGGTCCCCTTTCCGTGGATGATCCGCAGCTGACTCAGGTCTTCGAGGAGCGCTTCGTCCAGCGCCCGGTCGACTTCGATCCCGATCTCGTCCACGCGCATTCCCCGAAGGTCGATCTCCTGACGGACCTGGTGATCTCGCGACGGGCCCTTCCATCCACCCCGCGGCTTCTTCTTCGGAGCCTCGACGGGGTCGACGTCGCTGCGGCGAACCTCGAGCCGAAGCGCACCGACCTCTACGGTCACTTTCCGCCCTCGCACTTCGACGACGGTCCCGATCGCTCCCGTCTGACGCACTCGCACGGACATCCCGGGATCGATCTCCTCGAGCGCCCCATCGCCTCGGGCCTCGTTCAGTTCGCGGGCGGCCGACCCCTCCCGCGCCGCCGCAGACTCGACGCTCCGCCGCGCCTGCCGGGCAGCCTCGTCGAGCTCCACGCCGGCCTCCACGGACGCACGCAACTCTTCGATCACCCGATCGACCTCGCCGCGGGCGTCCATGAGCAGCTTACGCGCGTCCGTGCGAGCGCGCCCTTCGGCCGTTCGTTCCTCCGAGCGGAGCGTCGCCTCCCTCGTTTCGAGGTCCTCACGAAGACGGGTAGCACGGGCGCGCTCGAGGTCGAGCTCGTGCACGAGCCGCTCGACCTCCGTCTCCTGGGCCTCCAGACGGGTGACCACGTCTTCCAGAGCAGCCGCGCCTTCCTCTCGGTACGCTTCCGCCGCATCGAGCACCGCCCCCGGGAAGCCGAGCCCTCGAGCGATGGCGAGGCCAAAGCTCCGACCCGGTCTGCCTTTCACGATCCGGTACGTCGGCTCCATCCGTTCGCCGTCGAACTGCAACGACGCGTTCACGATCCCCGAGCCCGGTGTGTCGAGCTGCTTGAGCTCTCCCAGGTGCGACGACGCGATGATCGTCGCACCTCGGCGCACCAGCTCTTCCAACGTCGCGCGAGCGAGCGCGGCGCCCTCGGCGGGATCCGTCCCGGTGCCCATCTCGTCGATGAGGACGAGCGCCCCGGCGTCCGCGTCCGCGACGATGCCCGACAGGTTCGACAGGTGGGCCGAGAAGGTCGACAGCGATTGGGAGATCGACTGCTCGTCCCCGATGTCGGCGAAGAACGCCGTAAAGACCGGGAGGACGGTCCCCGCACCGACGGGAGGGACGACCCCGCTCTGGGTCAACGCGGAGATCAGGCCGGTGGCCTTGAGAAACACACTCTTGCCACCGGTGTTCGGTCCGGACACGACCATACACCGCTCATCCGCGGACAGGTCGAGGTCGTACGGGACGACCGGTCCGTCTCCGGCCTCGACCAGCAGAGGATGACGGGCCTCGCGGAGCACGAAGCCCGCAGGTGCGCCATCGAGGATGCGGGGCGGTGTCGCGTCCCACCGAACAGCGGTCCGAGCGCGGGCGTGAAGGCTGTCGAAGTCGATGAGCGCGAGCAGCGCCCCTTCGACGTCGTACCGATGCGGTGCGAGCTCGGCCGAGACGGCTCGGAGGATGCGGACGATTTCCCGGCCCTCTTCGCGCTCCAACTCCCGCAGCTCGTTCATCGCTTCGATCGCTGCCGGAGGTTCGACGAAGAGGGTCGCGCCGGTCTGAGACTCGTCGTGGACGATGCCCCCGACTTCGCCCTTTCCCTCTCGCCGAATCGGGATCACGTAGCGGCCCTCGCGGATCGTCACCGAGGCATCCGGAACGATGAAGCGATCGGACATCGATCGGAGGACCGATTCCAACCGGCGGACGATGCGTGCGTGCGCACCCCGCAGTCGGTCGCGAATACGCTTCAGCTCGGCGGAGGCAGTGGACAGCACCGCCCCCTCGTCGTCGACCGTCCGGCGGACCTTCCGTTCCAACTCGTCGGCCACCACCAAGCGTTCGCGCAGCGCGGCGAGCTCGGGATACCCGCCCGGGTGGCGATCCAACTCCCCCCCGAGCAGACGTGACGACTCGAGTATGAGGCCGATCCTGTGGATACCGGCCGCCTCGATCATGGCGCCATCCACCCCGAGTTGCTCCAGCTCCGCGCGGATGTCGGGAACCGCGCCCGGGCCCCACGAAGGCGCCGCCTCGACGAACCGCATGACACCGGTCACCCGACCGAGTTCGTGTCGGACGGCGTCGACATCCTCGCCAGGCCGCAGAGACCGGACGTGTTCGCGGCCCAGCTCGCTCGAGGCTCGGCCAGCGACCCGCTCGAGAACGCGCCCGAACTCCAAGACCTCGAGCGCGTGCTCCGTCATGTTCGGCTCAGCCCTGAAGCTCTTCCCGCACGATGCGGTTGGCCTCTTTTCCGTCGAACCGCCCTCGGATCTTCGGCATCAACTGCCCCATGAGGGGGCCCATCTGGTCCGCTCCGGAGGCGATGATCTCACGCACGATCGCCCGCACGTCGTCCTCGCTCATGCCTTCCGGGAGGTACTCCTGCAGCACCCCGGCTTGAGCGTCCTCCGTATCGGCCAACTCGCCCCGGCCCGCCGCCCGCATCTGATCGGAGGCGTCCTTGCGCTGCTTGATCGCCCGAGACACGACCTGCACGACGGCATCGTCGTCGACGTCCCCTCCGATCTCGATTTCCTTGTTGCGGATCTCCGCCAGGATCGTCGACAGCACGAGGGTACGAAGCTTGTCCCGCCCTTTTCGAGCGGAGTTCAGGTCGGATTGGAGGCGAGATTTGAGCTCGCTGGACACCGGGCGACGCTCCTTTGGGTTTCGGGTCTCTTTCGGGGGACGGAAGCTACCGACGGATCAGCCCGGAGGCCACCCGAGTGCCCGCCCTCCCAGGACGTGGGCGTGTAGATGGAAGACGGTCTGACCTCCCTCGTCACCCGTGTTCAAAATCACCCGGAAGCCGTCGTCGAGCCCCTCCTGCCGCGCGACGTCGCGTGCGGCGAGAAGCACCGAACCGAGGAGCGTCTCATCCTCGTCTGCGGCGTCGGCCACGGAGCGGATGCACCTCTTGGGGATGACGAGCACGTGCGTAGGCGCTTGGGGCGAGATGTCTCGGAAGGCGAGCACTCTATCGGTCTCGAGAACGACATCGGCAGGGATCGAGCCCTCGACGATTCGGCAGAAGAGGCACGCTTCAGTCACGACGATCTCCGGGACGAAGTTGTGACGGGCACGGACGCGCCGTCGTCGGGCAGACGGTAGGGGCGGGGAGCCCCTCATGTCCATCGATCGTCCCGCACCGGCATGGAGTCGCGCGGAGGCGCACTCGATCTTCGCGGTCCCCTTACTCCCAGCACGCCGCCATGAAGACGATCGCCGACCACGCCGAGAGGACCCTCCTTCGTCACGCGAATGCGGCGATGCGCATCGATCGTCTCCGTGCGGCCCTCGCCGAGCGGATCGACCACACACTCACCAGTCATCGATTGCGGGCCGTTCTCGAGGACGACCCCGATCGCTTCCGCATCGTCGATGCGTGGAACGCCCGGTGGCCGGAGGTGAGGGCCACAGACGACCATCCACACGCGTGGGTCGTCGCCCTCGACCGTCCCGAGCGTATCGAGACGTCCGGTGCGACGCGGCTCAAGGAGAGCGTCCGATGGGTCGGGCGGAGCGTGGACGGCCGTGCCCGGCTCGAGGCCGGCCGCTGGTGGGAGATCGTCGCGGCTGAAGAGCCGACGCGTCAGGCTCTCGCCTCGCCCGCCGCCTGACGAGCGAAGCAACCGGAGCGCCACCCATCGTCCGCATCGACCTCGGCCAACGAGAAGCCGTGTTCCTCGATCGTACGGGCGACCCCCTCCCACTCTTCTTCGAGAATGCCCGACACGATCAGCCACCGCCCCGGGCCGAGGGCCTGGGCCGTCCCCACGATCAGCGGGAGAAGCAACCCACGCTCCAAGTTGGCTACGATCCCGTCTACTCCTGGGTAGGCCGCAATGCTATCCGCAGTCGCGCGAGCGTGAAGCACTTCGACGGAGTCGGATGCCCCAGCCATCTCGACGTTCTCATGGAGGGCCTCCACGGCGAGCGCATCCGCTTCGATCGCGGTGACGTGGGCGGCGCCGAGGCCGACAGCGGCCATGGCGAGTATGCCGGATCCGGAACCGATATCGAGGAGGCGGCTCCCCTGCTCGACCCGCCCGTCGAGAAGCCGAAGACATCCGCGCGTCGTTCCGTGCTCGGCCGTGCCGAAGGCCATCCCGGGGTCGATGGAGAGAACGATGTCACCGGGACGAACGTCCTCTGGGGGAGCCCACGAGGGGTGCACGACGATGCGGTCCGTCACGCGCCGAGGGGCCAACCCCTGCTTCCATAGCTCCGCCCAGTCGGCGTGGTCCCGCCACGAGTGGGTCAGCACGAGCCCCGGCAGTCCCGACTGGATGGCCAGGTCGTGGCTCAATCCGGTCACGAAGTCTTCCGCGTCCTCGGGCTCTTCGAACCATGCCACGTACGAGCCCATCCGCTCCTCGACCCCCCGGGCTCCAGCCGACACGAGCGCGTCTGCGAGAAGCACGCCGACGTCGGGGGTGACGGCCGCGCGGGCATGCACCTCGAGCCAGCGTCGCGTGGGGTCGGTCATCCGCCCGTGAACGCTTCCTTCACCTTCGACCAGAACCCTTTGTGCGCTCCGCGGCGGACTTCTTCGGGAGCGGACTCCTCGACATCGGCGAGCGCTTCGAGCGCGCGCTTCTGGTCCGACGACAACTCGGTGGGCGTCCACACGACGACGCGAACGAGCTGATCGCCTCTCACGGTCCCGTGCAGCTCGGGGAGGCCGAGCCCACGCATCCGGAGAAGCTCTCCACTCTGGATTCCTTCGGGCACCGTCAATCGAGCGACCCCATCGATCGTCGGGACCTCGATATCCGCGCCGAGGGCGGCTTGGCTGAACGTGACGGGGCGCTCGTGCACGAGGTCGGATCCTTGTCGCTGGAAGCGCGGATCTTCCTGCACTTCGAGGAGGACGACGAGATCACCCCGCGGCCCCCCGCGCGGCCCCGCGCTCCCTCGGCCTCTCAGCGTGAGGAAGTTCTCGGAGGTGACACCGGCAGGCACTTCGACCTCGACCGACTGCTCGTTCCGCACGCGTCCCTCGCTCGCACAGTCCGGGCAAGGGCGCTCGATGACCCGTCCTTCGCCGGCGCACTCGCGGCACGGCTGCACGCTCACGAATTGGCCGACGACTGTTCGCTGCACGTGCCGCTCCTCTCCGCTACCGCCACACGTGCGGCAGGCCGTCGGGCTCGTGCCCGGCGCGGCCCCCGAGCCGGAACACGTCTCGCACTGATCGAGAAGTGCGACCCGCACGGTCTTCGTGACTCCGGTGGCGACCTCGGGGAGGGTGAGCGGAAGGCGGATGCGCACCGTCTTCCCTTTGCGGCTGGACGTACGCTGACCGCGGGCTCCTCGCATGCCGAACAGGTCTTCGAGCCCGGAGAAGCCACCGAAGCCTCCGAAGTCCCGCATGAAGATCTCGATGGCTTCGTCGAAGTTGACGCCGCCGGCACCACCGGGAGCGCCGGCACCGCGTAGCCCGTCCTTCCCGTACCGGTCGTAGGCCGCCCGCTTGTTCGAGTCCCGGAGCACCTCGTACGCCTCGGTGACCTCCTTGAACCGCTCTTCGGCTTCCTTCGATCCCTGGTTCTTGTCGGGATGGTATTTGATGGCCTGTTTGCGGTAGGCCTTCTTGATCTCCTCGACGTTCGCGTCCTTGGACACGCCGAGCAGCTGGTAGTAGTCGGACATTCCGTCGACCGCGATGGGTCAGGTCGTGAGGATGCGGGTGACGAGAGACGACGTGTAGTCGACGATCGTCACCACCTTCTCGTAGGGCATGCGGGTCGGACCAATCACGCCGATGACGCCCTTGAGGTCACCGACCCGATACTCCGCGGTCACGAGGGTGAAGTCGGAGAGCATCGTCTCGTCATTCTCCGCGCCGATCGTGATTCGGAGATTCCCTTCGTGCTGGCGAGTACCCAACGCCCCAGCGAGAAGGTCCCGCTGTTCGGTCAGACTGATGAGACTCTTCAGCTGCTCCCCACTCTCGAACTCGGGCTGGCCCGCGAGGACACTCGCCGGCCCCAGATGCAGCTTCGACGAGCCGAAGGCTCCGATATCGAACAGGTCGGCGCTCGACTGAACGAAGATGTTCATGAGCTCGGCGCCCCGTTCGTCGGACACCGCGTCTCGCAGGCGCTCCGGCAACGTGCGGCGGATCTCCGTGAGCGTCTGTCCCGCAAGCCGTTCGTTGAGTGCGAGGGTAACCGTCACCAGCGTCTCACTCGGCACCTCGACGGGGAGGTCGACGTACACGGTCCGGACGACCCCACCTCGGATCGTCGCCACCAACAGCACCTTCGACGACGAAGCGCGGATGAGCTCGAGCTTCTCGAGCACGGCTTCCTCGAAGCGGGGAGCCACGGCCACCCCGAGTTCGTTCGAGATGAGGCTCAGCGCACGCGTGGCGTGGATCACCAGCCGTTCCACCGCGGATCCACCCGCCGTCTCGAGTTCACGGGCCAGGCTGACACGATCGCGCTCTGTGGGTGCCTCCGGCTCCATGAGGCGGTCGACGAAGAAACGATACGCCAAGTCCGTCGGCACCCGCCCGGCGGACGTGTGTGGGTGGAAGAGGTACCCCTTCTCTTCCAGGTCGCTCATCGTGTTTCGAACTGTAGCCGCAGACACTCCCAGATCGTAGACGCGCGATACCGTGCGGCTGCCCGCCGGCTCTGCGGTGTCCACGTAGGTGCGTACGACGGCCTCCAGGACCTGGCGTTCCCGCTCGCTCAGGTCTGTTCCAACCACGTCGCGTCGGTCGAGAGGAGTCATCTTCGAAGATCGAAACGGCGTGACGGAGAGGTCAAGCCGAGACAGCAGTATCGAGCTCGACCGCGAGTTCGTCCAAGAGGAGCCAACCGGCGGAAGTCAGCACGACGCGGTCGTCTCGGCGAGTGGCCCAACCCTTCTCCACCCAGCGGGTCGTAACCCGATCTCCGGGAGAACCCTGCCGTGGCACCGACACCCCACCGTCGGTTCGCAACCCCAACCAGATCCCCTCGAGGGCCTCGGCCTCCGCGTCGAGCACTTCTCGCTCTGCCTCCGGCGACCGCCCCTCGGCGCACGCGGCCGCGTAGTCGTCCCACGAACGCACGTTCCACCGGCGAATCGGTGGCGCGAAGCTGTGGGCTCCGTTCCCGATGCCCAGGTAGGGCTCCCCGGTCCAGTACGCCCCGTTGTGCCGCGATCTGGCGCCAGGCCGGGCAAAGTTGCTCACCTCGTACTGGTCGTACCCGGCGCCTGTGAGCACCTCCGACGCGTGCAGGAACTCCTCTCGGTACTGCCGATCGTCGACCGGTTGCTCTCGACCCTCCCGAACGGCACGTCCGAGCGCTGTCCCCGCCTCGACGGTCAGGCCGTACAGGCTGATGTGCGGAACGTCCAACGCCAATGCCCGTTGCAGGTCGTCCGCCCACGATCGTCCCGACGACCGAGGAAGCCCGAAGATCAGGTCGACGCTGAGGTTCGTGATCCCGGCCGCCCTCGCGACCCCGACCGCGGTCGCAGCTCCGGCCGAGCCGTGGAGACGGCCCATCCAACGCAGGGCGCCGTCGTCGAAGCTCTGCACGCCAATCGAGAGACGATTGACGCCCTCGGCAGCCCAGGCGTCGGCCACGTCCGGGGTGAGCGACTCGGGATTCGCCTCCGCGGTCCATTCGAGCTCGGGCGAGGTCAGTCGGTCGCGCCCGACGACGTCCGCCAGTCGAGCCATGGCGGTGGGTCCCAGGAGCGAAGGCGTTCCCCCGCCCACGTACAGCGTGCGGAGTGCGGGCGCGAGGGTGAAGACGTGCTCCTGTTCGAGTATCGCGAGCTCGCCGGCGAGCGACCGAACCCACTCTGCCGCATCCCCCTCCCGACGCACTTGAACAGCGAAGTCGCAATAGACGCAGCGACGTGAACAGAAGGGCGCATGCACGTAGACCACGTCCACCTCGGTCGGCCCGGTCATCAGGCCGCTCTCCGAAACCGGGCGCCGGGAAGTCGCTCGACGACGCCGGCGAGTTCGAGCGACGTCAGGAGGTGAAGAACCGCGGGGAGCGGCAGCCCGACCCGAGCCGCAACGTCATCGAGCGGAGCATCGCCGTCCGCAAGCACGTCGAGCACCCGAGCCTCCCCGTCGAGTCCGGTCGATCGCGGTGGGGCCGAGCTCGGCACGGGTGGCCCGAACCGGTCGGCGAAGGCGTCGATCGAGACGAGAGGATGCGCGCCGTCCTGCAGAAGGCGGTTGGACCCGCGATACCCCGGTCCGTCGATCGGCCCCGGCACCGTCCACACGTCGCGCCCCAAGTCGAGCGCATGATCCACGGTGATCAAAGCGCCGCTCCGGGCCCCCGCCGCAACCACGACGACGTCGTCGGCCAGCGCTGCAATGACCCGATTGCGACGCGGAAAGTGCCAGGGCGCCGCTCTCGTCCCCGGCGCGAACTCACTCACGAGGAGGCCGTGCTCCGCGATCCGATGAAAGAGCCGCGTGTGGCTCCGAGGATAGGGGACATCGGCGCCGGTCCCGAGTACCGCCGTCGTCGGCCCTCCCCCCTCGAGCGCACCGACATGAGCCGCCCCATCGACGCCGAGGGCGAGCCCGCTCACGACCGTGACCCCACGACGCGCGAGCGCGAAGCCCAGCGCCCGCGCGCTCTCTCGCGCCCGGGCGGGGGCGCGGCGCAGGCCGACGATCGCGACCCCACCGGCGTCGAGAAGCGTCGTTCGCCCCCGGAAGAAGAGGAGCACGGGAGGATCGGCGAGCGCCTCGAGGCGACGCGGATAGTCGGCGTCGCCGAAGGCGACGACGCGCATGCCGGTTTCGAGCGCACGGTCGAGAAGCCGGACCGAGGCCCCGGTGTCGATTTCGACCCGGCGTGCGTGGGCCGCCTCCCGTCCCGCGACCGCGGCAAACGCGGGCGCTCGAGCCGCCATCGCGGCCCGACCCGACCCGAAGCGCGACAGGATCTTGTGGACCGTGCGCGGACCGACCCCGGGGAGGCGATCGAGGGCGAGCAGCGCCGCTCGCTCGTCGTGTCGCCCATCGTCCCGCCCCGTCTCTTGCGTCAGGTCGCCCACCAGTCGTCGGCGTCCCCACCGCGCTCTTCGCGGACGACCTCCTGACTCGCCTTCCACAACACCTCGAGAAGGGGCTCGATGCCGGTCCGCGAGACTGACGAAAACGACACGACGGCGTGCGCGTCCGGCGCTTCCAGAGCGGGGACGGGCGTGTCGGGAGGGAGTAGGTCGGTCTTCGAAAGGCCGACGACGAAGGGCGTCGCGGCCAGGTCGGTCGAGTACGCCTCGAGCTCGTGCCGAATGCGCGTGTACTCGTCTTGAACGTCCTCTGCGTCGACCGGGACGAGGAGGAGAAGCACTCGCGTGCGCTCGATATGCCGGAGAAACTGGTGTCCGAGGCCCTTCCCCTCGTGGGCGCCTTCGATGATCCCAGGGATATCCGCGAGGACGAAGCTCCTGAAGTCCGTCAGTTGGACGACCCCGAGGTTGGGCTCCAGCGTCGTGAACGGGTACGCGGCGACCTTCGGTCTGGCCGCCGTCAGCGCGGCGAGCAGGGTGGATTTCCCCGCGTTGGGCTCTCCGACCAGACCGACATCGGCAATGAGCTTGAGCTCGAGCCGGACGAGCCGCTCTTCCCCTTCCTCTCCCGGCTCCCAGCGAACAGGCGCTTGGTTCGTGGCGGTCTTGAACCGCGCGTTGCCCCGCCCCCCTCGACCACCCTTCGCGATCACGACCGAATCGCCGTCGTCGAGGAGCTCACCCAAGAGCTCGTCGGTCTCGTGATCGTACACAATGGTACCCGGCGGGACGCGGAGGACGAGATCCTCACCGGAGCGACCCGTGCGATTGCTCCCCTCCCCGTGCATCCCCCGCTTCGCCTTGTAGTGTCTCCGGTAGGAGTAGTCGAGTAGGGTCGTGAGCTGCACGTCTGCGCGGAGCACGACGTCCCCGCCCCTTCCTCCATCTCCGCCCGCCGGCCCGCCACGCGGCACGCCGGACTCGCGGCGCATGGCCTCGGCCCCCGACCCGCCGGTTCCCGCGGCGACCTCGACGACGGCACGATCGACGAACATCGTCAGGCCTCCACGATCGCGGTGAGATCGAGGCGGGCCCGCAGCTCACCGACCACTTCTCCACGTGTGTTCATCACGGGCGGATTCGCGTGGCCCTCGAGCGATGCCATGTCATCGTCGCCGAAGACCCCGATCGCCCGCAGGAGATGGACCAACGCGACCTCCACCGCCCTCCGGCCACCGTCTGGGACCTTGAGCGCGAAGCCGATCGATTCCGAAGGGATTCCACCCCCGTACACACCCTCCGCTCCCAGCTTCACGAAGGCTCGGCCCGCTGCGCGATCCATGACGTCGGTACACGCCCGAGCGGTCCCGCCGACCATGAACGCATGCGCCGTCATGGCCCGCACGATCTGCCCGGCCGGCTCGTCCCGAAACGCCGCGGCCGAGAACCGAGCGAAGGAGGCGGCGATCGTGTCCAAGGGCGCCGCGAAGCAGGGGACGCCGCAGCCGTCCACGGCCACGGGAATCTCCGCGCGAGTCAACTCGGTCCACCGGGACATCTCGTCCCACACCCTCTGCTGGAGCGGGTGATCGATCTCGTGATACCCGTCGAGCGGCCACCCGTGCATCTGTGCCATCGCCAGCATGCCCGCGTGCTTCCCCGAACAGTTGTTGTGGATCCGCCCCGGCGAGCGCCCTTCGGCGACGAGCGCCGCGGCGGCCGACGCCGAGTACGGCGGGTGCGCGCCGCACGCCAACCGGTCTTCCGAGACGCCTGCTTTCGCGAGAATCGATCGAGCTCCCTCGACGTGTCGCGCCTCACCCTCGTGGGACGCGCAGCAGAGTGCCAACTCGGACTCATCCAGCCCGAAGCGGGCCACGACTCCGTCCTCGACGAGCGGAAGGGCCTGCATCGGCTTGGCGGCGGATCGGTAGAAGGTCAGCGCTCGAGGTTCACCGATGGAGGCGATCACACGACCGGTGTCGTCGGCCACGACTGCAGAAACCTCGTGGCGGGACTCCACGACGCCACCGCGCACGACATCGACGACGTTCATGATCCTCCTCTCGGTTCGACGCACTGCTCAATGAACGACGGAGGACGAGTCACGACCATGCCGCCGCGGGTTCAACCCTCGTTTGCTTCCTCGTGTCCGCTCGCCGCGTCATCGACGCGGGAGAGCAATTCCGTCGGAGTCCCCGCCCCCGTGAGCAACTCGACCGCGACCTCCAGTTGCCGGTCGAGATCCTTCTGGTGCCGGAACTGCGCGGCGTCGTCCCACGCTTGCAGCGCGATCTCGCGCTCCAGGTAGTATCGAACGAAGCGCTCCGCGTTGTCGAAGTCCGCCCTGGCTACCGACGCAGCCCCGAATTCCGGGAGCATCGAATAGAAGCGGTCGAAGTCGGCTGCACCGATCGAGAACCCCTCTTCGAGGTCCGGGTGATCCGCCACGTATTCGACCGCGAAGGCGAAGACCGCCAGGGAGAAGCCCCCCTGTCGAGTGAAGAGCCCGCGCACGCCTTCCACCTCACGAGGCGAGAGGACGTCCGGAGAGACGAAGAGGTCAGGGGTGATCCCACCCCCACCGTAGATCGTTCGTCCACCGACGGTCTCGAATTCGGGGCGGCCCTCGACGTGCGTCGGCTGCACCATCTGGCCCGCGACGGATAGATCGAAGTCGTCGACCGTGTGCCCCCGCTCTTCCGGATCCAGATGGATCGATCGGCCTTGCGGGGTGAACCACCGCGCGGTGGTGAGCCGGAGCACATCGCCACCGGTCAGCCGGTAGAGGCTCTGCACGGACCCCTTCCCGAACGTCGTCTCACCGACCAGGGCGGCGCGGTCGTGGTCCTGGAGCGCGCCCGCGATGATCTCCGAGGCGGAGGCGCTGCCCCCGTCGACCAGGACGACGACCGGGAGCCCCTCGTACCGGTCTCGATCCCGGGCCGAGTACGTCTCGTTCTGATTGGCGTCGCGGCCACGCGTCTCCACGACACCGGCGCCCGACGGCAGGAAGAGGTCGGATACCGCGATGCCCTGGTCGAGGAGTCCACCCGGGTTGCCGCGAACATCGAGCACGAGGCCCGTCATCCCTTCTTGGAGCAGCGAGTCCACGGCGGCCTCGATTTCCGCCGCCGAATTCTCTCGGAAGGTGAGGAGGGGGACGTAGCCGATCTCGTTGTCGAGCATCTCCGCGAACGGAACGGCACGCAGCCGGATCACCTCACGCGTGATCGTGAACTCGATGGGTTCGTCGACACCCGGCCGGAGCATCTGGACCGTGATCTCGTCGCCCGGGCTACCCCGGAGGAGCTCCACGGCCTGGTCTGTGACCATGGTGTCGGCTGGGACGCCTTCGATCTCGAAGAACCGGTCTCCCGCCCGGATGCCCATCCGGCCTCCCGGGCCACCCGGAATCGGGCTGACCACCGTGACGTAGCCGTCACGATCGACCACCTCCAAACCGACGCCGCCGTACTCCCCCTCGGTGCGAATCCGCAGGTTCTCGTAGTCGTCGGCCCTCAGGAAGGACGAGTGGGGGTCGTCCAGGTCTTGAAGGAGTCCGTCGATCGCCGAGTTGTAGAGCGCTCGGGAGTCCACGTCGTCGACGAAGCTCGATTCAACCCGGTCGACGACTTCTTGGAGCACGCGCACACGGACGTACACGTTGTCCGCGCGGTCCACGCCCTCTTGGAGGAGCCAACCCCCGCTGACGACCGCAACGACCACGATGATGATCGGTGCCATGACGCTTCGATTCATCCCCGCCGACCTCCCTCCTGAACGCGTACCGCCCCCTCGGCGGTCTTCTCCCTATCGAACACTGTCCGCTCGTCCAGCGCCGAAGCGATCCGGAAAGCGAGCCGTGAGGCGCTTGCGAAGCTCCTGGTGCACATCGTCCGGGCTTCCCCGCCCGTCGATGACCTCCACCGCAGCCTCGCCATCCGCCAACTCAAGATACCCGTCGCGCACCGCTCGCCGGAAGTCGAGACCGGCTTGCTCGATCCGGTCCTCTTCTTGCCCGGAGCGGAGCTGACGCGCCCTGCCTTCCTCTACAGGTACGTCGAGCACGAGGTAGAGATCCGGCTCGAGTCCATCGGTCGAGATCTCGATCCCGCGTCGCACTCGGTCGAGGTTCAGCCCCCGTCCATATCCCTGGTAGGCCAGGGTCGAGAGAGAAAAGCGGTCCGCGAGTACGGTCGTGCCCGCATCCAACGCGGGCCGCACGACCTCGGCGACGAAGGCCGCCCGCGCCGCGAGGATGAGGAGCAGCTCCGATTCGGGTGGCATCTCGAGGTCCGTACGACCGAGTACCACCGACCGGATCGCCTCCCCAACGGCGGTGCCCCCGGGCTCACGCGTTGCGACGTGCGTGAGCCCGAGGGCCTCGAACCAACCAGACAGCAAGGCAGCCTGGGTCGTCTTCCCAGCCCCGTCAGGCCCTTCTAAAACGATGAAGAGCCCACGGTCGGCGTCAGTCGTAGTACTCGACACCCAGGTGCGTGATCATCTCCTCACCCATCATCCACCGAAGCGTGTTCTTCAGCTTCCAGTGCTGGATGAAGATGTCGTGCTCGGGGTACAGGCCCGGTGCCGTCTGCGGAGCCTTGAAGTAGAACGACAGCCACTCCTGAATGCCGCTCATGCCCGCGCGACCGGCCAAGTCCAGGAAGAGCGCGAGATCGAGGACGATCGGCGCCGCCAGAATCGAATCCCGGCACAGGAAGTCGACCTTGATCTGCATGTGGTACCCCATCCATCCGAAGATGTCGATGTTGTCCCACCCTTCCTTGTTGTCCCCACGCGGCGGGTAGTAGTTGATCCGCACCTTGTGGTACATGTCGCCGTAGAGCTCGGGATAGAGATCCGGCTGGAGGATGTGCTCGAGTGCGCCGAGCTTCGACTCCTCCTTCGTCTTGAACGACTCCGGATCGTCGAGCACCTCACCGTCGCGGTTCCCCAGAATGTTCGTCGAGAACCAACCGGAGAGACCGAGCATGCGGGTCTTGAACCCGGGCGCGAGGATCGTCTTCATGAGGGTCTGGCCCGTCTTGAAGTCCTTCCCGCCGATCGGCACGCCCTTCTGCTTCGCGAGTTCCTCGAGCGCCGGGATGTCGGCCGAGAGGTTCGGCGCACCGTTGGCGTACGGGACACCCTCCATGATCGCCGCGTACGCGTAGAGCATGCTCGGCGCGATCGCCTCGTCGTCCGCCTTCATGGCAGCCTCGAAGCTCTCGATCGTCTCGTGCGCAGCACCGGGGCGGAGGAAGACCTCTGTCGAAGCGCACCAGACCATGACGGCCCGGTCACACCCGTTGTCGGCCATGAAGCGTCGGATGTCCTCTCGGATCTCCTCGGCCTGCTCCCACTTCGTGCCCGACTTCTTGTTGGGTCCGTCGAGCTTCTTCACGTAGTCCGGGCTGAACGCCGCCTTCATCGGCTTCACGGACGAGAGGAAGTCCTTGATCGGATCGAGGTGGTTCTCCTTGTGGAGCACCCCCGCGTTCACGGCGCTTTCGTAGCCGTTGTCCGGAATCGGGTCCCACGCGCCGAAGACGAGGTCGTCCAGGTCGGTGAGGGGGACGAAGTCCTTGATGAGCGGCGTGTTGCCGTCGGTCCGCTTCCCGAGACGAATGGTGTTCATCTGGGTAAGCGAGCCGATCGGCGCCGCCAGACCCTGCCGCGCCGCCTCGACTCCGGCGACGAACGTCGTGGCCACCGCGCCGAAGCCCGGTAGCAGGACGCCGAGCTTACCCTCAGCCGGCTTGATCTCGTTGGGCTGTTCCACTGGAATCCTCTCTTGGGTGTGAGCGCAGCGCGGATCGACCGCGCTACGAAGCGATGATGATCCGGCTGTTGGCCCCTTCCTCAATGCCCTTGGCCACCGTCTCGTTCACCTTGTACATGACTTTTTCGAAGTTCGTCTGCGCCGCGACGACCCGCTGGAACGCAGGCAGGGCCTGCAGAGCTTCAGCGGTCTGGGCGTAGTCGGTCCGGAGTGCCTCATCCGGCTCCTGCCCCGCCCGAATCGACGCTTCGAGTTGGGTCTCGAGCTCCTGAATCTTGTTGCGCAGCTCGACGATCTCCCGATCCTCCTCGGCCGCGTCGGTCGCGCGTTTCAGCGCCTGGTACTCGTCGGTCCGGGCCAAAGCGCCGCCGAGTTCCTTGGCCATATCGTATACACCCGCCATCCCGCCTCCTTATCGTCCGGGGCACGTAGGCCCCGTGTAACAGTGCGTCTACGCACCGATCGCGAACACGAACCGTTCGCGACCGGAATAATCTCTAAGAATCCTCGCGTTTACGAAGGCGTCCGAGGCCTCGAATATCCCGAGCACGTCCTCGGCTTGGCCACGCCCAACCTCGAGAGCCACGAGTCCACGCGGAGCGAGGTACCCCGGGGCTCCCTCGATCAACGGACGGATCACCCCCATCCCGTCGGCACCCGCGAAGAGCGCCTCCCCCGGTTCCCAGTCACGAACCTCGGGCTCGAGGGACGCCGCGTCCACCTCCGGGACGTACGGAGGGTTCGACACGACGACGTCGAATCGCTCGCCGTCGCGGAGTGGCTCGAAGAGTGAACCACAGCGCAGCTCGATTCGGTCGCCCATGCCCGCCGCGTCCCGGTTCCGCTCCGCCACACGGATCGCCTCGATAGACAGATCCGTGGCGACGACGGATTCGAACGGTCCTTCGGCCGCCAGCGACAGGGCGATCGCCCCCGTACCTGTCCCGATGTCGAGGGCCCGCGGCGCGGTCCTGGCGTCGTCCGCGACCCACTCGAGGACCTGGTCGACGAGGACCTCGGTCTCGGGGCGAGGAATGAGGACGCCGGGCTCGACGTCGAGATCGAGGCCACGAAAGGGCTGAGAGCCAAGGATGTACTGCAACGGCTCTCGGGCGGCCCGTCGCTTCAGCAGAGGGCGAAACGCCGCCAGCTCGGCCTTGTCGAGCGGTCGCTCGAAGTCGAGGTACAGCTGGAGCCGATCGACCCCCGCCACCCGCGCCAAGAGGTGCTCCGCATCCAGCCGCGCGTTCGGAACGCCCTTCTGCTCGAGATAGTCGGCGCTCCACAAGATCATGCTGAGGACGGTCCACACCTCGGGCACGGCCGACGCAGCCGATCCACTCACGACTCGTCGGCTTCCATCCGCTCTTCCTGATCGGCCACCTGGAGGGCAGAGGTGATCTCGTCGAGATCGCCACCGAGCACGTCGGCCAAGCGGTGAAGCGTGAGGTTGATCCGATGATCGGTCACCCGACTCTGCGGGAAGTTGTACGTGCGGATCTTCGCCGAGCGATCTCCCGTCCCGACCTGCGTTCGCCGCTCGCGAGCCCGCTCGGCCTCGGACTCCGCGATCATGTGATCGAGCAGCCGACTCCGGAGCACCTTCAAGGCCTTCGCCTTGTTCTTGTGCTGTGACTTCTCGTCCTGAATCGAGACGACGAGCCCCGACGGAATGTGCGTGATCCGTACGGCCGAGTCCGTCGTGTTGACCGACTGACCGCCCGGACCGCTCGAGCGGTAGACATCGATTCTCAGATCGTTGGGATCGATCTGAAGGTCGACTTCTTCCGCTTCGGGAAGGACGGCGACGGTGGCCGCGGAGGTGTGGATCCGGCCTGAACTCTCGGTCGCGGGGACGCGCTGCACCCGGTGTACGCCGGACTCGTAGCGCAAACGCCCGTAGGCGCCACTCCCCCGCACCGTGAAGATGACCTCTTTGATCGACCCAGGGATGCCTTCCGAGACGTTCATGAGTTCGATCGACCAGCCCGCGCGCTCGGCGTACTGCTGATACATCCGCATGAGGTCCGCCGCGAAGAGTCCGGCTTCGTCTCCCCCCGTCCCGGCCCGGATTTCGACCACGGCGGGTCGATCCGCAAGCGGGTCCTTCGGGACCAAGAGCAACTTCACCTCGGCGGTGAGCGCTTCGATGCGCGCGGCCAGCTCCTCGGCCTCCTCCGCCGCGAACGCCTTCATCTCGGCGTCGTCGGCTTCCTCGATGAGTTCGAGCGCCTCCCCGTGCTCGCGCAGTGCGTCACGGAGGGCGCGCCCCGTGGTGACGACCGGCTCGAGGTCGGACCGTTCTTTCCCGAGTTCCCGAAGCCGATCCGGGCTCGACAGGACTTCGGGCGAGGCGAGTGCCTCTTCCACCCCTGCGAAGCGACGCTCCGCATCCGCGAGGCGGTCGTCGATCCTGGGTTCGAGGCTGGGCCCCTTCATGAGATGAAACCGCGAGCGAGCGCGGTCAGCTACTTGTTGGCCGAGTCGCCGTACTTACGGTTGAAGCGGTCCACCCGACCGGCCGTATCGACCAGGCGCTGCTTGCCCGTGTAGAAAGGGTGGCAAGTGGAGCAGATCTCCACGTGCACCTCGCTCTCGGTCGACATCGTCTCGAACGTGGTCCCGCAGGCGCACGCGACCGTCGCCGTCGTGTACTCGGGATGGATGCCCTGCTTCATAGCTGCTCCAAACGTCGGAGTTGAGATGGGCCGATCGATACGCGAGGGGCCCGAACGGTGTGGCAGCCGAGCGTGCCTCGGTCCACAGCCTGGGAAAGGTATACCGCCACGAACACGTGGTCTACCTGTTGGGCCGCACCGGAGCGCGCTTCCCCCAGATCAGACGCCACAACGGGAAGGCGAGGAGGAAGAAGGCGTACACGGCCGCCGCGGTGCGGCCCACGACGTCTCCGAATCGGAGGTAGACGGTCGACGCAGAAGACGACCGCACCACAGCGGTCATGGTACCCGAGCCTCCCGGCCCCATCACATCGTGGATGCGCCCGATGGGATCCACGAAGAAGGAGATGCCCCCGTTGGCGGCCCGCACCACACCCGTTCTCGTCTCGATCGCACGCAGGACGAGATGCGCCGGGTGCTGCCACGCGGCAGTCGTCCTCGCGCGGCTCCCCCCTCCTCCGCTCCACGCGTCGTTGGTGACGTTCACCAAGAT
>JBCCEZ010000075.1:0-20594 GCA_039030015.1 Gemmatimonadota bacterium | reverse complement strand
GATGATCAGGATCGCGACGCAGAGAAGCGTGCCCTCGAGCGCGAGAAGGACTACGAGGAGGCGATGAAGCGCCTCCTCGAGCGCACCGTCGAGCTCCGCGAGCGCGAGTTGGAGCACGTCCGCGCCCAGCGTGAGACCGCCGATCGCACCGCCGACGTCCACGAGCGAGAGCTCGAGCTGATCGGGGCTCGTGAGGAGATGGCCTCGACGAACGTGCGCACCATGACGATGGAGCGGGCGCTGCGCGTCGAGCGGGAGGTCATGTCTCTCGAGCGTGAGCTTCTGGAGGCGATGCGGGAGCGTGCCGAGAAGACGCGCCAAGAGGCTGAGAAGGAGCGCAGGGTCTACGAAGGCCAACTCCGCGTCCTGGACGCACGACGGGAGTTGGGTGAAGTCGAGCGATAGGCGACACTCCCCCACGCGAAGGCCCCCATCCTCTGGGTGGGGGTCTTCGTCGTATCCAGGCGTGGCTGGATCGTGGGCCGGCGCGTACACTCTCGATTCACCTTCGAATCGAGTGCCATGTCCGACACCGTCTATACCGCAGACATCCGCATCGAGCGGCTCAAGGGACCCCACCGGCACGCCTACCTCCCGGCCCACGAAGGACCGGTCGAGTTCGGCGTACACGGGGCGATCAGTGAACACTACGGCGTCGAGCCCGAGCGGGAGATCACCACGACCCTCGACTACGTCATGGCGTCCACAGGCGGCTGACTGACGGGGACCTTCGGAGGCGCGCTGGAGGCGCGCGGGATCGACGCAAGTGAAGGACGACTCACCGGAAACGTGCGCGGGGAGATCGGTAAGGACGACGGCGTGCTGGTGATTCAGCGGGTGCACGTCACGTATTCGCTCCGGGCGGACGAGGAGCAACGAGAGACGATCGAGCGGGTACACGCGATGCACGCCGACTTCTGCCCGGTGTATCGCACGCTGAAGCCGGCCTTCGAGATCACGACGAGCTACGAGTTGTTGTGATGCGAAGGCTCGGGGATCGGGTCGCCCGGTGGGGTCTCTTCGGGCTCTTGGTCGGCTGTGGCATCGCTCTCGGCTCGCAGGAGGGTGCCGCTCAGGATGTGCCGTCGTTCGAGTCGTGCACCTTCGAGTCGTGTGCCCTACGTGTACGAATGAGCGTGTTCGGCGGGCAGGCCGTGATCCGAGGGAGCGACGGCACGAAGGTGCAGGGCGTCGGCTTCTTCGTCGGCAACATGGACGACACCTTCGCGGGGGTGCCGGTCGCGCAGGAGCTGGCCGCGACCTTCCGTTCGCGACACAACACGGGCACGACGTTCATGGCGATCGGCGGTGTCTCGTTGATCGTCGGATCGCTAGGAGCCGCGGATGGCTTGGCGACCGACGGAGACGCGGTGCTCGCGCTCGGCGGCTTCGTCGGCCTCATGATCGGGGCCTTCATCGCCGGATCAGGCCGCGATGCGCTGAACGAGGCCGTCTGGGAATACAATCGGGCCCTGGCGACGCGCTGACGCCGAGGCCCGGGGCGCCGATCAGGCCATCGACGCGGCGAAGATGCTCGCGATCGCGGCGTCCAGGCCGGCGTTGAAGTCCTCGTCCGAGTGCTGTGCACTCAACCCTTCTACGAGGGCACGGGAGAAGCTCGCGACCATGCGGGGCTGACGAGCGAGTCGGTCGTTGGCCTCGTCCCGCGAGTATCCACCGGACAGCGCGACGACCTTCACCACATTCGGGTGCTCGATGCACGGCGTGTAAAAGCCATCGACCTCGGGGAGGGTCAGCTTCAGCATGACAAGCTGATCGGAGTCGAGGGCGTCGAGGCCTTCCATGAGGCGATCGCGCAGGACAGCCTCTGCGTCGGCTTTGTTCGGGCAGTGGATGTCGACCTCGGGCTCGAGGATCGGGACGAGTCCGTGTCCGATGATCTGGAGCCCCACCTCGAATTGCTGCGCCGAGATGGCGGCGATCCCTGCGGCGTTCGCCTCCTTCACCACCGAGCGCATCTTCGTCCCGAAGATGTTCAGCCCGCGCGCCCGCTCGAGCGTCGTATCGAGTGTGGGCATCGGTTTCATCATCTGGACGCCGTCGGCCACGTCGGCGAGCCCTTTGTCGACCTTCAGGAAGGGCACGACCTGCTTGTCTTCCCAGAGGTAGGTGCCGGTCGGCTTGCCCTCGACGCTCCGATCCATCGTGCCCTCGAAGAGGATCGCCCCGAGGATGCGGTCCCCGTGGAAGGCCGCGCTCGTGACGATGCGGGTCCGCATCGCGTGTACCGCGTCGAACATCTCCTCTTCGCCACTCCACTCGTCCTCTCCGATCCCATACGAGGCGAGGGCACGCGGCGTGCTTCCACCGCTCTGGTCCAGGGCGGCGATGAATCCGGGGGCGGTACGAACCTTCTCCAGCTGGGCGTCGAAGATGCTCACGGGGCGAGGCCTCGGGGCGTAGGGTTTCGGACGGGGGGTGATGCTGGAAAGTTAACAGACCGAGCGCGTGACTCCACGAGAAAACGAAGGCGCTGTCGTGAGCCCGACCAAGACGTACGATCGCGCGTACTTCGATCGCTGGTACCGAGGCCGCGGGGCTCCCGCGGGTTCGAACGCCGCCCTCCGACGCAACGTCGCCTTGGCTGTGGCCGCCGCCGAGTCGGTGCTCGACCGTCCACTCCGATCGGTCCTCGACGTCGGGTGTGGGGAAGGGCGGTGGCAGCCCGAGCTTCGTCGGCTGAGACCGCGCGCGAGCTACCTGGGCATCGACTCCTCGGAGTACGCGGTGAAGCGCTTCGGGGCGCGCCGCACCCTACGTCTCGGCGCCTTCGAAGAGTTGCACCTCCACGTCTTCGATCGCCCCTTCGATCTGGTCGTCTGCTCGGACGTACTCCACTACCTGACGGACGAACAGATCCTCCGCGGTCTCGATCCCCTCGCCGATCTGGTCGGCGGGGTCGCCCTCCTCGAGACCTTCACGTCCGAGGATGAGATCGAGGGGGACGAGGCGGACTTCCATCGTCGTCCTGCGCTCTGGTATCGGCGCGCGTTCGCCGGAGCGGGACTCGTTCCGATCGGCCTACAGATGTACGTGCACGAGGAGATCGCGGAGGACCTCGACGCCCTCGATCGTCCGGGATCGTAGCACCGCTGCCACGCCAGGTCTGGCGCCGAAGCGCGCATTTCGACAGGCTTCGGGACCCCGGCTTCGGCCGGGCGCCAACGAACAAGAATTCACGCGCGCACGCGCCAATCGATCGCTGAGTAGACGACCGGCATGAGTCTCGAAATCACCGGGAAGGTCATCGACATCCTCGAAGAGAAATCCGGCGAGGGCCGCAACGGCACCTGGCGGAAGCAGGAGTTCATCCTCGAGACGCCCGGGCAGTACCCGAAGCCGGTGTGCATCGTCCAGTGGGGCGACAACATCGACAAGTTCGGCATCCGCCAAGGTGAGACCGTCACCGCGCACATCGACATCCAGAGCCGCGAGTTCAACGGCAAGTGGTACACCGATGTGAAGGCGTGGCGCGTCGAACGTCCGCAGGCTGACGGAGGGGGCGGCGACGGACCTCCGCCGATCAGCGACGAACCATGGCCCGAGCCGGCGGGCGACGAGGACGACGAGCTCCCCTTCTAGGCGAGCGGGTCGATGAAGGCCGTCACCTTCCAGGGGGTGGAAGCCCTCGCGTACGAGGACGTGCCCGACCCGTCGATCGTCGATGCAAGGGACGTCGTGGTCCGCGTTTCCGTAGCGGGCCTTTGTGGCTCGGATCTTCACCCGTACTTCGGCCGGGAGGTCGGCATCGAGGTCGGGACCGTCATGGGTCACGAATTACTCGGTGACGTCGTCGAAGTCGGGGCCGACGTGCGGAATCTGTCCCTTGGGGACCGTGTCGTCGCGCCCTTCACTACGAGCTGTGGTGACTGCTTCTACTGCGACGAGGGCCTCACCGCCCGCTGCCCGGAGGGACAACTCTTCGGATGGATCCAGGACGGAGAGGGGCTTCACGGTGCCCAGGCGGAATATGTCCGCGTCCCGTTGGCGGACGGGACACTCGTGCCCGTGCCCGAAGGTTTGGATGACGCGGTCGCGCTCCTCTCCGGAGACATCTTGTCGACCGCGTGTTTCGGGGCCGACCTGGCGCGAATCTCGGAGGGTGACGTCGTCGGGGTCGTGGGGTGCGGTCCCGTCGGCCTCTTGGCGGTGCTCGCGGCCTTCGATCGAGGTGCGTCCCGGGTGATTGCGGTGGACGGGGTCGAGAGCAGACTCGACGTGGCTCGGGCCTTCGGCGCCGAGCCGGTCGACTTCCGCTCCGGCAGCCCGGGTGAGGAGGCCCGCGAGGCGACGGAGGGCCGGGGCGTCGACGCGGTCATCGAGGCCGTCGGTTCTCCCGACGCGACGCGGACGGCGGCACGCATGCTACGCCCCGGGGGGCGGCTGGCCGCCGTCGGTGTGCACACCGAGGAGCACCTCGCGCTCTCGCCAGGCGCGATGTACGACCAAAACCTGACGTACGCCGCCGGGCGTTGCCCGGCGCGCCACTACATGCCGGCGTCGTTGGCGTTGGCGTCCAAGCACGCCGATCTGATCGATAGCCTGATCTCGCACCGACTGCCGCTCTCCGAGGGGGTCGACGCCTATCGTCGGTTCGCAGCCCGTGAGCCGGGGTGGACCAAGGTGGTCCTTCAGCCGTAGCGTGCCCTCGCGGCCGGCGGGTCTACCGGCCGGCGCACGTCTCCGGAAGCGGCGTCCACACGTCGGCCCACGGATTGTCGGAGCACACGGAGTCGAGGAAGTCTGCCCGCTCCGACGCCCGGTGTGCCTCGTAGCGCTCGCGGATCTCCGCGAAGCCCGGCTGCGCGGTGACCTCGCTCCAGTCGGCCCGCTCCAAGAACAGGACGGCGCCGCCATCCACGGCGTCGCCGACCAGCGTCATCGCGCCGTCGCGATCGCCGGAGAGCCACAGGCCGATTGCCCGATCCAAGAGCGGCCCCCCGGCTCGGCTGCCGACGGCGTCGAGCTGTCGGCTGTGCTCCAGGACGGCCGCGACGATCTCGGCCACGTCGTCGCCATCGGCTTGGCGAGCCGCGACGAGTGCCATCCCATGGAAGGGCGAGAAGAGACCGAACCGAGAGACGTTGCCGGCGGCGAGCTCCCAGGCCCCCTCGAGGAGCGGGCGAGCCCGTGCCAAATCTCCCGCGCCAGCGTACGCCAGCCCGAGGTCGCTCTCCGGGCCTGGCTGCCCGGGGAGGCGTTCGACCCACTCTTCGGCCCATTCGACCTCGCGGCTTCGGTCGGTCCCGCCCTGTGCGATGAACATGTGGCGGCCGCCGATCGTGCGTTCGGCCTCGGCGAGCAGCCCCATGCGGATCAGGTCGAAGCCCAAGAAGTTGCGAATGCGCGTACTCGTGGGGTCGATCGTGAGCGCGTCGAGCTGCATCCGGCCGCCATCGGCTATGCTCCCGTTGACGCTGAGATGCTCGGCCCGGATGTGCACCGCAAGGGCGGGGGACAGCGGCTCGAGCTTCCCGATCGCCTCTTCCGCGTCGTCGAGTCGGCCTTGCTCGAACATCTCCCGAGCCACGTTCGCATTCGCGGGAATCGACAGTGGGTCGAGAGCGGCCGCGATAGCCTGTCGCTCTTCGGCCTCCTGGTATCGGCCGAGGTCGTCGGTGAGGAGATTGGACGTCCACGTGTGAACGTCGACGTAGTTCGGGTTGATCTCCAACGCTGCCCCGAACGCTGCGAGCGCTTGGTCGAAGTCGCGCCTTTGCCACTCGACGAAGCCTCGCGCCGCCTGTGCCTCGGCGAGTCCTTCGTCGAGCGCGATCGCGGTGAAGGCACTCGGCTCGGCGCGTGCCAGCACTTCGGCTCGATCGAGACTCCCGTACTGGTCGTCTTCCAATAGGTGCCACGCCAACGACAGCTCGGCATGGGCAACGGCGTAGTTGGGATCGAGGTCGATCGCCCGCCGGAACTCCTCGACTGCACCTTCGATGGAGGCCCGGGTCCGCTGCACGACGAGGTGCCGTCCGCGGAGATACGCCTCGTGCGCCTCAGGGACCTCAGTCGGCACCTCTCGGACGATCTCCACGACGTCGAGACCCATCTCGGTCCGAAGTGCCGTTGCAATCGCCGAGGAGATCTCGTCCTGCACCGCGAAGACGTTCTCGAGGCTTCGGTCGTATGTCTCCGACCAGAGGTGGAAGCCGTCCGAGGCGTCGATCAGCTGAGCCGTAATGCGGACCGTCTCGCCGCTCTTCCGTACGCTCCCTTCGAGGATGTGGCGCACGTTGAGCTGCTGTGCGATTTCCGTAACGTCTCGGTTGTCGCCCTTGAACTGGAAGGACGACGTGCGTGCGGCCACACGAAGGTCGGGCACCTGGGCGAGCACGTTGAGCAGCTCTTCCGAGATCCCGTCCGAGAAGAACTCCTGCTCTTCGTCGGAGGACATGTTCACGAAGGGGAGGACGGCGATCGACGCGTCCTCCGCGGTCAGGGTCCGCGGGCCGGAGGACGTCGAGCCGCCGAGGAAGCGCTCCCCGATCAAGAAGATCACCAGGAGCGCGAGGCCCGCGATGATGACCCGGTCGATCTTGCGGCCGGTGTCCGCCGTGACGGAGGCGATCACATCGACCTCCTCCGTCTTCTTCAGGCCCTCCGGGGTGATCTCGTACGCCCACGAGAAGAGGAGCGCGATCGGGAAGCCCACGCCGAGCAGGATCAGGACGAATCCGGGGACCCAATCCGGCATCCCCATGAGCGGGGCGACGGTGTCCACGACCTGAAGAACCAGCCAGGTAACGACCGCGTATGCGGCGCCGACGCGCACGACGTTGCGGCGCTTGAGCTCTTGGAACAGTTCGCTCACGCAGGACCTGGTTCATCCGGGGGAGGACGGGGCACAAAGTGCGTGGCGCAGCGCGGGAAGGCCAGCCTGTTCCCGCCTACCGCACCTCCTCGAGGGCCGCATCGATATCCGCCATACACTGCGCCATTCGGTCCTCATGGGTCCGGAACGACAGAACGCAGATCCTCAATGCGAAGCGGCCGTCGACCTTGGTCCCGGTGAGGTAGACGTTCTGCCTCCGGTTGATCGCGTGCATCCACCGATGGTTCAGCTCGTCGAGGACGTCACTTGCGAGACCGTCGGGGGCGAGTCGGAAGGCGAGGAGAGACAACCGGGGCTCGCAGACGATCTCCACATCCTCGCGTGAGCGAAGCTCTTCAGCGGCCCACCGGGCCAGATCGAGCTTCTCGTCGAGTGCCGTGCGGAAGGCCGCCATCCCGAAGAGCTTCACCGGGAGCCACACCCTCAGCCCGCGGAAGTCGCGGGACAGCTCGGCCGAGAGGTCGGAGAAGTCGACGTAGTCCGCATCGTGCTGCATCGCCGGCATGTAGTCGGCGAAGGTCGCGTGGGCCCGTCGCAGCGCCGCCTCTTCCTTAACCAGGAGGCATCCGGTCCCATAGGGAAGGAAGAGCCCTTTGTGCGGATCCAGAGTGATCGAGTCGGCCCGCTCGAGGCCGGCCATCGCAGAGCGCCCCCGGTCGGTCATCGCGAAGAAGCCGCCGTACGCGCCATCGACATGGAACCAGAGCGCCTCGTCGTCTGCCACGTCGGCCAGGGCGACGAGATCGTCGACGGCGCCCGTGTTGGTCGTCCCGGCGCTGCCGACGATGAGGAAGGGCCGAAGTCCGGCGGCCCGATCGGCCGCGATCGCCTCCCGGAGGGCGGCGACGTCGATCTCTTGCCGGCCGTTCGCGCGAATCTCCCGGACGGCGCGCTCCGGAAAGCCCGCCAGAACGGCCGACTTCCGAACCGAGTGATGGGTCTGGTCGGAGGTGTAGATCACCCCGGCGCGAAGATCTTCGTCTCCGAAGCGTTCACGCCGGGCCGCGACGATGGCCGTGAGGTTCGACAGCGATCCTCCGCTGGTCAGGATACCGCCGCTCCCCGCGCCGTAGCCGACCATCTCGCAGAACCATCGGATCACGTTGAGCTCGAGCTGGACCAGTCCCGGCGAGGCGATCCAGACCCCGACGTATCGGTTCACCGCGTTCGCGATCAGGTCCGCAATCGCGGAGGGGAAGAGCCCCCCGCCCGGGATGTACGCGAGGTACCCCGGACCGGCCGTGTTGAACGATGTCGGTACCGCATCGAAGACCGTGTCGAGGAGCTCGGAGTACGCCGCTCCCGACTCTGGCGTCTCTTCCCGCAGCGCCGCCGCCACCGTGCGGCCCGTCTCCAGATCGTACGATGCGTCTTGGGTCGCGAGGGTCGACAGATGCTCGACGATCCGTTCGCTCGCCTCCGAGAGCATGGCACGCATCTCGGCGGGCGAGGGCTCGAGTAGGTGGGACCGCGATGGGTCGATAGGATCCGTCACGTCGCGTCGTCCGGCGTCTTCTCAGCGGGGCGACGCACGGCCAAGACGAGGGCGAAGACCACGGCGGAGGCGAGGATACCAATCCCGGTGGCGCTCCGACCGACGGAAGACGAGACCCATCCTGCACTCGCGGCGACGTTGGTTCCCAAGAGTACCGTGACGCCCGTGCCGATGGCCCCGAGCGCTTCCGGTACGCCGGGCCTTCTCGAGTAGAGTCCGGCCACCAATGGAACGAAGAGAGACACACTCATGATCGCGTAGAAGATCGTGATTGCGCCCAGCACGCTGTCCAGAAGAAGGGTGAGCACGAGTCCACCGAGTCCGCCGGCTACGGCGGCACCACGCGCAACGCGGAGTATTTGAGCATCCGACGCTTCGGGGTTGATGAACCGCTTGTAGATGTCCTTCGACAGCGAGGTGGTGAGCATGAAGAGGATCGTGTCGGCGCTGCTCACTTCCGCCGAGAAGACGGCGGCGAGTCCGAGGGCGCCCAGGAGGGCGGGGAGCCCGAAGGTCAGCACGGTGGGCACGGCCTTGGCCGCGTTGTCCAAGGCCGGGTCGTAGCTGTGCGCGATGACGCCGAGGCTCATCGGTACGAGCGCGAAGAGCAGGAGTGCGACGGCTTGCGCGGTCACGCCGAACCGCAAGGACCGCTCGTCTCGGGCGGCGTACGCCATCTGCACGATCCCCGGAGAGACGACGAAGGCGGGCATGAGGATCGCGAACATGATCACACCCCCGAACGCGAGTGGATTCATCGTCCCTGCGTCCGCGGGGGCGGCGGCCAAGACCGCATCCAGGCCACCCGCGTTTGCAACGGCGATGGGGATCGCGATGACGAGCCCGGTGATGAGCACGATCAGCTGGATGAGGTTGACCCACGCGGTCGTGAGCAGGCCACCCGCGCCGAAGTAGATCACCATGATGACCCCCCCGAGCGTGGCTCCGACCCAGCGAGGCGCGCCCAGCACCCACTCGAGGATCTGGGACATCGCGATCATCTGAGCCGCGAGGATGGCGAGAGTGCCGAGCCAGAGGATCGACGCGATGATGGCTCGGACCGACGTGCCGTACCGGAGCTCCAGGTAGTCTCCCGCGGTGAGCAGCTCGTGCTCCGTCGCGATGCGCCACACACGTGGACCGATGAACCAGGCGAAGAGCAACTGTCCGATTCCGGCCGACCCCACGTACCACCACGCCGAGACGCCGACGTTGTAGCCGAGTTCGGAGGCCGCAATCACCGAACCCGCCCCGATGTTGGCGGCGAGGAAGGTGGAGAAGATCATCCCCGGCCCGAAGGACCGGTCCGCGACGAAGAAGGACTCGGTTCCCGTGAAGCGTCGGGAGACGAAGAGGCCGAAGGCCACGAGCCCGAGCGAGTAGACGATCAACGCCCCGAGGTACAGGCCCATCACGCCGGGCTCGGTACCGCTCACAGCCTCACCCCCGAGTCATAGGCAGGTCTCGCCAACTGCTCCGAAGTCTGAGCGCTCCGTACGTCCATGGTGACCTTCAGTCGCGGAGGAAGACGTCTCCCGGGCCGTTGGTCGCGAAGCAGTAGAAGAAGCCTTTGCCGCCGGTCCCCTCGAGGTCGGCCTGGCTGCATCCACGCGAACCGTGCGCGGAATTCCACGACGTGGGGTTCTGGCCTCCGCCGATTCGGTCGTGGTGGCCTACGGCCGCACTCCCTTCACCGCCGCTCGTCCAGTTCGCACACGCATCGTGTCCTTCTGCGGTGCTCACGGTTCCGTCCATGTTCGAGCCGGTCAGGATGTCGTGCATGTTGGGGGAGTCGCCTCGTCCGTTCACCACGCTCCCGTGCTCGGTCAAGATCGACTCCTTGGTCAGGTTCGCGTCGTCGGAGTGGAGATGAGCCACGTCGGTGGCGATCAGCTCGCCAGCGTAGTTGTACCAGGGGCCATCGCCGATCCGATCTCGGGCGTTCACCGCTGCGTCCCCACCGAGCGCGACCGCGCTGAGGTACGCACGCCACTCCAGGTCTCCCGCGCCGACGGCGTAGGCGAGGTCCTGACAGTGCTGGTCGGCTCCGAACAACCCGCCGAGGTCCGCGCCGCTCCCGGAGCCCGCGCTCGTGATGAAGAAGCTCATGTCCAAGCTCTGCGCGTGAACCGGCGCGGCCACAACTAGTACCAGCACGGCCCAAACCGCGATCGACTTCCTCACGACAACCTCCCTTAGGGAGTGATGAGCGTCTCGAAGGAGACGCTCAGCGCCGCAAAATCTCCCGCGGGGTCCGGAACCCGGCAAGACGTCAGCCGGAGACAACACCCGGGCGCCCGTCCTCGACGACGAACGTCGCCAGGGTGTCGACGTCTCCGCCCGGCTCCTGAACGGAGGCCACCCGTCGGTACGTCGATGTCCAGCGGTCCGGCTCGACGGCCATCGTCACGTATCCCCGTTGGGAGTTGTAGAAGTCGAAGTGGAAGTTGTGGGGCAGGGCTCGCGCGCCGATGGGATGCTGCTCTACACCGTCACCGCCGGAGGTGATCGACGTGCCCGCGAATTCGGTGGCGATCACCCGGGACCGCTCGTCCGCGAAGTCCTCGTGGAGCCGGCTCACCCAATTGGAGTGCAGGTCTCCCGTCAGGACGATCGGATTGCGAACGCCCGGCCTCCCCATCGCCTCGAGAACCCGAGCGCGCTCTGCGGGATACCCGTCCCACTTGTCCATGGAAAAGACCTCGCGCCCACCGTCGTCATAGTTGCGAAAGCGGGCCATGAGCACCTGTTGGGCCAGCACGTTCCACGTCGAGGTGGAGGAGGCCAGGTTGTCGAAGAGCCAGGCTCGCTGGTCGGACCCGAGTAGGCCACGACTCGAATCGACGTGTTCGGCACACGTCGGGCTGAAGTCCGCTCCACACGGCTGATTGTCTCGGTATTGGCGGGTGTCGAGCACATGCATCCCGATCAACTGGCCGAAGTCGATCCGACGGTAGATCCGCATGTTCGGTCCCGCGGGCATCGACGATCGCCTCAGGGGAAGGAACTCGTAGAACGCCTGGTACGCCGCCGCGCGGCGCAGAAGAAGGGCTTCGGGGCTCTGATCGTCGTCCGCGTGGGTGTTGGCGTAGTCGTTGTCGACTTCGTGGTCGTCCGTCGTGACGATCCAGGGGGCAGCGTGGTGCGCAGCTTGAAGGTCGGGATCCGAACGGTAGAGCGCGTAGCGCTGCCGATAGTCGTCGAGGGTGTAGGCCTCGCCTGAGCCGTGGTGACGAGGGCGGCCGTCCACAGCGCCGTTCTCGTAGATGTAGTCGCCGAGGTGTACGACGGCGTCGATCGGCTCTCGCGAGAGATGGCGCAGGGCGGTGTAGTACCCTTGCTCGTAGTGCTGACAGGACGCGAACGCGAAGTTCACGCGTTCAGGCATCGAGTCCAATGGGGGAGCGGTCTTGGTCCTACCGACCGGACTGACCGCGTCTCCCGCGTGAAAGCGGTAGAAGTACTCGCGGCCCGGTCGAAGGCCGGCGACCTCGACATGGACCGAGTGCCCGAGCTCCGGCATCGCGTCGGATCGGCCCTGTTGTACGATCGACGCGAACGCCTCGTCTTCGGCGATCTCCCACCCCACGGGGGTCGCGACCCCCGGGACGCCTGCGTCCAACACGGCCGCGCGCCCGAGCCTCGCCCACAGGACGACTCCGTCCGGTGTGGGATCGCCGGAGGCGACCCCGAACGCGAACGGGTCGAGACCGAATGCGGCTCGCCTTCCGGAACAGCCCGGGAGTGAACCGAGCCCGACGAGAGCAGCCGCGCTTGCCCCCACTCGTACGAAGTCGCGTCGTGTGAGGCGCCGGCCGAAGAGGTCGAACCAGTGCTCGGTGGAGCTCTTCCGCGAGCCCCGTCCGCCACGCTGGAGCTCAGACACGACTCCACCACTCGTTGGAACCGTGTCGTCCCTCGACTCTTTTGAACCCGACTTCCGCGAGGTCCGCCCGCAGCGCCGCCGTCAATCGTTCTCCTTCCTGGGCGTCGATCTCTCCCTCGAAGAGCAGGACCGTGCCTCCATCCCCGGAGATCGAGGCGGAGAGCTCGCGCGGACGGGGGCTCACGTCCTGGATCTGTTTGACGATTCGGACAGCGTACTCCCGGCGATCGTCCTTCGTGGGCACGAAATCGCACTTCCGCTTCGCCTCGCGATCCTTCCTTCTCGACTCGGACCAGGCGGCGACCAGCCCAGGCACGCTGATCGGAAGCCCGACGGCGAGCCCGAATGCGAAGGCGAGGGGCAGGGGAAGGGCCGCAAAGTCCGAAGGGGCCGTATCGACGACGCCGCGTCCGATCCACCACGCGGCCGCCACTGAGAGCGCGACCAAGGCGAGGCTCCCGGCGGCGATGTGCGGCGCGGTGCGTGCCGCCAGCCACGGCTGCATGCGCCGACCTCGCGCCGCGAAGGTCAGCCCCAGCGAGCCCAGGAGGCCCCCGATCACGAGTGCCACGAAGTGTGGCCCCAATCCCCCCAACGATCCGTCCATAGCCGGAAGGTATCCCGATGCGCGAGATTCTGGCCATGGACCCTCAGGCACCCGACCTCGACGCGTCGTCCGTCGTCCTCGAGGTCTTCAGCGACTACACCTGCCCATGGTGCTACATCGGGTGGGCCCGGTTGGAGCAGGCGCTCGAACACTTCGATCCGGCGCACCGGCCCGACGTACGGTGGCGACCCTTCGAGATCCACCCGGAGGTCCCTCCGGAAGGCATGCCCGTCGAAGCGCTTCCGTACCCGCCCGACGTCTGGGCGCGGATGCAAGACGCGCTCAGACAGAACGCGGAGGCGGAAGGGCTGACCGTCGGCAACCGCCCCAAAGTCGCGAATACGCATCAGGCGCTCGTCGCCAGCGCATGGGCGCAAGCGGAACGGCCCGAGCTGTTTCCCCGGTTCCACGAGGGGCTCTTCGTCGGATACTTCGCGGAAGGACGCGACTTGGGCGACCCCGCCGAACTAAGGGGGATCGCGGAGCGTGCCGGCCTCGAGCCCGGCGCGATGGCCGAGGTGCTCGAGAGCGGCCGCTTCGAATCGGCAATCGAGGAGACGGCTGCCGAGGCTCGCGCGATGGGCATCACCGGCACGCCGACCTTCGTCTTCGACCGCCGCTTCGGCTTGTCCGGGGCGCAGCCTGCCGAGCTCCTGGCCCAGGCGATCATGAGAGCGGCGAGGGAAGAGAGCTAAAGACGGGCGGGCCACCCGATAGTGACCCGCCCGACTCCTACGACGGTCGCGAAAGGGCGTCGGCTACGGCTGTAGGGAGACCATCGGGTCGACCTTCGACGCCCGCCGTGCCGGGATCCCACCGGCAAGGAGCGCCACCCCGAACATCAGGAGCGTCGCCGCCACGATCGTGACGCCGTCATTCGACTCGACCCCGAAGAGCATCGCTTCGATCAGCGGACCCACCTGGAGCGACGCGACGACCCCGATGATGAGCCCCAGAAGAGCCAGGCCTGCGACCTGTTTCAGGACGAGTCCGACGATCGACTCGGGTGCGGCCCCGAGGGCCAGCCGCACGCCCATCTCCGACATGCGTTGAGAGACGTTGAACGACATGAGGCCGTACAAGCCGATGCACGACAGGAGAAGACCGAAGAGTCCGAAGGCGGTGAGCAACCGTGCAAAGACCCGTTCGCGTAGGGCCTGGGCAATCACGTCGTCGCTTTGAGTGCGGAAGGCGCTGAGGGGGAGACCTCGATCGATACCCGAGACGATGTCACGCACCTCACGCTCCAGAGTGGCGACGGGCTGAGTCGAACGCATCACGTAGTGCGTGGCGTACAGGCCGTCGGGGCGCTGAGTCCACGAGTCGTAGAAGCTCGGATTGATCTCCTCTCGGAGGTCGTAGTACTTCGTGTCCGCCACGACGCCGACGATCTCGACGGGCCGGCGACCCCCGACCGAGAAGGTGCGGCCGATCGCCGACCCGCCGAAGAGCTCTCGCTCCGCGGTCTCGTTCACGACCACCACGTGGGGCGCGTCGGGGTCGTCGGACGCCTCGATGAAGCGACCCGATCGGAGGGAGATCCCCATCGTCTCGAGGAACGCGGGACTGACGGCGTTGAAGTCCATCATCGGCGTTTCGCCGTCGATGTCGACCCAGCTGTTCGACCGCCACCCGGACACGAGCACATTGCCGACGATCGACGCGGATGCGACACCCGGAATCTCGTGTACCTCGTCGAGAATGCGCTGGTAGATGACCTGCTGCTCGGCGTCGTCCTTCGTGACGAGCGACGCATCCACGCGGAAGGCGACGATGCCTTCGGGGCGGAAGCCCGGGTCGATCGAGACGATGTTGCCCAGCGTCTGTAGGAAGAGGCCGGCACCCACGACGAGAGGCACCGAGATCGCGATCTGGATGGCGATGAGGGCCCGACCGAGCCTCATGTTCTTCCTCGACGCTCCTTTGTCGCGGACTCCCAAGTGGTCATTCGGCTCCGTGCGCATCATGCGCGCGGCCGGAGCCCAGCCCGTCAGTCCGGCCGCGACCAACGCCGCGATCGTCGCGGATGCGATCAGCGGCCAACTGACGTCGTATCGGACCGCCGCCGAGCCCTCCCCGCCCGTCAGGGACGAGACGAGAAGTGGCCCGCCCTCGAGGGCGACGAAGAAGCCAAGCGTGCCCCCCACGACGCCGAGGAGAAGGCTCTCCACCAGTTGCGGCCGGGCCAACTCCCACCGACTCGCGCCGAGCGCTCGTCGGAGCGCCAGCTCTTCCGTGCGTGCGACCCCTCGGGCCAAGAGGAGCGTCGTGAGGTTGGCGCACGCGATCAGCAGCACCAGCGCGACGGTGAAGCCGAGGATCTGGAGCGGCTCCTCGGTCTCCCTCCGGAGCTCGTCGAGGCCGCGGCGCCCCTCGAGCATGCGGACTGTGACGTCGCCCCGATCTCCGTCGGCGACGACGCCTGCCTCGACCATGTGAGCGGAGAGCAGTTCGGTCCAACCCGCGCCGACGTCCCCCCGCCAGTCGAGCCGGTCGTCGACCCGTGCGACGAGTCGCACCCAGTGGTTCAAGCGACTGGTGAGCACATCCTCCCCGTCTCGAACGGGGAAGTCGACGAAGGTCGCCGCGTGGGCCATCGGCACGACGAGATCGCTAGCCCCGAAGAACCCACCTGGAGAGAGGCCGACGTAGCCTCGCTTCATGACGCCGACGACCCGGAACGGACGTCCGTTCAACCGCACCGACTGCCCGATCACCCCAGGATCCGATCCGAAGGCCCGTTGCCAGAACGAGTGGCTCACGACGGCCACCGGCTCCGCCCCGAGCTGGTCGTCCGCAGGAGTCAGCATCCGCCCCGAGTGGGGAGGCAGTCGGAGCGTCTGGAAGTATGAGCCCGAGACCATCATCGCCGCGGGAGCGATCGCGGGCTCGTTTCCGCGCACCAGAGACAGCTCTCGCACGAAGGCGTACGCGGACAGCTCGACGCCCTCGGGGCTCGCGTCCCGCAGCTCGGTGAACGCAGGCCACGAAATGTTGCTCGATGTCCGTTCCCCGTCGTACGGATCGATGCTCGAGTCCGATCCACTCTGTCGCCCGTTCCAGTTGTCGGGCCACGTGTGGTAGACGAGGGAGAGCTGCTCGGGCTCTTCGACGGGGAGCGAAACGAAGATGAGTGCACGCATCGCGCCGTAGATCGCGGTCGTCGCGCCGATCCCGAGGCCGAGCGAGACGACGGCGACGATGGTGAAGCCCGGCGTGCGGGCGAGCCCCCTCAGCGTACGCCTGAATTCACCCGGATCGAAGCGCATCGCGCGGAGTGCGCCTAGGATCAGCCAACCCGGCAAGAAGAGGAGTTGGCCGAGGTACCACGCCCGAGCCTTGAACGCCGAGTGTTCCGCGCGCCGGGCGTACGCTTCAGCGAGGTCGCCCAGCATCTCGTCGCGATCGTCACGAGGCAGAACGGCGCCCAGGAGCGCTTCGGCCCAACGGGGCGGGCTCTTCACGACTCCTCCGTGAGTAGCCCGTCGAGCCCCGCCGCCATCGCGTCCCACTCCCGACGTGCGGAACGGAGTGCGTCGAGTCCGGCCGGCTGGATCGAGTAGACCTTCTTGGCTCGACCGCCACGTTCCGGGGTGGGTTGGCCGGCCGTCCCCTTGATCATCCCCTTGGCTTCCAAGCGCCTCAAGGTGACGTACACCGCGCCCGGCGAGGTATCGCGATCGGTCCGGTGCTCGAGTTCCTCGAAAATGGCGGCGCCGTACGCGTCTTCCCGCAGTCGCAGGATCGCGAGCAAGAGCAGCTTCTCGAATCCCCCCAACGTGTCTCCCATCCCGAACCCCCTCGGCCCATGTACCCGACACTGTCGGGTTTATATGTATGACAGTGTCGGGTTCGGGGCAAGGGAGGGTGGATCGCGGGGCACCGACGCGGGCGGGGAAGAGATGGCCGGCCGGCCGCGGCGGCGGTGAAACTTGACGCTTCCGGGCGCCGTACCTATCTACCTATCCACGCGGGAATCAGGCGCAGCATGTGCGCGCCGCGATCCTCGCACCGGTTCTCTCGAGTAGGACGCGAGATGCAAGACACCTATCACAGCGTCGCCGGCAGCGGCTCGCCCGTCTTCATGACGGGCCGAGGTCGCGCGCGCGCGGGTGTCGATTTCCTCGCGAGCCGGTGGGTCCAGGCGCCGATCACCGATCGGCGGGAGGCGGATACCTGAACTAACTAGAAGCATAGTAGCTGTAGGTACTCCGGTCTTCCGCCGCCCCAGCGGCCCAAGGAAGCCCGGATTTTTTTGTCCCCCTGAGACGGGTCGAGACGACCCGACCATCGAGAAGAACGATGAATCAAAGCAACGAGACGATCGATACGGAGATCGTCAAACGGTACACGGACCAACCGGCCAGCATGCCGGGCGAGGTTCGCACGGCCATCGAGGGCGCCTGGGGCGGCCGCCCGGTCCAACTCTACGCATTGGTCGATCTGGACGCCGGCTTGCGCCTGTGCGAGGCATGGCTCGCCCTCGGCCCGACCGATGTCGCCATCGCGCGAAAGCGCGACGGGGCGTGGAGCGTCGACTCGTTCCGCCGTGATCGGCTGGACGGCGTGCGTGAAGCCCCCGGGCTGTCGGGCAGCACCCTGACGTTCCTGGGTGAACCGGACGAACCGGCCCTGGCGATCGTGCGGTACACACACAGACAGAGACGGGCCGTCGAGAACATCCGCTTCGTGCTCGAGCAGGAGCTCGAGGGACGGACGGTGCCCGAAGCCGATCCCGACCACGAATACGCCGCGAGCGTGGCGGCCCCGATTCGCGAGGCCCAGGCGTTGGTCGCCGGGAATCCGTCCGCGGTGTTGTGGCGGCTGCTCGGGTATCTCAAACGGTACCGCGCCCAGGTCGTCATCGGCTTCGTGGCGGCCACGTTGATCACGGCCGTGAGCCTCGTGCCGCCTTTTCTGGCTGGAATCATCATCGACGATGTCGTGAGGCCGGTGCAGGACGGGGTGATCACCTCGGCCGAGGGCGCCGCAGTGGCCTGGCTCGCGGTCGGGGCGATGGCCGTGGTGTACCTCGTCCGACAGGCGTCGGCCCTCGTGCGACTTCGGTACATGGCCATCCTCGGTGAGTGGGTGGCGCGCGATCTCCGGAACGAGTTGTACGAGCACCTGCAGCGGCTGTCGCTCGGCTTCTACTCGCGGAAGAAGACGGGAAGTCTGATCACGAGGGTCAGCTCGGACACGGATCGGCTCTGGGACTTCCTCGCTTTCGGCGTGGTGGACGTGTCGCTGTCGGCGGTGATGCTGCTGGGGCTCAGCGGGGTGTTGCTCTACCTCGATTGGCGACTCGGGCTCGTGATGGTGCTGCCGGTTCCGTTCTTCTGCTGGGCGATCTGGAAGCACGGCGAACACATGAACCAGTTCTTCATCCGCGCGTGGCGGAAGTGGTCGGGCATGACCGACGTCTTGTCGGACACGATCCCCGGTATGCGGGTGGTGAAGGCATTCAACCAAGAGGAGAGAGAAACCGGGCGATTCATCGAGCGAAATGTGGACGTGACCGACGAGTTCAATCGGATCCACGATTCGTGGACGACCTTCTGGCCCATCCTGATGCTGGCCGTGCACGGGACCACGGTGGCGTTGTGGGCCTTTGCGATGCCGCGGCTCTTGGGCACGAACGGGACCGGCCCGTCTCTGACGGCCGGTACCTTCGTCCAGTTCCTCCTGTACACGACGATGTTCATCGGTCCGATCGAGATCATCGGTCAGATGGCGCGTACGGTGCAGAGGGCCACGACGTCGGCGCACCGTGTCTTCGAGGTGTTGGATACGGAGCCGGAGATCGTGGACGCGACGGAGCCGAGGCGACTCGAGCCCGTGGAGGGCCGCATCGTCTTCGAGGACGTGAGCTTCGGATACGACGGAGTGCGGCAGGTCCTACGGGGTGTGTCGTTCACGGTGGAGCCGGGGGAGATGATCGGGCTCGTGGGTCCGTCGGGTGGGGGCAAGACGACGGTCACGAATCTAATCGCGCGGTTCTACGACGTGACGGCGGGGCGCGTCCTGGTCGATGGTGTGGACGTGCGTGACCTCGAGACCGGGCACTACCGACGGCAGATCGGGATCGTGTTGCAGGAGCCGTATCTGTTCCACGGATCCGTGACGGACAACATCCGATACGGACATCCGGACGCTACGCCGGAGGAAGTCATCGAGGCGGCGCGGGCGGCGAACGCGCACGACTTCATCGTGAAGTTGCCCCAGGGCTACGACACGGTGGTGGGCGAGCGTGGGCAGAACCTGTCGGGTGGTGAGCGTCAGAGGATCTCGATCGCGAGAGCGATTCTGCACGATCCTCGGATTCTCATCCTGGACGAGGCGACGTCGGCCGTGGATACGGAGACGGAGCGGAAGATCCAGGAGGCCATGGATCGGCTGGTGGCGGGGCGCACCGTGTTCGCGATCGCACACCGACTGTCCACACTGCACAAGGCGTCGCGGCTCTTCGTGATGAAGGACGGTCGGTTGGCCGAGGCCGGGACGCATGAGGAATTGCTCGCAAAAGAAGACGGCATCTACACGACGCTCCACAGTCTCCAGATGGAGCTGCAGGTCGGCGGGTCCGATGCGGTCGATACGACTCATTGAAGCGGCACGGCCGCTGACACGGGAGGGGAGGATCATGGTTCAGATATCAACGAAGCAGGCCGGTGCACTGACGCTCGAGCGTCGGCGTGACGGACAGATTTGGGCGACCCTGGGGGATGCCGAATCACCCGTACGGGTGCACCGGTGTTTCCCGTGGTCGGAGCCGGGCCGTTTCCTGTCTCTTCGAGACGCGGACAACGAGGAATTCGCGCTCGTCGAATCCCTCGAGTCGCTCGACGGAGAGACGCGTGCGGTATTGGAGGGCGCGGTCGCCGAGGCGGGTTTCGTCCTCGAGGTGACGAGGATCACGGAGGTGGACGAGGAGGTCGAGATTCGGACGTGGAAGGTCGAGACCCGTCAGGGCGCCCGATCCTTCCAGACGAAGCTCGATGATTGGCCGACCGGCGTCCCGGGCGGCGGCATCGTCATTCGGGACGTCGCGGGCGATCTCTACCACGTGTCGGACCCCCGCTCGATGGATGAGCGGAGCCGGAAGTGGCTCTGGGCCTTCGTGGATTGACCGCGCGGGCAGGGGTGGTTCGCCACCCCTGCCCGTCTTGTGTAACGACCCGCGTAACAATCGCGCGAAGTGGCTTGTTTCGACGAACCTCATAGGACCTATTCGCCGTCCGGTCCATTCCAACCAGGCGGTGACATGGCGTCGAACTTCGAAGATCCGGTGGGAGCGCATCTCGAACCGATCGAAGACCGTCCGGTAGACGAAGCCGATCAACTCGCCCGCCTCCGAGCGAAGTACGAGATGGTACGGCGGCGACTCCCCGCGCCGAACGTCGCTCACGATCTAGGCGAACTCGATCTCCTCGAGAGTCGCCTCGACGCCGCGTTAGAGGCCCTGCAGCTGACCTTCGACCCGACCGCTGCGGTACCTCTCGACGCGCTGAACTCCCTGAGAGCAGGGGATGAGATCGCGGCGGTCAACCACTACCGACGCGCTACGGGGGCGTCGTTCCGAGAGGCTCAGCGGTTGATCCGTTCTCTGGACCCGACACGCTACGGAAGCGCGGCGACGCACTAGCGTTCGAGGGAACCATTTTGGCCAAAAACACCGCGATCAGCTGGAATGATTACCGCATTAACATAGTTGATACGCCGGGACATGCCGACTTTGGTGGTGAGG
>JBCCEZ010000074.1:0-20625 GCA_039030015.1 Gemmatimonadota bacterium | reverse complement strand
GGGGGAGGTTCACGTGGGGGGGGGGGCCGGCGACGGGGCGCGGCCTCGGTGCCGCACCCCTTCACTCTTTCTCGAGCCTACCGGCCGACCTACTTCGCCAGAGCGACGTAGATCCGGGCCTCAGTCGAGGCATTGGTCCAGATGAGGTCGGGTTTCGAATCCCCGTTCACGTCACCGATGAATACGTCGTTGTACACGTCCCAGCCCTGGGCTGGTGTATTGGGGTGACGCTGCACACCGGCCGGGATACTCAACCCCACGTCATCGGCGTCGCCGAAGCCGAATCCGACGAGAATCTCGTTGCTGTCGGGGGTGCGTTGGTTCAACACGACGTCGGTGTGCCCGTCGTTGTTGAAGTCCCCGACGTAGGGATCGTGGGAGTCGAAGAGGCGCTGGTCATAGACGATCACCGGCTGGCTGAACGTCCCGTTCCCATCGTTCTTGGCGACATAGGTTCGGCCTGACGGTTCGTGCGTCCAGATGAGGTCGTCGGAGTTGATGCCGTCGACGTTACCCACGCGCAGCTGGTAGCCGCCCCACCCGTCGATTCCGACGATGTGCGCCGGAGGGTGCCCCCAGCTCCCCGTCGTATCCGAGGTGGCTGAGAAGAATCCGAAGTGGGAGTTGTTGTACGTCCCACTCAGCGCGTTCAAGACGTAGTCGAAGCCGCTGAAGCCGTCGAACTGGCCGAACACCGGCGCGTCGTATCCCGCCCAGTCACTGCTTCGATCCTGGAACGGCGCGGTGAAGGCGTACGTCCCGTCGCCTCGGGCCAGCGCGTAGTACGTTCGCAGCCCGCCACTCGACCCGGGCGCACCGGCGTTGCTCCACAGGAAGTCGATGTTGCCGTCCCCGTCGAGGTCCCCGGTGGCCGCGTTGTAACTCTGCCACCCGCCCGCGACGCGCTCCTGACGTGGGCTGGCCGTGTAGGTTCCGTCACCACCAGAGATGGCGGGGTACAGGACGTTGTTTCCGTCGTACAGGATGTTCCAGACGATGTCATCAGAGCCGTCCCCATCCGCATCCACGACGTGCACCTCGTAGTTCTGCCATCCCTCGGTCGGGGTGTCCGGGTGGTCCCACGCCGGAAGCAGTAAGAAGGTTCCGTCACCGTTCGACAGCGCCACGTGCGTGCGGTTGATGGAAGGCGTCGACTGCCGCTCGTTGAAGACGAGGTCGACGGTGCCGTCGCCGTTCACGTCACCGTGGGCGGTGGTCCGCTGCGTCCCTCCGGTGAAGGGAATCGCCAAGGTCTGCTCGTCGGCGTACTCGAAGGTGCCCGGCAGCTTCGGAAGGCATGTCGTCTGCGTGTACGTGCCGGCCTCGGAGACGTACGCCACCTCTCCGGTCAGCGACTTCAGCTCGAACCAGAGGGGGGCAGCCGACTGGACGGGCGTCCCGCCATCCGCGAAGTAGTCGGCCAACTCCCCGGATTGGATCGCCGCCAGGGCGCTCGACTGATCGCCTCCGATCTGGCTGATCCGGATCTCGGCCGTGCTCAGAATCGAGCTCTGTTTAGCCGAAAGGCTGGCCGACCCACCTGTGCCGATCCCGTTGTACGCCACGCTCAGGGCTCCCTTGATCTCTTCCGCCTCGGCCTTGGCCGACATGCTGAAGACCATCATCCGACCGAAGCCGACGCGAGAGACGTAGAGCGGAGGATTGTCCGGCCCGATTTGACCCGCGTTCTCGAAGACCGCGAGGCGCTCGGGGGTGAGGGCATCGCTGAAGAACTCGCCCGGTGTCGGCGGCTGCGTCACACCTGCCGTGTACATCTCCTGGCGGAACTGGGCCGTCACGATGTTCGTGCTGACCGAGGAAGTCACCGAGCCGCTGGCGTTGGCCTCGAAGCCGAAATACCGGCCCGAGATTCCGAAGGCGAGAGCGGCCTGCTCTTCCGACGCGTACGTCTCTTGGGAGAAGGAGATGTTGCTGGCGGTCGGCGTCCCCTCGAGTCCCGCGTTGCCGATCATCGACCCGAGCGCCTGACCTACGGACGAGTTGTCCGGGTTCGTGACGAGCTGCGTGTTGTTGTCGTTGTTGAACGACACCGAAACGTTGATCGGTGCACGCTCGCGGATCGGGAGCTCGAGGAGTGACCCGGCCCCATCACGATGACTGCGACCTTGGATGAGCGCGCCGGGCCAGATGACTGTCTGGTCGATCCCGAAGCCGGTCAGCAGGTCCCCGGGGGTGTCCGCGAAGTTGTGGGTTTCCTCCGTGCAGACGAAGGTCACGTCACCGAGGTCGATCAACTCACCGGTGACATCGTCGAAACGCTCGAGATTCTCTGTCACCTCCGTCGTGACGCTCGCCACCACGGAGTCGGATTCGACGGCCGCCGGCGCGAAGCTCGACCACCCCGGCACACAGTTGGCCAGGTCGGCCGCCGAGGCGCAGTCGCCGGTCGGATCGACCGGCACGATCGGTGAAGGTTCGGAACACGCGGCGAGCGGCAGAAGCGCGACCACCAAAGCGAGTACACTGCGCTTGAGAGCGTCGATCTTCATGGGACCTCCTGGGTTCGGGCGAGCGATGCGCTCGCCGGTCTATCCCAGAAGGCGAAAGAGTGGGTCCTACACCCTCACGTCCGAGGGGCGGGCCCTACAGGGCAAGAGAAAGGGGAGTGGCCATGGGCCACTCCCCTCATCTGATGTCGGCTTACCATGGAGCCACCTCACCCGCCGGCGAGGCAGGCGACCCGATGCCGCTAGATGATCTCTTCGACCCAGCCGGACGAGCACTCTACAACAGGTGGCCCATTGAAGTTCTGTATGGTGATCTGCCCGTACTCGACGCCCGGGTCGTCTGGTCCGACGATCCGCGCCGTCGACGTGCATGTCCCCGTGGCGATGGTCTGACCGTCCTCAGAGAACGAGACGAAAACCTGCTCACCAGCATCCCCGTCTAGGATCGCGTTGGCCTGCCCCTGGTTCATGCCGAACTGAACGTTGTCGGAGTCGGACTCCAGGAAGACGGTCAGCTGAGCCTGCATGCTGTTCTGGATTAGAATCCGAATCCCTGAACTCGGGCTACCATCGCAGCCGTTCAGAGTGAGCAGCGCGACCGGCATCATGACTTTGGACCAACGGGCGATGCCCTGAGGCATGCGAATCTTCATGGGTGTAGCTCGCTACGGGCTGGGGGGACGTTCGACGCCGATCCTGACGCCTGAGCGCCCGTCAGGCAAGTCGCCGGCCGGTCAACGCTTTCCGAACTCCTCCATGATGGCGGCCGCGTACTTGATGCCCTGGAGGTAGCGATCGATGCGAATGTTCTCGTCCGGCGCATGCAGATTGGCTCCCGGGTTGGCAAAGCCGGTCAGGACACACGGAATCCAGACGTGGCGGAGAATCGCGCCCTCCGCGGACACCCCGTTCACCACCGGCAGCTCGCCGTAGACCTCGGTTGCCGCGGCGATGATCGCCTGACTGATGTCCTCCTTCACCGAGATCTTGTACGGAGGCTCTGCCCCGTCGAACGCCTGGACCTCGATGTGGCCGAAGCCGTGCTTCTCGAGGTGCGCCTTCAGCTTCCGGATCGCGTCGGCCGGCTGGATGTTCGGGATCAACCGGAAGTCCATCCTGACCCGAGCTTCGTTCGGGATGATCGTCTTGCGTCCCGGGCCGGTATATCCGGCGATCATGCCCTGGATGTTGGCCGTCGGCTCGTACGTACGGGCCCGGATGGCGTCGACACCGTCTCGACCCATCGCGAACTGGTCGATCCCCCACTCGTCCTTGAGGGCTTCGAGGTCGACGCGAGCCGCTTTGTCCACGAGCTGCTGTTCGTCATCCGGTCCGAGCTGCCAGATACCCTCTTCCCACCCCTCGATGAGGATTTTCCGATCCCGGTCGAGGATCGTGTTCAGCGCCCAGATCAGCTCCCACACCGGCGACTCGACCAGGGGGAAGTTCAGCGAGTGCACGTCGGTCTTGGCACCGCGCGCGATCAACTCGACGAAGAGAACCGACTTCAGACCGAGGGAAACATCGGGGACCTCGGTGCCCGTCTCCATCGAACCATCGAGGCAGTGCATCCCGTCTGCCTCGAGCATCCCCTGATTCTTCTCGGCCCACGCCGCCAGATTCGGAGACCCGATCTCCTCTTCGCCTTCGATGAGGAACTTCAGGTTCACGGGCACTTCACCCCGCACGGCGAGGAAGGCCTTCGCCGCCTTGTTGAACGCGAGCACCCCGGACTTGTTGTCCGTGGATCCCCGACCGTACATGACGCCGTCCACGATCTCGGCCGACCACGGCCCGCCGTGACTCCACTCGTCGAGCGGCTCCGGCGGCTGCACATCGTAGTGCGAGTAGCAGAGGATCGTCTTGGCCGGCCCTTTGGCCTCCAGGTGTCCGAACACGACCGGGGGGCCTTCCTCGAGTTCGTGAAGCTCGGCCGGGAGTCCGTCCGTGTGCATCATCTCACGAACGAGCTCGGCGCACTCCCGTAACCCCACGTTCTGAGCAGAGATCGAGGGCTGCTGCACGAAACGTTGAAGATCCCGCACACACTCGTCTGCGTGCGCATCGATCCAGTCGTAGATGTCTTGCATGCTCATGCGTCGGACTCCGGTGGTGTGGACTCGTCGGCCGCGGCCAACTCTCGGCTCAATTCCCAGGCACTCACGCGCTGCCCGGAGAGGTGCATCGGTCGGATCGACAGATAAGAGAAGGCGCGCGCGAGCTCGGAAGGGTCGACCCACTTCTCCCTCAGCTCGGGCGGATACGTCGTCTCCGACATCGGGGTGTGCATGTACATACCCGGGGTGATCGTCACGGACATGATGTTGTGCTCGGCCCCTTCCATCGCGAGGCACTTGGAGAAGCCCTCCAGCGCATGCTTCGAAGCGCAGTACGCGGTCTCTTCCGCGAAGCCCTCGATGCCGGAGCGGGAGGAGACGAAGACGAGCGTCCCTCCCTTTTCCTTCATCCCGGGCCACACCGCTTGGGTGAGCTGGAAGGCCGCCTGGATACCGACGTTCATCGTCGCCTGGAAGGTGTCGAAGGTGACCTCGTCGATCGACTCGACCCGAAGGATCGCCGCGTTGTGGATCATCGTGTCCACCGTCCCGTGCACGACCCGCTCGAGCGTCGTCTTCGTCGCCTCGGCATCCGAGAGGTCCACGACCGCCGTGGTCGCCCCGGGGCAATCTCGCTCGACCGCGGCGAGCCCTTCCCCGTCTCGGTCGAGAAGGATGAGTTCGGCTCTCAGCGCGTGGAGGTGTCGGGCGATCGCCGCTCCGAGGCCCTGGGCGGCGCCGGTGACGAGGATGCGTTCTCCCTCAAGCGTCGGCATGGCCCTCACTCGGTCGAACCCAGCGGCGCTCGAGGCCTGAACGCCGGACGGCGTCGAGCACACGCTGATTCTCGAGGCCGTCGACGAACGTCGCACCGTGCTGCAGAGGTCGTCCCTCGCGGATCGCTCCGGTGAGCTCGGCCATCAGCGCGACGACCGAGATGTTCCAGATCCCCGCGTTCACGCCGGGCAGATCGGCGTTCGGATCCGGGACCGTGATCTCTTCGAGCGCTCCGCCCGAGGTACCGAAGTAGAGACGCTCGTCCCCGTTCGACAGCGTGATCGTCCCTTCCGAGCCGAAGATCCGTGTGTGGTTACCCATCCCGTGTGCAGCGACGCCGGACATCATGACTTGGGCGACGGCGCCGGACTCCATGTGCGCGGTGAAGTAGGCCAGGTCGTCCGCGGTGGCCGTCCACCGCTCGCCGGACTCTTTGTCCGTCCGATCGGGCACGACCGTAGGCGCGGCCCCACTGACCCACGCGACCTCGCCTAACCACCACCGGAGCAGGTCGGTTTGATGACTGCCGTTGGCCCCCAATCGCCCACCACCCATCTCCGCCGAGCTCCACCAATCTCCCTTGGGGCGACTCGCCGGGTTCGACCACGTCGAGCCGACGTTGGTAATATCGACGTGACGGATCTCGCCCAACGCGCCCTCGGCGATCAACTCGGCGATCCGCCGGCGATTCGGATTGAAGCGCAGCTCGTGGTCGATCATGTGGATACGACCCGCGGCTTCGGCGGCGGAGAGCATCTCGGCGGCCTCTCCCGCGTGCATCGCCGTCGGCTTCTCACACAAGACGTGAGCGCCGGCTTCGATCGCTGCGAGCGTCTGCGGGGCGTGCAAAACGGTCGGTGTCGCGATGCAGACGAGGTCGAGCTCGTGGGCACTCAGCATCGTTTCCCAGTCGTCGTAGGCGTGCGGGACGTCGAAGGCCTCCGCCGCACCCTTTGCGCTCTCCATACGGGCCGACGCGATCGCGACGACCTCCGCGTCGGGGACGTGTCGCAGTGCGGGCAGGAATGCCGCCTTGGCGAAGCTAGCTCCGATGATTCCGACCTTCATCCATGACTCCGATTGAGTGCGCGCCGGACCGGCGTGGGCTGACGGGTGTGCGTCTGCAGCCCCGGAGGGCGTCGAGTCAGCTCCGTTCTCTCAGACGAGGGTCGAGGAAGTCACGAAGCCAGTCCCCGAGGATGTTGAAGCTCAGCACCGTAAGGACGATCGCCACACCGGGGAAGACGGCGAGCCACCACTTGTTCGCCACGAGCGTATCCCGACTCTCCGCGAGCATGCTCCCCCACGTCGGGACGGAAGGAGGACCGCCGAGCCCGAGGAACGAGAGGGCCGCCTCGGAGAGGATCACACTCGCCACGTTGAACGAGGCGATGACCGTCAGCGGCGCGAGGATGTTCGGCAGGATCGTTCGGAAGATGATCGACGGGGTCGAGTCACCGAGCGCACGAGCCGCTTCGACGAATTCCTTCTCCCGGAGGGACAGCGTATCGGCGCGGACGATCCGGGCGTAGGTGACCCACTGACCGATGCCGAGCACCAGGACGAGGTTCCACACGCCGGATCCAAGCACGACGAGGAAGAGGATCGCTAGAAGAATGAACGGGAAGGCCAGCTGAATGTCCCCGAGGCGCATGATCACGTCGTCGATCCAGCCGCCGAAGTAGCCGGACATCAGCCCCGCGATGATCCCGATGGTGCCCCCCACCGAAATTGCTGCGATCCCGACGGTGAGCGAGACCCGAGCCCCGTACAGCAACCGCGACAAGACGTCCCGGCCGAGCGCGTCCGAGCCGAGCCAGAAGGTGCCTCCGTCCGGCCCCGCGGCCATAGGGTCGGCGAGTCGGAGCGCGATGTTCTGGCGATTCGGGTCGAACGGGGCCAGCCACGGTCCGAACGCCGCGGCAATCGCCGTGACAGTGAGGAAGGCGACGGCGAAAAGCGGCCAACGCGCGTCAACCATGAAGTAGAAGGCTCGCTTCAGCTCGGAGCGCGCGCGGGACTGCGGAGCCGCAGGCGCGGACGTCTCAGCGGCGAAGGTGCTCACGCGCCTCCTCCCGCGAGATCGACGCGCGGGTCGAGCCGGACGTAAATCAGGTCCACCACCAGGTTGATCAGCACGAAGATCCCCGCGAGCAGAATCACCCCCGCCTGGACGAGCGGAATGTCACGCTGGTTGATCGCCGCGAAGAGCAGCCGACCGATGCCCGGGTAGCTGAATACCGTCTCGACCACGACGACCCCGCCGAGGAGAAATCCGAACTCGAGGCCGATGATCGTCACGACGGGCAGCCACGCGTTGCGAAGGGCGTGGTGGACCAGGACCCGTCGCTCCGACAGCCCCTTCGAACGGGCCGTCCGGACGTAGTCCTGCTCGAGCACCTCCAGCAACGAGGAGCGCACCAGGCGCGTGTTCCGGGCCAACGAGTACGTCCCCACCGCGACACCCGGGAGAATCAGGTGGTACAGGGTGCGCGGCAGGTTGGAAAACGCGGTGCCGAAGTCCCCGGAAAGGAGTGGAGTCAGGAAGGGGACGTGGCCCGAAATCGGGAACCACCGCAGGTACAGGCCGAAAACGAGGATCATCATGATCCCGAGCCAAAAGTTCGGGATCGACTGTCCGAACATGGCGAAGGTGGTGATCGATCCGTCCCACGGGGTACCTCGGTGGATCGCGGCCAAAACCCCGAGCGGGATCGCGAGGGTGAGCGCCAAGATGAGCGCGAATAGCGTGAGCTCGATCGTGGCCGGGAGTGCCTCGAGCACGATCTGCATCGCGGGTTGGCGGTACGAGAGCGACTGACCGAAGTCCCCCCGGGTCAGATCGCCCACGAAGGAGATGTACTGCTCGTGGAGGGGCCGATCGAAGCCCAACGCGCGCCGAGTGGCCTCGATCTCTTCCAGCGACGCCCGCTCGCTGACGAAGAGGTACGTCGGATCACCGCCCGCTTGGAGTGCCAGGAACGACACGAGCGTGACACCCACCACGACGACGATACTCTGAAGCAGCCGCCGCAGTATATACGCGCCCAACGCCGACTACACCGATGCGGCCGGGCCGGGCACCCGCCGCGTGGTCGATGGCGGGGAGTTCCGCGACGCTTTGGTCACCGCAGCGACGCGTTGAAGAGGTACACCTTTTCGTCTCGCCGAGCGGTCCAATCGATCCGGTTCGACACACCGTAGAAGTCGGGCTGGAAGTACAGATGCAGCCACGGCCCGTCGTCGTAGAAGACCTGCAGCATCTCGTCGATCACCCGCCGCGTCTCTTCCTCGGTCTCGGCGCTCGTCAGCTCCGTCCACCGACTGAACCAACGCTCGTCGCTCCAGTTGGTGTAGTTCGTACCCGAGCCCACTTCGGCGATGTCGGTCATGTCGTAGATCGGGCTCCAGAGGCCTCCACCCGTGCCGAGGAAGAAGAGAGGGCCTGTCCGGCGCTCGCGGAGGAGCGGCGTGTACACCGAAGCCCACTCCATCAACTCCAAGTCGACGTCTAAGCCGACATCCTCGAGGTACTGCTCGATCGCGAGTACGACGTTCACGTCATTCACGTACCGTCCTCGACCGGCCTGCATCCCGATCGAGAAACGGACGCCGTCGTCACCTCGCTCCCACCCCGCTTCATCGAGCAGTCGCTCGGCGGTCTCGGGGTCGTAGGGGTACGGCGTGAGCGCCGGATTCGCGTTCTGGATGTTCACGAGGCCGGTCGCGCGCTCACACTCGACGCCGAGGAGCTGCCGGCAAATCGTCGGCACATCCACGGCATATTGGAGCGCACGCCGCACGTCCGGATCCTGAATCGCTTCGCCGCCCGGCATCTCACGGTGTTCGTCCGAGAGGTTGAAGCCGACGTACATCCGACGGGTACCGTTGACGACCTGCACTTCAGCACGGCCGGAGCTGTCGATCGCGTCGATCTGTTCAGGGACGACGTTAGTAACGATGTCGACGTTCCCCGCGATAAGCTCCGCCGTCCGTGTCGACGCCTCGGGGATGATCCGCCACACCATGCGGTCGAAGTGTCCAGGCTCACCGACCTTTTCGAGCACGACCTCGGAGCCCCGGGTCCATGACGCGAGTCGATACGGGCCCGATCCGATCGGATTGGCCGCCGCCTCGTCGAGCGACATCTGCTCGTAGCTGTCCTTGCAGTGGACGTGGATCTCGGTGATGAGCCCGAACGCGATCGGATTGGGACGGGCGATATTGATCTGAACCCGGAGCTCGTCGAGAGCGACGGCGTCGACGAATCCGATCGACGTGAAGACGAAGCCCGGGGCATTGCCCGTGAACCGATTAGCCGGGTCTCCGATCCGGTTGAAGGTGTACGCGGCGTCCTCCGCCGTGAGCGGCTCACCGTCGTGACACGTCAGTCCTTCGCGGAGGGTGTAGATGTATCCGGTGCCGTCGTCGGTGACCTCGAGCGTGTGCGCGAGGTCCGGGATGTGCTCCCCGTCCGAGGTGAGCGAAAAGAGTCCGGCAAAGAGGTGGCGGGCGATGTTCGAGTTGTCTCGACTCGAGATCATGCCCGGCTCGAAAGTCGTGATGTCGGCGCTCAGTCCGACCACGATCGTGTTCTCGTCCTGGGTCGTGCAGCTCGCCACCAGCAGCGCGGCCGCGACCCATCCCATGATTCGCTTCACTCTCCAACTCCGTCTTCGTGAAGTGTCACCGTACCCTCCCCGAGCGATGCGCGCACGCAAGCGTCCACCATACGAAGCGACTGGAGGTGGTCCACGCCGGAGCAAGGGAGGGGTGTGCCGTCTCGGAAATGCGCGACGAAGTCCTCGAGCAAACCGCGCGCATCGTCGACCCACGGCTCCTCGTCGGGCAGTTCGACCGGCGTCGGCGCAGCGTCGTCGCGAAGCGCGTACGACAGCTCTCCGAACATGTCGGCCTGGACTGCGATCCCCCGCTGGCACTCGGTCCGCCAATCAAACCCCATCTGCTGCCAATTCCCGGCCCACGTGCCTTGGTACGTCACCTCGATTCCGTCGGTGAAGGTGATCAGCGCGCTCACGTTGGCGTCGTCGGCATACATCGACCATGACGGATTGAACGTGCGAGCGGAGATTCGGACCGGCTCCGCGTCGTAGACGAAGCGCATGAGGTCGAAGTGGTGGACCGACTGCTCCCAGAGCATCGGCTGAGCCATCGTCAGCGGGTATTTGTTCAGCCGCGGAAGCCGGCCATCCCGCCATCGCTCGTACGTGAAGCGCCCGAACTCGGGAGCGCCCAGGCGGTCCGGGGAGAAGAGATGTTTCAACGCCTTGGTGACGCCGAGGTACCGAAAGTTCAATCCGACCGTGAGCGGGACGCCAGCAGCGGCCGCGGCGGCGACATGTGCCTCGGCGTCCTCCACGGTGTCGGCGAGCGGCTTCTCCGCGAGGATCGCCACGCCATTGCCGCACGCAGCCTCGATCTGGTCGTGACGCCCGGCGGGGGGCGTGCACAGGAGGGCGACGTCGGCGTCGACCTTCGCGAGCACCTCCCCGAGCGTCGCACCCGCAACCGCCGCCGGATGATCAGCAACGGCGCGAGACACGGCATCGGGCGACGAGTCGACGAGCCCCACCAGCGTGCAGTCGGAATGCTCCGTGAGCATGTGCAGCCAGGTTCGGCTTCGAGCACCGAGTCCGACCAGGACGAAGCGGAGCGGGGTCATGCGACGCGCGCCCGCTCCAACATCGCCGCGATCCCTCGAGCGGGCGTCGTCCATGTCATCGTCGAGAGCGCCGGTAGGGAGCTGCCGATCATGGGCGCCTTTTGCGGTCTCGGCGGATCCACGACCGCCACTTCGGTGTCGGGGAAGTGTCGCGAGACGAGTTGAGCGACTTCGGAGTCGCGCAGGACGTGGGGGCTCCCGAGATGCACGGGATGCGCGGGGACGGGGCCCGACACGAGACGTTCGATCGCCTCGGCGAGGTCCGGCGCGAACGTCCACTCCCGGCGAGGATCGTCGGAACGGCACTCGAGCGTCTCCCCGGCCCGGGCGCGCTCGATCCACTCTGCGACCATGGATACGCCGGGTCGTGTCGTGCTCCGGCGTTCACCGGGACCGAAGAGGTAACCGAGTCGCACCACGTACACGCTCGGCACATCCGCGCTCGAGGTGAGAGCCTCGCCCTTCCGCTTGGACCGCGCGTACGCCGAGCTCCCGCTCGGCGGCGTGTCGTCGGTCAAACCACCCTCCGCGTCGTCCGCGCCGAAAACCCCCGACGAACTCAGGAAGACGAAGGCGGGCGCTCCCGAAGCCGTCGCCCATTCGAGCACGGCGAGGAGTGGTTGGAGATTCAGAGCCTCGTACCCCTCGGCGTCCACTCCCAACTCGGTGGGATCGGCGGTCGTCCACGCCCCGTGCACGATGAGATCCGGACACTCCACGTCGTGTGGAAGCCCATCCACCAGATCGGCCTCCAGCCAACGCACGCCGTCGAGGGACGTCCCCGCCGTCCGATCCACGGCCAGGACGTGCCACCCTCGATCGGCGAATCCGCGGGTCAGTGCGTCTCCCACGAAGCCCGCAGCCCCGGTCACCATCACGCGCCGTTCGCTCAAGGCTCCGAGCCCGGACGATGCGGCGGAAGCACAACCTCGAGCGGAGCGATCTCTTCAAAGACATCGTCGTCTTCGGCCCCACGCCACATGAAGACACCGAACGAAGCCTCATGGTCGAGGACAGCGATGCCCGCGTGCCACGTCCCGGGGCGGTACACCACACCCGTCGTGCCGGGAACGACGAATGCGTGGGCCCTCTCCCGGTCCGGTCCGCCATCTGCGTCGGACGGCATCACGGTGACGAGATACCGAGACACTCCCACCGGGACGAAGAGTTGAGCCGCGTGCGGGTGTCGCTCGACCCGCCGGACGACGGCGGGAAGTGGGGTCGGAGCCACCCGGTTCATGTGAGACTGCTGCGCCAGCCCGTCCACCGGGACGAGCCACTCACTGAAGTGCGCCCGATCGCCCACCCGCGCGGGAGCGATCACGAAGGCGCCGAAGGGCGCGAACGCGTCGGGATCCGGAGGCGCCGCCGTACATCGCACGGGTCCCTGTTGGCCGGCCGGGGCCGCGGTCATGCCGATTCGTCCGTCATCCGGCATCGTTCGGGGGCGGGGCCACCGCCCGCCAGTGCGCTGCGATGTCGTGTCGTCTGCAGACCCAGACGTCCTCACGCCCCTCTAGGTGATCGAGGAACGCGAGCAGGCCCACGACGCGCCCCGGCTGTCCGAGGATTCGGGCATGCATGCCGACCGACATCATCCGTGGATGGATGGTCGCCTCACTCCGAAGCACCTCGAACGCGTCGATGAGGTAGTCACCGAACGCTCGCCCCGTCACCAGCGGACCGCCGACCAGCTTCGAGTCGTTCGTCGCCAGCGAGTACGGCACGACGAGGTGCGCCCGTTCCCCGACCTGCACCCAATACGGGAGTTCGTCGTTGTACGCGTCGCTGTCGTACGCGAAACCCCCGTGCTCGACCACCAAACGACGGGTCGCTGTCGACGGCGCATAGCGGCAATACCAGCCCGTCGGGGCCCGGCCGATCAAGCGCTCGATCCCGTCGTACGCCTGGGCGATCTCCGTCCGCTCGTCCTCTTCGTCGAGGAGGTAGTGCTCGATCCAACGGCGACCGTGGCACACGACGTCCCAGTCGGTCTCCGCGATCGCGGCGGCGGCCACTGGGTTCCGCTCGAGCGCGAGCGAACAGCCGAAGACGGTGAGCGGCACACCTCGGTCGCGGAACGTGCGATAGAGGCGCCAGAAGCCGACCCGGCTCCCGTACTCGAACATGCTCTCGGCCCCGAGGTCCCGATCCCCGCGAGGAACCCGCGGTTGGGAGACCTCGGTCAGCGTCGCATCAGTCCGGTCGTCTCCGTCCGCCAGCGAGTACTCCGAGCCTTCCTCGTAGTTCAGGACGAAGTTGACCGCGAGGCGGGAGCCGTTCGGCCACTCGATATCCGGCGGCGAGTTCGCGTAGCCGACGAAGTCACGGATGTGCGTCACGAGCGATTCCTCGGTGGCCTCTGATAACCGATGCGTCAGAGGTCATAGATCTCGGTGTACTTCGCAGTGAGGTGGGCGATGTAGTCGGTCGGGTCGAGCGTTCTGCCCGTCGCCATCTCAAGCAGTCGGTCGCGGCTGTACCGCCTCCCGTGACGGTGGACGTGCTCGGTCATCCACTCGCGGAGAGGACCATACTCCGCAGCCGCCATGCCGGAGCGCACGGCCTCGTCCTCCGTCGCTGTCGCGAAGAGCTGGCCGGCCATGACGTTCCCGATCGTGTAGTTGCAGAACGTCCCGATCTGCCCGGACGACCAGTGCACGTCTTGAAGCACACCCAGGGCGTCGTTGGGGACTTCGAGCCCGAGGTACTCCTGGACCTTCGCGTTCCACATCTCGGGCAGGTCGTCGATCGAGAGAGAGCCATCGATGAGCGCCGCCTCGATCTCCACTCGGAGCATGATGTGGAAGTCGTACGTCAGCTCGTCCGACTCCACCCGAATGAAGCCTGGTTCGACCCTATTCACCGCCCGCCAGAACGTCTCGACGTCGACATCGGCGAGCTGCGTCGGGAAGGTCGATTGGAGCTCACCGTAGTTGAGCTCCCAGAACTCCCGGCTGCGACCGACGTGATTCTCGAAGAGTCGTGACTGGCTCTCGTGCGCGCCGAAGCTCACACCACCCACGGCATAGAGGCCAACCAGGTCGGTCGCGAAGGGCGTCCGCGTGTACGCCGGATCGCAGTACTGCTCGTAGAGACCGTGGCCTGTCTCGTGCAGGGTGCCGAAGAGACTCTTCGGCATCCACTCGTCGTTGACCCGAGTCGTGATGCGCACGTCGTTTCGGGTGAACGAGACCTCGAATGGATGCACGGTCAAATCCAGGCGCCCGCGGTCCGTGTCGTACCCGAGCTTACGCGCCATTTTCAACGCGAAGCCGAGCTGATCCTTCACCGGATACGGCTGCTGGAGGAAGTCGACCCGCGGCGACTCCTTCTCTGCGATCGCGCGGAGAAGAGGGATCAGGCCCTCTCGAAGAGACGCGAAAAGCGGCTGGAGCGACGCGACGGTCTCTCCTGGCTCGAAACGATACATCAGCGCGTCGTACGGATGGGCCTCGTACCCGATGCACTCCGCCATTTCCTGGTTGAGTGCGACCGTGTCCGCCATCACGGGCTTGAACATCGCGTAGTCGCTCTTCGCCCGAGCTTCCGCCCAGATGTGCTGGCCGATCGAGCCGACCTCGGTCCGCTTGTGCAGAAGCTCCGCGGGGATTCGGAGGTGGTAGTCGATCGCCTCCCGAACCTGAGCGCACATCGTCCGCTCGACGCTGTCCTCATCGAGATGCTGTGTCTCGGCCTCGGCAGCGTCGAGGAGCCGTCGGGTCTCGTCGGCAACGAGGTGATTCCGGGTGATGACGGTGAGCGTCGCCAGCTGCTTCGCCCGCGTGTCCGCGCCACCCGGAGGCATCATCGTGCGGGCATCCCACTTCAAGATCGATTCCGCGTTGAGGAGGTCGTTCACCTCCCCCATGCGTTCTAGGAACGCGTTGTATCCCATGCGTTTGGGCCTCGTTGAGCGCCGAAAGCGACGGCGCAACGTGCGCCGGGGCGCGAAGTGCTGTCAAACGCGAGGGCCGTCAGGCCTGGGGCAGCACCCTTTCCGCGGTCGCCCACCATTCGGCCAACTCGACGCGAGCGTGCTCCGCCGCGACGTCGATGATCCGATCGAGCGCCGGGAAGTCGAGGAGGCCGAAGGCCGTCACCGGTGGCCGAAGAAGCAGATCGACGGTCTCCTCCACGGCCCTCTGTCCCGTGTTCGACACCGTCGCGGTCCGAAGCAGAACGTCCATGAGCGTCGGCACACGGACGGGCTGACGCCATGGCGCCACGCGATGCCAGAGCACGCTCCAGGGAGAGGGCAACTGCTCGTAGTCGACATCGACCTGTACCGGGGCGCCGCCACTCACGTCCACGGCGATGACTCGACCACCGCAGAAGTCGACCATCTCTTCTTCGGGAAGATTGTCGAGCACGCCCCCGTCGACGAGGAGCCGGTCCCCATCCACGACCGGCGGAACGACCCCCGGCAGCGACATCGACGCGCGTGCAGCCTTCCACAACTCACCGCGTTCGTGGATGACCTTCTCTCCGGTCTGGAGGTCGCACGACGTGCAGAAGAAGGGAATCCAGGTGTCGCTGACGTCGCGGCCCTCCGCGATCGAGCGGCACACCTGATCGAAGAGGTGGCGGCCCGCCACGGAGTACACGGGGAGCGTGTACTTCTTGAACGGTTTCCGTACGACGAACTCGTGGTGGCACGCGTCTCGAATCTCCGAGGACGACCGTCCCATCGCGTACTGTGCCGCCATCGCAGCACCCGCGCTCGTCCCTCCGACCGCATCGATCGGGATGCCGAGCTCGTCGAGCGCCTGGAGGACGCCGATGTGCGCAAAGCCCCGTGCACCACCCCCGCTCAGAACCAATCCGAGGCCCCGACCGGTGGTGAGTCGGAAGACCCGATCCACGTCGCTTCTCCGGCCTCGTCGGACGTGGTGGTGGCTCCGGAGCTCTCTGGACTCGAGCCAATGTTGCGTACCGCGGGGTCGATCTCGGTCTCCTGGGTGCACCAGGACGAGGTGAACCGGCGGGCGGGCACCCTCGAGGATCCGCTCCATCTCGGCCTCGGCCTCGCCGACCGCCGGGTCGGCGTCCGCTTCTCCGAGGAGGATGATCCGGTCGGCCTGACTCAGGCAGCGGCGCGTCCAGTCGGACATCGTCGGGTCCGCCTGGTACAAGACGAAGTCGTGGCCAGCCTCCTGTTCCTCGAACCACGGGAGAAGCTTCAGATCGCTCAAGCGCTCGTCTGCCTCGCTGAGGCCCTTCCCCGCCCTCCGCTCCACCTCGGCCTGATCGAGGCGCAGCACCTTGCCCGCCCCGGCCAGGGCGTCGAGGAAGCCGACCGCGAAGTCGCTCGGCACGAGCCCATCGTGAAGCGGCACCACCGCGACGGAGAGTCGATGCTGAACCGGAGATGCATCCCGATTCGCGCGCTCGAGCCGCCGCACCAAGACGCGATTCAGGTGTTGGGCCAGGACGGGGTGTCGATCGACGAGGGCGAGGAAGTCCGAGCGACGGCACTCCTGGAGCACACTCGATCGGAGAGCGACGACCGTAGCGCTTCGAGGACGGCCGGTGATGATCGCCATTTCCCCGACGGTCTCACCCGGGACGATCTCCCCGACGTCCCGATCGGTCCCGTCCGGTTGGGTGACCCGAGCACGTAGCCGCCCGGACGCCAAAATGTAGACCGCGTTGCCGACACTCCCTTCCTTGAACAGGACCTCGCCCCGCTCCAAGCGCCTCCAGTGGAAGGCCGCGCTGACCTCTTTCAGGGCGTCGCCGTCCAAGCCGGCGAAGACGGTCGGAAGCAATCGGGCGATCTCGGTGCCGAGCAGATGGCGCTCGGCGACGTCGATCAGGGTGTCGTTCTGGGAACGCTCGGACAGTAGCTCGTTGAGGTCGCTGACCGGCATCCGAAGCAGTTCGGCGACCGACGTGATTTCCGGCAGCGTCGGCTCCTCGACCGGGAGCTGCGCCGCGGTCTCACGCTCCGGTGGATCGCGCTCGGCGTCGCCTTCGGCCTCTACGGCCTCATCGGCGACATCGCTGTCTTCGGGGGGGTTGGATGGCGACGCCACGTCGACCTCATAGCTCGGTACAGGGCTCAGAATGAGCGTTGCGCGATCCGACCGAAAGAGGAACCGGCCGGGGGGCACGCTCGAAAGCACTCTACTCCGTACTGCGCACTCATTCGCCTCACCCGGCCGACCGGGGTACTCTGGGCGCCGAATCGGAACGGACACCCACGCGACCTCGATGACCGCTGCTCTGCATTGGAACGACGACGAACTGGTCGAGATGGCCGTGACCGGCCGCGTCAGCCAACCCTCGCTTCGACGGGGCGGCTACACCCACTGGCCGAACGGGGTCGGCGAGATCCTTCCCGGAATGTACGGCATCACCTACAACGCCAGGGTCGGCGACCGAGCCTTCGGTTGGGCCGGGGATCACGTCGAGCCCGGTGTATCGATCGCGCACAGTGAGGAACGAGCGGACTTCGCGCTCCACTACCTGACGTGTATCGGAAACGAAGCCGAAGTCGTGAGCGGGCTGGCGCGGGGGGCCCGTGGTGTCGTCACGGGTGAACATGCGCGGATTCTCGTCGACTTCGCTCCCGACGTGCTCGAGGAGATGACGATCGGGGACACCGTGCAGATTCGGACACGAGGCCGAGGCATCCGACTCCCGGAACACCCTGAGATCGAGTTCAAGAAGACGAGCCCGGAGCTCGCCGCTGCATACGGCCTCCGTGTCGAAGGAGATCGTCTTTCATGCCCGGTCGCGATGGAGCTGCCTCCGCGCATCATGGGTTCCGGTGCAGAGCTCAACGCCGAGTTCGTCGACCAAGACCTGATGTCGGGCGACCGCGCGTTGATGGCGGATCTCGGAATCGACCAGATGCGCCTCGGCGATCTGATCGGCATTCGGAATGTCGACCACCGCTTCGGACGCTCGTACCGCGAAGGATGGGTCGCCATCTGCATCTGCATCCACGGGGACTCCGTCATGACCGGTCACGGCCCCGGCATCCTCACCCTCATCACTGGACCGGCGCACGCGTTGGACTTCCACATCGACCCCGCGGCCAACATCGCGCACACCCTCGGCATCCGGGAGCCGGCATGATGAACGACCTCGCCACCAACGAGTCGGACCTCGTCGCAGTCTCGATCGCCGGGCACATCGCTCACCCGGGCTTCCCCGGTCTGCCCGCCGAGCCGTACCGCTTGGCGGCGGACGGGACTCCCTTCCTCCTCCCGACGTACGGCGGGATCGTCTACAACGTCTCGATCGGCGACCGCGCCTTCGGGTGGGCGGCAGACTGCATCCACCCCGGGGTGAGCATCCGCCAGGCGGACGACAACCAGAACCGCGGCCTCAACGTCTTCTCGTGCATCGGGAATCGAGCGCGGGTCATGACCGGAAGTGCCGCCGGAGCCGTCGGTATCGTCACCGGCAAATCCGGCCGGTTTTCGGAACAGGTGATCGTCCACTTCGACGTCGAATCGCGGACGAAGATGGCGGTGGGGGACCAGATCCTTGTGCGCGGCCAGGGCATCGGCCTCACGCTGACGAAGCATCCCGATGTCGCCCTGAAGGGCATCTCGCCCCGCCTCCTCCACGCGCTCGACGCCCGAGAAGACGAGAGCGGGGTCTCGTTCGGCGTCGTGACGACGATCCCACCCCACCTGATCGGAGCGGGCCTCGGTCTCACCTCCGAGGGCGGCTCGATCCACCTGCAGTCCTCGGATCCCGACCTCCTCGGCGAGCTCGGTCTCGACACACTACGGCTCGGCGACCTCGTCGCCCTCGAAGACACGGACAGCCGCTACAACCACGGATACCTGAGAGGAGCGCGGGCGATCGGCGTCGTGTGCGCCACGGACGGGCCCCGAGCCGGCTACGGCCCTGGCATCGCCCTTTTGATGACCGCGGTCGAAGGGAAGCTCGGCAGCTTCCACGCCCCGAATGCCAACCTCGTCGACCTTCTCGACATCGATGGCTGACCCGCGCGTGGTGCCGATGACGGCGGTCTCGGAGGAGAGCCTACACGCCTTCGTCCTCGCCCTACTCGAGGCCATGGGCCTGCCGGACGAGGAGGCGCGGATCTTCGGGGGTGCGCTGATCTTCAGCGAGCTCCGTTTTCACCCGGGGCATGGACAGGGCGTGAAGAAGCTTCGGCGGTACGCCGGCCGATTCGCCGCAGGAGCGATCGATCCCACCGCGTCGTGGGACGTCGTGAAGGAGAGCCCGGCCCTCGCCCTGATCGACGCGAACAACGGAATCGGTACGGTCGCCGCGACGAAAGCGATGCGCCTCGCGGTCGAGAAGGCCAAAGTGTGCGGCGTCGGCCAGGTCGTCGTGTCGAACTCGACCCACTTCGGCTCGAGTGCCGTGCACGCATGCCTGGCCGCGGACGCAGGCTGCGTCGGCATCGCACTGACGAACGCTGGCCCCGAGATGGCCCCGTGGGGAGCTCGAGAGGGCGCGGTCGGGACGAACCCTTGGGGCATCGCCGCGCCCACCGGGCTCGGGTACCACGCGGTGCTCGACATCGCGCTGACCCCGGCCGGAAAGGGAATGATGACGTGGCATGCCGCCGAGGGGATCCCTATGCCGACCGACTGGGCTCTGACCCCCGACGGCGAAGAGACCGACGACCCGCGCGCCGCCATGGCCGGGGCACTCCTTGGTATCGGTCGGTACAAAGGGTATGGGCTCGCCTTCATGACCGACGTCCTCACCGGCGTGATCGGCGGCGGCGGATACGGACTCACGCCCTACGCGGACCCGAAGAAGTGGGACGTCAGCCATACCCTCATCGCGCTCGACATCGAGTGGTTCATGCCCCTCGACGACTTCAGGCGCCGCATGGACGACTTCGCGGAGATGTGCCGTTCCAGGGCCCTTCGCCCCGGCTTCGACGAAGTTCTCATCCCGGGTGAACAAGAAGCGAGGCGCGTCACGCGGAAGCGCGAGGTGGGCATCCCGCTCGAGGATTCGGCATTGGCGGATCTACGCGCGTTGGGCGACGAACTCGGCGTCTCCGAAGCGATCGAGGTGGTCGGTCCGTGGGAGGACTCGACGCTGTGAAGCCCCTTCCGCCTTCCTTCTACGAAGGGGTACGAGGGCGGCTGCGAGGACGGGCTGAACGGGAGGGAGTGGACGGACTCCTCCTGCTCGCGCCGGGCAACGTCACCTATGCGACCGGATGGCACTTCTCCGTGAATGAACGCCCCACCGGTCTCTGGCTGCCGGTAGACGGCGAAGCCGAGCTCCTGGTTGCGCACCTCCACCGATATGAAACGTGAGCTGGACCACTTGGGCAAGTTCTTCCATATGGCAGTGGACTATGCCCGCGAGATTGGGTTTACGGGTCAGTTTCTGATTGAACCCAAGCCCAAAGAGCCAACCAAGCACCAGTACGACAGCGACGCGGCGGCCTGCCTGAATTTTCTTCGCGCGTATGATCTCATGGGCGCCTTCAAGCTGAATCTCGAGACCAACCACGCAACGCTGGCAGGTCATACGATGATGCACGAGATCGATTACGCCGGTTCGCAAGGCGCACTGGGCAGCATCGACGCCAACACGGGCGACATGTTGCTGGGTTGGGACACCGATCAGTTTGCCACCGACTACTACCTGACGTCACAGACGATGTACTACATCATGAAGT
>JBCCEZ010000073.1:0-20937 GCA_039030015.1 Gemmatimonadota bacterium | reverse complement strand
GTCGTCCAACCGACCTGCCCCCGGTCTCCCTCGGGTGCCCCTCTGGTTCAGCGTGGGCCGCGACAGAGCCCGCGACCCAGCGGGGCGCGGCCTCCGTCGTTCCAGCACGGCTCGAGCAAGTCGGCCGAGGCTAGCGGGTCAGCTCAGTCCCCACCGTGGCGGCGGAGCATCTCGTTGCGCATGTCCTCGCTGGCGAAGATCGCGATCTCGACCCGACGGTTTTCCTGGCGGCCTGCCGCCGTGTCGTTCGTCGCGATCGGATCGGACTCTCCGCGGCCGATCGCGCTCACCCGATCGCCCTCGAGGCCGGCGCCGAGGAGGTATGTCCGGGCCGCGTCTGCGCGCTGCTCGGAGAGACGCTGGTTGAGGTCCTCACCGCCGGTCGAGTCGGTGTGGCCGAAGACCAGGACGTCGGTGCCCTCGTAGTCCTGTAGGGACGCCGCCAGATCCGAGAGATTCTGTTGGGCCTCCGCTCTCAAGTCCGCCTGACCGACGTCGAACAGGATGCCGGAGTCGAAGGTGATCTGGATGCCTTCACCGACGCGGACGACTTCCGCATTCGGGAGCTTGTCCTGTAGGTCCTCGGCTTGCGCGTCCATGACGCCGCCAATGGCTGCGCCTGCAGCGCCGCCGATGACGGCCCCGAGGATGGCCCCACGGGCGGAACCGCTGGCGATCCCGCCGATGACGGCACCGGCGGCTGCGCCACCGAGAGCGCCGGAGCGAAGGTTCGAGGAACAGCCCGATAGCGTCAGCATCAGGGCGAGTACGGTGAGTGGTCTGACGATCGACGACCTCATGAGAGGAACTCCGAAATCGTGGGTGAGTGGTGCTCGGAATGCCGTAGGGTACGACCTAGGCCTCGAGCCGGTTCCATCATACAGATTCGAAGGAGCGTGCAAGGATCGCGCCCACTTGATCTCGATTGGATGGCTCCGGTAACGTTGGCGCCCTGATGGTGACCCCACGGAGGTTGAAATGCACGGTGTGACGAGTCGAATCGGAGGCCTGGTTGCCGTCCTTCTGCTGGCCGTGGTCGGCGCGTGTGCGCCGGGCACCGTCTCGTTCGCCTGCACACCGTATGCAGAAGGGGAAGAGCTCGCTGCTCGTCCGAGTCCGTTCGACTCGGTCCACGTCGCGGTCGGTGAGGCCAACGCGAAGGTCTGCTACTCGCGTCCGTCTGCACGAGAACGCGTCGTCTTCGGCGGGCTCGTGCCGTGGGACATGTTGTGGCGAACCGGGGCTAACGAACCGACTCTCCTCTATCTCGACGCCCCCGCGCAGATCGCGGGCATCGCCGTGGAGCCGGGGAGGTATTCGATCTACACCGTGCCGAGCCAGTCCGAATGGCAGGTCGTCGTGAACGCGTCGACCGCGCAGTGGGGCCAGACCCGGGATGTGACGTTGCCTGATGGAAACGTCTCCAGGAACGCCTACACCTCCGATGTAGAAGCCGAGGAGGTCGGGCGCGCGCCGATCCAAACGACGGCCGTCGACTACGTCGAGATGTTCACGACGAGCTTCGGGACGCCGGCGGCGGGATCCGTCGATCTCCACTTCGAATGGGAAGAGACCCGGATCATCGTGCCGATCACCTTCGGGGGTGCGGACGCCCCGTAGCGGGACTCAGTCGTCCGACGACCCGTCGCCTCGGAGAACACGCCGCACGAGTCTGAGCCCACGGATCAGCTTCATCTTTCTCGTGGGGAGCGACATCTCGCCCCAGTGGAGGATGCGATGATTCGTGCTGAGGGTCTCTTTGTACCGAACGGGTTCGGGCTCGCCGCCCAGGAAGTCATACTCGTCGGCACCGTGCTCCAGGTAGTGCTGCAGGACGAGTGAGTGAGAGACGAGGCCGGGCTTGAGTCGGTTGTCCTCGTGGTACCGAAGTCCGCCCTGGTAGTAGTAGACGCGATTGCGGTAGGCGAGGTGGTACAGGATGCCGACAGTCTCGCCCCCGAACTCGACCCTGAGCATGTGCGCGGCGAGGGCAGTCGAGCCCGATCCGCCGAAGACGCGCTCGATGAGGTCGCGGTGAAAGGCGCGTGCGGTAGGGGTGAATTCGCTGTGCGATCCGAGAGCGTGCCGGCGGGCGTCGTGGATCGTCACCATCTCATCGAACCATGTCTGCGCTTCCGCTGCGGAGTCGGCAACGCGAATTCCCCGGGCACCGAAACGCTCCTCGTAGAGGCGAAGGCTGCGTCTCACCTGACTGCGCGCATTCGCGGACAAGACGGCCAGGTATTCGCCCCCTCCCTTCCGTACCTCGGTGAGGTCGACGTAGGGCGAGTGACTCTCGTATCCGTCCCACGAACTGCCTCGCACGCGCGCGACGAGCGGGTCTAGAAGTCCGGGGCGGACGCCGACCAGGCCGACATCATCGGAGGGGATGGACAGCAGCATTCGCGCGAGATCCCTCACGATGGCCGTACGGTGCTCCGGGATCGTGAGGACGTCGTTGTGTTCCGGGCGCGCTGCGCTGCCGGGCGGACCATTGAAGAAGGATCGACGCACCGAGAACGGCCCAGTCTTCCCCGACCCACGTGACCCCAGGAGCATACCGACGACGCGGCCGTCGTTGTCCGTCCATCGGACCGCCGAGGTGTTGCCGGCTGCGTCGGGGTGGGCCAGCCACGCACGAGTCCACTCCGGGCTCAAGAAGGCGGACGTCTCACCGGTCGCGTCGAGGAGTCGGCGCCAATCCTCCTCGATGTGATCCCACATGTCCGAGCGGGGTGGGGTGTGGATCCGTTGGAGGGCCAGGTCAGGTCGTACATGCTCGACGACCTCGGCGATCGCTTCGGCCCGAGGTCCCTTCCGAGAGAAGGTGTGGTCTGCGTCGGTCACGAATGCGCTCTTTACGAATCCGTCCCGCGCGAGCCGCGTCGCCGTCGGGCCGCCCTCCTTCGTCAACATCTCCGGCCCAGGGTCGGTATCGGCGAAGACGAAGCAGATGCGGCGGTCCAACTCCTCGAGCTTGCGAAGGCGTCGAGCGAAGGGTGTGCCTCTCGATAGGCCGACACGTTGCCCCGAGTGACGCATGACCGTGCTCACCCGTTCCGCGAATCGCTTCCCCATGAACGACAAGATGTACTTCAGATCGGAGTCGCCCGAGAGGAGACGTCTCCAGCGCTCGGGATCCCAGAATGCGCGCCGGTAGTAGCTCGCGTCCTTGGCGCCTTGGTACGTCGCCGGGGTGTCGAGCGTGGTCCCCGGCTCGTACCCGAAGGTGAGAGGGTTCACGCTGATGTGGGCACGGATGGGTTGATCCACCAGCTCGACCGCCGCGTGAAGCGCTGTGTGCGCGCCCGAGCACAACCCGGCCGCGACGACCCCGGGGTACCCGGCGCGTTCGACGAGTTCGATCGCGGCGCGAACGTCGTCGACGGCGCCCTCGGGATACGGGTGGTTCTCGTCACTCGGGGCACCGACGAGACTGTCGCCCAAGTTTCGGAGGTCGAACCGCAGAGACGGGACGCCGGCCCGCATCAGCTCTCGAGCCAACTCGACGTAGAGGCGATTCGGCCCTGCCGTGTGCACGGACCCGGCGTTCGGTAGCACGACGACGTTGGCGGAGCTCCGGTCGACCTCCGCCGGTTCGAGCAGTACCCCGAACAGGGGTGTGTCGGACCCGTCGATCAGGAGCAGGCTCTCCGTGCCGATGACCACTCCATCGCGGTCGGTGACGGACACCTGCGTGCGATGCAGCGCTTCGATCGACTGCAACGGTCCGTCGACGGTCCCGGATACCGAGGCCGCACACCAGTCGACGATTCCGTCGATCGTCGATCGTGGCACGACGGTGTACTGCGGCTCGGCCATCATGTCGTCGAAGTCGGCCTGCACCAGACGATCGACCGGGGATCCGCCGGCTTCGGCGTGTTGGGCGAGGCGATCCGCAGCCGGCTGCCCCTCCCGATCGATGACGAGCAAAGGCGTCTCCCCGAGGTCGTCGCCCCGATCTAGTCGGATCGCGCCCAGGCTGCTCATCGTCTCGTCCGCGAAACGGAATCCTCCGGCGTCGAGGAAGCCCGGCGTGTGCACGGCCTCTTCGTCGCCCACGAGGTGCAGCATCCGAGCCTCACGCGCGAAGTGGCGGCCCTGCACGTACGGGGCCCACGCGACCCAGCCCGACGCGGGCCTCCTTCGCAGAGCTTCACCGGCGATGAGTGCCCCGACTCGTAGACCGATCAGGATCGGGGGGTCCGGAGCCAGTGTGTGTACGAACGACATTGCGTCTTCGACGCTGCCGACCCACGAGGCGACGAGGGCCGGCGCGGTCTCGTCTCCCGCGGAGTTGCCGGTGCCCGGATAGTCCAGTCGAAGGGTGACAAAACCGCGTCGAGCCAGCGCGTCCCCCAGCTGGAGAAGCGAGCGGTACGCGTGACTGTACTCGAACCCTACGGGCGGGCACAGCACGACCCCAGCGGATCGGAGGCGATCGCCCGAAGGCATGTGGAGCCACGCCGCGACGGGGCTTCCGCCAGACTCTAGCCAGAAGGGATGTCGGGTGACGTCGCCGTTCTCGAGACCCTGTCGGATCGAGTCGGAGTCGACCGCCACAGACTACTCCGGGGTCCGGATGCGAACGCCGTCGGGCAGGTTTTCGGCCTCCGCGTAGCCACTCGGGCGCTCACCGTCCGAGTCCACCGAGAACGTCTTCGGACGGCCTGGCAGGAGGTCGAAGTAGTTGTCGAGCGCTTCCCCGCCCTTGAGGTCGAGAGCGACGTCCCGCGCCAGCGTCGCACTGTGCACACTTCCACGGGACGCGTCGATCTCCGCCTCGATTTCGGCGGCCGGCAGGGAGGCCGCCAGCTTGGGCCAGAGCACGGTGCTCGATTCGGAGTCGTCGGTCGACAGGGTCGCTGCGATGGCGGCATGCCGAAGCGGCCCGAACCGGTACGCCCAGTTCGGGTCCAGAAAACGTCCCAGTTCCTCTTCGAGCGACCACGCTTCCGTCGAGCGAGCCTCCACGCGGACCTCCAGCGTCGTGGTGGCGAGCACTTCTGACCCGAGACCGTAGATGGTGAGCTCGAGCGTACCCGTGAGTGGTTCGTCGGGCTCATTGTGGACCTCGACTCGGACTCCGTCCAGGCCCCGATCGAGAAGAGTCACGCGCCTGGGTGCCCACGCGCGGCGCATATAATGCAGGGCCGGCTTGGCTCGATTCCCACTATCGATCAGGCCCCAACCGGCGCCGGGCCTCAGATCCTTCAGGAACCACACCAGGCCACCGGCACACGGATGTTCCGGCGAGCGCCACTCGTCGAACACGCGGGCCATCACTCGCCCGGTCGTCACCCGCCCGAGCCGGATGTACCGATCCAAGTCCGTAGCACGCAGTTCGACGGGGTCGACGCCGAAGAGGACGCGCATGTAGTGATCGCGGATATCCTCGAAATCCCACCCGGCGGAGCTGTCGCGAGCAACGCCGGCCTTCCAAACCGGAGTGTGCGGAGCAGCATCGTGCCCGAGTTCACGTAGCGCTCCTCGCTCGGGAATGTTGGAGAAGCCGAGGCACTCCGGCGAGAACTTGACCGCCGAAAGCCGCGCGTCCTCCAGGGGTCGTCGGTATGCTCCGACCCCGTAGTAGTGGCCGAGCCCTTCGCCGACGTGGAACGGGAGTACGCCGCCGGTCGGTGTGGAAGGCCAGTATGGTACGTGGGCGACGTCTGCAACGAGCTCGGGAAGGCGGTTCGAGAAGAAGTCGTTCGTCCACACCTCTCTCGGCGCCCCGAACATCGCGGCTTGCTGCTCGACCTCGCTTCCTCCACAGAAGCAGACGACGCTGGCATGCCGAGCCAAACGAGTTGCCTGCTGGCCGGCCTCGTGCATGATCGAGTCGGAGAAGTCGGGGTCGTCGACCGGGTAGTCCATGTTCGCGAACATGAAGTCCTGCCAGACCATGAGCCCGAGCTCGTCGCAGGCGTCGTAGAACGACTCGGTCTCGTACACCATGGTGCCGCCCACCCGGACCATGTTGGCGTTGGCGCCGACGGCACGCTCCAGCGTCTCGCGCATCTCGTCGGGCGCGCCGACGAGCGAGATCACATCGTTCGACGTCCAGCATGCTCCGCGGGCGAAGACGGGGACATCGTTCACCACGAGTTGTTCACGGCCGCCCGTTCGATCGACGGTGACGGTCCGAAAACCGACGCGCCCGAGGTCGGAATCGACCGTCTCCCCGTCGAGCCGCACCCGGAGGCGAAGTGGATGGAGCGTCGGCTCGCCGTGCGTGTGCGGCCACCATAGCTCGGCGTCCGGGAGGTCGACGTGTGCGTCGAGGGTGCGGCCGTTCTCGACCTCGAGGGCGAACTCGGCATCGCCGACCACGAGCACACACTCGTCGGGCGTCCCGCTCAGGGAGGCCCGGATCGAGACCCGAGGTACGCCATCCTTCACGGAGGCCTCGACCGCGATATCGCGGACGCGATCACCGATTGCGGCCAGTGAGACGTCCCGCCACGGGCCGACCGTCAGAACCTGTGGGGTCCAGCCCGGGATCCGACCGAGCAGCGTCGTACGCACCCACCGGAGCTTCTGTTCGCCAACGAGCTTTGTCTTCCACCGGGGCCGGGGCCTCCGGCCCGCCAGATGCTGCGTTAGGCTCCGGAACGCGATCCACAGCTCGTTCGTGTCCTCTAGGTGATCCGTCACATCGACCGAGTGGGTCACGAACATGTTCGCGCTATCGAGGATCTTCGACCCGTTAAGCCACACCTCGGCGAGCGTCGCGAGTCCGTCGAAGCGAAGTTCGTGTCGTGAAGCGCTGGAGGCGGCGTGTTCGAAGGTGCACCGGTACCACCAGTCGAACCGATCGTAGTCGGGGTGTCCGTCGAGAGAGTCGGGTCCCACGGCCTCGGCAACAGTCCCCGGAACGACTGCCGGCGACCACGAGTCCACGCGGATGTTCGATGGACTCTCGAACTCCAAGGGGTCGGTCCGAGTGAGCTCCCATCCTTCAGAGAGACGAACGACCTGGTCGGTGGTACCTACGCGGGGGCGGGTGGCCCGGGAGGGCCCGGTCGCCTCACCCATACCGCTCGACGACCGATCCTATTCCACGGCTCCACTGCGAACCCATCGTGTCGATCGGGTCGAGAGGAAGCTCCCGGCCGCGCGCCATCGCCCGCGCCAGTTGGAACTGATAGGTCTTGGCGGTCGTCGAGATGCCCTGGAACGCCTCGATCATCCCATCGAGGTCGGACTCGCCTTGTTCGGCGAGCCAACGGAAGTACGTCTCGACGAGCTCGAAGCACGCGCCGTACTGCCGCAGCGTGGCGAACGAGTACTGGTGGAAGGTCTCGATCGGCTCTCCCATGAGCCAGTCGAGGTCTTCGGCGAAACGCTCCTTGAACGCGAGAAACGGGTTTCGCGGCGGAAGGAGTCGGATGTGCTCACGCAGGCATGCGAGAGACTGCTCGACGAGGTCGCGTCCAGAGGCCTGAACGTGCCCGGGCGCCATCTTCACGTACTCGATGTAGGGGGGAAGCATCCGCTCGTGGACGAGACCATCGAGTTGGAAAATGTCCGCGAAGTCCTGACCATCGAGATGGTAGTAGCCCTGTCCGTGGAAGTAGCCCATGTGAAGGCCGTCGATATCGATCTGGTTCACGGCGACCGTCGACTTCACATGCTCGAGCTTGTAGGCCGTCCCCTGCGTATCGGGCAGGAAGTACGAGTCCAGCTCGACGAGCACCGGTCGGCCGAGCCCAACCTGCTCGGCGACGTGCCCCGCGAGGTGACGCCACGGATTCAGCTCCTGAATGTCCAGGCCGAACAACGATTGGAGGTCGCCGTGGGGGAACTTGAAGAACGTCCACTGATCGCCTTCGAAGTCCACCCGAAGGGTGAAGGGAAGCGCGGCGATCGGCTCGTGCCCCAAACCGTGGAGTAGCTCGACGAGCACATCCACGTAGCAGTTGGTTTCCGCCCACGCGCGCCCCTCACCGTGGATGAGGTGCCGAGTGTACGTCGCCGGATCCAGCTCTCGGATCGGACCGTTCACAGAGCCAAGTCGCCCTGTCTAGCCCTGACGGACGATGACCTGCATCGCCGAGTTGTAGCCTCGAATCCGATCGTTGTTGACCATCAGCGCCGCCCCGTACGCGTCCCGGAGGTGCCGGGAGAGGCTGCTCTTGGAGTCGTTCTTGTAGCCTGAGATCCCGACGATCAGGAGTGCCTTGCCCACGATGTCGACCACGAGTTCCGAGCAGGTGATCTTCACGTTGTTCACGCGAATGCTGAACCCGAAGTTGCTGAAGGCGTCGGTGTTCCCGCGGTCGAGCATCTCCTGGTACTCCTCCATCGTGGCGTAGAGGCCGGAGCGCATCTCGAAGAGGACCTCGTCGACTTCTGCCAGTCGCAGGGCGGATGGCGGAGGTGTGCCGGGGCTGGCCAGCATCTTCTTGCGCACGGAGTCGCGCGCGATGTTGACCGCATCGGTGGCCAGACCTAGCCAGAGCGAACCCCACGTCATGTGCGAATACGGGTGCATGCTGTGCGCGAGGATGTCGGCGAACGGCTCCGGTAGGATCTGCTCTACGTGTCCCGCGGCCTTCAGCACGAAGCCCAACGAACAGGTGCCTCGGAAGCCTAGGGTGTCCCAACCCGCGAGCGGCTCGAGCTCTGTGGCATCCTTCTCCACGAGAACGTGGACCTGATCCGAGTTTTGTGCGTCCGGGTTGCGCCGGGCGGTCACCAGAATTGCATCGGCCTCCTGCCCGTAGGAGATGACCGGGGCCTTCTTCTCCAGCGTGAAGCGCTCGCCCTCGGTCTCGACCGCGCACAGACTACTCGTCAGATCCCCGCCGACACCGAGCTCCGTCGTGGCGGACGCGAGGAGCAGCTGCTCGTCGACGATCCGCCTCATGTAGTTCTGGAAGAACGTCGAGGTGCCGCCGTTGTGCACGATACATGCGACCTGAATCTGGTGCATCGCGAAGACCATGGCGGTCGATGCGCAGTGGTGCCCGAGGATCTCGCACAGGCCACAGATCTGGCTCATGCTCAGACCCATGCCGCCGTATTGGACGGGCACATAGGCGCTGAGCAGCTTCTCTCCCTTGAGGGCGTCGAAGGCCTCGTGGGGGAAGCGTGCTTCGTCGTCTACCGCCTTGCTGGCCGGAGCCACGACGGAGCGACCGAGTTCGTTGACCGCGCGCTTGAGGGCGTCGAAGTCGATCGGATCGGAAAAGGAGGCTGCTGCTTCCATGAGTCTGCCTATTCGGTCAGGGCACGAGACCTTCGACGGCCTCGGCGAGAGCATCGATGCTTTGGAAGGTCCGACGACTCAGTAGGTCGTCGGGGAACTCGACGTCGAAGTGGTCTTCGATCGCGAGGAGGAGGTTCACCGTGATGAGCGAGGTGAGGCCTGCCTCGTAGAGGTCGCTGTCGTTCTGTAGGGACGCCACATCGGTGGCGAGGCGACCATGGGACGAGAGAATGTCCCGGATCTGTTCGTGAACCATGAAGCCTGTGTGGCTCGGGGGGTAGGTGGAGACGCTACGACAGCACCCCGGCGATCCTCAGCGCCAAGCCTTCGAGACTGAGTCCCCGGGGTACGTTCACTCTGGGTATACGATTCGGCGGGCCGTTGGCGGCGCCGCGACGTTCCGCGAGGCCTCCGTCGACCCTCAGAGCACCCTCGAACATCGACGCATCCTCCACGACGGAGGGGCTGAAGAGTCCGTAGGGGTACGAGAACCAATCTACATATCGGTCGCTTCGCGATGCCAACCAATTTTGGCTCTGCTGCATCTCGTTTCGAGCGTCCTCCCGGGACAGCGCGGAGAGGTTGGCATGACTCCATGTGTGGGCCGCGAAGGTGACGCCGTCGTAGACGCCGCCATCGAGGAGCTCGGACTCCTCCACAGCGACCGCGTGTGAGGGGAGGGCGGCGATGGGAAGGCCGTTGGCTCCGGCCTCGGCCATGACCTTGTCGCCGCGCCCTTCGAGCTCGTTCAGAGCACGGTCTCGGAAGTGGGGGTCGAGGCCGTCCGCCCCAATCGGAGTGAGTAGGTCCCACCAGAAGCCGGTAGACCCGAGGAGCCCCGGAGGGACGAAGACCGTGCCCGGGAGGCCGCGGCGCTCGAGCTCGTCCACACCCGCAGTCATCGTCCCGCGGTAGGCATCGTCGAAGGTGATGACGATCCGTGGACGTCGTGACCGCGAGGCTGCCGGCGCCGACAGCGACGATAGGCCGACGACGTCTCCCTGCGTCTGCAGGAGGTCGAGGTGTGCGCCGAACGCCGCCTGGTCGATGTGCAGGCTGCGGTCCCCGACGGCCGACGCTCCGGTGGGTACGATGTTGTGGTACGAGAGGATGACGGTCGAAGGCCCGTTCGCCCACCGCGCGGCAGCGGCAGCGCCCGATCGGGCCAGTACGATCTCGATGCCCCGCTTCCATCCGGATGCCATCGGAAGGTCTTCCTTTACTCACGTTGGGGGGGATGCGTTGATTTAAAGCTATGTCACAAGACGCTCCCATCTCCATCGTCCATGTTCTCGCGCCGGCGCCGTTCGGTGGGATGGAGACCGTGGTCGAGACGTTGGCGGCGGGTCAGCAGGAGGCTGGAGACGCCGTTCGTGTGGTCGCCATCCTGTCTCCTGGCGACCCGGAACCGCACCCCTTCCTCGACGCACTCGAGAGCCGTGGCGTGGGCGTCGACGCCTTCCGCCTCGGGGGGAGGGACTACCGAGGTGAGCGGCGAGCCGTCCGCGACGTCATTCGCGCGTCCGGTGCCGACGTTCTGCACACGCATGGATACAGGCCGGATGTGGTCGTGTCCGGGATCGGTCGGCGGTTGGGGCTCGCGACCGCATCGACGGTCCACGGCTTCACCGGCGGCGGGCTTCGGAACCGTATGTACGAGTGGCTACAGACCCGTTCGTTTCGTCGGATCGGGGCTGTAGTCGTCGTCTCGGATGCGATCCGCGAACGCCTCCTGGAGGCCGGGGTCCCCGGCTCGCGGATCTCGGTCCTTCGCAACGCGTGGAGTGCCTCCTCGCCTGCCGTGTCTCGGGCCGAGGCTCGCGACCATCTCGGCATCGACCACGACGGTCCTGTCGCCGCGTTCGTGGGTCGGCTGAGCGCAGAAAAGGGACCGGATCTCTTCGTTCGAGCCTTCGCGAGTTCGGGGGAGCGCGACCTTCGGGCGTCGGTGGTCGGCGACGGGCCGATGAAGGCCGAGTGCGAGCGTCTGTCGGAGGAGCTCGGGGTAGGGGAACGAATGACCTTCCACGGTTCGGTCTCGTCGGTCGGCCGCTATCTGAAGGCCTTCGATGTGGTGGGGCTCACGTCATGGACGGAAGGCACTCCGATGCTCCTCCTCGAGGCGATGTACGCGGAGGTTCCGCTGGTCGCGACGGCGGTAGGGGGCGTTCCCGGAGTGTTGTCCGACACGCAGGCGATCCTGTGTCCCGCGGGCGACGTGGCCGAGATCGGGCGCGCCTTCGACGATGTCATCACTGACCGCTCGGGGGCTTCCACTCGGGCCGCGGCTGCCCGATCGAGGCTGGAGCGGGACTTCGCGGTCGAGCCATGGGTCGACCGGTACCGGAGCCTCTACCTCGGCCCAAACGGCTGACATCACGGGCGTCGCCAGCGCGATTCGGGGGTGTACCTCACAACGGATTCGGCGCAGAGGATTGTTGCAGCGAATAGGCTCTCGGTGGAAAGTTGGAGTTGAGACCGAGTTACCTAGCGCACGGCAGCCCCCCAATCGCCCACACTGCCCCCGTCCAGCCGGAGCGGTACCCCGAGTTGGCGGAGTTTTTGGCCTCATTCGAGGACGACGAGTCCCCGAGTGACTGGCTGGCTCTGTTTCAACACTGGTGGGACCGGAACCCTGCTGCCTCGAAGGTGCCCCATGGATGGGTGCTCGAGGCGGATGGTAGGATCGTGGGCTTCCTGGGCCTGATCCCCGTTCGATTCCAGCTCCAGGGCGAATCGACGGTCGCCTTCAGCGGCACGACGTGGCGGGTCTGTGAAGAACACCGAGCCCACAGCCTGCGGCTGATGTACGCGGCGATTCAGGGGACAGAGGATCATGTGCTCTTCAACTCGACGCCGATCCCGCAGGTGCGGCCGATCCTCCAACGGCTCGGCTTCTCGCTGATCCCCCGCGACCTCTCGTCGGCGGAGCACATGCCGGCGGGTCTCCTGCTCGCCAATCCTTCCTCGGCGATCGCCCGTCGTCTGGGTGGCAGTGTTCCTGCGCGAGCCCTCTCGACGGTGGCCGGGCCGTGGGTCGGATGGTATCAGGGCGCCAAGCTTCGTTTCAGTGGCCGAGATCGTTTCGAGGTCGAGCGGATCGACTCGGTCGGCGATGAGTTCGATCGACTGTGGGAGCGCGATCGCGCTCGTTGGCCGACCACGATGGATCGCTCCCGCGCGTCGCTGGACTGGTACTGCAACGCGCCGGGCGGAGACAAAGTGCTCGTAGCGGTCCGCCGAGACGGGGAGCTGGTTGGATCCGTCATCTACTGGCTTCGGGGTGAAGACCGCCGACTCTTCGAGTGTGTGGACATGTGGGTGGGTGATTCCGATCCGGCCGCGGTATGCGCGGCCGCAGCCGGTGGCTTGGGGATCGCCCGTTCCCTGGGGGCCGAGGTCGTTCTCTTCCCTTGTTTCTCGGACTCCCTTGGGAAGCCGCTCTCGCGTGCCTGTCTCACGACGATCGAGTTGAACGAGCGATGCGACTTCTATCGCTGGGGCAGTGCCGATCGGACGATGCACACCCTCAGCGCGGACGAGACCTTTCTTACCGACACCGTCGGCGACAACACCTTCTTCTAGGTCATCATGGCGCTGCCCACTCTGTACGAGGTCGTGTCGGCCGCGGCGGCCGAACACCCCACGAAGACGTTTCTTACCTCTCCGTCGACGGACACGAGCGTCACATATGGCGCGTTGGCGGAGTCCACGGAGGCCCTCCGCGGTTTGCTGCAAGCCCACACGCAGCCCGGTGACCGTGTCTGTGCCGTCGTGGAGAACCACTGGATCTTCTTCCCTCTGATCGCCGCGTGCGTGGCCGAGGGAAGGGTCCTCGTGCCCCTCAATCCGACGATGCATCCGGACGAGTTGAAGTTCGTCGGTCGTGACTCAGAGCCGGCTCTCGTGATCCGCCAGGACGACGTCGAAATCCCGCCCAAGACGCTCTCCGCCACGCAGCTCTCCGTCTCCGATGCGCTGGCCTCGTCCACCCCGCCCGGCGAGGCTCAGGGATCTCAGGTGATCGGGGACGAGACGCCCGCCGAAGGTCCACCCTGCCTCTTCGTGTACACGTCCGGCACCACGGGGAGCGGGAAGGCCGTCATGCTGTCCTCGTCCAACCTCGTGTCGATGGCCCGCACCTTCATCGACCATTATCAGGTGACGAGCGAGGACCGCTTCCTGGGGGTGCTGCCCCTCTACCACATGAACGGAATCATGGTCACCGGACTCCTCCCGCTCGTCGCGGGCGCGCAGACGGTGATTTCGGACGTCTTCTCGTTCATGAACGCCAAGTACTACTGGGAGATCGCGGCACGGGAGGAGATCACGATTCCGAGTCTGGTCCCGTCCATCATGGCGATGCTGCTCCGGATCTTTCCCAAGGGGCCTGGAGTGGACCTCGAGTCCATCCGCCTGGCCTTCTGCGGGACCGCGCCTCTTCCCGAGCCGCTCTGGCGCGCCTTCGAGGAACGCTTCGGTGTGCCCGTCTATCAGGGCTACGGCCTGACCGAGACCACGACCTGGGTCACGGCCACCCCGTACGCGGAGAACCACGCGTACGACACCGTCGGGGTCCCGTTCGGGGCCGCCATTCACATCGACCCCCGCAGTGCCACCGGACCCCATGGGGCCGGCGAGATCCTGGTCCGGGGTGGCTCGGTCATGTCCGGATACTTCAACCGGAACAAGCTGACGCGAGAGAGCTTCCGGGACGGATTTCTAAAGACGGGAGACCTAGGCTACATCGACGACGCGGGCGAACTTCACGTCACCGGCCGGAAGAAGGAGATCATCATCCGGAACGGCGTGAACATCAATCCGCAGGATGTCGACGAGGTGGTGGGTGAGCACCCCGGCGTCGTCGAGTCCAAGACGATCGGTGTGGCACACGATGTGATGGGAGAGTCCGTGGTCACCGTGTGTGTGCGAGGCGACGAGGAACTCGATGGTCCCGCCGTGCGCGACTGGGTGAAGGAACGGATGTCGGACTCCTACGTGCCCGATCGGGTGCTCTTCCTTCGAACCCTGCCCAAGGGCCCGACGGGCAAGGTCATGATCCGCGACGTTCGGGGGATCATCTCGGGAGAGAGAGCGAAGGAGACGCTGGCCAAGCTCACCGCTCGCCGATACCGACGGACGCAGACCGCCGACGGCGACGCGATCACCGAGCGGGTCCAGTCGGCCTATCTCGAAGGTCGCCCAGTGCAGTTCCTCACCTACTGGGGATGCGGGAAGCGGCGCGACGTCGCCGAGGTCGATACGGCGGCGCTAGACCGGCTCCAGTCCTTCCTCGCCGATGCGAGCCTCGTGCAGGGCTCTCCCATGCACCTCGTGCTCATGCTCAACAGCATGCACTCGACCGTCAACGAATTCCCCGAAGACCACTACCGCGCCTACTACAGCGCCATCCAAGTGGAGGCCGAGCGGCGTGGCTTCGAAGTCGTCTGGCAGGACGATGTGTGGAATGAGCTCGGGCTCGATGTGCAGCAGGTGATCGATCGCGCCACGAGTCGGGACTTCGACGACGAGTGGGAGGCCTTCGAGATCCGTGAACAGCTCGTTCGCCAGGCCGAGAAGCACTTCCAGGGCGGCGGTGCCGAGGCAGGCGCTCGTCGCTATGCACTGACCTGCCTGGTCGAAGGGCCGGCCTTCGCGAAACACTACCCAGATTCCATCTTCCTGACGTACAACGGGCCGGACATGGATGCGTGCCTACCCGATCTGCCCAAGCTCTACTTGTACTCGTTCAAGAAGGGCGTCACGGTGAAGCCGTGGTTCACCTAGTCAGGGGAGTGAAGCGCTCGTGAGCATCGACCGCGACTCGGTCGCAGCGGAGGTCGCCGCCTACGTCAGCCGGATCAGCAGCCGCGAGATCGCTCCCGACACCGACTTCGTCACGGAAGGTCTCGTGGACTCGATGGCGTTGATCGAGATGGTCAGTTGGGTCGAGCAACAGTTCGAGGTGTCCTTCGACATGATGGAGCTCGAAGAGTGTTTCGTCTCTGCGGACAAGCTCGCCGACGTCGTCGTGAAGAAGCGGAGCTGAGCTCGATCGTCCGAGCGGCCGCGACCTCTAGAACTGGAAGTAGATGAAGGCCGGCCCGCCGAAGCTCAATCCGGCGAGGAGGCAGATCAGCCCGGCGTAGACCACCGCTTGGATCACGATCGGGGTCCGCGTGAAGGTGGCGATCGCGCTGTCGATCCACTGCTTCTTGGTGAAGTGCGTCCCGGCCGCTCCGGCGAGGATCAACAGGTACGGCCACGTGAGCTCGAGGCTGAGCGTCATCGCGCCAAGGCCACCGAGGAACTCGGTCAGCAGTGGGATCGAATGGACTCGGAAGAGGAGCCAGCTGACGACGACGAGGTGAAAACACAGGAACTGGCGCCCGAAGACGGCCCACGGACTGGCTCCGTCGTACGACTTGGGCGCGCTGCGGACCAGCATCAGCAGGAAGCCGTGCCAGGCACCCCACAGGACAAAGTTCCACGCAGCCCCATGCCATAGGCCGCCCAGTACCATGGTGGCCGCAAGATTGAATCGGACCCGGCCGGCCGAGGCTCGACTCCCTCCCAAAGGGATGTACAGGTAGTCCCTCAACCAGGAAGAGAGGGAGATGTGCCAACGGGTCCAGAACTCGCGCACGTTCTGCGAGTGGTACGGCCGTCTGAAGTTGTCGGGCAAATCGAAGCCCATGATCCGAGCCGCACCGATGGCGACATCGCTGTATCCCGAGAAGTCGTTGTAGATCTGGAACGAGTACCCGTATAGGGCCAACAAAAGCGTAAGGCTTGAGTAGTCGCTTGGGCTCGCGAAGACGGTGTCGACGCCCAGCCCGGCAAGGAGGTCGGCGAACACGACCTTCTTGAAGAGGCCTCGGAAAATGAGTGCCATCCCCGAAAGCACCCGCTCCCGATCGACGTTGGGCGTGGTGCGGAGCTGGGGCAGGAAGTCCGCCGCGCGCACGATCGGGCCCGCAACCAGCTGCGGGAAGAACGAGACGAAGAGCGCAAACTTGATGAAGCTGTGTTCGACGTCGATGTGCTTCCGATACAGATCGATCGTGTAGCTGAGCGACTGGAACGTGTAGAACGAGATCCCGACGGGCAGCAGGAACGAGTGCCGTAGCGTGTCCAACGGGAGGTTCACGCCCAGCGCCGTGAGGAGTCCACCCGTCGAGTCGACGAAGAAGTTGTTGTACTTGAAGAAGCCCAGAAGCCCGAGATTCAGCGTGATGCTGACGATCATCAGCCGCTTACGGCGTGCCTGGACCTCCGTCTCGGACATCTTTCGTCCGAGGAAGTAGTCGACAGTCGTGGAGAAGAGGATCAGGCCCGCGTAGCGCCAGTTCCACGACATGTAAAAGAAGTAGCTCGCGGCCAGCAGGAGCAGGTCGCGACGTCGTTCGTGGCGGAAGACCAACGCGTACAAAAGGAGTACGGTCGGGAAGAAGACGAGGAACTCAACCGAGTTGAAGTTCATCGGGGTCCGGACATCTCCGCTGCAAGGCGCTCGGCGAAGAAGCGAGCCGCGATCTGGTGCCCATCCTCCGTGAAGTGCGCGAAGTCTCGGTAGTTCTCGAGGCGGCCTCCGAGGGCTCGTTCGGCGTCGATGAGCGGCACGGACTCCTCCGCTGCGACACGCCGGATCGCCTCATTCCACTCGAGCACGGTGGCGAGATACCCGTCGGGGGTTTGGTTCGGATTCCAGCGGAGCATCCACGTGCGGGTCGCAGGTGCGAGGTCCGCCGGGTCGGTCGCTCGGGGTGCGAACGTTGCCAAGATCGGACGGGCGCCGATGCTTCGCGCCGCGGTGAGGAATTCGCGTATCCGGGCCTCGAAGGCCGGCCCCGACCCTTCGGGAGGCTCGTGCGGGAGGAGGCGGTACGCGGTGATGCGTGGGGTGACGTTCGCCGTCAGCTGTTGGAACAGGGTGGCCCGCTCCACGGTCCGCCCGAGGAAGGCCGAGAGGTCGAAGCTCGATTCGGTCGGTGTAGCCGAGCCGGTCTGGAGCACACGGAGGCGAACAGGATCAGCGAGCTGATGCAGGTCGTTGGTCATCTGGTAGAGCACGACCCAGTCTGGCGACCACGTCGGCCCCAGCGACTCCAGTTGACGCGTGTTCGACTCGACGGTGAAGCCCGCGATCGCCGCGTTCAGCAGCTGAACGTCCATCCCCAACGAGTCGTTCAGGAGGTCCGCCGCCACGTTGGGGAAGATCGCCGGCACAGAGTAGCGCACATCTTCCGCGTAGGACGACGAGGCGAACCAGATCCGCGTGGCCTCACCCGCCGCCGGCTCGAGGAGCGGGCTGCGGAAGGGAAAGCCCTCGGCGGGTCCGTACGGGGAGGCGACTCCCTCCTCGCCCCCGGATGCCATCTGAGGAGGCGGTGGGAGCAGCAGCGTCTCGAACCCTCGGCGGTAGGCTCTGACTTCCAGAGCGAGTTCGCCGGCGAGCAATACGAGCCCGATGAGCGCGAACAGTGAGAGGTGTTGGAGCTTCATTGTCCGGCGCTAGGTCGGTTCGACATCTCCACGCTTGGTCTCCCCCGCACCACGCGTCAAGGATTTAGGACGGGCCGTAGAGCGCCCAATACTGATCGAAGGTCGTCTGATCCGAATAGTGGTCTTGGACCCGAGTCAGCCCGGCATCCCCCATCGCGCGCGCTTCCGTGCGTTCCCGGGCGAGCGCGACGAGTGCGTCGGCGAGCGCAGTCGGCTCACCGGCCGGGACGAGCGTGCCCGTCCGGCCCTCCAAGACGAGGCTCGGGTTGCCGCCCACGTCGGACGCCACAACGGGGAGTGAGTGGGCCATCGCCTCCAACACGCTGCACGAGAGGCCCTCGGAGAACGACGGGAGAACGAAGACGTCAGAGGCGAATAGCAGCCTCGAGACGTCTCGCCGGAAGCCGAGAAAGTCGACGTCGGCCTGAAGGCCCAAACGATCTCGCTGGGCGAGGAGCTCGTCGTGGTCTGGGCCGTCCCCGATGATCAGCAACCGTAGTCGAGAGCGATCTTCGATCCTGGCCCACGCGTCGAGCAGAACGTGAATGCCCTTGATCGGGAAGAGCCGTGCGACGGTCACGAAGACGACCAGATCCGGGTCCTCGACGCCTACGTCGGCCCGTAGAGCCGCCCGGTCGTCGTCGTCGGGAACCGGCGGTATGTGGATGCCGTTGCGGATGACCGTAGCGGGCCGGAACGGATATCGGATCGGGGGGGACGCAGCCTCGAGGACAGACTCCGAAACGGCCACGACCTGTGTGCCCAGCGCTCGCACGAAGGAAATGGCGTGCGCCAGGTTCGGCCGATCGGCGAAGGTGTATGAATCGTGGAGGGTCCCGATGTGTCGAGTCGGGTGAGCGGCCGTGGCGAGCGCACCGGCACAGACGGGGCCGAACAGATGGGAGTGGAGGATATCGACCCCCTCGGCCCGGAGGCGCCCTCGTAGCATGCGTGAGAAGCGGGGGAGCGTCTTCTTCCCCTTGTAGTCGTCGCGCTGGGGGAGGACGTGGTGCTCCACCCCCATCTCATCCAGCCGGGCGGCCAGCTCATCGTGCTGGAAGTGGTAGAGGAGCGGCTCATCCCCTCGACGAAGGGCTTCGCCGCACAGGGACGCGATCACAGCCTCCGCCCCGCCGTACCCTTCGGTATCGACAAAATGCGCAATTCGGCGGCGTGTGGGCATCGAGGCGAGCTGAATCGCTGGGGGGCGTGGGGGAGTGGGCATTCACCGCCCTCGTACGTCGCAACCTAAGCAATCCGGCCGTCGTCCTCCTAGTCCGTTCGGCCAGCCTCTTCCTACTCCAGGACGTTCCTTCCGGGACTTTTCTTCCTCTCGCCGAACCCACCGCCGCGCTGGCGTATTGGGCCCAATGGGTGCCCAAGCCTGTTGTTGTGTACTGTTTGTGGGGCTCAGACGTCACATTCTGCGAATGCGGCACGTGAATTGCCTAGAGCGGGGGGTCAGGTTGCCATCCGTGGCAATGGGGGGGGAGTCGATCGCATCCGTCCGTTTTGATCGGCTTGCCAAATAGAGGAGGGTGCCAGCGCACACTCCCGAACGGTTCGCATGTGGCCATTTCTAGCCATTTCGGATCTGAAGGGAGACGGTTTCGATGCCGGCGACTGGCACATTACATTGGAAGTTCCTCAAACGGATGTTTGGTCGATGAGTATTCCGAGGATGCCGCGGGCCAAGGTGGTCTTGGCCGCAGCGGCGATCGCACTGGGCTGCGAAGCCCAGGGAACCGAGATCGTGCAGATCTCTCAGTCCGGTGATTCCATTCAGTTCACCGCCCCGCTCGATACACTTTCAGTGTCGGCGGATACGACGTTTTTGCCTGGTGACACGGTTGTGATCACCAACACGGACACGATCTTGGCCGCGCTGGACACGGTCTTCATCAACACCGTGGACACAGTGGTCATTGGGAACGACACCACGTTCGTGCCCACGGTCGACACGATCATCGCCGTCGACACGATCGTAGTCACACAGACAGACACGATCGTGACGGTCGATACGGTCGTCGTAGTCGACACGGTTGTGACACCACCGGTGACCCTCGACCTTTCGCTGACGTCTCTGACGATCGACGTCGGTGAGTCGCAAGCAGTCAGCGCGACGATCATCAACGAACAGGGACTGCCAGTCCCGCCATCGAGCGTCGACTGGCTGAGCAACAGTCCCGCCGTGGCTACGGTGAGCAACAGCGGTACAATCACCGGCGTGGCCCCAGGGGCTGCCCGTGTGTTTGCGATCGCCGCCGAGGGCGCCAGCGCGGAATTGCCGGTCAGCGTGGTGGATCCGACGCCACCGCCGCCGCCGCCGCCACCACCGCCGCCGCCGCCGGGTGGGTTCCGTGCGAACCAGCCTGGATCGCTGCCGCTGGTCACGAGCTACGGCTTCGACGACGACATCGCGCAAGGGGTGCCCGGACAGGGATTCCAGACTCTCACGTGGGGCAGCTCGGGCTGGTACACGATCTTCTGGGATAACGGCCTCCCGGTGGAAACCAAGCGCTCGAGTCAGTCTGATGCCCCCTTTAGCGGCCCGTACGTCTTGGACCACGTTTATCCGCCCGATCTCTTCGGTGACGGGCCTGGCGGTGCCTACTTCAACACGCCGGCTCCGCTGAATGAGTTTTACATGTCTTGGATCGTGAAGTGGGACGCTGACTTCGATCACAACAGCGTGAGCGAGAAGCTCCTATTCATGAATCTGAACTCGGGCGACCCGTACCTCTTCCAGTTCGAGTGGGGTGTGGAGATGATGCACTATCTCCCCGAGGCGGCGTCCGAGGGTGGGTACTCCGCACTTCGCGCCAACCAGCTCCCGCCGAACTCTTCCGGTCACGGGAACGCGCCTCCGATCAACGGCGTCTGGATGGAGTACGAGTTCTACTTCAATGTGGCGACCGGTACGGTGAAGTGGTGGAGGAACGGTGTGCTCCACGGACACCATGAGGGTCGCTCTTTCGGGCCGCTTACCGACATCAGCATCAACGGCACGTGGGGCGGCGGTGGCTACAGCCAGGGCACACACTCCCGCTACACGGATCACATGTTCATTTCGGGCCGATAGGCGTCCGGCGAACGAAGATCGTCGCAGTACAGTGGCCGGCGGGGTTGGTGATTGCCCAAACCGCCGGCTATCTAAATCCCCCCACCAAATCGAAAGTACAAAACCGTCCCGACCGAAAACAGAACCAGGAGGATCC
>JBCCEZ010000072.1:0-21051 GCA_039030015.1 Gemmatimonadota bacterium | reverse complement strand
TTTCCGACCCAACCCATGACCGTCATCGGCGTCGCGGCCAACGTCCGCCGAGCACAGTTGAGCGCACCGCCGAAGCCCGAGTACTACCGGCCCCACTCGCAGGTGCGTTGGGGGTCCCAATACCTCGTCGTCCAAGTCGAAGTCGATCCATCGAGCGTGTCCTCCGAGCTGCGCACGACGATTTCATCCGTCGACCCGACCATCCCGCTGGGGAGTATCGAACTCGTCTCTCAGCAGGTCGCCGATTCCGTGGCGCCGGAGCGGTTTCGGATGCTCTTGTTGCTCGTCTTCGCCGGCTTGACGTGCGGACTGGCGATGGTCGGGCTGTACGCCGTGACGACCCTCGCCGTGAGTCGACGGGTCGGGGAGTTGGGCGTCCGTCTTGCGCTAGGCGCGAATCCCTCGGGGTTGAGACGCGACGTATTTGGGGACGCGTTCCGGTTGGTCGCGGTCGGCGTTGGTCTCGGCGTTGTCTTGTCCGTGTTGGCGACCCGCCTCTTGGCCACCTCGATCGGTCCGATGCTGTTCGAGACGAACGCGAGTGACGTGCGCGTGTACGCCGGCGTGGCGCTTTTCGTGTTTCTCGTCGCCCTGATCGCCAGTGTGGCACCGGCGCAGAGAGCCAGCCGTGTGAACCCTTTGGTTTTGCTCACACGAAGCTCTTTGTGAGACATCCATCGATGACCCCCTTTGGGTCCCTCCATCGAGGCTTGGAATGAACGAATCCGACGCAGAGACGTTTTTGCCTCTCCGGCCATCCCACTTCCACATCCTCCTCACGCTGTGCGGTGCGGATGTGCATGGCTATGGGATTCGCCAGCAGGTCGAGGCTCGGACAGAGGGTCGAATCGTCCTGGCCGCAGGGACCCTTTATGAGACCTTGGCGCGGCTCGAGCGGGACGGACTCATCGAGGAGACGAGTGCCCCGACCGACGCCTCTCCTCGAGCCGGAAAGCGTTGGCGCTTCTATGCCGCGACGCGCCTTGGCCGGGAGGTGATGCGACTCGAAGTTCTTCGCTTGGAGGCCGATGTGAGTGTGGCGAGGACGGTGATCTTGGGGAACGCCGATGGATAGCGTGCGGACTTCGGGCCGATTTGGGAGGCTTCGCGACCGAGCCTTGTGGTCGACGACCCTACTCGCATCCGTGTGGTGGTGCGGGGAGGCCGTGGGCCAAGATCCGTCTGGTGCGTTCTACGACCTTGAGACGGCGGCGGCCCAACCGTCCGACGTTCGAGCGCTCGACCTCGGGAGTACCCGACTGACGCCGGAGGCCGCGCGGGTGATCCTGGGGTTCCTGAACCTCGAGACTTTACGGGTTGACCCGACTGGCATCGAAGGGGTGCTCGAAGACGTCGACCGGTTAGCGGCCTTGAAAGACTTGGACATCGGTCACGCCGAGCCGGGTACCTCGCTCCTCACACTACCTCAGGGGGTGAGTCGCCTCGATCGGCTCGAGTCTCTGAACCTGAACGGGCACCCGAAGCTGGAGTGGTCCCGGATCTTTGGGGCGCTAGGTGCGCTTCCGCGCCTGAACAACCTGGCGATCATGAACAACGGCATCGTCACGCTTCCGAGGGCGATTCGCGAGCTCACGGAACTCAGGTCAGTCTGGCTCGGGGGCAACCTCGAACTCGAAGGGAGAGAGACGTTTGTCACGCTCAGCACTCTCCGACTCACTGCGTTGGGGTTGGGAGGCAACCAAATGCGAGCCCTCCCGACCGAGGTGGAGGGACTGGTGGAGTTGGAGACGTTGTGGCTGGCGGGGAATCGAATCGAAAGCGTCGAGTCCTTGGCTCCGCTCGTCTCTCTGACTGCGCTTGTTCTCAGTCGGAACCAACTCGACGTGTTGCCGGTCGGCCTGTCCCACCTCGCAGTCCAGTCGCTCGCGCTCGACGAGAACCCTGACCTGGACTTGTCGACGGCCCTCGTCACCCTGTCCGAGATGCCCCGGCTTACCGCGCTCTCTCTGCGGGCCAACAACCTCGAGTCTCTCCCTCGCACCGCTGAGTTGCTGACTCGGCTGAGGGTGCTGGATCTCCGGGACAACCCGATGTCCGCGGAGGAGGTGGACCGACTCCGGACACTGCTTCCCGACACGAGGATCCTGTTCGATTGACGTGGCGTCGACGGATCGTGCCTCACGGCGAGGCATAGGGGCGTCCGTCGCAGTCTTCTTTCTCGGGAGCATCGACGCCTTCTCCAGCGGACTCGTGCTCTTGGGCTCCGCGAGCGCCTTGGGGGGAGCGCTGAACTTGGCAGGATTGCGTTGGATCGATCGATACCCTGAGCAGGTTCTCCTCGGGCTCTACGGCCTCAACGCGATGCTTGCGACGGTTGAGGCGGTCGCAGCGGCGACCGCGGGTAAGCAGGGACTCCCCTATGCGTGGACCGCCGCGGCCGGGGTGTACATGGTCACCGGCGTGCGCCGCGCACGCCGCAGGGGCCGCGGGGAGGGGGCTAGCTCATGAGAGGGTTGGCCCGGTATACCGCGTACGTCCATAGGGTCGCGAACGCGAGGTATGCGAGGTAGGGGGCGAAGATTCGGGCCGCGACGGGATCGATCCGCCTGAGTAACCCATAGAGGCCGGAGGCGCCGAGGGCGTACGGTACGCTGACGAAGAACGCTAGAGCGAACTGCGTCTCGCGGAAGAAGAGCACCCCCCAGCCCGCGTTGATTGACATCAGGGCGAGGGTCACGCCAAGCGCGAGATGTCGGAGCTTGTGGTCTGAAGCGAACAGACGGGCCATGACGATCCCGCACACCGCGTAGTAGAGGACGCCGATCGTGATCCACAACCAGAACGGGGGAGAAAGGCGTGGCAGCCGGATGTTCGCATAGACCTCAGCGGCATCGGCTCCTGCGAGGATGGCCTCACCGAAGGCGAGGACGAACACGATCGCCAGACTTCCGAGGACGTCGCGCGGGGTTGGCTGGGACGCAGGAGGGGGCGGAAGGTCGTCCACGGCGGCAACGGTGGGAGAGGGAGCGGATCGTTCGACCGTACGCCGACCCGCACGGCATTGTCAACGTGGTTGACAATGTGCTGCGTTCGAACGAGTCTGAGGCGCGTGACGAGTACCCGTCGAGGGCACCGTCACGGGTGCTCGCACGCTACGAGGGCGTGCCCGGTCCGCGGATAGGGATCATCCCACCTCGCCAGAACGTCGACTGGACATCGAACCTTCCTGCCCGGGTCGCGGACCCCGAGGCGATGTGAGGTGAGGTATGTCCGGACTCCCGGCTCGTCCGAATCTCGAGCATCTGCGAAAGCAGGCGAAGGCTCTCCTACGTTCGCACAGAACCGGTGACCCGAACGCGAGCGCGCGAATGGCCGCAGTTGCCATGGCGCATGATGGGTCTCCCGGCCCACAGCGCTTCTCCCACGCCGACGCTCTGCGAGTCGTGGCGCGCGAATACGGATTTCCGAGCTGGCCCGCCCTGAAGGAACACGTGGCCGTCCTTCAGAGCGTCGACGTCTTTGCGTTGGACGCCGTGAGTACGCTGGACCGTCGATTCCGCGCCCTCTTTCCGGACGGGGGTGCGCACCGGCCCGTCATCCAGGTGCTGACCGTCGAGGCGGATGCTGTTCTTCGTGCCCATGAGGCCGGAGACGGGCACGGTGTGATGCAGATCCGCGACTGGACGCCGGTCTTGATCGGCAAGTCCCCCGAGGAGTTGATCAAGCATCCGCTCTCCCGAGAGCAGGCGTTCGATGGGGTGGCGAGAGAACACGGGTACGCCGATTGGTCGCAGGTGCCGCGAAAGGGAGGCGCGCTCATCGATCCGGTCTTCGAGCGCGCGGTCGACGCGGTGGTTACCGGCCAACTGGGGGTCCTCGACGCCATGCTGGCGGATCGGCCATCCTTGACGACCCAGCGGTCGGCCTATGGGCATCAAGCGCAACTCCTCCACTACTGCGGGGCAAACGGCGTGGAGACGCGCCGCCAAATGACGCCGTCCAACGCTCCTTCGGTTGTCCGGCGCCTTCTGGAGGCAGGGGCAGAGGTCGATGCGCTGTGCAACACATACGGAGGCGGGCCGTCCCAGACGACGCTGTGTCTGACGATCAGCAGCGGGCACCCGGCTAACGCCGGCGTACAGGTCGAGATGGTCGAGGCCCTCCTCGACGGAGGTGCGGCGGTGGACGGGTTGGGGACGCTTGGGGAGCCGCTTCGCCTAGCTGTCCACTGTAGCCGGTTGGATGTCGCGGCACTGCTCCATCGAAGCGGAGGGACGGTCACCGACCTCGTCACGGCCGTGATCCTCGACGACCACGAGGGCTTCTTGGAGCGCCTCAGCGCCGATCCTCCAGGTCAGAAGGAGGTCGCGTTCCTCACTGCATGCTCTCTGGGGCGGACGCCGATGCTCGCGCCTCTGGCGGATGAGGGCGTGAACCCCCGCAACGCAGTACGTGAGGGGGTGGGTGGCATGCACCTGGCCGCGAAGGGCGGACACCGCACCGTGGTGGAGTGGCTGATCCAGGCCGGCGTGGATCCTCACGAGCCCGACACTCGTCTCGGGCTCCGGCCGTCCGAGTGGGCGCGCCGGGCGGGGCACGTCGACCTGGCGCGGCTCTTGGAAGCGGGCTCGGTACCGTAAGGCGCGGGCCGAGAAGTGAGGACAGGACTCGGCCTAGGCAGCTTCCTGCGCGAACTCCCGAATCCTGCCCACGATCGAGAACAGGCCATTGGCCCGACTGGGACTGAGACGTTGATCGAGCCCGAGCCGACCGAACACGTCCTTCGCGTCGATGGCCAGGATCTCTTCCGGGGTTTTGCCCGCATAGAGTACGAGCAGCATCGCGATCAGTCCGCGTACGATGTGTGCGTCCGAGTCGGCCAGGAGGGACACGCCCCCGGAATTGGCATCCGTGCTCGCGACCAACCACACCTGACTCTGACAGCCCCGGACACGACTTTCCTCCGTCTTCAGAGCATCGTCCATGGGCGGGAGCTTCTTGCCCAAGTCGATGATGTACCGATACCGCTCGGTCCAATCCCCGAGAAACTCGAAGTTGCGGAGGACCTTCTCGATGGTGAGGTCGGTGAGGGGCTTCATCGGATCCGGACCGAAGTCAGTGTGCCTGGATGGGGAACCGCACCGCCGTGTGGTCCCAGCGAATGACCAGGTCCAGTCCGTGGCCTTCGGTGGAAACGAACTCGAACTCGAGACCTTCGACGACCGTATCGAGCGTCTCGACGACCGCCTCCGCGGTCAGTACGTCGTGCGAGGCATCGTATTCGTCGGCGAGGTGCATGCCGAGGGTAGTATTGAGGTGTAGGGTCCACCGATCCGGCCCCGGAGTGGTGAAGACGCTGTACACACCAGCCTCGAGGCTATGCCCGTCGATCGTCAGCGGGACGGTGGTGACGAGTTCGGTGGCGATGTGCGCCCCGGTCGACCACACCTGCCCGTATCCGACGAGGCCACCGAAGATGACGCGCCCGCGCTTGTACGGCTTTCCGTACGTGACGTGGAGATACCCGCCGTCGGCGAGGCGCACGCCTGCCCGCGCGACGCCACTGCCCGGGGGTGGGTTCGTCTCGTCGATCCGCAGACCGTCCGCCCGGAACGTCGTCGCGGTCGAAGCGTCCATGTCGTGGTGCTGCGCCGAGGCCGGCGCCACGGTCATCGTCATCAGGGCGACGGCGGGCAGGACCGTTCGTACGGAGAGCATGGTGTGCCTACCAGAAACACGGAAGGAGCGGATGAGGCCGGCGCGCCGGGCATAGGGTGCGTCTAGCTTCGCAAAGCCCGGCAGGGACCGAAGTCCTTGCCGGGCTTCACGTTGCACCAGAGCGGGAGACCGGGCTCGAACCGGCGACCCTCAGCTTGGGAAGCTGATGCTCTACCAACTGAGCTACTCCCGCGTGGGATCGAAATGTAGCCGGGGTGGGGGATGGGTCAACGAGCGCAGTCGGTGGTGTGATCCGGCCTTTCCGCGACCGGAGGGCGGCTGGAGCCGGATTGCCGCGTGAGCGATTGTATGGGTATGAAGCCCAGACTACCCACCGTCCAGAGTGCTCTGATCGTTTGGGTCTGGATGCTGGCCGCGACGCCGGCGTCGGCTCAGACCGTTCAGTACCGGACGTTCATGCCTCACGCGGATACCACGCTCTGGCGCTTCGCTGTCGACATCGAAGCGCTCGGATCGAATCGAGGGGACAGTCTTCGGGTGGTGTGGCGGAGCGAGTCGGGCGACCGGCATCACCGTGAATACGTCGTCGACGCGTCCGGGGCAGGCGGGCGGTGGTCGGTAGACGCGCCCGAGAGAGGGACGCTGTACAACGGGCGCTTCGTGGGAGACACCCTACATCTGGCCGGGACGATCGACGGTGAGTCCTTCGAGCGGCGATGGCACGTTTCGGACCCTCTACTCTTCCCGAACGTCGGTCTCGGCCTCTCCCTCTTCGTTCGGTCGGGTTTGGAGAAGATCGACTTCACCGCAGTGCGAGAGGACGGCTCCTCGCTGGCCGAACTCGACGCGAAGCGGGAAGGGGTCGAGTGGATCGACGTGGGCGGAACGTCGGTGGAAGTGGTTCGGGTCCGGTGGGCAGCCCGGGGCTGGAGGGGATGGTTCTACGAGCGCTATGCCTGGTTCAGGGCTGCCGATGGGGCGCTCGTACGCACCGATGAGCGGGACAGGAGGGCCACGGAGCTGTACACGCCGCCACCCGTCCCATAGGGACATGTCCGGGTATCGCACGGAACAACAGATTGCCCGCCATGCCCCGACAACGACTCCTCACTATGGCCGGCGCCATCTGTACGGCGGTCGCCGCTTCTGCGCTCTCGGCTCAGCAGAGCGCCAATCGCTGCGTTGTCGAGGAGCCATCCCGTCACCCGGTGCATCTGGGAGGTGATCGGTACGGCTTCGTCGAGCCGCACTTTTTCGACCACGTCGGTGGGGTCTTCACCCTGCTCGGGCACCCCACCTACGTCTGGGAGATCGAGGGCGGAACCAGCAGCCTAGTAGAGCAGCGTAGCTTCGTCGGGGTCCGAATCTTCGGTGACTCCGTCCAGGCCGTCCCCAACCCCCCGGTCGACGGGGAGATTGGGTGGCTCCGGGCCGCTCGTGTCGGTCCGACCCACGTGTCCGCTGTGTTCGATGTGCAGACCGATGGGCCGGATAGGCCGAGCCGCGCCTTCGTCGCTGATCTTCGCGGCGCAATCTGGGGCGAGGTAGAAGCGTTGCCGGATGTCCCCGGGGGAGGAGCGGCGTCGATCGCCCGGGCAAGCGAGCCGATCCTCGATGACGACGTACTCCGCTTCGCCGTCCCGTTCGGCCCGGCCAACCGGACCGCTCTCTTCGAAAGGGGTAAGCGCGGCTGGAGCGTGAGTACACTCGAGGGGGCCGGGGTGGCCGCGGTGTCCGTGGGACCGGCGGGACGACGAGTTGCGGAGGTCGGTCAAACGATGTCTTCCGGCGGGGCGCGTCCCTTCGTGCGTATCACCGAGCTCTCGACGGGAGAGGAGGCACTGCGGCTCTTGGACGTGGACCGGGTACTCGATGCCCGAGGGGTCGTGTGGTCGGTCGACGGGGGGCACCTCGCCGTCGCCGTCGTCACGCCCAGCGGCGGTGGCGCCCTGGTGTTGGACAGCGACCTCGAAGGATCCGGCACCCTCGTGGAGACACCCGGACGGCTCCTATCGGCTGTGCCGATACCATCCGTCGCTCCATCGTGGCTGATGGATGGGGTCTCGGGTGGGCCAGGGGGCTCGTTGGGCATCCTCTCGGCCATCCCGTCGGGGGCCGTCATCGCACGAATCGACACACCCTACCGAGGACCGGCTGCCGCCATCGTCGAGCCCTCGAAGGACGACGGTGCCACGGCGCATCACATGGTGGCCGTCGGACCGGAGGCACGGTTTCCTCCGGCCCAACCCTTTGTCCGCAGCCTCCTGATCCGGACGTCGATCACCTGCTCCTGAGGTTTCGCTGCTGACCCCGTCCAGGCCCACACTCTTCCTGGAGGTCAGATGAGTTCTCGTCCCTACCGTTGGCGCACGTGCGCACATGTGTTCGGGTGGTCATGGCTGCTCGTCGGATGCCACGACGTCGGTCCGACGACGCCCACTCTCGAACGATCGGCAGCCGTACACCCCATTCGGGCTCCGCGGATCTCGGAGTCCGACCTGGTGCGGACCCGCCACGTGCGAACCACTCCCGCGTCGGCGTCCGCGACGCGCCAAGAGGTACAAGTCCACGATCCCTTCGAGTACATCTTCGACCCAGAGAGTCATGCTCAGGTCACGGATGACTACGCGATCATGACCAGTTCGCATGACTACAACACGAACTACAGCAGCATCGAGTCTACCCTCAACGTTGCGAAGGGCGACAAACAGGTGGGTTCTCAGACGCTCCTTGAGCAACGGTCGATCTTCTTCCCCTTCCACTTCGGTCTGACGCGAACGCTGAGACTCAACAACCGAGCAAGCGTGGATCGAGCGTGCGGCTTCTCCGCCTCCGGGAGGGCTTCGCACAAAGCGTGGTGGGGGCTTCTCGGCAGCAAGGGCCTCGTCACCTGGGGACTGCGGGTGACGCCGAGTGTCGCGTTGGCCGCTCGAGGAGGGTGCGAAGGCGCCACCGGCACCCGTGGCGGCACCACCCGCGAAGGAGGAGGCATCGTCTGCACCGTCTTGATCACGTACGACCTGGACACGCTGGAGGTCGTCAACGTGGACGTTCTCTCCTGCTCGTCCGGGGGAGGGACGGAGATATGACACACGCGTCTCGAACGCTTCGTGTACTTCTCCTCGCCTTCGCGGTCGGGGCAACGGAGCCTAGGGCCATGGGGGCTCAGGAGGCTCAGACTGTCCTCGCCGTCCCGGATCGATATCCACCGATCGCGGCCGACATCGTGATCGTTCGTCAGCCCGGTCAGGACGCGATCCTTTTTCGGACAGCTACACTCACGCCCGGGGCGCTGCAGATGGCCTTGCGGGCCCTCCACGAGGCACGGCAGGCACGACCCAGGCCGTCCGCAGGAGAGCTGATCCCGATTGTGGGCTTCGTCGCCGAACGACTGCCGTCTGAACGTCGCGCGCGCTGGCTATCCCGCACGGTTGGCGCACTCGAGCGAGCCCAGGTCGGATCACTGGGGAGTTTCGGGACCGGTCGTCTGATCGTCCTGGAGGAGGACCTCGGACCTCGCTAGGGAACTGACCAACGCTGGGTGTGATTCCGACGGCATGGAGCAGCACGCACGCACATGCCGTCGGATCGCCCCCCTGGCGGGACTGGTTTTGGTCCTCGGGTGCGGCGAGCCCGTCGGGCCGGTCGACCGCGGACCGGTCGTCCGCGTCGACCTCGAGCCGACATTCGGGAGGCTTCTCGAAGCGGGCGACACCCTGACGTTCCGGGCGTTCGGCGTGTGGGAGGACGGCAGCCGAGAGCCGCTGACCGCAGCCTGGTCTGTCGGGGACGGGAGCGTCGCATCGGTCGATCCGTCGGGAACGGTGACGGCCGTGTCCGCTGGACTCACGTCGATCGCCGCGTCCGTACCCGGAGCCTCGGGGGTCGCTACGCTCTTGATCGACCCGGACACGGTGGCGCCGTCGCTCGCGGACATCTTCCCCGACCGTTCACGCGTCAACGTCTTTCAGCGTCCAGGAGCGATCCGGATTCGGGCCGAGTTCGACGACGCGGAGTCGGGTGCTCGAGGCGCGCTGGCCACCTTCAACGGTCCCCTCGGCGCTGGAATCACGGGGATCGTCGGGTTGGATCCGCTACCGGCGGACAGCGCGTCCGTGCCCAATCAGCCGGGGGTCACGCGGAGGGCGTTCGCGGGCTTCCTTCAGATCCCTGCGAACGTAGGCGTCGGGACGTGGACGCTCGCGGCCGTTCGGGTCGATGACAGGGCCGGGAACGTCCGTCAGTGGGGAGCGAACGAGCTGGAGGCACTGGGCCTGTCCGTCGAGATCGTGGCGGTCGTCGTCGGCGGCTGACTGCGGCCCCCTGGACTCAGTCCTGCTGTGCGACAGCCTCCGCGATCCACCCACGAGCGCCATCGGGCGCTTCGATCAGCAAGAACGTTCCAAATCGACCCAACACCGGCACGTCCGTGCCCGAGGCGACCCGCGCTACTTCCGGTGCGCCCGGTGTGGGAGCGGTCCGCAGTGGACCAGGTGTCGCAACCCGCTGGGCAGCCACCGGCTCGGACATAGACTCGGTGAGCCGGGCGGCCACGTACCCTGCAGCGCCGTCGGGGAGGCGCACGCGGTAGTACGCTCCGGATGCACCGAGGACCCGGGCCGGCGTATGCTCACCGAGCTCTCGGAGCACCGTGCCGTTCCCGCTTGGGGCGTCGCGCATTCGGATTCCGTCCGTCTGAACGCGCACCCACTCGCCGAGGTCGTCGACATCGGCCGTGAGCTCGGCGAGGGTTCCCGACGGCTGCTGGAGGAAGGGGTAGGGATCGACCGCGCCCTCTCCTCGGCGGTACACGCCGAAGTGGAGGTGGGGCGGTGTCGTGATCGCGTTCCCAGTGTTCCCGATGAAGCCGACGGTGTCGCCGGCCTCGACGCGGTCGCCGTTGGACACGTACTGACTGTCGAGGTGGGCGAAGTAGATGTTCGCGTTGCGGACCGGATCGCGGAGCCACACGACCTTACCGCCGAGCCCGGTGACGTCGACTCGATTGATGGTACCGGCCGAAGTAGCGAGTACCGGCGTTCCCCGCGGTGCGAAGATGTCGACGCCCGCATGGCTTCTGCGTCCGCCGTCGCGCGCCACGCCGAAGAGACTGAGGATCGAACGCATCCCGTGGCCTTCGACGGGGAATGCGAGCTGCGCGTCGAGGCGAAGGGAGACGTGGTACTGGCCTCCCCGAAGAAGCTCCGGTTGAAGGCGCAGTAGGTAGTCGCCGCCCCGCCAGGGCTCGTGCACGAAGTCGCCGGGGAGCGAATCCAGGGAGACGACAGGGCGCAGTCGATCCGACTCGTCGGAAGGGATGCGGAAGAGGTCGATGAAGAGCCGCGACTCCTCCTCACTCGTCATGCTGACGGATACCGTGAGCTTCTGGCCGCGCGCAATCGTGATTCGGTACGCCTGAGCCCCGGGGTCCTCGACAGTGATGAAGCCGCGTTCCTCGAAGGGGAGCGAGACGTGCACGGCCTCGTCGAGGGCGTTTCGACCCGCGGTGAGCCAGTCTCGCCCGAGCGCCGTGTCTCCGAGACCCGCCTCGGTCAACGACTCCTGGTAGGCCTCGTACGGAGTCAGGTCGCGGAAGCGGTCTTGCGTCAGTTCGACCTGCTCGCACCCTGATAGCGCCACGCACGCGAGCGCGGCCCACGCCGCGACGCCCCATCGTCCCATGCCACCCCTCCTCTTCACGACGCGCCCGGAGGCGGTGAATCGACCATCCGACCTCCCCTAGTGCGCTCCCTGCAACTCCCCCCGAAGCTGGCGTCTGGTCGTCTCACCGGTCAAGGCGGTGTTAGCTTGAACGGCTGGAGGAAACACCCTTTTCCGGGCGTATTGCCCCTGAGTTCGTGGTCCGAATCGCCGAAATCGAAGCCGGGAGTATCGCGGACGAGCTGAGTCTGGAGATCGGCTCGCGTATCGTCCGCATCAACGGCGAACGCGTACGCGACGGGATCGATCTGACCTTCATGCTCTCGGACACGGAGCTGGAGCTCGAGACGATCACGCCGGACGGTGACGCCGTCGTGTACGAGATCGAACGTGAGGCAGGTGACCCGATCGGGATCGTCCCAGCTCCCGACACGATCCGCGAATGCGCCAACAAGTGCGTCTTCTGCTTCATCGACGGGAACCCCGAGGGCGCTCGGCAAACCCTGTGGCTTCGCGACGACGACTTCCGCTTGTCCTTCACGTACGGCAGCTACGTCACGCTCACGAACCTGGGGCCTAAGGGTCTGCAACGGCTCGTGGACCAGCGGATCTCTCCTCTGTACGTGAGTGTGCACGCTACGGAACCGGAGGTCCGCGAACGCTTGCTTGTGAATCGGCGAGCTGGGCTGATCATGGATCAACTGCGCACCCTCATCGACGGGGGGTTGGAGGTCCACACGCAGGCGGTGCTGTGCCCGGAATGGAACGACGGGGCACACCTCGAACGAACGATCGACGACCTCTGGGCCCTGGGCGTCCCGATTCAGTCCCTCTCCGTCGTGCCGGTCGGGCTGACTCGATACAACCTCGATCGTCCGGTGCGCGTGTTGCGCCCGGATGAGGCATCTGCGGCGATCGACCAGGTCGACAGCGCGCGTGAACGGGCGATGCGGGAACGGAACTTCGGCTGGTGCTATGCCGCCGACGAGATGTACTTGATCGCGGGACGGGAATTGCCGGCGGAAGCGTACTACGACGATGGGGCGCTGTACGAGAACGGAGTCGGCGCGGTGCGCCGTTTCGTGGATGCGTTCGACGCCGGTGTCGACGCACTCCCGAGCCGGGAAGGGCGGCGGATCCGACTGGTGACCGGCCGGTCGATGGCGCCCTTCATTCGCGACCGAGCGTCACGGTTGGCACGCGCCACGCGGGCCGCGGTGGACGTCGTCGAGGTGGGGAACCGGTATTTCGGCGAATCCGTGTCGATCGCCGGCTTGTTGGGTGGAGAGGACATCCTCCACGCCTTGGGAGTGAGCGAACCGGGGGATCTGGTCGTGTTGCCAGCCGAAGCGCTGAATGCGGACGAGATCTTCATCGACAACGTGCCGCTGACGTCGTTCCAGGACCGTGTCGGCACGGCTGAAGTCCGAACCGGCTACGAGATCACCGAAGCGCTCGCCACGCCATGAGTTCACACGTACCCGTGGTCGCCGTCGTCGGGCGACCGAACGTGGGGAAGTCGACCTTCTTCAATCGGATCATCGGAAAGCGCGTTGCGATCGTCGATGACCAGCCCGGGGTCACACGCGACCGCAACTTCGCTCGCGCAGATTGGGCCGGTCGAGACTTCTTCATTGTCGACACCGGAGGGGTCATCGAGGGGAGCGATGAGGGGATGGATGTGGCGATTCGTGAGCAGGCGATGCACGCCGTTCACGAAGCCGACGTCATCCTCTTTCTCGTCGACGGGAAAGCCGGGGTGCAACCGCTGGATGAGCGCCTTGCCGAAGTGCTGCGGAAGACGTCGACGCCGGTCATCCTGGTCGTCAACAAGGTCGACAACTTGCCCAATGATCCCGGCTACCTCGACTTCTGGTCCCTTGGCATGGACGAACCCGTTCCCGTAAGCGCCTTGTCCGGAAAGGGTTCGGGCGATCTTCTCGATCGGATTCTCGAACATTTTCCCGCCGCGGCGGAGTTCGAACCGGACGACGACGTGATCCGCGTGGCGATCGTCGGGAAGCCGAACGTAGGGAAGTCGAGCTTCATCAACCGACTCACCGGAGAGGATCGTTCGGTCGTGTCCGACGTGGCCGGCACCACGCGTGACCCGGTCGACACGACGTTCAAGTACCACGGGAAGACCCTCGTTTTTGTCGACACGGCGGGCCTTCGGCGTCAGTCCAAGGTCAAGGACAGCTTGGAGTACTACAGCGCCCTCCGGACGGATCGGGTCGTGACCAGCTCGGACGTGTGTGTGGTGCTGGTCGACGCGAGCGAGGACGACCTGCACGCCCAGGACATCAAGATCGCGGAGGCGGCGTGGGAGGCCGGCCGAGGGGTCGTGCTCCTCGCCAACAAGTGGGACCTGGTAGAGAAGGAGACGATGACGGCGCCCGACTGGCAGAAGCGGGTTCGGGAGCGGATCCCCTTCTTGCAGTGGGTCCCGATGCTCTTCACGTCGGCGCTCACCGGCCAACGAGTACGCAAATGCCTCGAGCTCATCCTCGAGGTCGCCGAAGAACGCGGACGACGGATCGATACTCACGAGGTCAACGAGGTTCTGGAGACCTTGGTGCGGCGCACCCCGCCGCCGCACCACCGGGGCCGGCGGGTGAAGATCAAGTACGCGACGCAAGCGTCCGTTCGGCCGCCTACCTTCGCCATCTTCTCCAACTTCCCGAAGGCGCTCCCCGCGCACTACATTCGCTACCTCCACAACGGCTTTCGGGACGCGTGGACCTTCATGGGAACGCCCATCCGACTCCGGATGCGCAGCGGTAAGGAAGACGACTAAGCCTTGATCTACGCCTATCTCGGGCTCGCCTACCTGCTGGGCGCGACCCCGACCAGCTATTGGGTCGGGCGCGCGGTGCACGGTTTGGATCTACGTGAGCACGGGTCGGGCAACTTGGGCGCCACCAACGCGTTCCGAGTGCTGGGGTGGCGGTCGGCTCTCCCCGTCGTCCTCGTCGACATTGCCAAAGGATTCGTCCCCGCGGCGCTCTTTGCCGGGTGGGCGGGCGTCTCGTTTCCTTGGTCGCTCGCGTACGGCGTTGCATCCATCCTCGGGCACATGTTCTCGCCCTGGGTCGGTTTCAAGGGGGGAAAGGGGATGGCGACCGGGCTCGGTGTCTTCCTGGCCTTGGCTCCCGTCGCCTCGGGTATCGGGTTGGCGCTGTGGCTCGCCCTCACCTTCGGCACCGGGTACGTGTCGCTGGGGTCGATTGCGGCCGCCGCCGCACTCCCGGCCCTCATCGCCGTCACACCCCACGAAGGCGGGATGGCCCTCGTCTACGGGACGATCCCCCTCGCGGCCTTCATTGTCTGGAAGCATCGGGCCAACATCGAGCGCCTCCGGAACGGAACGGAGAACCGGTTCGGTCGCCGGGGCCGAGCAGAAGCCGAGGAGGAGTCGTGAGGACCGGGGTGCTCGGGGCCGGAGCTTGGGGCACGGCCTTGGCCACGGTTTTAGCGGAGGCGGGCCATGAGGTCCGGATCTGGTCGTTCGAGCAGGATGTCGCTCGTCAGATCAACGAGGATCGACGGAATCCGTACCTCGAGGGAGCCGATCTCCCCGACGGAATCGAGGCCCATCCCGACATCGACGAGGTGGTGGGGGACGCCGAGTTGGTCGTGTCCGCATCACCGTCGCAGTTCGTCCGAGGAGTGTTGTCGAGCGCGGCCCCCAGCTTGTCGGAGGACACCCTCATCGTGAGCGCTTCGAAGGGCATCGAACTCGGCTCGCTGAAGCGCATGGATGAGGTGGCTTCGGAGGTCCTCGGAGAGGGCGTCGCCGAACGATTCGTCGTACTCTCCGGCCCATCCTTCGCCCGTGAAGTGGTGGGCCGTGCGCCGACGGCCGTGGTCGTCGCCGGTCGGACCGAGTCACTCGCTCGCCGGGCCCAGGAGGCGTTTCAAACTCCATGGTTCCGGGTCTACACCAACACCGATGTCGTGGGTGTAGAATTGGGCGGCGCACTAAAGAACGTCATCGCACTGGCGGCCGGGGTCACCTCGGGGCTTGGCTACGCGCACAACACGACCGCGGCCCTGATCACGCGCGGACTGGCGGAGATGACCCGACTCGGGGTCGCGATGGGTGCCCACCAGGCTACTTTCTACGGACTGGCTGGCATGGGAGATCTCGTCCTGACCTGCACCGGATCACTCAGCCGAAATCGTACCGTCGGCGCTCGGTTGGGCCGGGGTGAGAGCTTGGATGCCATCCTCTCGGACATGTCGGCGGTCGCTGAGGGGGTCAAGACGGCGTCGAGTGTGTACGACTTGGCGATGCGATACGACGTCGAGATGCCGATCGCCGGACAGGTGTATGCGATTCTCAACGAGGGCCGGAGTCCCGAGGACGCGGTACGCGAGTTGATGCTCCGGGATCCGAAGCCGGAATCCTGGTCTTGAGCGGAGGGGACATGGATCAAAACCAGCAAGTCGCCAAGAAGGTCTACTACTCGATCGGCGAAGTGTGCGACCTGTCGGGCCTGAAGCCCCACGTGCTCCGGTATTGGGAGACCCAATTCGACGTCCTGAACCCGACCAAGAATCGCGCGGGGAACCGCGTGTACCGGAGCAGGGACGTAGAGGTGGTCCTTCTGGTGAAGCACCTCCTGTACGACGAGAAGTACACGATCGAGGGGGCCAACCAGAAGCTGGTGGAGATGCGGAGGGACGGTGAGTTGAGAGCCGAGGGCCAGGGCGTTGTCGCCCCCGAGTTTCTCGCCGGCATCAAGCAGGAGTTGGAGGCGCTGCGCGACCTCCTCACTCCGCCGCCCGGAGCGCCGTCCTGAACATCCTCTGCACCAACGACGACGGGTACCTCTCCACGGGAATCGGCGTCTTGTCTCAAGCCGCGAGCCGCCTCGGCACGGTGACCACCGTGGCTCCCGACCGAGAGCAGAGCGCCTCGAGTAGCTCACTGACCTTGCACTACCCACTCCGGGCTCGGCGTGCCCGCGACGGGACGTGGATCGTCGACGGGACGCCTACAGACTGCGTGATCCTTGCGATGGGCGAACTGCTAGACGAGCGCCCCGACGTGTGTGTATCCGGGGTGAACCACGGGTCGAACATGGGTGAGGACGTTCTGTACTCGGGGACCGTCGCCGCGGCGATGGAGGCCACGGTCCTCGGTGTTCCTGCCGTGGCCTTCTCGTACTGCGGAGCGTTCCCGGAAGAGCTGGAAGGGTGCCAGGACCTCGTCGCCAGCGTGCTTCGATCGATCCTCAGCCAAGGCGATTTTCCCGAGGACACTCTGTTCAACGTCAACCTGCCCGCCATCGACCCCTCGGAGGTGCGGGGCATTCGAGTCACGAAGTTGGGTCGCCGCCGGTATGCGGACTCGATCACCCGCGCCAACGATCCGTCGGGGAAGGAGTACTTCTGGATCGGTGGGGGTGTGGTCGAGTGGCGAGGTCCGGCGGACTCGGACTTCCAAGCGGTTGCGGACGGATACGTCTCGGTGACGCCGTTGCATCTCGACCTCACGAATCACGGACTCCTCGAGGATATTCGCGCGTGGGATCTGGAGCTGTAGACGACCCGCGGTTCGTTGGGTATCGACGCCGCCTGATCGAGGAGATCCGCGCGCGGGGGGTCGAGGACCTCGAGATCCTGCAACTCTTCGACCGGGTCCCACGGCACGTCTTCCTTCCCGAAGGCGTGTGGCCGCGAGCGTACGAAGACGCGCCGATCCCGATCGGCTTCGGACAGACCGCTTCCCAACCGTCCCTTCAGGCTCACTACCTGTCCATCCTGCGCCCGGGGCCGGACGACAAGGTGCTGGAGATCGGCACCGGATGCGGCTTCCTTACGGCGCTCCTTTGTCTCATGGCGGACCGGGTCTACTCGGTGGAGAGGGTCCGGGAGCTCTCCAAGAGGGCGCGTCGAGCTCTCGACGACCTCTCCGTCCACAACACGGCCCTCCTGGTCGGCGACGGAACGATCGGGTGGCGGAAGTACGCGCCCTTCGATGTCGTTGTCGTGTCCGCGGCGTCGCCGTCCATCCCATCAGCTCTCGTGGATCAACTGGCGGATGGGGGTCGGATGCTGATCCCGGTGGGTGGGCGGGAACGCCAGGAGCTCGTGTTGGTCCGGCGCGAGGGAGAGGAAATTCATGATGATGTCGTGGGTGGTGAGGTTACGTTTGTGCCGCTGCTCGGTCGATTCGCATGGAGCGAAGAACACGGATGAGTGACGCGCACGCGACGTCGGATGCCGCGGAGGCTTCCGAGGGCCCCGCATCGAAGAACCCCGTCCGCAGACTCTACGATTGGGTCCTGAAATGGGCGGACACGAAGTACGGTCCGGCGGCACTCTTCGGCATCTCAGCCGCTGAGTCGTCGTTCTTCCCGATCCCGCCCGACCCGCTGCTCCTGGCCCTGAGCCTCGGGAAACCGAAGAGTGCCCTTCGGTTCGCCGCGATCTGCACAGTCGCCTCGGTCCTCGGGGGCGTGATCGGGTACGCGATCGGGGCGGGGGCGTGGAGCGCCGTGGGTGAGTGGTTCTTCGCGTACGTACCTGGCGTGACGGAAGAGGCGTTCGCTGGTGTTGAGCGGTTGTTCGACGAGTACGGCTTCCTCTTCGTGTTCGCGGCGGGCCTCACCCCGGTCCCGTACAAGGTGTTCACGCTGTCGTCGGGTGTGTTCGGCTTCAACTTCCCGATCTTCGTCCTCGGTTCGGTTCTCAGCCGCGGCCTTCGGTTCTTCGTCGTGGCCGGCCTCGTGTACGCCTTCGGCCCATCGATTCAGACGTTCATCGATCGGCACTTCAACACGCTCGCGATCGCGTTCACGGTCCTGCTCGTGCTCGGATTCGCGGCCGTCCGGCTGCTCCTCCACTAGAGCCGAGCCCTGCGAAAACCCTTTGGAATCGCCGTTTGGCGATTCCTATATTGGGCTCGTTCCTCCGAATGGAGGTGACGCACTCTCAGGAGGTCGGGATGAGCGAGCGCGCGAACGACCATCGTCTACCCCCGCCAGCCTTTCCGCCGGGCAGCCGGAAGCACGCGACACACCCGCGACCCGCGGACGGCGAACGGGACGCGTACATCTCGCCCGACGCGCCGATGCCGGAGCGGATCGTGGCCAGCGAAGGCCTGGGTGGAGCGTTCATCTCTCCGGACGAACCGATTCCGGAGCGCCACATCGAACTCGCCGAAGAGTTCCAAAGCGAGGCTGCGATCGACCCGACGGAGGAGGGCGTGGTCGTGGGCATGGACCTCGACCCCCATCTGGAGCCTGCCGAGCTGATGTCGGGTGGTGACCCCCACCTGATGGAGGTGATCGAGACGGTCGACAAGCTCTCGGCGGCCCTCCATCAGAAAGGGGAGGGCGCGCTCAGAGTTCGCACGGACATGCCCCGCTTCGCGGCCACCCTCCGGGCGTACTGCATCGGGTACCTGGTCGGCCGACGGGTCGAGGATCCTCCTCCGCCCATCATCGAGGAGCCGCTCCCGACGGACGGCTGACTGCGGCCGTCAGCCGTTGCTCGGTCCGGGGGGCGTGGCGAGCTTTTGCGCGCGATTGCGTCGCGTATTGCCTCCGTAGCTCAGGTGGATAGAGCGGCTGCCTCCTAAGCAGCAGGCCCCAGGTTCGAGTCCTGGCGGGGGCACTTTAGGGTGTATTGCCGGGCGACTGTCACCTTGATACTGTTAATGTGACACTGTCAGTGCGACACGCTGCCCATGCCCACACCTGACGCCGCGGGATTCCTTCCGCTACATCCTCTCGAGTTCCGGATCCTCCTCGTCCTCCGACAGGGGACGAGCTGGGGAAGCCGCATCGTCGCGGAGATCGAAGCGCGCGAACGGAGCAGGGTCACGCTGTACCCGGCGAATCTGTATCGTCGCGTGCGCGACCTTTCGAGCCGCGGCTTGATCGCGGAGGCGGAGACGCCGCCCGGAGGAGACCCGCGACGCGGGTACATGGTGATCACCCCCCTCGGTGCTCGAGTTCTGTCGTTGGAGGCCGAGCGCTTGCAGGGACTGGTCGCCGAGGCCGCCGCCGAGGGGCTCTTGTCCGATGCATGAACCTTCGCCTGGACGAGAGCGCGACCGCGAAGCTGCTCGGCTCTTCTACGAGCGTTTCGGGCGTCTGCCGCCGCGGCCGTTCCGCCAGAGGTGGCTCCTCGGCATGGAGGACGTCCTCGCCTACCGACTCTCTCAGACGGACGCTCGATGGCGGCGCGCCGGGGTGTGGCTTCGGGCGACGTGGGACGTGGTGGTGCTGGTGGGACTGGAGCGGATACAGGGGGGAGGGGGGACAGGAATGGGACGAGAGATCGAAGCCACGACGATTGGATGGTTGGCCGCCGGGGGGAACGTCGGCCGCGCTTGGGCGAGCCTGCGAAGCTCGCCGCTGTTCACGGCCACCGCTGTAGGGACGCTCACTCTGGGGATCGCCGCTACGGTCGCCACCTTCTCCCTGGTCTATGGCGTTCTCCTCGCGCCGTTGCCCTATGCCGCCCCCGACCGGCTCGTCGCCGTCTGGCCCGAGCGCAACTTCAACGCCGCGATGATTCGGGAGACGGCGGCGCGGACCGAGGGGCTCGAAGCGGTCGGTGGGATCGCCCACTGGACGTTCTTCATCCGGGAGGGTGACGTCGCGAGTGAGTTGGACGGTGCCCTGGTGACGAAGGACTACTTCGACGTCCTGGGCGTGCCGGCTGCGCTGGGTCGGACCTTCCGACCCGACGAGACCATCCCCGGGCAGGGCGACGTCGCCGTCCTCTCCCACGCGATGTGGATGCGCGACTTCGGTGGCGATCCAGCGGTGCTCGGACGAACCGTGGGACTCTCGGGCCCGGGCCACGACCGCCACACGGTCATCGGGGTCATGCCGCAGGACTTCCGCCCGGTGACGGGCGCCCCAGAGGTCTGGCTCCCGCTTGAGGCGACCCCCTCGCTGGCGATCGACGGGGACGACACCTGGTTCATCGGGGAGCACTACGGCCGCCTCGCCCCGGGGGTGACACTCGAGCAAGCCCAGGCGCAGCTCGGATCGGCCGCGCACTCGATCCAACGGGAAATCCCTGATCTTCTCGGGACGGATGAGGCCACCGCGGCCACGGTCCAGCCGCTGGGTCGGTACGTCGCGGGAGATCTGGTGGCCCCGCTCTGGCTGGGACTCGGAGCCGTGATCCTCGTCCTGCTGGTCGCGTGCGCGAACGTGTCGAATCTGCTTCTGGCGCGCGGTGAGGCCCGGAGTGAGGAACTCGCTGTACGTTCAGCGCTCGGAGCGGGCCGAGGGCAGATCGTGGGGCTACTCCTGGCCGAGAGTCTGCTCTTGGCGTTGGGTGCCGGACTCCTCGGCACCGGGTTGTCGTTCGTCGTGCTCGAAGGCCTCGTGGCCCTCGCACCCAAAGAGTTGGCCAGGCTCTCCGAAGCGAGCGTGAACGGTGTGGTTCTATCGTTCGCCCTCGGCCTCACGGGATTGGCGAGTCTCTTGGCGGGGGTGGTGCCGGCTGCCCGCGGCTCGGGCGTGGACGCCGCAGCGGCCATGGGTCGCGCCCGGAGTTCGTCGGGGGCGCGTGGGAGTCGGCTCATTCGAGGGCTCGTAACCGGCCAAATCGCACTCGCGGTGGTCGTCGCGACGGCGTCGGGCCTGATGCTTCGATCTCTCACGACCCTACTCGGCGAGGAGACGGGACTCGAGGCCGAAGGCCTCCTCACCATGCGTGTGTGGGCCCCGTGGGAGGGCAGCCCGGGTCCCGAAGAACTCTCGGCGTTCTACCGCC